>JBGXSA010000080.1:0-20959 GCA_041811915.1 Moraxella sp. | reverse complement strand
TCATTACGCCAGTCACGGTGTAATTCTGCCGCTGCACCAAACCATGACATCAGCTGAACACCTGCTTGGCTCATGCGATCCCATGCCGCATCACGAGTGATTTGATTGAATGTGCCTGACGCATCAGTGATGACAAAGACATCATAGCCTGCTTCAATCGCTGACAATGCAGGGAATGCCACACAGACTTCAGTAACAACACCTGCGATAATCAATTGTTTTTTGCCAGTGGCTTTAACCGCTGCCAAAAACTCTTCATTATCCCACGCATTAATTTGACCTGGACGAGCGATATATGGTGCATCTGGGAAAATTTCTTTTAGCTCTGGTACAAGCGGACCGTTTGGACCGTCTTCAAATGATGTGGTCAAGATGGTTGGCAAGCCAAAATATTTTGCCAAATCAGCGGTGGCAAGCACATTGTTTTTAAATTTGTCTGGGTCAATATCACGCACCAGTGATAAAAGACCAGTTTGATGATCCACCAAAAGCATGGCGGCGTTATTTTTGTCTAGACGAACATAAGGTTTTGACATGGTATTTTCCTAATTAAAAATGATAAATTTTCAGGGTTTCAGAAAGTCTTTCCTTGAGTGCGTATTATACAGGTTGCAAAAAATAGAATAAGTATTAAAATAACAACATAAAGTTCCTTTATTGGAACGATAATATTTGACAGTGGCTAATGACAGTTTTGGCGAATATTATAGTTATTTTATATCAAAACTAAGTAAGCATCGGCTATTGAGCAAATTTATCCGACTTGGATGCTGATGATGATATTTATGATGATTATTTTTTATGGATAATTTTTGGTATTCATTTATAAATATCAATCATAAATCGCTGTTTCGCTATTTAAAATCAATCACAGGTACTTGGTATCATGCCAACTTCAAAATCAATCAAAAAAGTGGATCTAAACGACATTAAGCTGTTTGTCTCGGTCGTCCAAGCAGGCAGTTTAACTCGGGCGTCCGAACTGCTCAACATTCCAAAATCGCACATCAGTCGCCATCTGACCGAGCTTGAAAATAGCCTTGGCACGACACTCATGGACAGGGGGCGGCGTGGCATTGTGCTTAATGAATTGGGCGTGCGGTTTTTGCACAATGCCACCGAAATGCTTCGCCTTGCTCAAATCGCCATTGATGATATTCAAGATAATTTGCACGAGCCTAGTGGATTACTGCGACTATCGGTTTCTACCGAAGTGGGCAGGGGCTTTTTGATGCACCATTTGCCTGAGTATTTTCGCCGTTATCCGGATGTCAATTTGCAAGTACAGATTGATAATCGCAAGGTCAATATGATTCAAGATGGCATTGATATCGCCCTAAGAATCGGCAGTGCTGATAATGATAATGTGGTGGCTCGCAGGCTGTTTGATATTAAGCTTGGCTTATTTGCTTCCAAAGAATACCTGCAAGAGCACGGCACGCCAAATAGTCCGCATGAACTGTACGGACATACGCTACTGCACAAATACGATGGCCCTGAATGGCTGTTTACTTGTGACCATCACCAAGTGCGTGTCGCCGGGCAATATCGGCTTGATTGCAATGATTTTAATCTGATTGGGCAGATGGTGGGTGAGGGCTTGGGCATTGGGCTGTTGCCATGCTTTGATAATATGATTCGCCCAGACTGGGTGCAACTGTTGCCCGAGTGGCAGACCGACAGCGTGCCGTTGTCTGTGGTGTATTACAAAAACCGTGGGGCGGTGCCTGTGGTGCGAAGTATGGTGGAGTTTTTGTTGGAGGTTAGCAAACAATTATCTTAGGGCGTATTGATATTTCAATTTGGGTGAAATTTAGAAAAATCGCATCATAAATCCCAGCATTGTCACAAAACTGTCATCAATTATTCACAGTTTTGTCATGACAAGTCGCTATGATAACGCAAACTTCACATCAGCTAACTTTCAAACAGCTAACTTTCAAATCAGCAAAGGCATAGTTATGACACCCAGCATACAAGACACCCACAAATTAGATGTTCCTGAATTTGTAGAAGATTCCAACACCTCCAACAACCCTGAATTTGCCACTTTGATTGACAGACAGTTATCACGCCGTAACGTGCTCAAAGGCGGTGCAGGGCTGACCACTTTGGTGTTTTTTGGGCAGTTTGGTCTTACAGGCTGTGCCAACACCACACAACGCACTGCAAGCCAACAATCAGAGCTTATCAAACGTCCAAGTGCATTAAAATTTACACCTGTTCCCCATTCCACCGCCGAAGACATCTTGGTGGCAGACGGCTACACTGCCGAGCCGATTTTGCATTTGGGCACACCACTCATCAGCGGTCTTGAGGACTTTCGTGACGACCGCATGACCGTCGGTGAATCCTTTGCCTATCGCATGGGCGATAATCACGATGGTATGTGGTTTTTTGGCATGACCAATGGCAAATACGACCCCAATCAATCCGATCGTGCCTTGCTTGTCATGAACCACGAATACACCAACGCCACCTTGCACCCTACGGTGAGCAATATGGCGACCAATAAACACGGCTTTTCTGTAACAAAACAGCCCAATGCCCCCAAGCTCTTTCAAGAAATACGCCTAGCCACCGATGTCCGCCGTGATATGTATTGTCATGGCGTGTCGGTGGTTGAGCTCAAAAGACGTGCCAATGGTCAAGGCTATGAAATGGTTAAAGATTCACGCTTTAATAAACGCTATCACAGTCTAAGCAAAACTCGCTTGTCTGGTGCGGCAGCAGGGCATCCGCTCGTACGCACCAAGTTTGATACCACGGGTATGAACACCTTTGGTATCAACAATGAATGCGGTGCAGGCTTATCGCCTTGGGGGACTTATTTGACCACCGAAGAGAATTTTTTAAACGTGTTTGCCAGAGGCGAAGACAAGGCAATTATTGGCGACAAAGCTGATTTTGCATTGGCACGCTATGGCTTAAAACAAAACAGCTTGGGCGATGAATATTTGTGGCATACCCCAAACGCTACAGAAGAAAAAATCACCGATGAATTTGCACGCTGGAATGCCACCGCAACTGCCAGTACCCCAAACGAAGACTATCGCCATGCCTTTAACAGCTTTGGTTATATTGTTGAAATTGACCCATTTAACCCAAGCGAAACGGCTGTCAAACGCACCAATTTGGGCAGATTTGCTCATGAAAACTGTGCCTTTGCCCCTGCTCGTGCAGGTAAGCCCATTGTCTTTTATATGGGTGATGACGCACGCGGTGAGTATATTTACAAATTTGTTTCAAAGGCACTGTGGCAAGACAGCGACATCGGCAAAGGCTTGGCAGCAGGTGATAAATACATGAACGAAGGCACGCTGTACGTTGCTGTCTTTCATGAAGATGGCACAGGCGAATGGCGTGAATTAAGCTATGGCAAAAATGGCTTGGACAATACCAACGCCACCTACCCATTTAGCGACCAAGCGGATGTGCTGATTCATGCTCGCATTGCAGGTGATGTGGTCGGTGCCACCAAAATGGACAGACCAGAATGGGTATCGGTCAGCCCTGTTACCAACGAGATTTATGTTACCTTGACCAACAACTCAAAACGTGGCAGTACTCACGAACTCAACGCCGCCAACCCACGCAACTATGACGGACAAGGCGACACCCACATTGACAATACCGCCAACAAAGGCAACAGTCACGGACATATCATCCGCTTTAAAGAGGCAGGCAACGACCACCGTGCATTGCAATTTGAATGGGATATTTATTTATTTGCCGCACCAAGCACCATGCCACGCCAAAATCTATCGGCACTCACCGCAAGCAATGATTTGTCCTCGCCAGACGGCTTGTTTTTTGACCCACGCGGTGTGCTGTGGATTCAGACCGACGATGGGGCTTATACCGATACGACCAACTGTATGCTATTAGCCGCCTTGCCTGGCAAAGTGGGCGATGGCGACACCATCACCACAACCGCCAATCAAATCACTCATCGTGGGGCAGTGATGAGTGAGGATACGCTTAGACGATTCTTTGTTGGACCCAAAGGCTGTGAGGTGACAGGCATTACCTTGACGCCTGATTTTAAGACCTTATTCATCAATATCCAACACCCCGAAGGCTCATGGGGTGCGGTTGCAGGTGGACGTACACCACGCTCGGCAACAGTGATGATTACCAAAAATGACGGCGGTGTGATTTTGGGTGAATCGTTTGGCTAAGCCTACCAAAAAAACCACATCACGCAAGGTTTTGGGTGATGTGGTTTTTGATGTGGTTATTTTTGTTAAATTGTCATACCTAAAAACTTGAAATTGGATGTATTTTATGTTGGGTTTTGCAAGCTTAACATGAGCCTACGGCATTATGGTAAAATTTTTTCAATAAAATCAACAATGTAGGTTGGGTGGAAGAATGACACCCAACGTTTGAAACTTTTGTATATTAAATTTCATTATTGAACATTGTACAAAATTGTTTGATTAAATAAAATTTTTTATTTTATTATAACATTTCTTTAATTCTTTCAAAGAAATAACCACCTTTTGTTAGTCTGTCTTCTTCATTGTTTGAAGATAATAGGTTAATATACTTAAACATCATATCTTTTACTTTATTTGCAACCAGTACTTTGAACCTTTGTTTATTTGTATCTTCACCCATCTGTGCTAATTCAAGGCTATCATAATATTCTTGTCTATGTTTTTCTTCGCTATCTATAATGGTAATAGGATAGCCATTTTTTAAAAGAATAATATTCATAACAAGTCTTGAAGTTCTTCCGTTTCCATCTATAAATGGGTGTATGGTTACTAATTTTTCGTGCATTTCTGCTGATAATTCAACAGGGTGCATACTGTTTTTATTTTCTTCATAAAATCTAAAATATTCTTCCATCAAATCATTTACTAAAAAATGTGGTGGCGGTGTATGCCTGCTTCCTGTAATTTCAACATCTTGCATTCTATATCTTCCAGCATCTTTTGGTTTGATTGATTTCAAAATAAGCTGATGTATATTTAATAAATCCATTTTTGAAAAATCAGAATTATTTTCTACCAGTTCTCTAATATAATCAATCGCTTCTTTGTGATTGACTGCTTCAAAATGTTCAATAAGTGACTTTCCACTTACTGTTATTCCTTTGTTAATAATAAGATTAGTTTCATTCTTTGTTAATGTATTACCTTCAATCTTATTGCTGTGATATGTATATTCAATGTCAAAATAATCATTTAACATTTCTACTTCATTTTCAGATAATGGACGAAAGCTATCAAGACATTTTTTTAAATCGTTAAGTTGTTCGTAAAGCTCTTGTAAATCATTAGTTTCTTTCCAAATAAGAGATAAATCAAGGTGCCTAGTGTTATTTTTTTTAAAATTTTCCATAAGTTTTTTATTAAAAAGTGAACGAAGTTCCAACGTTCTTTTATCTGAAATATTTGATTGATTGATTGATTGCTCTGACATTTTTGGTATTTCCATAAAGCATAATGATTAAAAAAATTCTATATATAATAATTATTTATCGTAATAAGTCAAGTTTGTTTGGGATTGAAAAACAAGCAAATGTTGAACAAAAGTAATTTGCGCGAAACCACGAAACCCAACATTATAAATCTTTCGTAATGCTGGGTTTTTTGGATGTATTTTATGTTGGGCTTTGCAAGCTCAACATGAGCCTACAAAAACGGTTTAAAGCTTGAGAATAATGCAAACATTGCTTTTTAACATCAGGTGCGTGCTATGCATGATTAAAGCGCTTTGATTTAAACAGCACGCAATATGCACCTCACATTTTATAGCAAGTTGTAGCAAGTTAGAGTTGGCGAGCATATCTTTTTGACATCATAGCGACAAATCAGAATTTGGCGCATCTGTGCGCGCCCTGTTCGCTTGTAAGCGTTTTTTGAGCATGATGATGAGCCAAATCAGCCCAACCAAACCAATCACCAGCGCAACAAGCGCAATGATGGGTGAAAAAATCGCCAATGCCGATAAGCCCACCGCCGCGCCTGTCTCCGCCATCGCAATGGCAGGATTGGCTGTGCCGACCGTTGCCACACTGGAGGCGGCTCTGGTGCCTGCGGTCGTGGTTTTGATTGCCATGCCAGCGCCACCGCCTGCAATGATGGCAAGCGCCCACGTCATGGCAGGCGACATATCCGTCAAGCTTGCCGCCATTGCAATGGTACCTGCCAAGCCTGCCAAGGGCACTGCGATTGTATCCAACAAATTGTCCACAAACGGTATCAGATAGCTCAACGACTCCGCAATGCTTGCTGCACCCAAAATCACCAGCGCCGTTGTACTGCCGAGCCACAGCCAGTTGTCAGACAAAGGCAAAACCCCAAAATAACTGGCAATTGACATGGCAAATAATGGCACAAATACCCTAAACCCCGAACTTGCCGCCAAAGCAATGCCCAAACACAGACTCAGTATCAGCTCAATTGTCATAATCCGCCCAAATTGTGATAAAATAATGCTCAATTATAACACATTTACCCAATCTTATGACAAACACCCCATCAAAGCCCATGCGCCATCTGATCAAACTCATCATCATCGGCGCGCTGAGCGTTTGCATAGTTTTGCTGCTGCGCCACTACAACACCAACCAAGCCACAGCAAACACAAACGCACCCAACCAAGCCATCAATCCTCAAAGCACTTATCAAAAAATCTCTGGAAAGACCATGGGGACAAGCTATCACATCACTTTGTCCACCAACCAAAACAACTTAAGCACCATTCAAAGCAAAATTGACCAAAAGCTTTTGGACATCAACAAAAGCATGTCCACCTATGACGATAGTGCTACCATCATGGCGTTTAATCGCGCGCCCAAAGACACGCCTGTTGTCATTGATGATGATTTTGTGCAGGTCTTGCGCGACAGCCAGCAGATTTTTAGCGCCTCCAAAGGCGCTTTTGATCCGACCGTCAAGCCTTTGGTGGATTTGTGGGGCTTTGGGCGTGATTTGACCATTGAGCGCTTGCAATCACCGCCCACCAAGCAAGAAGTCGCCGCAGTACAGCAGATGATTGGGCTTGATAAAGTTGTCTTGCAAGACAATCGCATTCACAAAACCGCAGATGGCGTTGGACTTGATTTTTCTGCCATTGCCAAAGGCTATGCGGTGGATGTGATTGCCAATACGCTCAAAAACGATTTTAAAATCACCGACTACATGGTGGAAATCGGCGGTGAAATTGCAACCTTTGGCAACAATCCACAAGGACAAGCTTGGCAAATCGCCATTGACAAACCACAAACCAACAGCACCACCACCAACCGAGAGCTGCTCATCGCCCTGCCTGTGCACAGCGCACACCTTGCCACAAGTGGCAATTACCGCAACGGTCTTGAATGGCAAGGTGTGCGCTACAGCCACACCATCAATCCACACACCTTTTATCCTGTGGCGGATGGTGCGCCCAGCGTTACCGTCGTCCACGACAGCACCTCTTTGGCAGATGGGTGGGCGACTGCCTTGACTGCCGTGCCTTACACGGACGCGTTAAAGCTTGCCGATGACAATCACATCGCCGCGCTGTTTGTCATCTGGCACAACAACGATTGGCAAATGGTCAAAAGCCAAGCCTTTAAGGCGCGCTTTGGTAAATAATACTTTACGCCATTCTCAACTTTATTTAACTCATTGATTTTTTGTAAAAAATGAATTTTTGTCAGTTGGGTGAAAGGTGAGTTGGGTGGAATAATGACACCCAACAATTTTTTTGATAAATTTAAATCAAATAAAATCAATCATTTAAAATGTTGGGTTTCGCAAGCTCAACGCCAACCCACAAAACGGTTTAAAGCCTAAAAATGGCGTTACTTCTTGATTATCCGAATAACAACATGGATTAATCATTGAAATTATTGACAAAATTGACACATTAGCCCAAAGACCAACTTGCTTTTATAAGTACAAGCCTTTACAATAAAATAAACTTTTTTGGAAAATTTATCATGTCTGTTTTTACCCCTTCTGCTGAATTTAACGCGCGCTGGCTTGGTAGCCCACTTGTCATCAAAAACACCATTTACAAAGAACTGTCTGACATCATTGAGCTATTGCAAGAAGACACCTCAGCGGATTTTGAATTTACGCACGACAATTTGGGTGAGGTCTTAGCACCCTTGCAAACACAGCATTTGGCACAGCAAAAAGCGCAGCTGTATGCCCAAAAACAACAAGAAGCGGCTGTTTTGTTGCCTCAGCTTGAAAGCCAAGTGGATAATTTGGTGGCAGAAAAAAAAGAAGCACTCCATCAAGAGCTTGCCGTTTTTGCTGACAATCTAAAAGCATGGCTTAAAAAAACCATTGAAGATGAAGTCAAAAAATATGAGCCTTAAAACAAGCCTTAAAGTCGGCTTAAAAAATAAGGCGCATTTCATTAACACGCCTTAATTGCCAATTATCATTCATCATCACTCATGCAGCGTCTTATAAATGGTGCTTGCCAATACTTTGCCAATCCCCTTCACTCCTGCAATCTCGTCTTCAGAGGCGGACAATAACTGCGCCATACCGCCAAAATGCCCAAGCAAATCGCGGCGACGCTTGGCGCCAAGCCCTGGAATCACCTCCAAAATGGATGAGCCGCGCGCCTTATCGCGTTTTTTGCGGTGGGCGGTGATGGCAAAGCGGTGCGCCTCATCACGAATGTGCATGATCAAATGCAACGCTTTGTTGTCCATCGGCAAATCCAACGGCTCATGATGAACAAAATGCAACACCTCAAGCCCTGCTTTTCTGCCCTCACCTTTGGCAACACCGACAAGCAAAACTTGATTTTCTTTACCAAGCTCACTAAGCACGCGATGTGCCATATTGAGCTGACCTTTACCGCCATCAATCAGCAATAAATCTGGCAGCTCATGCTTGCTGTAGCGCCGCATCAATGCTTGTTGCATGGCGGCATAATCATCACCGCCTGTAATGCCATGAATGGCGTATTGGCGATAATCGCGCTTACGCATACCGCCACTGTCGCACACCACACAGCTGGCAATCGTCGCCTCGCCCATCGTATGACTGATGTCAAAGCACTCAATGCGATCAATGGGACGCGCGCTGATGGGCGACAACACCGATGTGAGCGCCAAAAAGCGATTTTGCAGCTCATGATAATCCGACAGCTTGGCGTGCAGTGCGTTTTTTGTGTTCAAAATTGCAATTTGCAGCCATTCTTTTCTATAATCCCTCACCGAATTTTTGATGACCACTTTTTTGGCAGCCGCTTGTCCCAACACTGCCATCATCGCCTCTTCATCGGGCAATTGTTGATTGACAATGATTTCGCTTGGCACATCCTCACTCACCTCACGATAAAAGCTCATAATAAAGCGCGATAAACTGTCCGCCAAACTGCCATCCAGCTCCGCCACATCATCCACAAAATAATTTTTGCCGCCAAGCACTTGCCCATTGCGCACCGTCAACACATGGACGCACAATACACCTGCTTGCTTGGCAATTGCCATCACATCCGCCTCGCCACGCGTTTTATACACCGCTTGTTTGGCTTGGATTTCATTAATCATGACCAATCTGTCACGATAAAACGCCGCAAGCTCAAACTGCATTGCTTCGGCGGCTGTCTGCATTTTGTGCATGAGCGCGTCTTTGACATCGGACGCTTGCCCCTTTAAAAACGCCAGTGCGTTTTGTACGCTCGCCTCATAGTCATGCTCATCAATCATGCCAACACAAGGCGCCGAACAGCGCTTGATTTGATACTCCAAACAAGGGCGTTTTCTTGTGGCAAAATCACTGTTTTTGCAGGTTCTTAGCTGAAACATTTTTTGGATTAATAAAATAATCTCTTTGGCATTGTGCGCAGATGGATAAGGCCCAAAAAATCGCCCTGCTGTGTGATTACCCTTACCGCGACCGACCGCAATGCGCGCAAATTTATCCGCAGAAACAAATACATACAAATAAGATTTGTCATCGCGCAACATGACATTATAAGGCGGGCGATGCTCTTTGATGAGATTTTGTTCAAGCAAATGCGCTTCGGTTTCACCGCGCACCACAATGACTTGCACATCCCAAATTCTTGCCACCAAAGCAGCTGTTTTGGGGTGATCGTGATGTTTGACAAAATAGCTGGAAACGCGATTTTTGAGCGATTTTGCCTTGCCAACATACAAAATATCGCCATTTTTGCCCAGCATTTTGTACACGCCTGGCAAATTGGGCAGATTTTTAATCAAAGTGGACAAATGCGCAGGTCTGTCCAATAGCTCAGGATTGTCATTTAAAATAACCAAGCCTTCTGCCATCATGTCAAGCTTTGGCATTTAGTGCGCCTCGTCCCAATTGGCACCGACACCAATCTCAACAAGCAGCGGCACAGCAAAAGACACCTGCCAACCCAAATCTTTGGCGGTATCGGTCAGCACCGATTCCATCGCACGCTGAATCATAGGCGCAGCTGTTGCCACATCGTCTTTGTGCACCTCAAACACAAGCTCATCATGCACTTGCAGCAGCAAGGTTGCGCGAAACTTGCTTGTCAGCTCTTGTACCGCAATCATGGCAAGCTTAATGATGTCAGCAGCACTGCCCTGCAACGGTGCATTGACCGCCGCGCGCAGTGCCGCCTCTTTGACGGCTCTGTTTTTATTCATGACATCGGGCGCGTAGATTTTGCGCCCCAAAATCGTCTCAACATAGCCTTGGCTTAGTGCTTGTGTTTTGGTGTTTTCAATATAGTCATAAATGGTCGGATAGCGATTAAAATAGCGCTTGATGTACTCGGTAGCATCAAAACGACTGATGCCAAGCTGCTTGGCAAGCCCAAACGAACTCATGCCATACAACAAGCCAAAATTGACCGCCTTGGCAGAGCGGCGCTCATCGGCGCTCACCTCATGAATGGATTTGCCCAAAATCTCAGCAGCGGTGATTTTGTGAATGTCATGCCCCTCTTGAAAAGCACCAATCAAGCTGTCGTCTTGGCTAAAATGCGCCATCAAACGAAGCTCAATTTGCGAATAATCCGCCGCCAAAATCACATGATCACTAGGCGCGATAAATGCTTGGCGAATAAGACGCCCCTGCTCGCTTTTGATGGGAATGTTTTGTAGATTTGGGTCGGATGACGACAGCCGCCCTGTGGTGGTGAGCGCCTGATGGTAGCTTGTGTGCACGCGATTATTGGCATCAGCAACTTTGTCCAGTGCATCGGTGTAGGTGTTTTTAAGCTTGGATAATGCACGGTGCGACAGCACGACATCCACCAGCGGATGATCCAGCTGATTGAGCACTTCCTCTGAGGTGGAATACTGCCCTGTCTTGGTTTTTTTGCCACCAGTCAAACCCAGTTTGTCAAACAAAATCTCGCCAAGCTGTTTTGGACTTGCCAAATTAAAAGGCTGCTCTGCCATGTCAAAGGCGCTGTTTTCAAGTCGGCGAATCTCTTGTTCAAAGCGCATGGACAGCTCGCCCAAAAACTTACGCTGAATCAAAATACCCACACTCTCCATTTGTGTCAAGATTTTGGCAATCGGTATTTCCAGATGATGCAGCAGCTTGTTGGCAGAGTCGTCTTGTGCCAAATGCTGGGCAAACACTTCATACAATCTAAAAGTCACATCCGCATCTTCACACGCATATTGACACGCAGTCTGTAGCGCCACTTTGTCAAAAGTGATTTGTTTGGCGCCGCGCCCTGCCACATCCTCAAAGCTTGTGGTGCTCATGCCCAAATAATGCTTTGCCAAATCATCCATATTGTGGCGCGTGGCAGCGGCATTGATGACATAGCTTGCCAACATGGTGTCCATTGCCCAATTGTCTTGTTGATTTGCCCACTGTTTGGTGGGCTTTTTGTGCTCATGACCCACCAAATCAATGCCGTATTTTTTGAGAATGTGACAATCATATTTTAGATGCTGACCGATTTTGCCAATGGCTGTATTTTGCAAAATCGGCGCCAATGCACCAAGCACAACATCCATGTCCAACTGATGAGTCAGGCGCGCGCCCAAATCATCCACGTGCGCAAGCGGAATATAAAACGCCTGTCCGCTTTTGATACTAAGGCTTATGCCAACAAGCTTGGCTGCCTGCCAGTCTTTGCTCGTGGTTTCTGTGTCAATGGCAACAACCGCTGCACCTTGTAACGCATTGACAAGCGCATCAAGCTGCGCCTTGGTGGTAAGCATTTGATAGTCAAGCGCAGTCACGCTTGGCGGCTTGATGGGCGCAAAGTCGTCAGACGTCTTTGTGCTGTCGGTCGGCTCGCTGATTGATTGACTGGCTTGTGATTGAATATCGTGAGTGGCTTGTGAGTCATCAGAGGACTTCAGCATTTGCCCAGCTTGCTTGATTTCTTTGGTAAATTCAAGCTCGTCATACAGCTCATACAGCGCTTGCCAGTCGGTATTTTGCGCCGACAAACGCAGCGCTTGCCAATCATAAGGCAGCTCAAGATTGGTGATGATGGTCGCCAAGCGCTTGTCAAATGCTATGTTGTCTTTGTGTGTCAAAATATTTTTGCCCACCACGCCTTTGATGTTTTCAGCATTGGCAATGATGGTGTCAATGTCATTGTATTCGTTCAATAAAGCAGTGGCGGTTTTTTGCCCTACCTTAGGCACGCCTGCAATGCCATCGGAGGCATCGCCCATCAAAGTCAAAAAATCAATGATTTGGTTTGGGCGCACACCAAACTTCTCCAACACGCCTGCCGTGTCGGTCAGCTTGCCCTTAAAGCTGTCCTCCAAAATCACGCATTCATTGACAAGCTGCGCCATGTCTTTGTCGCCTGTGGAAATGAGCACACGATGTCCCTCGCGACACGCCGCCAGCGCCAACGTGCCAATAATATCATCCGCCTCATAGCCATCAATTTTGATAAGAGGAATGCCCATCGCCTCAATCATACGATGAATATAAGGAATTTGCATAGCAAGCTCCTCGGGCATACTGGGGCGGTTTGCTTTATAAGCCTCGCTCATCTGATGGCGAAAGGTCGGCGCGCGCGTATCAAACGCCACCGCCATGTGGGTGGGCTTATGGCTATTGATGAGCTTATTGAGCGCATTCAACACCCCGCGAATGGCATTGGTTGGCAAGCCTGCGCTGTTGGACAAAGGCGGCATACCATGAAAGCAGCGAAACAGATAATACGAACCATCCACCAACACAAAAGGCGGCTCGTCTTTTTTGATGTGAGTCACATCAAAATCGGCTAAACTTGGTGGCGGATAAGGCAACAAAAGCTCGCTGGCTGTCTTTGTGGTATCGCAGGTCATGATGTCATCTCTGTTAATATTTGTCTTAAAATCAGTGTTGATGGTTAAAATCAGTGTGAATAATGAATGGTTAATAGCTAGTTGTGAGCAAAGGATTGTAAAGGCACAAACACAACGTGCTTGGCAGGCAGCTTGTCATGAGTAATCAAGCGCCACGACTCACCGTCTGGCACATCCAAAGGCTTGACGGTTAGATAATACTTGGCGGCAACGTCAGACAGATGAACCTCTCCTACATAATGATTGTCCTTTGTCCATACAAGCTCAAATTCTTTATCAAACTCTTTGTTGGTGGCGTGGCTAATCAATACGTGCAAGCGCTTGGGATAAAAAACAGCTGCGCCTGTTGCCAGCTTTTGAGTTGTCAGCGCCTCTTTTGGGTAATTTAAATCAAACATCACTTGATTACCCGCAAAGCGCATGATGCCTGCCACGCCGATGTCATAAGCACGCTGATCCAAGCTTGCATCTTGGAACAGCGCCTTGCCATCCATATACCAATCATCACGCACGGTGCTGTCTTGCACCTTGATGGACCATATCACAAAAATAATGCATATCACCACCATGATGGCAGGCAGCGCAAGCACCATGACCAACATATAGTTTTTGTACCAAGGCAAATCTTTGTCGTCTTTATGAGATGTCATAATAAATCGATGATTAAAAAAATTACCCCATTGTATCACAACAGGGTAATAAAATCATGGACTGGCTGATTTTATCCGCAGCGCTTATTGCTTATCAATGATAAAGACATCTTGCTGACTTACGCTGTATTTGCCGTCCACAGAGTACACGGTGATGGTAATCGGCGTGCGCTCGGCTGTCACAATCTTGCTGTCGGCGTACAAGCTGACTGGCAAGTCATACGATTCGTTGGGATTTAGGTTTAATTTTTCAAATCTGGATTTAAGGCTAATGCCATCAATCGGCTCAAGCTTGACCTGATAAGTTTGCTTGTCTTCGGTTTTGTTGACGATTTTTAGTACATAGCTGTTTTCAATGCGCCCATCGCGCGCCGCCACTGACAATTGCTGTCTGTTGTGACGAATCTCCATGGACAAAGGCTCGCGCCCAAGCAGCATGAATGTCGCTGCGGTAAACATAGCCGCCAAAACAGCAATGTAGGCAAAAATCCTAAAGCTCATCACCTTGGTTGGCTGCTTTTCAACCAACTGGCGTTCGGTGGTATAACGGATAAGCCCGCGCGGCTTTTCAACCTTATCCATAATCTCGTTACACGCATCAATACACGCCGCGCACTGGATGCACTCCACCTGCAAGCCATTGCGAATGTCAATGCCTGTAGGACACACTTGTACACACATGGTACAGTCCACACAATCACCAAAGCCCTCATCATGACCTTTTTTGCGCGCACCACGCGGCTCTCCGCGCTCATAATCATAAGAAACAATGAGCGTATCTTTATCAAACATCACCGACTGAAAGCGTCCGTATGGGCAGATATATACGCACATATTTTCACGCATATACGCCGCATTGACATAAGTCACAAAGGTAATGATCCAAAAGAAAATCCACGTCATGTTTGACCAGCCCATAAAAAATGGATTGGCGCCATTGTGAATGAGCTTATCAATGCCTGCAACCAGCGCCACAAACGTAAACGCTGTGATGATGGAATAAATAAGCCATAAGCTGTGCAGCACAAACAGCTTGCCAGCTTTGCTTGCACTCATCGGCTCTTGGTCAAACTTAATGCGCTTGTTGCGCTCGCCAATAATCAGCTTTTCGGTGTATTGATACAGATGTACATAAATGGTCTGTGGGCAAACATACCCGCACCACACTCGCCCTGCATAGACGGTAACCATAAACAAAATAATCGCCGCCATCATAAACACAAAAGCAAAAAAGTAAAAATCCTGCGGCATGAATATCAAGCCAAACACATAAAATTTTGGCTCAACAATATCAAACAATATCGCTTGACGACCGTCCCATTTTAGCCACGGCATTGCCAAAAAAATCACCAAAAAGCTGTACATGGTAAACAGGCGGATGTTGGTATATTTACCCTTAGCAAATCTTGGGTGCACCCGCCCTTTGTTTACCTCAGAGTACTGCACCTCAACGCGACCATCTGTTGGCGTTTTTTTGGATTTTTTGGAGGTGGTGGATGATGGTGCATCATCAATTTGAGTGGTTGCTATTTTTTTTGGGGTGTCTTCCAAAGTGGATTTATGTTCTAAAGAATTTTGATTGGAAGGTTCTGTCAGGCGCTCTTTGTTTGAAGAATTGTTGGAGTCGGCTGGCTGTTGGTTGTCATTATTCATAGTCATCACCAAACAAGGCTTGCTTAAATTGTTGCGTTATTTTAACACAATTTGATATTTTTGACTATTGCTATGCCAAAAAATCATTGATTCTAAGCCAAAATGTACGTTTGGTTGATACACTTTAAAGCACTTCAAAGCTGTGCTAAAAACAAACAACATTCGCCCAACAAAAAGCACCGAAACTTGTTCGGTGCTTTTTTACTACTGGCAATGGGTTACGCATCCAAATCTTGTGCGTCCGATACAGCAACCGCCGTCATATTGACAATGCGGCGCGCGGTGGCAGACGGCGTCAAGATATGCACAGGCTTGTCCGCGCCAAGCAAGATAGGCCCAATCACTGATGAATTGGTTGCCGATTTTAATAAGTTAAAGGCAATGTTGGCAGCGTCTAAGGTTGGCAAAATGAGCAAATTGGCAGAGCCTTTGAGATTGCTAAAGCCATGATTCATATTGCGCAGGCGCTCATCTAGCGCACTGTCGCCATGCATTTCGCCATCAAACTCAAAATCCACATTCATCTGGGTCAATAGCTCATGCACACGGCGCATTTTGATTGCAGATTCTCGGTGTGATGTGCCAAAGTCTGAATGCGACAGCAAAGCCACTTTTGGCACAACGCCAAAGCGCTGCACACTCTTGGCCGCCAACACCGTCATCTCAGCAAGCTGCTCGGCGGTGGGATCTTCGTGGATGTAGGTGTCTGCAATGAACAGATTTCTGTTTTGCATCAAAATGGCGCTCATTGCATAAAAATCGCTCAAGCCCTCGGATTTGCCAATCACGCGGCGCACATAATTCAAATGCAAATCATAATAGCCAAATGTACCGCAAATCAAGCCATCAGCATCGCCATTTTCCACCATAATCGCACCAAGCAAGGTGGTTTTGCGGCGCACGTCACGGCGAGCAAGCTCAATGGACACGCCCAAGCGTTTGTTTTTATTGTAATAAAAATCAACATAGCGCTCATAATTGGGGTTGTTGTTTGGATCAACAATCTCAACCTGATCCAAATCAATTCTAAGCGCCAATTCTTTGATTTGTGCGCTGATTACCTGCGGGCGACCAATCAAAATCGGCGTTGCCAGTTTTTCATCAATGACCACTTGTACTGCGCGCAAGACATTGGGATCTTCAGCCTCAGCATAAGCAATGCGTTTTGGATTGGCTTTGGCTTTGTTAAAGACAGGCTTCATGGCAAGCGCTGTGTTGTACACAAATTCGGACAGTTTTTGATGATACGCCTCAAAATCAGTGATTGGCAAGGTCGCCACACCGCTGTCCATGGCGGCTTTTGCCACCGCAGGGGCGATGTTCAAAATCAAGTTTGGCTCAAGCGGCCCTGGAATCAAATACTCACGACCAAAGGTCTTTAAAGGCTCGCTGGTTTTTAGGTTTTGATCGGGTGTGGCAGGCGCGTTTGCCATCTCGGCAATGGCGTGCACACACGCGATTTTCATCTCTTCATTAACGGTGGTCGCGCCCACATCAAGCGCGCCGCGGAAGATATAAGGAAAACACAAAGCGTTATTGACTTGGTTTGGATAATCCGAACGGCCTGTCGCCATGATAACATCAGAGCGCACCGCGTGTGCCAGCTCTGGCATAATCTCTGGCGTTGGGTTGGCAAGGGCAAAAATAATTGGGTCTTTTGCCATTTTTTTGACCATCTCTTGGGTCAAAATGCCTGGCCCTGACAATCCCAAAAACACATCCGCACCATCAATCACCTCATCCAACGTGGTGAACTGTGTGTCGCGCGCATAGCGCTGTTTGGATTCGTCCAAGTTTTGGCGGTCGGTTGTGATGACGCCGCGGCTGTCCAGCACAAAAAAGTTGTCTTTGTTGCCACCCAAAGCCACAATCAAATCCAAGCAGGAAATGGCGGCCGCGCCTGCACCTGAACACACCAAGCGAATCTGTCCGATGTCTTTTTTGATGAGCATCAGCGCATTTAATAGCGCCGCTGACGCGATGATGGCGGTGCCGTGTTGGTCGTCATGAAAAACAGGAATGTTCATTTTTTCGCGCAGTTCACGCTCAATTTTAAAGCACTCTGGCGCTTTGATGTCTTCTAAATTAATCCCGCCAAATGTCGGCTCAAGGCTTGCCACCGCCTCAATGAATTTGTCAGGATCGTTTTGATTGATTTCAATATCAAACACATCAATGCCTGCAAATTTTTTGAACAAAACACCCTTACCCTCCATCACAGGCTTGGATGCCAATGCGCCAATATTGCCAAGCCCAAGCACCGCCGTGCCGTTGGTAATCACCCCAACCAAGTTGCTGCGCGCGGTGTATTTAGCGGCAAGTTTTGGGTCTTTTTCAATTTCTAGGCAGGGAATGGCAACACCTGGCGAATAAGCAAGCGCCAAGTCGCGCTGGTTGGCGATTTGTTTGGTGGGTGTGACAGAAATCTTACCTGGGCGCGGATTTTCATGATAATGCAGTGCCGACTGCTCAAACTGAATGCGCTGTCTGTCTGCGTCGCTCAAAAAAGCCGTGTCATCAACTTTGTCCTGTGCACTGACGTGCTTGTGGTCGCTCATAAATTTTCCTTGATTGTATAGATTGTATGGATTAGCAAATATGCTTTGTTATTGTAGCATGATTTTTTTGGAATGGGGATGGTTTATTCATCTTTATGTCAGGATTTTTACGCATTTTTTTGGGGTGTTTTGATGTGTTAATTTAAAAATAAAGACAATCATTTGTTTTTATCAATACGCCCCACATCACACTTTTGATGATAAAAATGCTATAATGAGCAATTTATTTTATGATGGGTCTTATGCAAGTTATTCACCTAAAAAATCCAAAAAATCACGCTCATGTAATGGCGCTTGCCCAAGATGTCGCGCCCACCGCCATGACGATTGGCAATTTTGACGGCGTACATTTGGGGCATGCGCGAATGATTGGCACACTCAAAAGCATTGCCAATAGTCATCATCTGTTGTCTGCTGTGATGATTTTTGAGCCGCAGCCCAAAGAGTTTTTTAACCCAAACAATCCGCCTGCGCGCATCAGCAGTCTGGCTGAAAAACTGGCGCGCTTTGATGCACTTGGGGTGGATGTGGTGATTGTCGCAAGCTTTGATGACGCCTTTCGGCAGCTGTCTGCGCATGATTTTGCGGACATTTTGCGCCTATTTCGCGCGCAGCATTTGATTTTGGGTGATGATTTTCGCTTTGGGCAAGGCAGAAGCGGTGATGAGAAATTTTTGCAAGCAGAGGGTTTTGTTGTGCATAATATGCACACCATCACTCACAACAACACGCGCATAAGCTCCACCGCCATTCGCGCACTGCTCGCTTGCGGCAATCTTGCCGCTGCCAATGACTTGCTGGGCTATGAATATGCCATTGAAGGTCAAGTTGTCGCTGGCAATCAGCTTGGGCGCACGCTTGGATTTCCCACCGCAAACATCGCAATAAACAGACTAAAACCTGCCTTGACGGGCATTTATGGTGCTGCAGTCACATCGGCTGATTTGCCCTTGTCATCCATGGGGGGCTTGGCTTTGGCTGATGGCGCTGTGTTTGGCTGCGTGAATATTGGCGTGCGCCCTTCGGTGGATTTGGGTGATGAATGGCGCTGCGAGGTGTATTTGCCCGAATTTCAAGGCAATTTGTACGACAAAACACTCAAACTCACCTTTTTACATTATTTGCACCCAGAAAAAAAATACGACAGCCTATCAGCACTCACCATAGGCATCAGTCAAGACGTTGAGGCGCTCGCCGCTTGGTATCACGCACATCGCTTGCACGCTTAAATGCCGCATTCATCCCATAGGCTAAAAATCTTAAAGAGCAATTTTGATGAGTTATGCCAAATTTTTTGACGACATTGACATGGTACTGCGCTCAAAAGCACATCCAGTCAGCAGATACATTTGCTTGTTAGGCTCAGCGCTTGTGCTAGTAAGCTGTGCGACCAATCCTGCGACCAAGCCAGTGTCTATATCCAGTGAGCCTGTTCAGTTTTCAAAGCCTTTGGCGGTGGATTTTGAGAACGTGCCTGCCGCTGCCATCTTGCAGACCCTCTCAAGCTACAGCCAGATGTATCTTGTGTTTGATGACAACATAACGCCCACCGACAACATCACCTTGCGCGCGCAAAACAGCACCTTTGGCAATGTATTTAAAATGGTATTAAAAAGCCAATGCCTAAGCTATCACAAAGCCAATCAGTACTCATTAATCATCACCAACAGCCCCGATGACACCTGTCAGCGCATACCTGCCGATACGCCCATCATTCTAAAAAAATAAACTCAAAACAAACACCTACATAAAGCTTGATGTTACAAACCCTTATAAACATCAGCTTTTCAATACCGCCCAAAAATCTCTTTGAGCTTATCTTTATCAAGTACCACTTCCCCTGTTGGCAAGACCAAAGCTGGAATGCCAATATAGCCATTCTCTTTGGCATCATCAAAGACAGGATGTGTATCACGCAATTTTAAAAACGCTTTACAATGCTCACGCACGCCTGTCATATCTAGGGCTTCATACTGTATGCCCAAACCATCAAGCATGGCAAAAAATTCTTCGGTATTAGGGCACCACGGGGCAAAATAAACAATTGGTTTGGTCATTGCATTTTCCTTAAACAATCAAAGGCTAACGCTCCAAAATAAAATCAATCGCCATTTGGCTATGTAGTTGTGTGGTATCAAATATTGGCATGGATAAATCCGTTTGATTGAGTAATAAACCAATCTCAGTACAGCCCAAAATCACGCCATCCGCACCTTGTTTGGTGAGTTTATCAATTACATTTAGGTAGTAAGTTTTTGATTGTTCAGTAATTTTACCAAGACATAATTCTTCAAAGATAATGCGATGAATTTCAAGTTTTGCCACATCATCAGGCACAATTGTCTCAATACCACGCTTGGCAAGTCCATCAGTATAAAACTTATCCGCCATGGTATAGTGCGTCCCCAAAAGTGCCACCTTGCTAAGCTTTTGGGCTTTGATACTGTCAGCAACCCCATCAAGAATATGCAAGAATGGTACGGTGATGGCATCTTGTACCACATCGGCAACCTTGTGCATGGTATTGGTGGCAATCAAGATACCTTCTGCCCCAATACTTTGTAATTGCTTGGCTTCTTTGGCTAAAATCTCCCCAGCCAAATCCCAATTGGCGGTCTTTTGACATTGCACAATCTCATCAAAATTAACACTAGACAACAGCAATTTAGCACTGTTATTGCCACCCAATGCTTGATTGACTGCACGATTGATATTTAACCCCAATTCGACATAAGAAATAAAAAAGAAGCCCATTTATGTTAAAGTAAAGTCACCACAACCAACTTAACAAAGGCTTCTTACATGGAACATCTCGAAGAACTCTACTGTCACATTGATGATTTTTGTAAACAATA
>JBGXSA010000079.1:0-19193 GCA_041811915.1 Moraxella sp. | reverse complement strand
TGTAAAAATGGAGGCGTATTCACAGCCAATCACGCCAGCGCCATAAATGATGATTTTGTTGGCGACATAGTCCATTTGCAAAATGGTGTCCGAATCAAATACCCTAGGATGATTGAAGTTTAACATTTCTGGGCGATAGGGGCGCGAACCGACCGCAATGATAGCATTTTCAAAGCTGATGGTTTTGATGAGTCCCTCGCCTTCGGTTGAGTGCACATCCAAAGTGTGTTTGTCCACAAATCTACCCCAACCATGAATCACCTCAATGTGATTGCGCTCATAAAATAAGGTGTGTGTCGCAACTTGGCTGATGATGACTTGTCTTGCCTTGGTGAGCACTTCGGTCAAAGGCACTTTGTAGTTTTCAATTTGTGAAAACAGCGAATCGCGCCGCATATAGATGATGTTGAATACCGATTGGCGCAGTGCTTTACTTGGAATAGTGCCAACGTGTGCACAGTTGCCGCCAACTTGATTTCTTGGGTCAATGACGGCAACTTTTTGACCTGATTTGGCAAGCTTCATAGCAGCCGCCTCACCCGCTGGACCTGCGCCCAACACAATCGCATCATAATCATATTTTTGTTTGCGTTTTTTTTCATTGAGCGGATGAATGCGTGTGTCGTCCAATGGATTGATGAGCTCCAAAGACATGTCATCGGGCAATTCGGCTTTTTTTACGGTTTTTCTGGTCATAACACTTCCTTTAGATAAATAATGATTAATACTGGCTTAATATTTCATTGAGTGCATATAAGCCAGTCGCTTGTCCGGTGTTGCTGTCAATATAGGGGCTGATGCTCAGTTTGTATTCACGGTGGGTTTGTGGTACAAAACCATCAATGGCATTATAAGGGATATAGACGGTATTGCTGTTGTTGTCGGTGATGGGCATGCATTGCATGGGGCGCGCGCTGTTGCAATTAACACGCGTTTTATCAACATGGACAATCATGGGCTCGCCCACAACAAGCGCGGGCACATAGCGTGGTTTTGGGGTTGGTGTGCTTTGACACGCTTGTAATAAGCAGGCAGTCAAAAATACAAAAGCAATTTTTTTCATTCAATTATCCTTAAAAATCATTGACTTATAAAAATAAAACCATTAACCATTTTTGCACCTGCAAACTTATCATCGCTGCGCGGCGCGTGGTTTGATTTGTTGTCAGCCAATGCGTCTTGTTAAGCCCGTCATCTGCAAAATGCGCGTGGCAATTTCCTCAATGCTCATTTGTGAGACATTCAAATGCGGAATGCTGTGACTGTCATAAATCTCTTGAATGGCGCGCTGTTCGCTTTCAATCTGAGCCAAACTTGCATAGCGAGAACCTGCTTTGCGCTCTTCACGAATTTTGATGAGGCGGTCGGTGTCAATGGCAAGCCCAAACAGCTTATCTTTGTACTGCATAAGCACTTTGGGCAAATCATTGCCTGACAAATCCTCTTCGGTGAGCGGGTAATTGGCGGCGCGAATGCCAAATTGTAGCGCCAAATATAAGCTTGTTGGTGTTTTGCCTGAACGCGACAAGCCAACCAAAATAATATCCGCCATGTCGTAATGGCGTGTACGCGCGCCATCATCATTATCAAGCGCGAAGTGCACCGCATCAATACGCGCTTTGTATTTGTCCGAATCCACAACACCGTGTGTCACCCCAGCGTGCAGCTCCACAGGCACGCCAATTTCATCGCTGATTTTGGTGATGAGTCCTTCGTAGATGTCAAGGTTGCAGGCGGTTGTGGCATTGATGATTTCGCGGATGTCGTCTCTGACGATGGTGTCAAACACCAAAGGCTTTAGACCGCTTGTGGTGTAGGCGTCGTTGATTCTTTGGCGCACGCTTTGGGCAGCTTGTAAGGTGTCCACATAAGGAATGACTTGCACGTCAAATTCAACGCCTTGAAATTGACTCAACAATGAGCGGCCAAGTGTCTCTGCGGTGATGGCGGTGCCGTCCGAGATAAAAAAGGCACTGCGTTTTTTTGGGGTGGGGGCACTGACATACATAATAATGGCTTAATGGTAATCAATTGGTTAATTGCAATCATCAGATTGATGACGATTGGGTGTGTGTTTTATCGCGATGTTGTGTGATAAAACACTCGTATTATAACACGCTTTGAGCGTTCTGTTTGAGTGTTCTGATGATTTTCTCATCAAAAATCCATAAAAAAAGCAAGCTTTAAGCCTGCTTTTGGTGCATTCATTGCTGATTTTGTGGTTGTTTTGACAAAACAAAATGGTGCTATTTAAAGATTTGAAATCAAGCTCAAAAATCACTGCCTATGGCCCATCCACGCGTTCAATGGTGACATTGCCTGTGCTTTGATTGGCAATACCAATCGCTTTGGCTGCGCCATAAGACAAATCAAGCACACGACCACTGGATGGACGACGGTCATTGATGCGCACCACAACTGATTTTCCGTTGTCTTTATTGGTGACTTTTACATAGCAGTTTAAGGGCAGTGTGCCGTGTGCTGCGGTCATGGCATTCATGTCAAAACGCTCACCGCTTGCGGTTTTGTTGCCGTGAAATTGACGACCATACCAAGACGCCAACCCTGTTTGTTTGAATTTGCTGACGGTGTTTGAAGCAACGGTTGTTAATTGACCGACCATATCGCCTTCTTTGGCTTTGCTTGCACTGCTTTGACTCATCAAGGGGCTGTTCATGGCTAGGCTGGCAGGTTGGCGCGCCGCCTTGACAAGGCTAGATGCGTTATTGTGCTGCTGCTGAAGTTCATTGAGCACATTGTCAATATTGTCAGCATTGTTGGTGCTGGTGGCGTGAACAGGCAACTGCGCGCACAGTCCAAGCGACAATGCACCGACCAAATGAATGGATTGTGGCAAGCGTTTAAAAGTATGACAAATAATACGTTTCATAACAACCTCTCAATATGTTTGGCGTAAGACACAACATCTAAACCGATTGGCAAACGCCAAGACAACAAGCGCTTTTATGGTAAAAGCTGCTCCATTTATTAGATTATCACAAAGCAATCATCTGTGCAACAATAAGATGATTTAAAAAAATGATTTAAAAATCAGACAACTCAAAAATTAAACAATTCAAAGATGATTTGAATGTCTGATGAGGTGAGTACATTGATACAATGACGTTATTTTAATGTTGCTGTGTTTATGAGTTGCAATTATTGTGCCAGATGGTTTGTGTTGGCGCGGCAAGCACCCAAAGCGCCCATAACTTTTTGTTTACTTATGATGCGTATGCAGCGATGTCAATAAACCAAACCCCGCCATCAGTGTGATAATGGCTGTGCCGCCATAACTGATAAACGGTAGAGGAACGCCGACAACAGGCAAAATTCCGCCCACCATGCCTGCATTGACAAAAATATAAACAAAAAATGACATGGTCAAAGCGCCTGCCAATAGTTTGCAGTATATATCAGGATTGACCAAGGCAATATAAAATGAGCGCCCCAAAAGGCATAAATATAGGAACATCAAAAGCATTACCCCTGCCAAACCAAATTCTTCGCTAAAAGCAGCGATGATAAAATCGGTGTGCCCCTCAGGTAAAAAATGCAGGTGAGATTGCGTGCCCTCCAAATAGCCCTTGCCCATGATGCCACCTGAACCAATGGCCGTCTTTGATTGCATGATGTTCCAACCTGCACCCAGTGCATCGGCTTCGGGATTGAGTAGGGTTAAAACACGCGTTTTTTGATAATCGTGCATCAAAAATTGCCACATAATGGCGACAAACGGTATAAATAAGGCGATGGCGCTACCAATCACCCACCAAGGCAAGCCCGCCAAAAACAGTACAAATATCCCACTTGAGGCAACCAAAATTGAGGTGCCAAGGTCAGGCTCTTTGGCGATGAGCACCACAGGAATCAATATGATGACCAATGCTTTTAGGATGGTTGGGATTTTTGGCGGCAAATCTTGCCGAGACAAATACCATGCGGTCATCATGGGCATGCCAAGTTTCATGAATTCTGAAGGCTGCACGCTGCCAAAGCCTGGAATGCGAATCCAACGCTGCGCACCCATGCGCACCTCGCCGATAAGCTCAACCAATATCAGCGAAATCAAGCCCAAGATATAAAAAATGGGTGTCATCGTGCGGTAAAAATTTGGCGGAATTTGCGCCATGCCAATCATGACGGTAAATGCAATCAAATAGCTTCTGATTTGGCGATTGACCATTGCCATGTCTTGCGTGGACGCGCTGTACAAAATAGTCAAACCCAAAAAGCAAATGGTAATCAACAGCAGCAATAGCCACGGATCAATATGAATGCGCTGCCAAAGACTGGGTATTAAATCCTGCCCAAAATGATGGCTTTGGCGTGAGAAACGATAGCGACTGGTGGGGATTTGGGACATGGCAATGCTAAGGATGAGATAAATTTTACTATTTTACAGACAAACAATCTGTCATGCAATGAATTTTTGATGGTTTAGATTGCTGTCAAATATTTTATTGTAATAATTTGTAAATTAAAGGGCATTTACATGAGTGGCTTAAATTTACAAATTTCCATGGCATAATGTTGCAAATACAGATTTTAAAATCATCATAAGCGGATAATGACGTTATTTTTGTTATAAAATAACTTGCAAGTTTGTTAAAATTAATTATAATAAAAAATATTTTTATGAATAATAAAACCACCACAGAATGCCAAGTTTATCGTGTTTTTAAAATTCTTTATCGTGTTTTTAAATTTTTGTTGTACGTCTATTAAATTTATTTTGTGAATGAATTGCTATAAGGAGAGTGAGCGTATGTTTGATTTTACAAGTATTTTTTCTTTTATTGTCATCATTGTGATGGTGGGTTTGGTTGTTTATTTCATTACTGTTTATAATGGACTTGTGCGTTTAAATAATCAAATTGACAATGCCTTTGCACAGATTGCTGTGCAATTAAAGCGTCGTCATGATTTGATACCCAATCTTGTTGAAAGCGCAAAAATGTATTTGACACATGAAAATACAACTTTAACGGCAGTTATGAAAGCGCGTCATGGCGCACAAACTGCTCAGCAAGAATACAATCGCAATCCAAGCCAAGATAATTTGCAACAACTTGCCAACAAAGAAAGCATGCTGTCAAAGGCTTTGGGTGGACTGTATGCGGTGGTTGAGAATTATCCAGAATTAAAAGCCGACGCGCTCATCAAACAGCTGATGGATGAGCTGACCAATACCGAAAATCGCATTGGATTTGCGCGTCAGCATTATAATGACAGCATCATGTTTTATAATAATAAACGTGAGGAGTTTCCCAATAATTTAATCAGCGGATTTTTTAATTTTAATAAAAAACACCCTTTGGAATTTGAAGATCACAGCATTATTGCTCACGCGCCAAAAGTGAATTTATAATTGATTAGCAAAATATTTATTTACAAAAAATTGATTTATAAAAATCAAATGAATTTATGTATTCTTTGATAGATTTATTAAAATCATTCACGCAGTTTTGATTGCTATTATTATGCTTTAATATCATGTTTTAATTAATGCCGTGTTTTAAATTACCGTTAAAATAATGCTGTAAAAATAAACGATGTCTTAAATATGATTAATAGCAAATATTTTTGTAAACAACTGTTTATAAAAAAACAAATGTGTATTTATGATTTTATGATGAGTGTATTTAACCAATGCTTTTGCTGAATGATTGATGATATAAGACTTTGATAAACAATAAATCAAATGATGCTAAAGATTTTGATTGTCTGGACAGATTGTACTAAATGAATCAACAACCCACCAAAAATTTTGATAATTTTTTTGAAATACAGCGTTACCGCAAACGCCTAAGCTGGGTCTTTTTTGGCTTATTTTTGGGTGTGGTTATGTTACACATTTTGGCATTGTTTGTAGTGTTTGTGCTGCTTGTGGGTGCTGTGACAGGTGAGATGAATTTTTCCTTGTGGCTGACATCAACCTTGGTGTTTTTGCTGATTTTGGTGGTGGGGGCGTGGATGCGCTCGCACCGTTTGAGCAATGATGGCGATAAGCTTGCGCAAAAAATGGGGGCGGTGCGTTTGTTTGTCAGTCAAACAGATGGGGTGGATAAGGTTCAATATTTTTCTACATTCATCCGTGCGCAATCCGCCAGAGATTTGCCCAGCAGCTATGCTCGGCTTTATGAATTTTGCGAGCAGATGTCTTTGGCTTCTGGCATTGCGCTGCCGATGATTTATGTGTTGCCACATGAACAAGCTGTCAATGCGTGCGTGGCAGGAGCAGGTCGGCACACAGCTTTGATTGTGACGCAAGGGGCGACCGATAAGCTGTCCAATGATGAGCTGTACGCGCTCATCGCGCATGAATATGGGCATATTTTGCATGGTGATGCCAAATTTAATATTCGCTTGTCAATCATGATGGCGGGTTTGTCTTTGATTTATGAAAGCGCAGAATGGCTTGAGGTCAAATTATTGGGCGAGTTTGATGCCGATTATCATAAACGCTATTCTTCGCCTCAGTCTGAATCTGCATATTCTGAGCTGATATATAATGTGCAGTTTGCGCCAGATGTGTCGCTGGTGTCTTTTGCAGATGCCAAACAGTGGCTGATGTACACTCAAGGGCGCGTCAGTCTGTCTGTGGATGACATAAAAAACTTTCGCCGCGACGCAGCATACATGGCAAAAGATGTGGCTTTGATGCCAAGCTTGTTTGTGATGGTTTTTTTGGTGCTGTATCGCATGATTGGCGTGTTTGGTATGGCAAGTCATGAGTGGCTGTGCCAAAAATTTAACCGTCAGCGTGAGTTTTTGGCAGACGCAACCGCGGTGCAATTGACGCGCAGCTTTGCCATTGCTGATTTATTAAAGCAGATGACGCATAAATTTGACACAAGGCTTTATAGCACGCAGGTCAGTGCGTTTTCTTATTTTTTCTTTTTGGATCCAAGATCGGAGGACGAACGTTTTTTTAGCAGCCATCCACCGCTGTCCGAGCGCATAGAAGCGGTGTATCAGCACACATTTTTTGATTTTTCAGAACGCGTGGCGCTTTGTTTTGACCAAACTGTACTGCAACAGGCGGCGGATGAGGTGCATGAGCATCAGCCCATTTGTCCGTTGGTGCAAGAAATTGAGGCCTTGCCGTATTTTGAGCACGCGTTTGAAGAGGGCTTTGAGACCGTGATAGATGGTAGGCTTGTCGTGGATGAGGCATGGCGTGCAGGGTTTTTGGAGGAGCAAGTGTATGAGCAGTACGACATATCCATCAACCGCCATGACAGCGCCACGCCTTTTCAAAGTGGGCAATTGGACTGGCTAATCACCAAAAATTTGCGTCATCCGATTGGCGCACTTTGTGTCATACAAGGCGTGTTGTTGTGTCGCTATCCTGCGCTGATTATCCATCAAAATGCGCCTGTCAGTGAATATCATCTGGGCGATGTATTCATTGCTCATCCTTTTAAAGATTTTCAAGATGATGAAAAAATACAAATGTTGTTTAATCATCAAATGAATAATGATTTATTGGAAAAAATAGCACAATTGCCAAATAACCACCGAATGTCTTTATTGATCCATGCATTAAAAGTATTTCGTTTTCGTCTAAAAAATCCCATTCATAAAGACAACAAAACCGATGAGTTATTAAATAAATATTTTAATGGGCTGTTGGCATTGCTTGGTTGTGATGGCGCAGTCAATCATCAAATTTTTAATAAGCTTATTTTTGATAATCAAAAATATAAAATTAGCAGTGCGCTTGTGATTGTTTTTGTATTGATGGTATTGTCTGATTATTTAAATAAAAATACAGCCCATCTTTTAAAAATAAGCCGTTTATTTGTATTGGATTTTTTTGATGAGAGTACAGATGATGAATATTTTGATTTGACTAAAAAACAGATAGGTTTTTTGACTTTATTTTTGTGCAGTTTGCAGTCTAATTATTTTTTAATAAATAAAATGGATGATGTTATCCAACATACAAACCGAGCATTGCGTTTGATGAATATACCATCTTATTTATGGACGGCAGAAGATGTGATGTTGTCGCACAAAATGACCGTACAAGATTGGAGTCTTTTTATTATGTGTTTGCTGTTTAATAAAAAAACCGTACTTAATAAAACGATTTTAAACACATGGCATACTGTTTTATTGCAAGATGGTCATATTGATGATAATGAAAAAATCATTGATGAATTATTAAAAATTGTTTTTGATGATGAATAATTGTAACGATAATTGGTATTAACTGATATGAAAACACAAGCAATCAATCGTCATATATTGGCAATGATGGACATTTCGGTATGGGTGGACAGCAATCAAGCTGTGGCACATTTTGACAGTACGGCTTTGAGTAGATTTAAAACAGATGATTCATCTGTGAATGAACCAAAAACAAACCCAAAGCCATCTGATGACTCAAATAAAATCTCATCATCACCCAATTTATCATCACCCAATTTATCATCGCCCAGTATTGATGTCAAAACTGCAATGGCAAACAGCCGTGCATATTCTAACGCACAGTCTTTTGATGTACAGCCTTTTGATGTACAGTCTTTGAATGGACAATCTATTAAGATGCAATCTTTTGATGTGCAGCATAATATAAATTCAGGCGATGATTTAAGTAAAAAAAGCAACACATCATCAAATACAGCACAACATGACTCATTACAGCCCAGCACCATGCTTGCCTCTGCGCCCGCCGCAAAACTAAGCTTGCCCAGTCATTTGTCGGATGTGCGTTTGTTGCAAGACAAATTTGATTTGATGGCGATGAGATTTAATGACTGGCTTTTGATTGTCAATAAAATGACTGCCACCACAGCAGAATTGTCCATTGCAAATAGCTTGGCAAATAAATTAACCAATGAAGGCGCTGTTTTTTTGGAGGCAAACTATCCGCTTGTGGATGATGTGGTGAATCAAAAAAACGCACAAGCAGCATTGATGGGATTTTTGGTACGATTGTATAATGATGGCAATGATGTATTGAATATTGGGCTTTTAAATGAAATTTCAGAGGTTGATTTTGGGCAATTAAGCCAAAAAATAATAAAAATACCCACATTAAAACAAATGCACAACGATAATAAATACAAGCTTATTTTATGGAATTTGTTGCATTCAATGGATTAAAATATTTTATTGAATGACAAATATAGATTTAATGAAACATACAAAATTTTAAAAATGTTTTCATGTCTTAAAAATTAAAAAATACATTTACAAAAATACATTTATACAAATATCAAAAAATACAAATGTCATAAAAATATCAAGTATTTAAATATTGGCATATCAAACAACTTGGCATATCAAACAACAAGGCTGTATTTTTGGATGATTTTTGTTATAATAAAAAACTTTTAACTAACAAGATTAACTCAACGACATGACAGCTCTCAATCCAAGACAACAAGAAGCACTCAAACACACGCACGGGCCTTTGCTCGTGCTGGCAGGCGCAGGCTCTGGCAAAACATCGGTCATCACTCAAAAAATCGCGCATTTGATTAAAAATTGTCATATTCCTGCGCCGCGCATTACCGCCATGACATTCACCAATAAAGCGGCGCGTGAGATGAAGGAGCGCATCAAAAAGCTTTTGCCAGCCGATCAGCTCAAAGGCTTGACGGTATCAACCTTTCACCAATTTGGACTGCAGTTTTTGCGTTATGAGCTTGTACACACAGCGCTCAAGGGTAATTTTTCCATCATGGACAGTGATGACAGCAAGCGGTTGTTGATGGAGCTTATGCAGCGCGACAATATGAGTGGCGCCGAAAGTCGTGAGTTTGCAGGCAAAGCAATGAAGCTCATATCCGACTGGAAAAATGATTTGATTGAGCCACAAAAGGCGCTGGAGAGCATTGTTGATCCAGAAGACATGATGTTTGCACATCTGTACGCTTTGTATGAGCGGCATTTGCGCGCGTACAATGCGGTTGATTTTGATGATTTGATTGTCTTGCCTGTCAAGATTTTACGCGAAAACATACAAGTGCGCCACAAATGGCAGTCGCGCATCCGCTATTTATTGGTGGACGAGTATCAGGACACCAACACCGCGCAGTATGAGCTGATTAAGCTGCTTGTGGGCACTGAGGGGCGCTTTACGGTGGTGGGCGATGACGATCAGTCCATTTATGCATGGCGCGGCGCCAAGCCTGAAAACATGGGGCTTTTGCAGACGGATTTCCCAAGATTGCAAGTGGTGAAGCTTGAACAAAATTACCGCTCAACCAATCGCATTTTGTCCGCTGCCAATGCCGTCATTACCAATAACGAGCATTTGTTTGAAAAACAATTGTGGTCGCAAAAATCTCAAGGCGAGATGATTCGCGTCATTACAAGTAGCGATGATTTGGCGGAGGCAGAACGCATTGCCAAAGAGATTGTGACTCATCGGCTGCGCCATCAAAATCAGTGGGAAGATTATGCGGTATTGTATCGCAGCAATTTTCAATCGCGTGTACTTGAAGCAGAGCTGCGCCAATTGCAAGTGCCTTATAAACTCTCTGGCGGCACGTCGTTTTTTGCCAGAAGTGAAATCAAGGATGTGATGGGTTATTTGCGCGTGATTGTCAATCCTGATGACGATGCGGCATTTTTACGCATTATCAATACGCCCAAACGCGGCGTGGGTTCGGCGACCTTGGAGAAGCTTGGTTTGCTTGCGCAAGAATATGAAATCTCACTGCTTGAGGCTTGTCATCATGCAGGCTTAAAGGCGGCGGTCGGCGCCAAGGCGTATGGCACTTTGTCGGGGTTTTATGAATTTATTGATCATTATACGCGCGCGCTTTATGACAATCCTGATCCCATGCCGCTTGTACGCCAGATGATTATTGAGACTGGTTATATTGATTATCTCAAAGACGATGCCAAAACGCCACAGCAAGAAAAAGTGCGTCTGGACAATATTGAATCGCTATACAGCAGCATTACCACGCTCATCAACCGAGCAGAAGATGATGATGAGCGCACCATTGACGCGGTCATTCGCAAAATGATGTTGCTTGATATGCTAGAGCAGCAACAAGAAGAAGAAAACACCAACAAAGTCAATCTGATGACGCTGCACGCTGCCAAGGGGCTTGAGTTTGATTATGTGTACATCATTGGTGTAGAAGAAGAGATTTTGCCGCACCGCAATTCTATTGTTGCTGAGACGATTGAAGAAGAGCGCCGATTGATGTATGTGGGCATTACGCGTGCCAAAGAAGAGCTGACGTTGAGTCTTGCCAAAAAGCGCCGTATGGGCAAGGATTTTAGGGAAACAACGCCGTCGCGGTTTTTGGATGAGATTCATCCTGAGTATTTGGACTATCCTGATGCCAAGCACGCCAAAGCGCAAGACCCCAAACAGCTTGCCCAAAATCATCTTGCCAACTTACAAGCGCTACTTGACGCGATTCACAGATGAGCTGGTGCAGATGAATCTGCCAAGCGCTCAAGCGTTTTGATTGATGGGGGCTTGAAGGCGTGGACGCTTGGGTGATGTTTTTTGTAATAAATCAGCGCTCATGGGCAGAAATTCGCAAGCCGCCATTCCCGCCAAGCTTTCTGCACAAAGTGGCGCCAAGCAAAAGCCTTTTGAGCCAAGTGCGCTCAGCGTGTAAATGTGTGGGCTGATTTGACCAACAATGGGGTGGTAGTCTGGCGTCTGTGAGCGAATGGCGGCACGTCCATGCAGCTGCTGAATGTCAATATGCGCAATGTTATCAAACGCCGTTTGTAATTTGGTGACATTAAAGGCGTGCTCGCTGTCTTGCACGCTGTCGTCTGTGCAATTTCTCACAAAACTTGCGCCCATCAAAATATTCTCATCAAAGCTACACACATAGCCATCGTATTTGATGGCAAAATGTGGACTTGTCTGTGCGTTGCTTTGCACGGGATTGTTTTGCATGACATTGCTTTTTAAAACATTGCTTTTTAGGGCATTGTTTTTTAGGACATTACTTTGTAAGCTGTGTTTTAGGGCGTCATAATCAGGGTGATGTTTGTTTAACCACGACACCTGTCCACGAATTTTGCGCCCATCAAAAATATCGTGATGTACAAGATGGCTTTCAAAACCTGCGCACACAACTGCGATTTGTGCGTGGTGATTTTGGTGCGCGCCAACAGCCACCACGCCAGAATTGACATTGTCAGAATCAGTGCTGTCTTTTATCTGATGAACGGTATCTATTATCAGATGAATGTTGGGGTGTGATAAGATTGCTGCTGCCAACTCATGCGGACTGATGAGACCAGCGTTTGGTAAAAAAACTGTAAACGATTCAGATGTGTGTGCTGTATTGGCGCGCTGCACAAAGTCATTGGGATAGGCAGCAAGCAGCGACTGGCATTTTTCATCGCTTTTTTTGTTAGGCAATAAAAAATCGGTCACGCCAACAGTCTCAAAAATCGTTTGAGTGTGCTGCGTGTTGTTTTGCAAAAAGTGATAAAAATGATGCGCATACAAAAAGCTTTGCACATTCAAATCCGTGTGTTTTTGACTAAGCTTCGGTGAAAACAGCGCGCGCGGATTGCCAGAAGCGCCCGCCAGAAGAGCACTTTTGTCAATAATACGCACGCAAAAGCCTTTGTTTGCAAGCGCGTAAGCGGTACAAAGACCTGCCACGCCTGCACCGATAACAAGTGCATTTTTATTAAATGAGAGCGTGTTTGTTTGCTGCTCATGGTTGCTTGTCGCAAAGTTTGCCGTCAGCATTTCGCGCTTATGTCCAAAGCCTTTGACTTTTTGAACATGGGCGCCGCGAGCAATCAGTTTGCGGCGCACATCACCTGCTGCAGTGAAGGTGGCAAGTGTGGTGGTGGGTCCAGAGAGTTTGGCAATCACATCAAACAAATCATCCGACCACATTTGATGATTTTTGCTCGGTGCAAAACCGTCCAAAAACCACGCATCCACAAAAGGCGCTTGAGCTGTGAGCGCTGGTTTTGTGTGGGTGTTGTTTTTTTGCCAAGCAAGTGCGCTTAGACTTTGGGTGGCATCACCAAGCCACACATCCAATATGACATCATCAAAATGACGGCGATGACAGCCCTCAATATGAGGCGGATAGCACGCAAGCAGCGCCTCAATCAAAGGCGCCAAAGGCTCACCATACAGATGGGCGTTGCGCCAAGCCTTGAGTGCATTTTTTAAATCTTGGCGGTCAAGCGGATATTTTTCGGTTGTGATGAAGTGCAAACACGCGTGAGTGCCGTCATTTGAGGGTACTTGTTTTTTTAAAGCATACCATAAGCACAACACTGCCAAAAAATTCAAACCTGTCCCAAAGCCTGTCTCGGCAATGACAAAATAACCACCTTGATGGATGATTTGCCGAAGTCTTGCGGGCAGGTGGTTGTGCTCAATAAAGACATAATTGCTTTCTGATAAGCCATCTTTGAGGCTAAAATAAACATCGCCAAATACAGCGGATACAGGCGTCTGTTCGCCCAAATCGTCTGTTTGCCAATCAAGCTGTGCTGCGCGTATCGTCATAAATCACCAACGATCTTTGCGCCCAAGTAGACGCGCCAACATAAAGCCAATGACAAGACAGCTGATGGCGGTGACCGCGCCATAAGTGAATAATTGCCCACTGCGCTCTTGCGTCAAGACATTGACTTGCGTGCTTAGATTGTCCACTTGACGCGACAACTCGGCATTTTTGGCAAGCAGTTCTGTGTTGGCTTTGGACAGTTCGCTGTCGTTTGGCGTCAGATTGTCAAGCAAGGTGGGTGAGTTTGGGTTGTGCGGATTGGCAGGCGCGGTATTGGTGGCTTGTGTGCTTACAGCATTGCTGTTATTGGCATTCGGCGCATCAGCAGATGGCGCTGTTTGTGCAGCAGTGGCGATGTTGCACGCAAAAATACCGACAACCAAAAAAGCAAGCGCTGACTTTAAGGGTGCTGAGTTAGATGACATGATAATCCTTATTGATGATGAGAAAGGGCGTTGCCCAAAGCCATGACAAAAGGGCGCGTCTCAACATGGCTGTACACGCCATTTATTAAATAGGGCTCATCATTGACCCATTGGCGCAAGCTGTCGTCGTCAGCAAATTCTGCAATAATCACGCTACCACTCATGGCAGAGTCGCCGTGCTCAATCGGTGTTGGTCCTGCCAAAACAAGTCTGTTTTCTGCTTGTAATTGCTCTAGGCGTGCCAAATGAGCAGGGCGTGTCAAAGCCCGCTTTTCGCTGCTGTTGGCAACATCATGACCGATGATGATATAAAGTGGCATAATTTTTTCCTATTTGATTTTTGATGATGGGTGCTCATCATGCCATCCTAACGATGGCTGTTGATTAATTTAATTTAACTTAATTGATTGCTCATTAAACTTTGCAAAACCGCAATTTTACTGGTTTTTGAAATTTAAACAAACTCTGTCATCAAGGTGCTCAAAAAAATGAAGTTACAATTTTTAGCAAATCTGTTTTTAGTAAATCTATTGTGATGAAAAATCCAAATAAAACACAGGGCTGTCGGATTTAATTTGTTAAGTGGTGGATTTGTCATCAAGTTTGATGTGTTTTCTTAGGGCAAACAGCATGCCTGCCAAAAACACCAACATGACAATGATGTCACCAAACGCCGTAAATTCACCCCAATAGCGCCCATTCATAAAAACAAACGCAAAAAACCCATGCAGCGCACTGAGCACAAAAAACAAAGCAACAAACGCCAAATTGAGCTTTTGCCAACTGCTTTTGTTGAGATTTAAAATGGGCTCAAACATTTTTTTGACAATCGGCTCTTTGTTTTTGAAAAAATAAGGCGCTATCAAAAAGCCTGCGCCAAAGCCAAGATTGAGTAAGATTGCTTTTAGGCGAATGTAATAATCGTCGCTGAGCATCAAAGTAATCCCGCCAAACACAACCATCATGATGAGCGCAAATAATTGAGATTTGTGTAGGTGAAATTTTTGTACAAAAAACAGCGTGCCGTACACCGCAACCGTTGCAATGAGCATGCCTGCTGTACCCACCAACAAATGATTGTTATCAACCCCTTGGGCGCCAAACAGCTGCAACAAAGGATGATTGGTATTTTTGGGGTCGGTGGTTTTGTAAAGCATAAAAAATACAATGAGCGGAATATAATCAATCAAAGCTTTCATAAATGGTTATCAAACATCAGTAATTATCAAAATAAAATCATCTATTTTAACTGATTGCGCGCCAAAAATCATCCAAAGTCCCATAAAAATTTCAATACGACCATAGCGATTGACAGCAACGGTGATGGATAGCAATGGCGATTGATGGTCATGGTGATTGGGGCATTAATAACAACATAAAAAACGCCATGCTTAGCATGACGTTTTTGGGTTTAGTTTAGTAGCTCATTGCCGCTTTTACGCGTTTTGGCAGGCTTGTCTTTTAGACTGTTTTGCTTGATGATGGGCGACAAAGGCGCAATCAGCGCATGATGCAACACCTCATCAATCGTCTCAACAGGCGTAATGGTCAAGCCGTCTTTGACGTTTTGAGGGATTTCGGTCAAATCGCGCTCGTTGGATTTGGGAATCAAAACGTGCGTAATACCGCCTCGGTGCGCCGCGAGCAGCTTTTCTTTGAGCCCGCCAATGCGCAGCACTTTACCGCGCAAAGTCACCTCGCCTGTCATGGCGATGTCAGGACGAATAGCAATGCCCGTCAGTGCAGACACAAGTGCTGTGGTCAGCGCAATGCCTGCCGATGGGCCATCTTTGGGCGTTGCGCCTTCTGGCATATGCACATGAATGTCGGTTTCTTTGATTTTGTCATAGCTTATGCCAAATTTATCGCCATTGGCGCGCACCACGCTCATCGCCGCACGGATGGATTCTTTCATCACATCACCCAATGAGCCTGTAAAGACAAGCTCGCCTTTACCAGTCATGGTCGCCGTCTCAATGGTCAATAGCTCACCGCCCACCGATGTCCACGCCAAGCCTGTAATGCGCCCAACCTCCGCTTCTTTTTCTGCCAAACCATAATCAAATGGCTTGACGCCCAAAAAGTCGCTGATGTTATCTGCATTGACCACAAGTGGTGCAGTTTTGCTTGCTTTTTTGGTTTTGTCGCTTTTGCTTGGGGCGTTTTCAAGCGCTTGGCGAACTGCTTTTCGGCTGATTTTGTTGATTTGGCGCTCCAAATTACGCACACCTGCCTCGCGTGTATAATGACGAATGATGTCGGTTACTGCCTCATCGGTAATCTCAATCTCATCGTCTTTTAGGCCATTGTTTTTGATGGCTTTTGGTGTGAGATATTGCTTGGAGATGGCAAGTTTTTCATCTTCGGTGTAGCCTGGCAGACGAATCACCTCCATACGGTCAAGTAGGGCAGGCGGAATGTCCATGCTGTTGGCGGTGCACACAAACATGACTTGTGACAAGTCCAAATCCATATCCAGATAATGGTCATTAAAGCTTGAATTTTGCGATGGATCAAGTACCTCAAGCAAAGCAGAGGCAGGATCGCCACGAAAATCTTGCGCCATTTTGTCAATTTCATCCAGCAAAAACAGCGGATTTTTGGTTTCTACTTTGGCAAGTGATTGTACAATCTTGCCAGGCATGGCGCCAATATAAGTGCGACGATGACCGCGAATTTCCGCTTCATCACGCACACCGCCCAATGCCATGCGCACAAATTTACGCCCAGTGGCACGCGCAATGCTCTCGCCCAATGAGGTTTTGCCCACACCTGGAGGGCCTACCAAGCACAAAATCGGGCCTTGCAGTTTTTTGACGCGCGCTTGTACTGCCAAATATTCCAAAATGCGATCTTTGATGTCGTCCAAACCATAATGATCGGCATCCAAAATTTCTTTGGCGCGATCAAGTTTGATGGTGGTTTTGGTGGTTTTGTTCCATGGCGTATCCAAAATCCATTCCACATAGCCACGCACCACACTTGCCTCGGAGGATGAGGCGGGCATCATTTTAAGCTTTTTAAATTCGCTTTCGGCTTTTTTGCGGACATCATCGGGCAAATCCGCCTCTTTTAGACGTTTTTCAAGCTCACTGTCGTCATCATCACCGTTCAAATCGGACAGCTCGGTTTTGATGGCTTTCATTTTTTCGTTCAGATAATATTCGCGCTGATTGGATTCCATTTGGCGGCGCACTTGTTCGGCAAGCTCGCTTTCAAGCTCTTGCTCGGCTTTTTGGGCAATCAAATGCTCAATCACTTCATCGTAGAGTTTTTGTAAGTCATTGATGGTTAATAGCTCAAGTTTTTTGTCCAAATCAAGGCTTGTGCGCGTGGCAATAAAGTACAAAACTTCTGCCAAATCCTCAAAACCTTGCGCCACTTTGTTGATTTCTTTGTGGTTGCGCAAAGTGTTTTCTGCGTATTCGGCAAATACTTGCAGCAGCATGTCTTTGCGCGCGTCAAGCTCTTCTTCATTGATATTGTTATCCAAAGCAGCTTCACTGTAGTCGCCCATCAAGGTGTCGTCATCCAAAGTGCTGATGGTCTCAACTTTGGCGCGAAATACCCCCTCCAAAAGTACCTTTAGGCAGTTTTTGTCGGTTTCGTGGGGCATGGTGCTGATGATGCGACAAACCGTGCCATATTCGGACAAGTTATCAACATCAATCTCTTCGGACAAAGAATCTTTTTGTGAGATGAGTAAAATTTCACCATTGTAGTTATTTTCGCTCAAATTGACGGCCGAAATGGACGGTGCGCGACCGACAAACAGCGCAATTTGCGTGTGCGGATATACCACAACATCGCGCACAGCCAAAAGTGGTAGGGTTTTATTGGTCATTTGACGCTCCTATGAATTATTTTTCATTATAATTGTGGCGGATTGTCAAAATACAAGATGGCGTGCTTGATTTGGCAAAATCAGAGCGTTGGTTATTTGATTTTTGGTTGTTTGTGGTTTTTGGTTGGTTAAAGCGACGTGGTGTAAATCAGCTGGCTTGGTGTCATGATGATGTCCATTGGTACATCCCAAGGATTTTGGATAAGCGTGTCTATAAGCTGAAAATCATAACACCAACCAATTTTCAGCCCTGTAAAATTTTGGAGTGTTCTGTCATAAAAACCACCGCCCATGCCCATGCGCACCCCTTGGCGACTTACGGCAACAAGCGGACAAAAACAAGCATCCATTTGATGAATGTCATACAAAGCGCGTGAGATGGGCTCATTCATGCCAAGCGGATGTTTTTTTTGGGCAAGATTCAAAAACACCGCCGAGCTTTGCGCCAATGCTTTGGGGTAAATGGGTGCAAAACGCAAGTGCTGAGCGCGCACCACAGGCAAAAAAGCGGTGTGATGTAGGCGCTGACAAAACTGCAAAATCGGATAAGTGGGCAGCTCACCAAAGCTGTCCTCATAAAAAGCGATGTTGGCATGGGCAGGCAGCAACTGTCTTAGGCGAATCAAATGCAATTTGGCGCGATTGGCGGCGGCTTGGCGCGCGCGTACAGACATCTGGCGGCGCTGCTGCTTGATGTGTTGGCGAATGGCGCGTTGGTGATTGAGACTGGACTGTGTCATTGCAGACTCGTGTCAAGATAAAAGATGATGGATAAAAGACGATGATAAAAAGCAAAAATAACAGTTTGCTTAATTTATTTAACATAATCCATAAAGTCAATGACTTATGAGTATAATTCAAATTGGCATGATATAGCACAATCCTGTGCATTTCAAGAGCGCAGTCGCAAAGTAGGCTGACAAAAGTGAGCTGACAAAAACTTGGTGCAATAACGCTTGCCAAAACCAACTATATTCAAGTCCTTTGATCGCTCATCACACAAGCGGTTGAGTTTAATATCATCCAATAACTCCATCATTTTTTCAAAAGTTTCACTAGGCACAAGGTAAGCTGATGGCGTATTGTGATTTAAAATGACAATCGGCTCGCCCATCGCCTGTTCAATCAATAAACTTGGGTTGCGTTTTAGCTCTGAAATACTGGCAGATTGCCCAGCGTACAATGGTTGCATTTATTTTCCCCTAATAATGGTCTAAATTTAGTGCTAAATTTTAGTTTTATTTTAGTACTAAATTTAGGACAAAGCTACCTAAAAATGGCTCTTAAGTATTGCCACATATGTAGGTGGCTTTGACTGATGTTTGCATGGTTTTGTGCCTTGTCTAAAAGATTGTTTACAAAACGCTTGATTTATATTTTATAATGACATACACTTCTTTTATAGTAAAATACATTTTTATTCTACCATGGAGAGATTTT
>JBGXSA010000078.1:0-16907 GCA_041811915.1 Moraxella sp. | reverse complement strand
GATACTTATCAATTTGAACTCAATGATTTGGCAGCAGGCTTTGCTGATGACAAAACCATCATAGACAGTGATAACAGTGGCGCGATTATAATCAATAACTACAATCTGACCGATACAGAATTTATTAGAATAACCAACAGCAGCAACGTCTATCAAAGCCAAGATGGTAGATTTGACTTAGTCAGGTATGATGACAATAACTACAGCCTATCCAGTAAAGATTTTAATGCCGTCATCCACATCAAAGACACTCCTACCCAAAACGGTACAATACTTGGCATGATACTCACAGAAGAAGTCAAAAACACCGCACCTATTGTCCAAAATCCCATCCCCAATCAAATCATCAAAGCAGGACAACCTTTGTCACTAAACTTAAGCGGTGTGTTCTTTGATGCCAAAGATGATGACTTGACTTACAAGCTTCAAGGGGCAGATGGGTTGCACTTTGACCCCATCACCAAGATGCTGACAGGAGTGGCACCTGATAAGGGCAGTTTGAATATCAGCTTAACAGCAACAGACAAAGCAGGCTTAGCCACTCATACAAGCTTTAGCCTTACCATCAATGAGCGTCCCATACAGACCCATCCTTTGACCCTACCTTCTTATGTCAGTCGTGATGATGCACCCACCCACATTGAGCTTAGTGCTTTGTTTAAAGACCCCGAACAAGAGATCTTAAGCTATACCGTCTCTGCCCCCAGTGGTATTTATCTAAAAGGCGATACGCTTATCATTGAGCCCAAAGACACACCGCTTGGCGTACAAGACATCAGCATCACCGCCACAGACAGTCTGGGGCAAAGTGTGTCTGCCATCAGCAGCATAACCGTTGCAGATAAGCGAATTGAAAAAGAGGATGCCTTGCTATCAGGCAGCATACACAGCGACATTGTCATTGCCCAAAAGCCAGCGCATCTTCATGGCTTATCAGGTGATGATTATTTAAAGGGCAGTCAAGGCAATGACAGCTTATTTGGCAATGCAGGTAATGATACTCTACAAGGCAATCAAGGCGATGATTATTTAAATGGTGGCTTAGGCAATGACACTTATTTATTTACCAAAGGCGATGGCACAGATACGATCTTTGATGTATCAGGACAAGACGCCATAGTCTTTGATGACAGCATAACTGCTCATCATTTTAGTGTACAACAACAAGGCTTGGATTTAAAACTCTTTATCAAAGATGAAAATAATCAAATCAGCAACCAAATCACCCTAATCGGACAATCCCTATCCAATCAAGCCATAGAATCCATCCATTTTAATCACAACAACAAAACCTTAAACCAAAACGACATTGCCACACTCATCAAACTCAATGAACAAGAACAAAAAGTATGGATAGAAGGATGGGTGGGTGTTTAGTTGTACCTACCCAACTCCAAACTTGCTACAAAATGTAGGTGCGTATTACGCACCTTTTTTAAATCAAAAACCAATCTTGTGGTAGGTTTCAAGTTTTTTAGGTATATCATTAAAGTATTGAGATTCGCCCTATCCAATTGGCGTATTATTTATTAGTTACAAGTTTGTTGGTTACAAGTTATTTTCACTCATTTGTTTTTTGTGAATATAACGCTCAAACACAAACGGCATAAACGGAATGACGGACGCCACCAATCCCAGCAAAAACACCACAACCGACCATTTTTGACGCTGGCAAACAATCAGCAAAATTACAATAAATGCAATAAACAAAAGCCCATGCGTCATGCCTGCATACCGCACCAAATAACCATAGTCGTAATTGTTATGGCGGATATACATAGCAACAAACAAAACCAAAAAAGATAAGCCTTCCAAAAAACTAATCATGCGTAAATGTGTTGGGGTCATGCTAATTCCTTAATTAAAAATCAATATCATCATTTTTAGCAACCTCATCCTCAAAAATATCTTTAACAAAATATCCTTCTTTTGTTAAATTATCATTCTCCCAGCCTTTGTTTTTTCTATAAGTATTTGGAATAAATTTCCATATTCTCATTTTATGATTAAAATAATTCTGTTTCATTCCATCTGTCCCAGTTGTTTCAAACCAAGAAAAGGCTTTTGATCCTCTATCTTGGGTATTAATATATCGTAATTTTTCATAGATATAATCAGCAAGCTCTAACTTAAGTTTTTGATTTTTGGTCATACCTCTTTGATTATTTGGTCTACGCTTATCCACCTTATTGCCTTTATATCCAGCCGCCCCCATTAATAAATCACAAACCTGTAATCTAAGAAACTTACTACTATCAATATATGTTACTTTAATTTCAATATCCAAACGTCCCAATATTCTAGGCAAATCAACAACAAATTTATCCAGCTCATCTTTATGCTTTTGACTAGAATGTCCATCCAGTCTCAATAATATTTCATGTTTTTCATAATTTGGCAAAAATGGCAAGTACTGAAAGCCAAACGCATGTTTTAAAAATTGATAATACAACTTAAATTGAATATCCAAGTCTGACGTATCTTCATCATTTTCATAATGATACGATCTATCTTTAAACATTTGACGATACTTAATATTATGGCATAAAATAAAATCAGTCAAACAATCAACCATTTCTTTATAACAATCCATATATTTAGGTGATACTTTATTCCATTTAATTTCTGTATTTACACCATGTTTTTTAACAATATTTTTTAAGGCAAAGTCCAATCTATCCAAATCACTTTCTAGTCCAAAAATACCACCAAAGAAATAATGATACCGACCCAAAGGCTCGGAGTTATGTGTCCATGCTTCGTCTGCAAATAGTTGATATTTTGCCATTTAAACCTCCAAAAAAAAACCCTAGTTCTCTCAAATGCCGCTTACCTAAATAAGAAGCTCAAGAACTAGAGTTACCCTTTATTATAAAGCAATAATTAAAAAAGTCAAGACATCCACTCTTGCAAAATCACTCCCCCACCCACGCCCCATTTCGCCACACCAAGGCAAATTTGGTCGCTTTACCGTCTTTTTCAGAGCCGATATATTGCTCGTTGTTTTTTCTAGACCAACGCAAAATGGTCGGATTGCCGTCATTGTCTACCGTTGGGGCGGACAATAGATAATGAAATTTAGGCTCAAGCTTATCTTGAATGGCTTGCAATTCTGCCACTTTGGGTGGGCGAGTTTCACGGATTTTGGGGAATTTGGATGCTGCCAAAAACAGCCCTGCCGCCCCCTCACGCAAAACATAATGGTCATCAAATCGCTGTGAACGCAAATGTGGCATATCAATTGCCGTCATGCGTGGCGGAGCCGCTTCGCCATTTTTGAGTACCTTTCTGGTGTTATCGCATTTTTGGCAAGCAAAATACGCCCCAAAACGCCCTGTTTTGAGCTCCATTTGCCCATCGCACTTGTCGCAATCAATGGTTGGTGCGTCATTTTGGCTTTTGGTTTCAAACACGCCTTTTTCCAATAAATAACCATCGCAATCAGGATTGTTACCGCAGACGTGCAGTTTTAGTCCGCCGTCCACGATATAGCCGTCCATCGCTGTGTTGCATTTGGGACAGCGTTTTTTCTCAAGCAATGATAACACCTCATCGCTGTCATCATCATCGCTCGTTTGATTGGCAAAAGCCTCTACAGGCATTAAGTTTTTGGTGCCCTTACAACGCTCTTTGGGCGGCAGATTGTAGCCTGTACAGCCCAAAAATACGCCTGTACCGCCTGTGCGAATTTGCATAGGGCGGCTGCACAAATCACAATGAATATCAGGCACATCGGTGGGGTCGTTGGGTTTCATGCCGTCTTTGGTCTTGGCGGATTCTAGTTTACCCTTAAAATCGCCATAAAAATTATCCAGCACTTTTTTGTAATTTTGCTCGCCATTTGCCACGTCATCCAGCTTATCTTCCAAGCTTGCCGTAAAGGTATAATCCATCAAATCAGGAAAACTGCCCACCAAGCGGTCGGTGACGATATCACCCATTTTTTCGGCAAATAAACGCTTGTTTTCTAGTCTGACATAGCCACGCTCTTGAATGGTAGAGATGATAGACGCATAGGTGGACGGTCGCCCGATGCCTCGTTTTTCAAGCTCTTTGACAAGGCTTGCCTCGGTATATCGTGCTGGTGGCTTGGTAAAATGCTGACTTGGCGTAATGTTATCCACCACCAGTTTTTCGCCCACCTTGACATCAGGCAGCAGCGTATCTTCGTTTTTGGCAGGGGGCAAGACTTTGGTATAGCCCTCAAAGGTCATCACCCGCCCTTTTGCCTTTAGTTCCACATCGGACGCCATGACAGACAAGGTCATGGACAGGTACTTGGCAGGGAGCATTTGACACGCCACAAACTGCCGCCAAATGAGCTCATAGAGTCTTTGGGCATCTCGCTCCACATCTTTGAGCTGAGTGGGCTTGATAGTTACATCTGATGGGCGGATTGCCTCATGAGCCTCTTGGGCGTTTTGTTTGTTGCCATAGACATTGGGCGATTTTGGCAGATATTGACTGCCGTATTCTTTTTCAATCAAACCACGCACCATCGCCAAGGCATCATTGCTCAAAAACGTACTATCCGTACGCATATAGGTAATATAGCCTGCCTCATACAGACGTTGGGCAAGAAGCATGGTTTTTTTGACATTAAAGCCTAGGCGAGTGCTTGCTGACTGCTGTAAGGTGGAGGTGATAAACGGCGCAGATGGCTTGGATTGGGTCGGTTTTTCGTCACGTTCTGCCACCACAAAATCAGATTTGGCAAGCTTTTCTACTACCGCCAAGGTGTCTTTTTCGTTTTTTAATTCTAGTGCCTTGCCAGCGATTTTGACCGCTTCTAGGGCGATATTATCCCCCTTAAAATGAACAGAATGGCTATCGGCATGGATTTGCCAATATTCCACAGGGGTGAAGGCACGGATTTCACGCTCACGCTCCACCACAAGGCGAGTTGCCACGCTTTGCACACGCCCTGCCGACAAGCCACGCGCCACCTTTTGCCACAGCAAGGGCGACACCATAAAGCCGACCACACGATCCAAAAAACGTCGTGCCTGCTGAGCGTTCACCCTATCCATGTTGAGCTTGCTTGGGTGATTAAACGCCTCGGTGATGGCGTTTTTGGTGATTTCGTTAAACACCACACGGCTGTATTTGTTATCATCACCGCCGATGACTTCTTTTAGGTGCCACGCAATCGCCTCCCCTTCTCTATCCAAGTCCGTCGCCAGATAAATGGCATCGGCATCTTTGGCAAGTGCTTTGAGCTCTTTGATGACTTTGGTCTTGTTGGGCAAAATCTCATAAGTTGCACGCCAGCCATGTTCAGGGTCCACGCCCATACGACGCACCAAGGCAGCTTGGGCTTTTTCTTCTTTGGATAAGCTTGCCAGTTTTTCTTTTTGTTTGTCGGTGAGTTTTTCGTCCTTGCCTGCCCCTGATACGGGCAAATCACGCACATGACCGACACTAGAGCGGACGATGTACTGATTGCCTAGATATTTATTGATGGTTTTGGCTTTGGCAGGCGACTCCACAATCACCAAAGATTTGCCTTTGGCGGTGCTAATTGGGGTGTCTTTGAGGGCTGTTTTTTTGGTTTTTGGGGTGGTTGCCATGATAAAAAATAATTCCGTATTGAGTGGGTGGTACATCAACATCGCCATGCTTTAGCCTGTGGCAAAGCTTGCCATTGAGCACCATTTAATGACATCGTCTATAATTTGTTCGCAATCTTTGGATGCGGTTTTTCACTTTATAGGGCGCAATGCCCAATTTGTCAATCTTATTTTTGTGCTTTTGTTTGTTTTGCAATGAGGCGATTGACACATAAAGCACGCTTATTTTTAAAATATATATAGGGCGTATTGACATTTCACACGCTTTAAAAAATGTTGAAAATTAAGTTCTAGTCATGCTTTTGGTGAAAAATAAGCTAAATCTTGCCTTTTGTCGTTAATAAATTTGTCAATATTATCATATTGACTGCATTTATTGTCTAAAAAGGCTTACGATTTATCTAAATTTTTCACTCAAATTGAAATGTCAACACGCCCTAAAAATCAATCAACTATATCATAAAAATGCGCGCAAGTAATCTTTGCCAAATCCAAAGGCGCAATGCCAATCTCAAGACCGCGCCGCCCTGCGCTGACATACATCATTGGCAAATCTGCTGCGCTGACATCAATAAGGGTCGGTAAGGCGCGTTTTTGTGCAATTGGACTAACACCGCCCAGCACATAGCCTGTCACGCTCTGCACACGCAACTTATCTGCCATCTGTGCTTTTTTGGTGCTGACACCTTGCGCGCTTAGCGCCTTGGCGACTTTTTTAAGATTCATCTGATGTGTAACAGGCACAACAGCGACCGCCAGCGTGTTTTTGTCGGTTGCCACAACCAAAGTTTTAAACACGCAATCGGCACTAAGCCCAAGCTTTTCTACCGCTTCTGCGCCAAAGCTTGGCGCATTGTCATCGTACTCATAGCTCAATACCTGATGACTGACCGCCAATTTATCAAGCAAAACCAATGCAGGTGTCATACAATTTCCTTAATTGACCAAAAATTACCCCATTCTCAACTTTTATTTAATTCATTAATTTTTATAAAAATAAATTATTCGTAAGCTCGGTGGAAGAATGACATCCAACGTTTTAAACCTTTCATAATGTTGGGTTTTATAAGCTCAACCTAAGCCTACAAAAACGGTTTAAAGCCTGAGAGTGGCGTAAAAATTTCATTTATCACAATAGAGCTTATCATCATGCCGCGCCCTTCACATCAAGCAAGCCACTCAATCCAACAGCAAATGCGCCAAAATCTGCTCATAAATAAGGCTAAGCTTTTCCAAATCATCCACCGCCACGCGCTCATCCACCTGATGAATGGTGGCATTGGATACACCAAGCTCCACCACCTCAGCACCCATGGGCGCAACAAACCTGCCATCGGAGGTACCGCCTGAGGTGGACAGCTCGGTATCTATATTCATCACCGATTTTATCGCCTGCTGACACGCGCTCACAAGCGCGCCCTTTTCGGTCAAAAAAGGCTGTCCTGACAAGCGCCAATCAATGGCATAGCTGCCTTTGTTGTGGGCAAAATGCTCATCAAAAATGGCGTGCGTTTTTTGCTTTAGCATCTCGGCGGTCGTCTCGGTAGAAAAGCGAAAATTAAATTCAGCAAACAGCTGATTGGCAATCACATTGTTAGCACCTGTGCCTGCTTGAATGTTGGAGATTTGCATGGTGGTGGGTGGAAAATACGCATTGCCATTATCCCAACGCGTCGCCACAAACTCCGCCAACGCGCCACTGACCTCGTGAATGGGATTGATGGCAAGATGAGGATAAGCGACGTGTCCTTGTTTACCCGTCACAGTCAGCACACCGCCCAATGAGCCGCGCCGTCCATTTTTGATGACATCACCCAGCACTTGACTGCTGGACGGCTCACCCACCAAACAATAATCAATCTTTTCTTGGCGATTTTGTAGCGCTTGCACCACTTGCGCGGTGCCATGGATGGCAGGCCCCTCTTCATCGGAGGTGAGCATGAGCGCAATGGAGCCTTTGTGGTTTGGGTGTTTTTTGACAAAGTTTTCGGCAGCGACCACAAAGCACGCAATCGCCGTTTTCATGTCCGCCGCACCGCGCGCAAACAGATATCCATCTGCAATGGTTGGCACAAAAGGATCAAAGCGCCAATCATTCACATTACCCACGGGTACCACATCGGTATGCCCCAAAAAACACACCACAGGCGCTGTGTTGCCGCGTCTTGCCCATAAGTTTTTGACTTCAGCATTGCGTCCTGTGTCATTTTTATCGCCAAAATACATAAATTCAGCGCCAAAGCCTATCTGCGCCAAACGTTCGGCAATCAGCTCTTGGCAGCCGCCATCGTTTGGGGTGATGGACGCGCGCGCCAAAAGCTCGCAGCTTAGTTGTAAAGTTGGGGTCATTGGATTATCCTTTGGATTGTAGGTACATTAAACCTGATTTGCAATGCATTTTTAAAATTTAACGTCTTTTCAGCTCTATTTAACTTAAATTGATTGTTTATAAAAAATGAATTTTCTTAAGTTGGGTGAAAGCATGACACCCAACAGTTTTTGATAAAATTCATCATAAGCAGATTTTACAACTCATTGTCATAGATTTTGGACATTTGCGCAAGCGCTTTTCAAAATTTTAAATATTTTTGGGTGCTCATTTGCCAACACAACACAGCATTGGGTGGCAACAAGGGTGCGCGATTTTACCATTTTTGGCTCAAATTATGCTATAATAAGCGATATTTTTTGTGTTAGGATTATTATGACAACAAATCACCAAGCAAGCGATGAATATACCGCCAAAAACGTGCGCGTGCTGCGCGGATTGGAGGCTGTGCGTGTCCGCCCTGGGATGTATATTGGCGATACTGATGACGGCACAGGACTACATCACATGGTCTTTGAGGTGGTGGACAATGCCATTGATGAGGCGCTGGCAGGCTATTGTGATGAAATCAATGTCATCATTCATGACGATGAGTCGGTATCGGTCATGGACAATGGTCGCGGCATTCCTGTGGACATTCACCCAGAAGAGGGCGTGTCGGCAGCGGAAGTTATCATGACGGTGCTGCACGCTGGCGGTAAGTTTGATGACAACACCTACAAAGTCTCTGGCGGACTGCACGGCGTTGGCGTATCTGTGGTCAATGCCCTATCCAAAAAATTAACGCTCAACATCTGGCGAGATGGCTATGCACACACGCAGGACTATAGCGATGGCGTGCCTGATTTTCCACTCAAACGCCTTGAGGCCACCGCCCAAAAAGGCACGCAAGTGCGTTTTTATCCAAGTCTTGAAATCTTTAAGGGCGTTACCACTTTTGAATACGACATTCTTGCCAAGCGTTTGCGCGAGTTGTCATTTTTAAATTCGGGCGTAAGAATTGTACTCACCGATGAACGCACAGGCACAAGCCAAGTCTTTGAGCACAAAGGCGGTTTGGGCGAATTTGTGGGTTATATCAATGATGGCAAGCAAACACTGAACGACATTTTTCACTTTAGCGCTGATGGTGCTGATGGCATTGGCGTTGAGGTGGCTTTGCAGTGGTCAGACAGCTACAACGAAAAAGTGCTGTGTTTCACCAACAACATCCCACAGCGCGATGGCGGCACGCATTTGTCAGGCTTTCGCTCGGCATTGACGCGTTGTCTAAACGGCTATATGGAATCAGAAAATATCCTAAAAAAAGAAAAAGTACAAGTCACAGGCGACGATGCGCGCGAGGGCTTGACAGCAATCATCTCTGTCAAAGTGCCCGACCCCAAATTCAGCTCCCAAACCAAAGACAAACTTGTCTCCAGTGAAGTCAAATCGGCGGTGGAGACCACCATGTATGAGCGACTGTCGGATTATTTGCTGGAAAACCCAGCCGCCGCCAAAGCCATTGCAGGTAAAATTATAGACGCTGCGCGCGCTAGAGATGCCGCGCGTAAAGCACGCGAAATGACGCGGCGTAAAACCGCATTGGACATCGCAGGACTGCCTGGCAAGCTTGCCGACTGTCAAGAAAAAGACCCCGCCTTATCCGAATTGTACTTGGTGGAGGGTGATTCTGCAGGCGGCTCTGCCAAACAAGGACGCAGCCGCAAAACCCAAGCCATCTTACCCCTAAAAGGCAAAATCTTGAACGTAGAGCGTGCGCGCTTTGACAAAATGCTGTCCAGCGCCGAGGTGGGCACGCTCATCACCGCGCTTGGCACAGGCATTGGCAAAGATGAGTACAATCCTGACAAACTGCGTTATCACAAAATCATCATCATGACCGACGCCGACGTGGACGGCTCGCACATTCGCACCTTGCTGTTGACTTTCTTTTTTCGCCAAACGCCAGAGCTTATTGAGCGTGGGCACATTTACATCGCCCAGCCGCCTTTGTATAAAGTCAAAAAAGGCAAGCAAGAGCTGTATCTTAAGGACGATGAGGCACTCAAAGCATATCTATTGTCCTCCACCATTGACGACAATCAGCTGTTTTTGAGCAAAGATACACCTGCGGTGTCTGGCGTTGCTCTAGAAAAACTCCTGAATACCTACAGTCAAAGCCAAGCCATTCACAATCGCTTGGCGCAAAAATACCCTGACAGTGTCATCAAAGCCTTGTCTATGATTGACAAGCTTGAAATAGACACGCTCAAGGACAAGCAAAAATTGAGCGCTTGGGCGGATACGCTACAAGAGACGCTTGCTCAGATTGCACCAAAATTATCGCCAAGTGTTGAGCTTGTGCCCATTCTTGATGGCGGTTTGGCAGAGGACAGCACAAGCAAAGATGATACCCATGCCAATCAATGGCTGCCCAAAATCACCTTGCTGGTTCATCAGTTGCCGCAACACCACACCTTAGATGCGCTGTTTATTGGCTCGGGGGAGTATGCACGCCTGCACCGTCTGTCTGCTGAGTGGAACACCCTACTTGGCGCAGAATCCTTTTTGCGCCGTGGCGATAAAGACATCGCGGTCAAAAGCTTTGATGAGCTGTGGCAGCTACTCATGAATGACGCGCGCCGTGGACTGTCCATTCAGCGCTACAAAGGCTTGGGCGAGATGAATGCCGATCAGCTGTGGGAAACCACGATGGATCCTGACAACCGCCGTATGCTCAAAATCACCATTGAAGACGCCATCAAAGCTGATCATCTGTTCAGCTGCTTGATGGGCGATGATGTGGAGCCACGACGGATATTTATTGAAGAAAATGCGCTAAACGCAGACATTGATGCTTGATGATTGATGCTTGATTGGCGCTTGATTGATGCTTAATTGGCGCTTTGACCGTATCAATTTTGACCATATCAATATAGAACCGATTTGGAAAACCGCATGACCAGTATGTATAGACTCAAGCTTGCGTTTGTATTGCCCCACCACCCCATGACACAGCTTGTGCGCGTGGTGGACATATCCGCCAATGCAACGTTGTCTGAGCTGCACGACAGCTTATCAAAACTGCTGTCGGTCAATGTGGTCAGTTATGATTTTTATTTGACCAAACAAAAACTGCCAAGCCCAAACGCCAACAACTTGGCAAACCTACCAAACCGCGCGGACGACCCACACAAAGCGTTGGCGGATGTCTTGGCAAACAAAGACTATTTTTATTATCGGCTAAGCGTGGGCAATCTCATCAATTCAGATGTGCTCATTCGTCTGCGTGTGGAAAAAATTTTTGAGGTCCACCAAACGCACACCGACCGTCAATATCTGTTTGATGTCGTTCATGAGGTCGGTGAATTGCCGCCTTTGTTTGCGCAGTTTGATGAGCACATGACGGTACTGTCCTCGCTCATTCTCATCGCCACCGCCAATCCGCCTGTGCGCTTAGGCGAGCTTATGGATGCTCAAATCAGTGATGTTTTGCTCCATCACAAGCTCATCAAGCCTTGCATCAATCGCGATCACCTTGTGCGCCTAAGTGCCAAAGGCGAGTCCATGCTTGCGCATTTTATTGACAATCTGCCCAAATGATTTCAAAAATCACTCATCCCACCCAATAACCACACCCGCAATCAGCCCACACCACCGCTGACACACGACATCATCACCAAGGCGTATTAATTTATCACGCCAAGCAGAGCAATCAAATATTTGGTCATGGGCTTGCTTTTGGTAAAAATAAGCCAAATCTTTCATAAAATTATCTTAATTGTAACAAAACTGTCATAGATGGTATTTGAAAAACCCTCGGTGATTTGTTATGGTAGAAACACAGACACACAACCATTGTCAAATTTGCATTATCAAATTTGCATTGTCAAATTCATTAAGACAGCTTAATGGATTATAAAGACCGTCTTATTATAAAGGCTTATAAAGACAGGCTTGTGCGTCTTTGGTAGCCACTTGATTTCAGCATAAAACAGCACGCACAATCACCACAAAGCGCAACTCATCCATCACAAAGCGTGATTTATCTTGTTTTGGCTTGCTGTATTATCTTGAACTCAATCGGCTGTTTGTTTGGTATTGACCATAAGGAAAAACCATGTCCATTAAGCAGTTTTTTAAAGACCATTCATCGTTCAATGGTGTTGTCACAACAACGACCTTGTTGTTTGTCATTGCGCTTGTTGTGATGACCTTGCTTGCGCCAGAACAAGTCGGTGGATTGTTGAATGTCGCCAAAGCCAGCATTTTTCAAAATTTTGCGTGGTTTTATATTTTGGTGTTTTCTATTTTTTTGTTGTTTATGATTTTTGTAGCGCTAAGCCAATTTGGGGATGTCAAGCTTGGCGCAGAAGAAGAGTTGCCAGAATTTAGCTTTTTGTCGTGGCTTGCCATGCTGTTTGCCGCTGGCATGGGCGTGGGGCTTATGTTTTTTGGCGTGGCAGAGCCGTTGTCGCATTTTGGTGGCGACATCAGTCAAGGCTTACACGCCACACAAGAATCACGCGCCAAAGACGCTTTGCTGTACACCGCTTTTCATTGGGGGCTGCACGCGTGGGCGATGTATGGCGTCATCGCGCTGGCATTGGCTTATTTTGCGTTTCGCTACAAGCTGCCGTTGGCATTGCGCTCGTGCTTTTATCCTTTATTAAAAGACAAAATTCACGGCAAGCTCGGTGATGGCATTGACATCATGGCGCTCATTGCCACGCTGTTTGGCATCATCACAACCTTAGGCTATGGCTCAGCGCAAATCGGCTCAGGTCTTGTTGAGATGGGCTTTGCTTCTCATAACAACTTTGGCTTACAGATGCTTGTCATTGCCGTGGTCATGTGCCTGTCTGTCGGCTCGGCAATCAGCGGCGTTGGGCGCGGTGTGAAAATTTTGAGCGAAACCAATTTGCTCATTGCAAGCTGTCTGTTGCTGTTTGTGCTTGCCACAGGCCCAACTTTGTATTTGCTTGGGGCGTTTGTTGAAAATTTGGGCTATTATTTGAGCAACGTCATCAATTTAAGCTTCAAAACCTACAGCTATGAGCCCAACAATGTGCAATGGTTTAATGATTGGACGGTGATTTATTGGGCTTGGTGGTGCTCATGGGCGCCGTTTGTTGGGCTGTTTATTGCGCGCATTTCGCGTGGGCGCACCATTCGCGAGTTTGTGTTTGGTATCTTGACGATTCCCACTGTGTTTAGCGTCTTGTGGTTTAGCGTATTTGGCAATGGCGCAATTTGGCTGGATACCCATGTGGCAAATGGTGCGCTGTCGGCACTGACAGGCACGCCTGACGTGCTGTTGTTCCGCTTTTTGGATCATCTGCCTTTGTCTGGGCTGACCAGCCTTATGGCGCTCATCAGCATTGGTTTGTTTTTTATCACCTCGGCAGACTCTGGCATTTATGTACTCAACAACATCGCCTCACGCGACAAAGCCATGCATTCGCCCGCGTGGCAAGCGATTATGTGGGGTGTGATGATGAGTGTGGTTGCCATTGTTTTGTTAAAATCTGGCGGGCTTGGCGCCCTACAAAGCATGACCATGATTGCCGCGCTGCCCTTTGCACTGCTGATGCTCATCATGTGTGTCAGTCTGTGGCACGCGCTGATTGTGGACAAAAAATACTTTGCCAGCGGCTTTACCGCAAGCTCTGTGGCATGGACGGGTGAAAAATGGCGCGAACGACTCAGTGTCATGCTAAGCCAATCCCAAGAGCAAGATGTGCTGCGCTTTTTGAAATCTGTGGCGCTGCCTGCCATGCGTGAGCTGCGCCAAGAGCTGATGGACAAATATGAACTGGATGTCACCATCACTCCAATGCTGGAACAAGAAGAGCCTGCGGTTGAATTTACCATCACCCAAGGCAGTGTGCGCGATTTTACATACGGCATTCGCACCAGTGCGCGCACCATCGCCCAAGAGCTTGTGCGTGACGACAGCCTGCCACACATTCAAAACACCACCATCTATCAGCCGATGACGTATTTTTTTGATGGGCGTACAGGCTATGAGGTGCATTATATGACCAAAAATGAGCTTATCAGCGACATCTTAAAGCACTATGAGCGCTATTTAAGCCTGATGGGTGACGTGGGTCAGCAGATTATGGCACACGAAACGACCGAATTGGCAGAATGATGCTGCAATAAGCAAACCATGCATTTTTGAGTGAATGGTTTGCTTTTTTGATGTGAGAATTAAATTTAAGGAGACCGTTATGTCAGATTATGTGTGGTTGTGTAAATATGGTAGTCATTATGTGACTGAAACTTATGGTATGGTTATTCAGACAGCCGAATTTGATGGCATTGAACGATTTTTTCTTGAACAGAAAAGAAAATATGGTCATATTAATGATGTTGAACTCCAAAGACTGGAATATTTAAAAAAAATCAATCTTGATTTTAATAATGCTTGGCATGATAAAGAGTATTTGGAAAGTTTGCCAACTAAGATTTTCAAAGAATTGGATTTTGACTACAATAATATGCCTAGTAAAAATGATATATTTTTTATAATTACTAATGGCTATTTGATTATGACAGAAAAACTTTATAATATTATTTCCCAATTTAATCTTGGAAAAACCCACTTTAGCCAGGTTTATATTTACGACATTGAAACCAAAGAAAAGCTTTCTGATGTGCCTTATTATTTTATCAATATTGCTGAAAAAAGAAATTATTTAGATGTTGAGAATAGTAAGGGATTAGCCATCAACATGTATAGTCCGCAGATAAAAAAACGATATATCGGAATATCTAAAGATGATGATATCAAATTATTTCATACTTGCCTAGAAAATGATGTGGATTTAATGATGTGGATTTATGGCATGAACCGATACTACTCAAGTCGTTATTTTCTCAGATAGACTAGCCAATGCGTTGCTTGATTCAGGATTTACCAAAGAACAACTTGGTTTAATTCGTTGTGTGATTCAATAATTTTTACGTTTATTTATCAGTTTTTATTAAAACACCACAGCTTTGATGTCACGCCCACAGCTTTGCCCATCAACCTGCATTCACCCCAAACAGCTGCCCAATGAGCGCCGTTGTAGCAAGCGCCACCACGCCCCACACCACCACGCGCACCACCGCAGTGGATATTTTGGCACCGCCCAAACGTGCCGATACCGCGCCAAGCACCGCAAGCCCTAGTAAAGTAATGCCCGCAAGTCCCACCGCCAACACTTGCTGCGGCAAAAACGCCACACAAGCAATCGGCACAATCGCACCAACCATAAACGAGCCAGCCGACGCCATACTTGCCTGCAGCGGCTTGGCACTCACCGTCTCCGTCAGCCCAATCTCATCACGCGCGTGCGCATCAAGCGCATTGTGCTTGGTCAGCGCAACCGCCACCGCTTGGGCGAGCGCATCGTCCAAGCCACGGCTTTTGTAAATCTCAACAAGCTCATCCAGCTCCTGCTTGGGATTGTGCAAAAGCTCATACGCCTCTTTGTCCAAATCCGCCTTTTCGGTATCCGCCTGCGACGACACCGACACATATTCACCAGCCGCCATACTAATGGCACCAGCAACCAAGCTTGCCATGCCTGTCAGCATCAAAATATGGCTGTCACTGTTGGCAGCGGTCATGCCCATGAGCAGACTTGCCGTTGAAATCAGCCCATCATTGGCACCAAGCACAGACGCTCTTAGCCAGTTGTTGCGATTGCTGTAATGCGGCTCGTGGTGTGCGCGATTTGTCATAAAAACTCCAAAATTCAACCACAAAAGTCAAAATCAATATTCACAATCCGACAAATCATTTTTGATTTAAAAGCTTTTGTACAAATCATTGCAAATACGAACACCATAACGGTAATAATGATATTTTACCCAAAAATTCAAGCAAATCATATTATTTTTTTAAGTGTTTAAGCATTTGGGCAAAATCTTTTTATAAATTGATTATCAAATAAAAAAATCAAATCCATCAATAATCTTGGTAAAGCCTGACAAATATGATTATAATAATTCATATAATTACATTAAATTTAATGACAACCCCTTTTATTGCCACATCTATTACCACATCAAGGAAAATCTATGCCAACCATGTATCGCCTAAAAATCAGTTTGGTTCAGCCGCATTACCCCATTACCAAGCTACATCGCGTGCTTGAGATTTCAGGCAATGCCAGCTTTTTTGATTTACATGAGCGGATTTTTGAAGCCTTTGACCGCTGGGACAAACACGCTTTTCAGTTTTTTATCAGTCGCACCAAAATGGATAGCTTTGGCAGTTTATTTGATGACTGTACAGAAATTGTGATGATTGATGAGTTTATGGAGCAGCATGAAGATGTCTTAGGTCGTGAAATACAACTGCATCCTGCCAGTCAAACCACGCTGGATGAATTAAACCTACAAGAAAAAGACTATTTTTATTATTGGTTTGATTTTGGTGATGATTGGTTGCACCGCATTCGCATTGAAAAGATTTTTGAAGACAAAGAAGAGTTAGAGCAAGGTGTTTATTTTGCCGCCGTCATCAAAAGCGTGGGCGAATCGCCAGAGCAATATCCTGAGCACGAAGAAGAGGCATTTTCGGGTAAAGAAGAGTTTATGCAACTGCCTAAAGAGTTTAAAATTCTTTCTACTTTGATGATGATTGTGCAACAGCCCATTTATTGGGGTCATGTAGTTGGGGTGCGTATGGCGGATGAACTGGTTAAATTAGGATTTATTGAGCCTTGCAAAAATGATGATGATATTGTTCACATCACCGAAAAAGGCTTGCAAGAACTGGATAAACATCTAAATAAACTGAGTGAATTGTCTGGATAAATGTTTAAATCAAGTGATGGTTTTAAAATCATCACTTTTTTGTTTGGCATAAAAATCCATTTTACGCATAGGGCGTGTTGACATTTCAATTTGAGTGAAAAATTTAGATAAATCGCAAGCCTTTTTAGGCAATAAATGCAGCCAATATGATAATATTGGCAAATTTATTAACGACAAAAGGCAAGATTTAGCTTATTTTTCACCAAAAG
>JBGXSA010000077.1:0-38276 GCA_041811915.1 Moraxella sp. | reverse complement strand
TGGATAATTGGATAATTGGATAATTGGATAATTGGATAATTGGATAATTGGATAATTGGATAATTGGATAATTGGATAATTGGATAATTTGATAATTTAAGTATCAGCATTGTGATGATGATTTTGATTGAATGTTTTATGAATGTGGTCATAATTTTTTAATAAATTTTTGAGAATATTTGATGGTTGATTATTATAAATAATTGCAAATAAGGACATATCATGACTGTTGATTTTGTCATTAAATCATTTTATGCACTGACTTTGGATGAGTTGTACGATGTATTAAAATTGCGTACGGATGTTTTTGTTGTTGAGCAAAAGTGTGCTTATGCCGAGCTTGATGGCGAGGATAAAAATGCCATACATTTGATTGGTCGTTGTCAAAATGAAATGGCTTGCTATGCCAGAATTTTTGTACCCAAAGACAGTGCAGTCGGCTGTGCCAAAATAGGGCGTGTCGTGGTTCATTCAAAATATCGCGGACAAGCCATCGCTTATAAGCTCATGACGACCGTGATTGATTATTGCGATGCTCAATATGGCAGCGACATTCGTATTTCAGCACAAGCCCATCTGTCTCAATTTTATCAAAATTTGGGCTTTCAAGTGATTGGTACAGAATATCTGGAGGATGGCATTGCTCATATTGATATGGTGCGTTCACAAAGTTTTACATAAATAGCTACAAACAGCATTGTTTTTTGAGTAGATGTTGTTACAATGATGGAGGGTGAATTGAACATTTGCATCATTGTCTATTCTATATCGTTTATTCTATGATTGAATTAAATGTGAGGGTAAATTCAAATGTTTGATGCACTCTAATAGCCGCAGTGTTATTATAAACACCATTATCAAATTGACAAATCAAGGAGTATTTATGTTGGGTGATGTTGAGTATACAATCAATGAGTTATTTGCACAGCTGGGATTGGATGACAGCGATGAGGCGATTGAGGCATTTATCAAATCCCATCAATTACCACAAGAGGTGTCATTAAAAGACGCTGATTTTTGGAATGAAAAACAAAAAATGTTTTTGAGTGAAGAATGGAAAAAAGACGCTGTCTGGGCAATGGTGATTGATGACTTGAATGAAAGACTGCACAAAGACGCCATCTAAGCATGATGTATTTTAAGGATAATACATAAAGTATCACACATTACTTTTGTATTTGTGTCCGATGTTTATTTCAAACCCTTTGTATTGCCTGCAAAGGGTTTGATTGTTTTGGGTGTATAATTTCAAATGGTACGGATTGATGCTTATCAATGCCCCTCTTTGGCGTGGTTGAGTGTGTATTTGGGGATTTCAATCACCAAATCTTCATCACCCACAATGCACTGGCAAGATAGACGAGAATCTGGCTCAAGACCCCACGCGCGATCAAGCAAATCCGCCTCTATGTCGTCCATTTCTGCTAAGCTATCAAAGCCTTGGCGGACGATGACATGACAGGTGGTACATGCCTTTGACATATCGCAGGCGTGCTCAATTTTGACTCCACGTTCAAGCAAGCCTTCGCACAGATTGTCATCACGGTTCAGCTCAACCGTTGCTCCTTGTGGGCAGATTTCATGATGGGGAAGTATTGTGACAGTTACCATAATGTTCTCTTTTAATTACCAATCGTTAGTATGGGTGCCTGACAAGGCGGTTTTGACACTGTTATCCATGATTACGCTGGCAAAATTATCCGAATAGGGTTTTAAATTTGCCACCGCCGCATCCAAACTGGCTTTGTCGCCTTGTTGGATTTGTTCTTTGACGGCTTGCACAGCACCAAGCAGCGTATTTTTATCTTCATCATTTAATAAATGACTAAATTCTAGCAACGCTGACTCAATCGCCAAAATCTCACGTTCAGCCTCCACTTGCGTTTCAATGAGCATTCGCAGCTGCTTGTCATCTTCGGCGTGCTCAAAGCCAGCTTTTAACAAAGCTTCTTGCTGCTCAACACTTAGACCATTGGACGGCACAACGTGAATACTTGCCGATACGCCTGTGGTACTTTCGGTTGCCGAGACGGTCAGTTGTCCATTGACGTCAATGGCAAACACCACCTGCACGCGCGCAAGTCCTGCTTTCATCGGTGGAATGCCAAACAGCTCAAAACGTGCTAGGCTACGACAATGTGTCACCGTTTCGCGTTCGCCTTGCACCACATGAATGACCATGCCTGTCTGACCGTCGGTATGCGTGGTAAATTCTTGCTGTTTTTTGATGGGAATGGGGGTGTTGCGTGGGATAATCACTTCCACCAAGCCGCCCATGGTCTCAAGCCCCAAAGATAAGGGCGTGACATCCAGCAGCAGTACATTGTCGGCAGTTTTGTTGATGAGCTGATTAGCAAGAATGGCGGCACCGATGGCGACCACTTCATCAGGATTGTGGCTTGATAGGGGCTGTTTGCCAAAAAAATCTGCCACCGCTTGTGTAATGGCGGGCATACGAGTGCTGCCACCCACCAAAATCACCTCATCCACCGCCGTCTTGTCAAGCTTGGCATCGCTCAGCACTTGCTGAATGCTGGCATAAGTCCGCTCAATCACAGGCTTGATGATGGTTGACAATATGTGATTGTCCAGCGTGGTTTTGATGGCAAAATCAGGCAAATTGACATCAATTTGGCTGTGATGGCTTAGGCTTTCTTTGTAGGTTTTAGCAAGCTTGGCAAGCTGTGATTTTTGCGTGGCGTCCAAAGTTTGATTGCCAAAACCGCTCAAATAATGTGCGATCAAACGGTCAATGTCATCACCGCCCAAAGCAGAATTGCCGCCTGTTGCAAGCACCTCAAACACACCGTCTTTTAGTGCCAAAAGCGACACATCAAACGTGCCACCACCCAAATCATAAACCAAAATTGTTTTATTTTCCAAAGACTTGTCAAGTCCATAAGCAATGGCGGCGGCAGTTGGCTCATTCAACAAACGCAAAACACTCAAGCCTGCCGCGGCGGCGGCGTCTTGCGTAGCTCGACGCTGAGCGTCATCAAAATACGCAGGCACAGTAATCACCGCTCCCACAAGGCTATCTTTGGGTAGGGCGTGATGAGCAACATTCGCCAAAGTTTTTAGAATCTCGGCGGATACTTGCACAGGCGAAATCTCGCCTTGAGCGGTCACAAAGCTTGGCATGGTGTTGTCGCCACCGCTTAGGGTATAAGGGTGGGTGAATTTGATGTCGCTAAGCGTTCGCCCCATAAAGCGTTTGGCGGAGATGATGGTGTTGGCAGGCTCGCTTAAAGTGTGTTCTTGGGCGGCTTTGCCGATGTGCGTGCCATTTGTGCTATAATACACTACCGAGGGCAACAAGCGGCTGTTTTCGTCTACAGTCAACACATCGCTTTTGCCTGAACGCACCACCGCCACCAACGAATGCGTCGTCCCCAAATCAATGCCGATGGCATAACGATGCTCATGGGGTTTGGGGCTTTGGTTGGGTTCGCTAATTTGCAATAAAGACATGGATTACTCGTACTATTGGCAAGCTAAAAAACTATACATACAACGCCTCATCGTCATCATCACTGATAACAACTTTTTGGGTGTCGTTTTTGAGCTTGGCAAGAAATTTTAATTTTAAGGCAAGTGTTTGGGCGGTTTGCCATTCTTTGGTTTGGTAGGCGACAGCAAACTCTTGTACAAGCGAGCGATTAAGCTTGTCAAGATTGGCGTGAACTTGAGCGATTTCATCGCTGCACGCACTTTCTTCTAGGGCAATGCGACTGTCCATCATCAAGCTCAAAAACTCAATGTCGTCAATGCTGTTGTCCAGATTGACCGCCAAACCTGCAATCTCAAGCAAATAAATCGCCCGCAGCTCATCGTGATACAAGGTTTGATAGGCTTGGTTGATGAGCTCTGAACTTGGTGCTTGGCTTAAGTCGGCTGATTTTTGTGTTTGGCTGTTGGGGTGGTATTTTTTTTGTAGATTTAATAAATTTTGCTTTAATAAATCTTTGTCAATTTCAAAAGCAACAGGCAACCCAAACAAGGCAAAAAAATGATTTTTACCAAAACATTCGCTCATAAATTCACCTTAATTATCAAATTATCATTTGCCATCATCCAACCAGCTTGACAACCAAATGTTAGGATGAGTTGTAAATCGCCCATTATAACACAAAACCATTGATAACAATCGTCTTGCTTTTTGAGTTTTGTGTCTTATACCGTAAACGATTCGCCGCAGCCACATTCGCCTTTTTGGTTGGGGTTCGTGAATTTAAAGCCAGAATTTAGCCCTTCGGTCACAAAATCCATGGTTAGCCCATTTAAATACACCAAGCTTTTGGGGTCAATAAAGACGTTCACCCCGCCACTTTCAAAGACTTCATCATTGCTATCTGGTGTGTCCACAAATTCAAGCACATAAGACAATCCAGAACAGCCGGCTGTCTTGACACCAACACGAATGCCAAGACCTGAGCCACGATTGGCAAGAAACTCACTGATGTGTTTGGCGGCAGCGTCGGTTAGGTGAATCATTTGTACGACTCCTTATATAATTAAGCTTGGGTTATATAACTAAGCTTGGGCTTTGGCTTGATAATCGGCAATCGCTGCTTTGATGGCATCTTCTGCCAAAACTGAGCAATGCACTTTGACAGGCGGCAAAGCCAGCTCTTCGGCGATGTCTTTGTTTTTGATGGCGGCAGCTTCGCCTAGGGTTTTGCCTTTGAGCCATTCGGTGACCAGCGAGCTTGAAGCGATTGCCGAGCCACAGCCATAGGTTTTGAATTTGGCATCTTCAATGATACCGTCTTCACCCACTTGGATTTGTAGTCGCATGACGTCACCACAAGCAGGGGCTCCCACCATACCTGTACCGACGTTTTTGGCGGTTTTGTCAAGATTGCCCACGTTGCGGGGGTTTTCATAATGGTCAATAACTTTGTCTGAATATGCCATGTGTTTTCTCCGTTGCTTGCCTGTTTTTTATTGTTAGGCTTGCTTGTTAAAAATAGTTTAATGCTAATTAATTATCTGCCAATCCGCTTGTTGCCTAATCTGCCCTTGCCATGTGATTGGCTTGGAATAACGGATATAATCAGATAGTACATCAAGGCTGCTTGATTTACCTTGCGATTGACTGGCAAAGCAGAAGGCATTAGTCAATCCTGTTTCTTGTGAATGATTATTAATAATTTCACTAAATGCTACATTGTTGCCCGCATCAAGAGGCATTGTATGAGTAGTACCATAGAGCGTATAGACGGCAGTTAATTGTTTATCCTTGAGTGTAAAATTGATATCCGATATTTGGCTTGTTACGTCAGACATTTGGCGTATATGGTTAAAAATCTCATTATCATTAGGGATAAGTGTTATTTTATTCACCGTGCCATTTTTCTGAGTTGGCAAATCAATTTTAGCAAGGCTAAACTTACCTGTTGCTCCATTTAGACTGGTTGGTTCATGAGCGATAAATAAGGCGGTTTTGTCGTAGGGAGCAATCATATTTCCATCAGTTTTTACCAAATAATCAGGTATGTCATGACCAAAACCGACATAAACAGGGCTGTCTTGCTCAATACCAATAAGATTAAAACGATTGCCCATAATTTGACGTTCTTCGTCGCCAAGCTCCATCAATGGATGTCGTTCAATGAGTGCCGTAAAGCCATTTTTATCAAGAGAAATGGGGATTAAATCCACGTTAATGGCACTTTTATCACTATTATATCGCCATTGACCTGTATCAACTGCCAATGCACCGACACCCGCCCACACCGAACAATACAACCCATCAGAAAAAAACTGTACCCCAAAACCTGCCATTGCCCCACTATCGCTATACTCTGCCTGCCACACGGACAATGGAGCAGTAGGATTGTAGATAGGCAATTCATTTGCATAAACCAAGCTACTTAGACTTGAATTTAGGCTTAAAATAGCAACAATTAAGGACAGTTTTTTCATGACAAATCCCCAAATCTATCAATGCTCTTGCCATTCCACGCTATTTAAATCAATCCCTTCTTTGAACATATCCCAAAGGGGCGATAATTCACGCAGTTTATCCACCGCTTCGTGAATTTGGGCAAGTACTCTATCAATATCTTCCATCGTGGTATAACGCCCAAAACTAAAGCGAATAGACGAATGAGCCAATTCATCAGGGCGACCAATCGCACGCAATACATAAGACGGCTCAAGGGTAGCTGAAGTACACGCCGAGCCTGATGATACCGCCAAATCTTTTAGGCTCATCATAAGGCTTTCGCCTTCCACAAAGTTAAAGCTGACGTTTAAAATATTAGGAATGCTGTGCTCTAGGCTACCGTTGAGATAAACTTCTTCAATGTCTTGTAGTCCATTCCACAGCTTATCACGCAAGGCTTTGATATGAGCATGGTCTTCATCAAAACGCTGTGCCGCCAAAGCAAATGCCTCGCCCATGCCCACGATTTGATGCGTAGGCAATGTGCCAGAACGCATACCACGCTCATGACCGCCACCATGCTGTTCTGCCTTGATACGCACACGGGGTTTGCGGCGAACATACAAGGCGCCAATGCCTTTAGGGCCATAGATTTTGTGTCCGCTAAAGCTCATCAAATCAACGTTAAGCTCTTCTAGGTTGATTTTGATTTTACCCGCAGCTTGGGCGGCGTCCACATGAAAAATAATGCCTTTTTCACGAGTGATGTCGCCGATGGTTTTGATGTCGGTGACTGTGCCAAGCTCATTATTGACCGCCATGAGACTCACCAAAATGGTGTCATCACGCAACGCGGCTTTGACTTGCTCGGGCTTAATCAGCCCTGTGCTTGGCTCTGGAGTCAGATAAGTAATCTCAAAACCTTCGGTCTCCAGCTGACGGCAAGTATCCAAAATCGCCTTGTGTTCAATGGCACTGGTGATGATGTGCTTGCCGCGGCTTTCATAAAAATGTGCCACGCCTTTTAAAGCTAAGTTGTCCGATTCGGTCGCACCACTGGTAAAAACAATCTCACGGCTGTCCGCACCGACTGTCTCAGCAATCTGCAAGCGCGCATTTTCCACCGCCTCTTCAGCTTGCCAACCAAAGCCGTGCGAGCGCGAAGCAGGGTTGCCAAAAATACCCTCAAAGGTCAAATATTGCACCATTTTGTCAGCGACTTCTTGGGCAACAGGGGTGGTGGCAGCGTAGTCTAGATAAATTAAATCTGATTGACTCATGATAAATCTCTTAAGTTTGGCATATTAAGCGGTGAGCTCAATATGAAAGTTGGTTTTTAGAAGTTGCTCTTGACGATTTGCAATGTGCTGGGTGTTTTGCGAGGCAAACAGCTGTGCCAGCGTGACTTGTTTTAGGTAGTTTTCAATGTGCGTGGACAGACCATGCCATAAGTCATGAGTTAGGCACATTGCACCATCTTGACAGTCGCCGCGACCATCGCATTGCATGGCGTTGATGCTTTCGTCCACCGCACTGATGATGCTCATGACATCAATCTCATCAAGAGGGCGTGCCAAATGGTAGCCACCAGAAGCCCCACGAGTGCTTAGCACCAAGCCAGCACGGCGAAGCTTTGAAAACAGCTGCTCAAGATAAGACACTGAGATGGATTGACGTTTGGCGATATCAGACAATGATACCGCACCTTCGTTTTTAGATTCTTGGATTGCCAAATCTAATAGGGCGGTGACAGCATATCTGCCACGTGTGGTAAGTCGCATATTAGTTACCTTGCTTAATCATTGCTTGGGTCATAATTGATGCTTATTATAATAATCCATAGTAAAATAGTCAAGTTTAATGCACGATTATTTTTTACTGACAGTATTTAAGAGGATGGTTTTAAGAATGATTTTGATTTAATTGTTACTTAGGAATGTTGTTTAGAATTGTCATTGTGGTTGGGTGAGGGTGTATTTTGTTAAAAGCACATAAATGTCATCATACCCCAAATACCAATATAAAATACCAATGCACAATACCAACGCAAAATGCCAATGCGCCTTAATTTTGATGGCTTGTTTTTGATGGGTTGGCTTTAGGCGTGCCACCAACACGCCCAAGGTTTAAGTTCAAACAAAATTCATCACAACGGCAACAATCGCGATGATGGCAAGTACAATCAAAGCAATGTTGGTTGTTTTTTGGCGCGATTGTAATTCGGCAACTTGCGTACTAAGCTTGCGATTTTCTGTGGTGAGTTTTTCTGCCAAGGCGCTTTTTTCTTGCAGTTCGGCTGTCAGTTTGGCGGTTTTGTCTTCTTTTTGCAGCTGTTTTTCTTCGGGTGTTTGGCTTGTGCCTTTGATTTTGTTGATGATGGTATTAAAAGCACGCGCAATGCCAATTTGCAATAAAAAAGTTTTGACCAAAGTCATTTTTTCTTCATCACCACGCATTTGCAAGGCATTGATGTGATTGTCATCATGCATCAAAATGGCATTGATGAGCTGAAAGCTGTAGGCATTGATGACCACATCGGCGTGCGTGCGACCAACGGGTAATTCGCTGTCAAGCAATACGCCTTTGTAACCAAAGGTGGCATAAATTTCGGTATGAGGCAAATAAGTACGAATACAGACCAGTGTGTCGGTTTTGGCAAGTGGATAAACGACACGGCGTAAATTGGCATCAAAGCGCAAAACTAAGGTTAAGATGGATTCAATCAAAACCAAAATCACATTTAACAAAGAACGAGACAGAGGGGAGGTGTTGCTTGCCATGCTTTATCCTAAACTCATATGAATGAAAAGTTATTATGATAAAGAATTTTTGCCATAAAAGGTAGGGTGTTTTTATAAAAATATGTAAAAATTTGCATAATTGATGAAAAACTGCTTTCAAATTGACTGTTGACAAAGTTGCGCAGCTTGTGAATTGCAAGGTTTGTTTTGCTCAAAATTTGTGCAGCTGAGGGTTTGTGTGCCTTTGAAATTGACCGTTTGGTAAGAAAAATTGATGGATTTGGGCGGTTTTTGTATGCTTTTTTGTGATTAGGTACTTGTCAAATTGATGGATTGCTCTTACAATACTCAAAATCGCTCGTATGTAATAGCAATATGCGATTATGGTTATGAAATGCGATTATGGTTATGAAGGCGCTTTGAATATTTGTGCGCTTGCTTGTTATTTTATTTATTTAAGGAATTTGTTATGAACAAATCAGAATTAATTGATGCCATTGCTGCGCATTCAGAATTGAGCAAAGCAGACGCTGGCCGCGCACTGAATGGTTTTATCGCTGCTGTTACTGACGCGATGAAGCGTGAAGATGACGTGGTACTTGTGGGTTTTGGTACTTTTAGCGTAAAAGAGCGCGCCGCTCGTGAAGGTCGCAACCCATCTACTGGTGAGACCATTCAAATCGCTGCCAGCAAATCTGTAGGTTTTAAAGCAGGTAAAGCACTTAAAGAATCTGTCAATCCAGCAAAACCTGCTGCCAAAAAGAAAAAATAAGCCAAGCTTATTTAAAGGCGCATCCTATAAGGGTGCGCTTTTTTGTGCCAAAAAACAAAAAAGTAAAAGCTGTTGTATAAGAATGTTGCTGTGTAAAAAGTTGCTGTATAAAAACGTTGATTTAAAAAGTTATCCACAAATTTTTTTGCCAAAAGTCAAGCCACTGCGTGGAACCTTGCAACCAAAAAACAATCTTTCATAAGTGTAAAATAATGTCAATAATTATTTTATATTATTATTAACTAATTGATTTTTATATAATTATTTTTTAATTTTAAATTGGTTAATTTTTAATCAAATGACGTCATCGTCAATAGCTGTCGCTGATTTTGGGTGAATTTTTTATCTTTTCCACAAAGTTATCCACAGTTTTTGCGGATAACTGATTTGAGTTAAATTTTATTAAGAATGACAAGCACTTAACAAACAACCTGCAACCAAACTCATCTTGGGCTTATTTTTTTATTTTGTATTTTTAAATTTATTTATTGATAAAACAAAATTATTTTTGGTGTGTTTCACGGACAAAATAAATCAATTCAAAATAGGCAGTCACTGTTCGTTATATAAAAACTTGTTATATAAAAAACTTGCTGCATTAAAAAACTTGCATGGGATGTCCAAGCAAGTTTTTGTCAAAAATGGGCTGTATGCGCCATCGGTGTGCAGCTGTCAAAGTTTGATTAGGGGTGGGGATTTGCTTGAAGCGTGTCAAGCATCACGCTCTAGGATATTTTTTTGTATAACAAATCCCAGACACCATGTCCTTTGGTGATGCCGCGCTGCTCAAACTTGGTCAAAGGGCGGCTGTCGGGGCGAGGCGAATAATTGTCTTGTCCTGCCATGTTTTCAAATTCTGGCATGGCGTCCAACACATCCAACATCCACACAGCATAATGCTCCCAATCGGTGGCAGCATGAAAAATACCACCTATTTTGAGCGCGCGCAGCACAAGCATCATGCGGTTGTGCGTGACAAAACGTCTTTTGTAGTGGCGCTTTTTTTGCCAAGGGTCGGGGAAAAACAGCTGAATGGTGTCAATGTGGTTGCTTGGCAACTGACCAAGCAGCGCGATGGCGTCGCCGTTGATGACTTTTAGATTGGATAATCCGTGTGTTTTGGCAAGATGAACCAAATTGCCAATGCCTGGCTCATGCACTTCTATACCAACAAAATTGCGCTCTGAATCGTTTTGCGCCATTTCAAACAGACTTGTGCCCATACCAAAGCCAATTTCAAGCACCAAAGGCTTGTCGTTGTCAAATAAATCGCGCAAGCTTGTGATGGCGCTGACGTCACCCAATTTACCAATGTCGGTGGGATTGACCAAAATGCCCGATGAATCCTCAAGCAAGGCATTTTGTGCTTTTTGGCTGATATGTGTGCGCCGTTTCATAAAGGTGTTGATGGTGGCAAATTGCGCGGGCGTTTTGGCAAGCTTTTCAATAGACTCTTTGACGGTGTCCAAATCGTGCTGACTGATGGGGGTGTTGTCGCTCATGATGTACTCTAAAATTGGTGCTTGGGCTGACCAAGCGTTGTCAAATGTATTTAAAGGCGCATTATACTCATTCACAACACAAAAAACAAATGACTGGCAAAGCTGCGCCAAATGCTGATACAATAACTGCTTTGTACAATGATTAAAGCACTATGATACGCTGGCTGAATTTACCATTTTTAGAACAAAGCACGCCGCCGCCTTTTTATCAACAACATCTGAGCGAATCTGATAGGGTGCGTCTTGACAAAGCGTTTATTGGACAAGAATCGCAAGCTTATTATCTAAGGCAGTTTCGGCGGATTGATGAGGCGGGACGTCTGATACCAAGCTTTAACTGGGCGGCATTTGCCATGACCTTTGGTTGGCTTTTGTATCGCAAGCGTTTTTTGGATTGTTTTGTGTATTGTGTGGCGGGTTGGTCGTTCATCAAGCTGACCATTGTCATCAGTTTGAGCATTTTGGAGTATTTGCTTGTGCGTCATCTGCCTTCTGACATACAGTGGCAAGTGCGCGTAGGCGTAGGCGTAGGCATTTGGCTGTTTTGGGCGTATCAAGTGGGGCGCTGGGCAAATGCTTATTATTATCGTCAAGCGCGCCGTGAGATTGCTGATGTGCTGGAGCAGTATCCAACTGATAAAAGCGCGCAAGAAGCGCACCTAAACGAACACGGCTCAATCAGCTATGTGGGTATGCTGACTGCGTTTGGGCTGTTTGGTACTTTGTTGTCCATCATTGCGCTGCAATTTGTACCGATTTGGGCAATGCAAAAAGAGCAAGAAATCATCTATAACAGCTATCAAACGGTCAATGAAGCGCACAAACGAGTCGCCGCCATCTATCAGCGCACTCAGCGGTGTCCCACGCAGCTGCCCTTATCGGCAACAGGTCAGATGGGTGTGATGACAATTCATTCCAGATTGGATGGGGTGGCGACAGGCTGCGCCATCACTTTTACAGTCAATAACGCGCGCTACCCGGTGCGCTATTTGAATGGGCAGACATTGAGTATGTACAAGTCCACAGAGGGCGGGCAGTGGCGCTGCGTGACATCGCTCAACAAACAGCAGCACCCAAAACGTTGCATTTGATTTGATGGATTGAAACTTATGGGCTGAAACTTATGGATTGAGATTTATGGACTAAAATTCACAGATTGATGGGATCTACATCCAAGATGAGCCGATCATGGGCATGTTTGATTGGATGAATGTGCTTGCCGATCTGGCTTTTTGAGTCTTGTACATCGCGCCACCATGTGCTTAGTAAGTGCTGCAATTGAGGGCGCGTGGGACTTAAAATCATCATGGCGCAAAAATAGCGATTATTTTTTTTGGTCAAGGGCACCGCCATGGGTGCAAGCACGGCAAAAGGGTGGGGCGATGGCAAGCTGTGTTTTAGTGCCAAAATCAAATCCTTGGCGTCTGTAGGGCTTTTGCTCTCTGCGCGAATACTGGCGGCATAACTAAACGGCGGCAAACCAAGCAATTGTCGCTCTTTTAGTAGATGATGTGCCAGCGCCACATAGCCATCTTTGATTAGAATCTGTAAAGATGGGTGTTCAGGTTGGGTTGTTTCTATCAATACCATGCCTGCGCCGCCACGCCCTGCGCGCCCTGCCACTTGTGTGATGAGCGCTGCGGTTGTTTCGCTGGCGCTGACATTGGATGCCAAAAACCCTCTGTCTGCATCCAAAATCACCACCAATTCTACCTTGTCAAAATGATGACCTTTGGAGAGCATTTGCGTGCCAATCATAATCATAGGCTCACCTTGCTGAATGGTGCGATAAATCGTCTGCCAATCGTCTTTTTTGCGCATGGTGTCGCGGTCAATTTGCAAAATTGGATAAGGATTTTGAATGGCTTGTGGATTGGCAAATAGGCTGTGCAGCTGCTCATAGACAGCGCTTGTACCAACTCCCAAAAAGTCTAAATTAGCACTGCCACAGTCAGGGCAGTGATTGGGAATGGCGCAGCGATACTGACAGTGATGGCACTGTAAAAAGTCGGTATAAGAGGCGCGTGTCAGTGTGCTTTTGTGCACTGTCAAATGCGCATCGCAGCGCGGACAGTCGGCAATGAATCCACAAGCTTGACATAACAAAATAGGCGCATAGCCTCGCCGATTGATGAAGATGAGCACCTGTTTGCCAGCAGCCAAAGTCTGGGCGATGGCATCAATGGTGATTTGGGTTAGCGTCATTTTTTTGCCTGCCATGTTGGGCGCAAGCTGATTGGTGCGCGTATCAACAAGACGATATTTGGGCATAAAGCCACTTGCGCGCTGATTGAGCATAAGCTTGTTGAGCTTGTTTTTGTTGCACAAATGCAGCATTTCAAGCGTCGGTGTGGCAGTGCCTAGGACGATGGGAATGTTTTTTTGGTACGCCAAATACATAGCAACATGACAAGCATAATAACGCAAATGGTCTTGCTGCTTATAAGAGCTGTCGTGCGCCTCATCTATGATGATCATGCCCAGATGATGAAAATCGTACAATAAGCTTGAGCGCGTGCCAATGATGATTTGCGCGTAGCCGTTTTGACAGGCTTTGTAACCCAAATAGCGCTCATTGTCATTCAAATTGGAGTGCAAGACTAGAATGTTGGCGCAATAACGTGCCAAAAAGCGCTCGGCGGTTTGTGGGGTGAGCCCAATTTCTGGCACCAAAATCAAGACCTGTTGTCCTTTGGTAAGCACGCTTTGCATGGCTTGTAGATACACTTCTGTTTTGCCAGAGCCTGTCACGCCTTGTAACAAAAAAGCGCGGTATTGATTGCTGTGCACACTGTGTGTGATGGCATTGATTGCAAGGGCTTGTTCTTCGCTTGGTGCTAAGGCGGCTTGTTTTGGCTGCGCTTGGCTTGGTGTGATATTTTCTGCGGTGCTTTGCTGCACAATATTGCAAGCCACCAAAGTTTTGAGCGTACTTTGACTGATTTGATGGGATTTAAGTTCAAACTCAAACACAGCGCCTTGGTCTTGAAGGATTTGCACCGCTTTTTTTTGGGCAGGGCTGAGTTTTTTTTGTATATCGGCGTTTGGATGGATTTGCCAAAGATGATTTTTTTGTGATAAGGGTTTGTTTTGTTTAAAAACAGCAGGCAACAGCCCAAAGACAGTCTGCCCAATGGGGTAGTGATAATAATCCGACAGCCACTGGGCAAGCTTTTGGCTGTCAGCACTCAATAAGGGCTCATTGTTGTCGGGCAAAGCGATGATGGATTTGAGTTTTGTTGCCAAAATGTCGCTTGTGGTGGGCTCTATGGTATTCATCACAATGCCGATCAGCTGACGAGGGCCAAATGGCACAAGCACGCGCGCACCAACAGCAGGCATGGGCAGATGGCTTGCCACTTGATAATCAAACAGCTTATCTGGTGCAACAGGCAGCGCCACTTGAATCAATAAACGGTGCATCATGGCTTGCAACCTAAATATGCAAAAATGCCTTTTGAACCATTGTCAATCATTTTGGCAGTTGAGGTGGCTTATCTGGCTTTGGCAGTGGAGTTGTGGCATTGTTTTGGCTCGTTGTTGTGGCAGAGTCCGCCGCGGGCATGTCGTTATCGTGCGCGGTAATGGCATCACGAATGTCGTTTTTGGGGTCAAAATCCTTTGGCACATCTTGCGCGCTGTCATTGATTTTATGAGCATCTGTCGCCATTGCGCTTGGTAGGGCGTGTTTTTTGTTGGTAAGACGGCGCACCACATAAGCGTCGCTTAATGTTTTGGATTCTTTTTCGGTGGTGTCTTCAAAAATGATTTGACCGTTTTCATCAATGCGAGAATACTTAATACTTTGACTGCGCGGCCAAATAAAATCCAAAGGGCGCGTGGTAAAATGATTGAACACAAGCGAGATGATTTTGCGCCACTCAAGCACCTCCACCTCTTTGGAACGCAGTGCAACTATCAACGCAAGCGAAAAGCTGACCATTAAATTGACCATACCAATCAACAAAACGCCCAAAAACGAGGTGATGACCAAAGCTGCTGTGATATGCTCGGAAGGCAAGAAAAACAAACCTTGCACAAAGTTGGCAGACGCAAAAGCAATGTGGCGAATGTCCAAGGGTAGACCAAGCATATAGCCGACCGTCGCGGTGCTGCCCAAAAAACAACCAAAAATAAAATTGCCCATAATCGCGCCAAGATTATTTTCAACAAAAGTGCCAAGCTTGTTCACCCAAGTGGTGGGCATGATTTTGATGAGCAGCCAATGGCGCTGAATGCGCGCGCCGATTTTGTTGTAGGCGGACAAATTGTCATAATAGCCTGCAATCAGCCCTGACAAAAACAAAAAGACCCCCGCAATCGCAGCGTGTGGCAATGCCAACGAGCGAATGGGATCAAGCTCATGCAACAAATGCGCAGCTTTGGCGCTGTCAATCATGGGCGCGTCGTATTGAGCAACCCAAGCATAGCTGATGGCAAGCGCCACAGGCATGGCGATGGAGATGTTGCCCAAAATGGCAATAAACTGCGTGCGCAAAATGTCCACAATCAGTTCGGACAGCTTGGCAAGACGCTGTGTTTTTTTGCCAGAACTCTCCGAGATGGTGCTGGCGATGGCGGCGGCGGTCATGGCGGGCTGTTTGGTGGCAACCGTGCCGTGCGCCACATGAATAAACACAAAGCCCAAGCCATAAATCATGCTATTAATAAACGCGCGACCAATGGGTGCCAGCGCCCATTCGTATGCCAAGGTTTTCATGGTTGCCATAAATGCAATAAAAAATCCGCCAATGGCTGCTTTTTTGTACATTTTTTGGTAGCCCACCTTGTCGGTGCTGATGTAGTGTTCACCGACGCGACTGGCGTTTTCGGTGACTTTTCGGCTTAATAGTTTGGTGTTGCTTTCAATCAAATAACCAAAGCTGTAGCGCGATTTTGAGGTGTGGACTATTGTTTTGATGAGATTTGCGGTGGCTTGGCTTTTGATGGTTTTGTCGGCGGATAATAAGTTTAGCAAAGTGTACATACGTTCAATGCTTTGCTCTAAGCGCACAAGCATATTGGTCATGCGAATGGAGATGCCTGTTTTGTAAATACGCTTACGGATATTTGTTACAATCTCTTGACACTGCCCAAGCATCACCATCAATGGCGCAGGATCAATGTCTTGCGCGGGGGTGATGTCGGTCAAAGTGTCCAATTCGTGCAGACGGCGATATTCATTGACAAACAGCACCGCCTCTTGGTTTTGTGCAACAAATGCCGCCGAAAAATTTAAAATCTGCGGATAGGCAAGCATCAAATCACTGTGCAGACCCATGCCACTGATGCGATAAGACAAAATGACAATGGCGTTTAAAATGCTGTTTTTGGCGGTTGCCACCAAATCCAAATGATTGTCATCAACCTTGATATATTCTATTAATTTTAATAGCTTTTCTGGCTCAATTAAGCTTAGCCATTGTTCGTCATTGGCACCATCAAACAAATAGGCGGATAATTCCACCACAGAATCATCTTCTGGTAATAAAGGCAAAAAACGATGTCCAATCAAGCGATTAAAGCTGTTAAAAAAGTTTTGATCCGAGGCGATGCCTGTGTCGGTGTATAGGGTGATTTGGCGGTATTTGTTGGTTAGGCGCAAAATAAACGCCGCAAGACCGACACCATATTCAGGATGTGCCTGCAAAATATCCAACAGCTCATCAATTTTGGCATTGGCAAGCGCCTGATCACCGTCTTTGACGCGAAGCGCATCAATCAAGCGCTTTAGAGCGGCAGGCTCTGGCAGCTCATGCAAGGCGTTGATGTATTGTAAAATGTGCGCAAGGTCATTATTGGTTGGATTCATAAAATATAAATAAAATCTATTAATTACAAGTATTTAGGTAATGGATAAAACTATCTATTATAACGAGTACAATGGTGGGGGTCAATGATTTTTGGCAGTTGTGTTGGCTTGACAAATGGTTTTATTTTATTTATGCTGTTTTTTTCAAAATTATTGATTCAGAATTATTAATCCAAAACTATGGATTAAACAAAATTATTGATGCAATAAGCCGTCAGATGGATGTCTCATGCAAAACATACTAATCATTGGGGCGGGCAAATTGGGTTTGCCGCTTGCGTATCGGCTTTATGAACAAGGATACTGCGTAACGACTGTATCTATAAGTCCAAAAGATGTGACAGACACCCAAGGCGGCATTCGCCACATCAGTGCCGATGTTTTTGATTTGCCTCATGAGCTGTCTTGCCAAGCGTATGATTGGGTGTATGTGATTTTGACGCCCAGACAGCGCACATTACTTGGCTATCAACAAGCCTATGTGGGCAGTGTGGGCGCGCTTGCTTGTGCGCTTGATTTGTCCAAGATTGGACGGCTGATTTATGTATCCTCCACACAAGTGTACGGACAAAATCATGGGCAGGCGGTGGATGATGACACCAAGCCAGACCCCACGAGCGACTTTGGCAAGATTTTGTATGCCGCTGAGCTGTTGTGGCAGGCGCATTTGGGTGATAGATTGACCATTATTCGCCCAAGTGGCATTGTGGATGAGACGCGTACATTTTTGATGACAGCGGCGCAAAATTTGACGCACATTGATGCGCAGCATTGGCTCAATTTAATTCATCGTCAAGATGTGGTGAATATTTTGGCAAGTCTGCCCAAGTACGATCAAGCGCTCAAAGCGCGCAAACAAAGCCTAAAAGCAAGTTATATTTTGACTCAAACAGCGGTGATGCGCCATCAGCTGCTCAATGCCATTCGCCAATCCATGAATCAGCCCATCATTGTTGCACAGGATGATTTGCCAGTAACGGGCAAAAAATTGCACGCCAAATATTTGCAAGATTTGCTCACTCAGCAAGCGATTCATTTGACTCAATTGCTTAATGAAAGGCAGTGTTTATAAAGACCAATATATTAAGCCGTGCGCAACTGTGTTTTGTGTGTTTGTTCAAAAATCTGTTTAGGATTAATTTTTAGGCAAAAATGAGATAAGTCGCAGATTTTCAAGAAAAATTGTGCTGTTGATATGAAAATATCGTTTTTTTAAACTATCTACTGAATATAATTCCTGCAAAACTACGATTTTATTGATTTTTAGAATTTAGATAAATTATACTAAGCACATTTCAAAAATTGATATTAAGGTTTTGTAGGAAGCCTATTAAATGAGCTGAATTTTGTAAGCTCAATCCAATCTACAATAACTGTCAACTTGTTTAGCATGTTTAGAAAAATTATCATCCATATCAAAATCCTCTAAAAATTAAATAACATTATAACAAACAAAGGAAAAGCGATACACATTCCTGCTATACAGCCAGATATTGTTCTATGAATAAAATCAAAAACAGGGGAATATTTGCCACTTTTTTTCAATAACTTATCAGCAATATCAAAACCAATAGCTGTTATAAAACTAATTTGTATAATTAAATAATTTAACTCCTTAATCCAACTGGTATCTGTGTTGCTATATCCATACCTATACATCAAAAAAATAAAAAAAGATGAGTACACTAAAAAAGATACAACACTAAGCCAAGCAGGTGCTCTTTTTTCGTTATCTATTTCTGACATTGATAAACCCAATCAAATAAATTTATTAAACCTGAGCTAATTTTAAAATAAAATATATAAAAAACAACTGTTTTTTATAAAAAAACTTGTCATCATTAAAATACTGATTTAAGCGGTAAAAAAATCATATTTTTAGTCTACAGCTCTATTTAATCAGTTCCACAATTAAGTAATTTTAAAAATTGAAATTATGCTTTTGTAGGGAATTTAATATCAACAAGCAATTTGATGCTCAAAAAGCAAGATTGACCATTTGTGACAAAAAGCCATTGTATTTAATGAGGTATTTATAAAAATATGCAAGCGTAATTAATTGTGAGCAGGCTCTAAGAGCAAGCCTGCCAAATAAAGCATAAAATGTCTTCGTAGACACGCTGTTTTTGCGCCTCATGCAAAGGCTCGTGGCGCATATTGGGATAGATTAGGCTGGTTACAGCAGTCTTGCCGTGTGCAAGCAGCTCATCGTGCAAATCCTCAATGTCTTGTCCCATATTGCCCACAGGGTCATTTTTACCACTGATTAATAAAATGGGCAAGGTTTTTGGCAAATGGGCGTGCCAGCGTGGGTTGCAAGCTTTTTGTAGTAATTTTTGTAATGCAAAAAAACCATTATTTGAAAACACAAACCCTGCCAAGGAGTCATTTTCAAACTGCTCAATGCTTTGCAAATCCTCAGACAGCCAAGCAAAATGCGATGCGCTGATGGGCGCGGATAGTTTATTTAATAAAAATTGATTCATAAGATAAGCGACAGTTTGATTGTGATGTTTGGGGCGGTAAAAATTGGCAAGTGTCAAAACAGACAAAGTGGTTTTGTTGAGCCAATTATAGGTATTGGATGTCCCCATCAAAATCACTCCATCAAAGCTTGTGGCGTGATGGGTCAGCACAGTACGCACCAAAAACGAACCCATGGAATGCCCCATGATAAAATGCGGCACGGCGGGTGCTTTGTCTTTGAGCTTGTCTGCCATGATGATGACGTCTTTGCACAGCGTCTGCACAGGGTGTTTTTCATCAAAAAAACCAAGCTCGTATTTATCCTTGACTGTCTGCCCATGCCCCAATTGGTCGTAGGTTGCCACAAGTACGCCATGATTTGCCAAAAATTGAGCAAATTTTTCATAACGTCCGCTGTGCTCGCTCATGCCGTGCACAATCAGCAAAGTTGCACAAATATCGCCTGTCGGTACAAAAAAGGTGTGATGTAGGCGGTGAATGCCGTTGGATGATAAAATGGTTTGGGTCATGGTGGTATACAATTGTTGATTTTTGATATTATACAAAAATTTACCCATAATGCCAAATTATTCTTATCAAAGTTAATGGATAATCTTATTGTTCGTCTCACCATCAAAACGGATTGGCTTTTCATTATTGCTCATTATTGGTATTGTCTGAATTGTCATTATCATTAAGCTTGCTATCTGTTTTTTGAATAAATTCTGCGATGGATTGAGAGTTGCTGGACAAGGTAGCAACAATAAGTGTGTGCGTTCTTTTATCATATACCATAGCGCTATTATTGCATTTGGTGTCAATTTTATTCAATTCATCTTGCAGCATCTGCATAAGTTCCATGGAGGTTTTATCATTAATAGGGATATATATTCTAACAAGATGACAGGCTGGATCATACTTTGTTATAGATAAAGCATGGGCAGATTGTATTAATAATATACTGATAATAAAAGTGCTAATAAATTTTTTAATCATAAATGATAAGTCTTAACTTAAATGTACTTTTTATAAAATATATCATTTAGAATATAACATTAAAACAGTGCGTAATACGCACCTGACAATCTTTGATATCAATAAGCGTAAATTTTGTTAATAAAATTTACGCTTAATTTTTAATAACTTTACAGTGATTATTTAAAAACACCCACTGGTCTCACCACGTTCTGCCTTGGCAAGCTTTTCTTCAGCCAATGCCTTGGCACTGCGAGCAGGTGGTGGGCATTCTTCGCCATAATATTGACGGTCGGCAAAGTAGCTGGAGCGTACCATTGGATTTGCCCAGATATTAAAAAAGCCCAATTTTTTGCCGTATTCGGTATAGCGAGCAAATTCATCAGGGTGCACATATCGCTCCACAGGGGCGTGTGATTTGCTTGGGGCAAGATATTGACCGATGGTGATGATGTCCACATCATGAGCCTTTAGGTCATCAAGCAAGGCGTACACTTCTTCTTCGGTTTCGCCAAGTCCGACCATAAAGCCGCATTTGGTGGCGATGTCAGGGCGGCGTGCTTTGTATTGTTTTAATAACTTGAGTGAATGCTCATAATCTGAGCCTGGGCGAAATGCCTTGTACAGACGTGGCACGGTTTCAATGTTGTGATTAAACACATCAGGGGCGGTTTCGGCTAGAATGTCAAGAGCGATTTGCTCACGTCCACGAAAATCAGGCACCAAAATCTCAATCAAGCAGTTTGGCGACAAAGCACGGCTTTGGCTAATCACTTGGGCAAAATGCTCCGCTCCGCCGTCCTTTAAATCATCTCTATCAACCGATGTAATTACCGCATATTTTAAGCCAAGCCCCAAAATGGTCTCGGCGGTGTGGCGTGGCTCGTCCACATCCAAAGGATTGGGTCTGCCGTGTGCCACTTCGCAAAACGGACAGCGGCGTGTGCAGATATCACCCATAATCATAAAAGTCGCCGTACCATCACCAAAGCACTGCGGTAGGTTGGGGCAGGCGGCTTCTTCGCAGACGGTGTAGAGTTTTTGGCTACGCAAGGTGGATTTGATGCGATCCACTTCGGCGGGACTGGATAATTTGACGCGAATCCAATCGGGCTTTTTGGGCGTTTCAACGTTTGGAATGACTTTGATGGGAATGCGAGCGACTTTGTCAGCACCACGCAACTTTTCGCCTTGAACGGCTTTTTTTGGGGCAGGGCGAGCTTCTGGGGTAAAGGTTTGGACAGTCATGGCTTATCCTTGATATTTATTGTAAATGCACTATTATACGCTAAATTTAGTAAAATAACACGGCATAATGCTTGTTTTTAATAATATTGATAATCATTTATAATCGTAATATACTTATTTTCATTCACGTTTATTTTATTCAACAAATTGATTTTATTGAAAAAATTTAAAAATCGGTATGTTACAAATTGACGTTGAGCGTAGGCTTACGTTGAGCTTGCGAAACCCAACATAAATCACCCAAACAAAATCCAACACAAAATACATCCAAGCGAAATTCAATATTAACAACTTTTACAATCATTTTTGTACATTTTGGTTATTGTTATCATCATTTACAAAATAAATGATGATTATGCTAACGGATGTTTTGAAATTCACCAAAAATTACGATATTATAGTAAGAGCTTATTTGTTGATAAGTTTATTTGATAAAATTAGGCTAAAAATGAGCTTGTTTAGGCACTTTGGTGGTTGGTTTAAGAATTTACAAATCAGTTCACCAAAAAGCACCCACAACCACGGAGAATATAATGTCAATGCTACAAGAATACCGCAAACACGTTGAAGAACGTGCCGCTCAAGGCGTTGTGCCACAACCATTAAACGAAACACAAGTGGCAGGGCTTGTGGAATTATTAAAAAACCCACCAGCTGGCGAAGAAGCGTTTTTATTGGATTTATTGGAAAATCGTATTCCGCCAGGGGTTGACCAAGCTGCCTATGTTAAGGCGAGCTTTTTGGCGGCGATTGTGCGTGGCGAGGCAAGCTCTCCATTGCTTGACGCCAAAAAAGCCATTGAACTGTTGGGCGAAATGCAAGGCGGCTACAACGTACAGCCACTGGTTGATGCCTTGGATGATAAAAACCTTGCCAAAGATGCAGGCGAGGCATTAAAGCATACATTGCTGATGTTTGATGCGTTTCATGATGTTACAGACAAAGCAGATGCAGGCAATGAAGTCGCCAAAGAAGTTATCCAATCATGGGCAGATGCTGAGTGGTTTACCAGTCGCCCTGAAGTACCCCAAAAATCCACTTACAAAACCTTTAAAGTGACTGGCGAAACCAATACCGATGATTTGTCACCTGCTCAAGATGCATGGAGTCGTCCTGACATTCCATTGCACGCTTTGGCAATGCTAAAAAATACACGCGATGGCATTCACCCCGACCAAGACGGCGTGATTGGTCCGATGAAACAAATTGAAGAGATGAAAAAAGACGGCATTCCACTGGCGTATGTAGGGGATGTGGTCGGTACAGGCTCAAGCCGTAAATCAGCGACCAACTCGGTGCTGTGGCTGATGGGCGATGACATCAAAGGCGTGCCAAACAAACGTGGTGGCGGTCTGTGCTTGGGCGGTAAAATCGCACCGATTTTCTTTAACACCATGGAAGACGCAGGTGCTTTGCCGATTGAAGTAGATGTATCTAATCTGAATATGGGCGATGTGTTTGATATTCATCCTTATGAAGGTAAAATCACCAAAGGCGGTGAAACCATTGCGACTTTTGAGCTAAAATCACCGACTTTACTCGATGAAGTGCGTGCTGGCGGTCGTATTCCGCTTATCATTGGTCGTGGCTTGACCAACAAAGCTCGTGAATATTTAGGCCTAGGCGCGTCTGATGTCTTTGCCAAGCCAGAGCAACCTGCCGATACAGGCAAAGGCTTTACTTTGGCTCAAAAAATGGTGGGTCGTGCGTGTGGCTTGCCAGAAGGTCAAGGCGTACGCCCAGGTGCGTACTGTGAGCCTAAGATGACAACGGTGGGCAGTCAGGATACCACGGGCCCTATGACACGTGATGAATTAAAAGATTTGGCGTGTTTGGGCTTTTCAGCTGACCTTGTGATGCAGTCGTTCTGTCATACCGCCGCTTATCCAAAACCGATTGATGTGGAAACTCAGCACACCTTGCCTGATTTTATCATGAACCGTGGCGGTGTTAGCCTTCGCCCAGGTGATGGCATCATCCACTCATGGCTAAACCGTATGCTGTTGCCTGATACCGTCGGTACAGGTGGCGACTCACACACTCGCTTCCCAATGGGCATTTCATTCCCTGCAGGTTCTGGCTTGGTTGCGTTTGCTGCGGCAACTGGCGTTATGCCGCTGGATATGCCTGAATCGGTGCGTGTGCGTTTTGTCGGTGAAATGCAGCCTGGTATTACTTTGCGTGATTTGGTGCACGCCATTCCGCTACAAGCCATCAAAGAAGGCTTATTAACCGTTGAAAAAGCAGGCAAGAAAAACGTCTTTAATGGTCGTATTCTTGAGATTGAAGGCTTGGAAGATTTGACCGTTGAGCAGGCGTTTGAATTGTCAGACGCATCAGCAGAACGCTCGGCGGCAGGTTGTACCATTACCTTGTCTGAAGAGTCGGTCAAAGAATACCTAAACTCTAACATCACACTGCTAAAATGGATGATTAGTGAAGGTTATGGCGACGCACGCACCTTGGCACGTCGTATTAAGGGCATGGAAGATTGGCTTGCCAACCCAAGTTTGCTGCGTGCAGATGCGGATGCTGAATACGCAGCCGATATCACCATTGACATGAGTGCCATCAAAGAGCCGATTCTGTGCTGTCCAAATGACCCAGATGACGCCAAAACCTTGGCGGATGTGGCAGGTGATAAGATTGATGAGGTGTTCATCGGTTCGTGCATGACCAACATCGGACATTTCCGTGCGGCAGCAAACTTGCTGACTGAAGTACCAGCAGGTAGCTTAACCACTCGCTTGTGGATTGCACCGCCAACCAAAATGGATGAGCGTCAGCTGATGGACGAAGGCTTGTACAACGTATTTGCCCAAGCAGGTGCTCGTACCGAAATGCCTGGCTGTTCATTGTGCATGGGTAACCAAGCTCGTATCGCACCAAAATCCACAGCGGTATCAACCAGTACACGTAACTTCCCAAACCGTCTGGGTCAAGGAGCAAATGTGTACTTGGCATCAGCAGAGCTTGCGGCGGTAGCGTCCGTGCTTGGTAAACTACCCACCAACGACGAGTATCAGCAATACGCAGGTAAGCTCAACAGTATGTCGGCTGAAATTTATAAATACATGAATTTTGACCGCATGAGCGAATACACTAAAGAAGCTGATAGAGTGGACGTGGATAAAATCAGCGTGGCTCAATTGGCGTAATTGTTTAGGCTGATAAGTTATTAAGCTGATATCAGCTGATTTAAAAACCAAACAATCAAACGGCTGTTTGGTTTTTTATTGGTTAAATTTTATAATAAATTGATTTTGATAAATATCTTACCTTAAAAAATAAAACTTAGGCGAATAAGATGTATTCAAAAAAGTTATAAAAAAATAAGCCAGCCACAAATTGCGCCATAAATTCAAATATACACAAATGCGCAATGACATATAAAGCTTTAATGGTATTTTTATGAATGGATTTTTAAAACCACTAAACCAAAATTCACTCACCATTTATCTGTAAGTCATTCATAGGGCGCTGCATTTGAATTTATCATCAAAAAATAAGCAATTAAATTGGCACAAAAACCAAATGAGTGCTTTAAATACTTGGATGCACTGCAAATAATATGATAAAAATCGGTTGTAATTTTTATTAAATATGCTACAGTAAGCAAACGCTACTTAAACTAACATTCATACAATAATTGAATGATGTCTACCAAAGACGTATACAAAATGCGCTGCCATATAAGCGCACTTAACCATTGGGAATATATGATGAATATTATTAATACTTTAGCAGTGCCAAACCGATTTGCCGCTGCCATAAAGCCGCTTTTATTATCCATGATGTCGCTTACGATGGTGGCATGCAATCAGCCAACAAATCAAACAGCTGCCGACAGTACCAGCGAGCCAAACGCCCAAACAACGGTCAGTGCAACAGAAAAGCCAGCCAAAAAAATCGCCATCAGCGCCATTGTGGAGCATCCATCACTGAATGACATTCGCCGTGGTGTCACAGATGGGCTGGCAAGTTTGGGCTATAAAGATGGGCAAAATCTCACCATCAACTACCAGTCTGCACAAGGTAACATGGCGACTGTGGGGCAGATTGCCAAGCAGTTTGCTGCTGACAATCCAGATGCGATTGTCGCAATCACCACGCCAACCGCCCAAAGCATTGCTGCGGCAACCACCACCGTACCCATTATTTACACAGCGGTATCAGACCCTGTTGCAGCAAAACTCATCAATGAAGACGGTACGCCCATTCAAAATAACATCACAGGGCTGTCCAGTCAGTTACCACTTGAGCCACAAATTGATTTGTTTACCAAAATCAAACCAGAGGCTAAGCGCATTGGCTTTGTGTATAGTCCAGGCGAGGCAAATTCGGTGGTGATTAAAAATGAGCTTGCTGTCATGTTGCCAAAGCGTGGCATGAGCCTTGTGGATGTGCCTGCCAATCGCACCGCAGATGTGGCTGACGCGACGCGCAGTTTGGCGGGCAAGGCTGACTTGATATATACATCATTGGACAACGGCGTGGCTTCGTCTATGGAGGCGATGGTGCAGGTGGCTAATGAGCTCAAAATCCCCATCATCACCTCAGATGAGTTCAGTGTGCGCCGTGGGGCAACCGCTGCGCTTGGCGTAAATGATTATGAATTTGGATTGGCGACCGCCAAGCTTGTTGCGCAAGTGTTGGATGGCAGCGCCCCCAACACAGTGCCTGTGTCGGTTATGAATACATTAACGTTGTATGTCAGCCCAAAACACGCCAAAAATCAAGGGGTTGATATTGCGCCAGAATTATTAGCCCAAGGCGTAGATGTGGATAGCACCGCCACTGGTCAAACAACTCAATAAGCGAGTACAAATCTCAATTTAATCATTTGGGGTGTTGTGTATTTGGTATAAAATTTGCAAAATCTTAGCAATGGCTTATTTTTAGCAATGGCTTGTAGAGTATGCTGATATTTTAATTTGAGCAAAACTTAGATAAATTGCAAGCCTTTTTTGGGTAATAAGCTTAAGTGAATGATGAGACTAATACGTTTACCAACGATAAAAGCTAAAGTTTAAGTTTTTTACCAAAAGCACGACCGCACCCTTAATATCTAAATTTTTTAAAGCGTGTGAAATGTCAATACGACCTAATCATAAATGTCAAAAATTTAAGGAGTTTTTTATGACACTAAATGGCACAAAAACATGGTATGGTGCAAAAACGTGGCTGGCTTTGGGATTGAGTGCTGCTGCTTTGATGGGCTGTAACAAACCTGCTGACAACACAACAACCAAGGAAACCAACACACAGCCAACACAAACACAACCAGCAGCTGAGGCAAAAACCGTTGCCATTACTGCCATTGTTGAACATCCGTCTTTGGATGCGGTGCGAGCAGGCGTGATTGAGGAATTAAAAGCGCAAGGCTACACCGAAGGGCAAAATCTCACCATCAATTTTCAGTCCGCGCAAGGCAATATGGCAACAGCCAACCAAATCGCCAAGCAGTTTGCTGCTGACAATCCTGATGTTGTGGTTGCCATTGCCACCCCGTCCGCTCAAGCAATGGCAGCTGCCAGCAGTAGCGTGCCGATTGTATTTTCTGCAGTGACTGATCCTGTTGAAGCAAAACTGGTAGCAAGCCTAACAGCACCAGGCAAAAACATCACAGGCGCCTCGGATGCACTGCCTTATGATCCGCAAATTGAGCTTATGCGCAATCTTGTGCCCAATGTCAAAAATGTCGGCTTTGTGTACAGTCCAGGTGAGGTGAATTCAACGATTGTGCTAAAAAATCTCAAAGAAAAATTAGCGCCATTGGGTATTAATGTCGTTGAAGCGCCTGCCGCCAAATCCAGCGATATTGCACTTGCCACTCAAAGCTTGGTGGGCAAGGTGGATTTGATTTACACCTCAACAGACAATAATGTCAGCAGTGCTTATGAAGCGCTTGCCAAAGTGGCGGGTGATGCCAAAATTCCTTTGATTTCTGGTGTGACAGATTTGGTAGAGCGCGGCGCGTCAGCAGGTTTGGGTGTGAATTATAATGAGCTTGGGCGTGAAACTGGCAAAATTGTTGTGCGCATTTTAAACGGTGAAAAGCCTGGTGATATTGCAGTTTATGTGCCACAAAAACTGGATTTATATCTCAATAAAAAGAATGCCGCTTTGCAAGGCATTACATTTCCTGATGCGATGGTGACAAGCGCTGCCAAAGTGACTGAGTAGCAGTGACCGAATAGTTTGTTGCGCGCATAATTGACCACTTGAATAATTGGTTTAAGTGTTATATTATTATCGGTTGGTTTGGCAAGTTTTGTTGAACCAACTTTTTAATTGTTTAATGCAATGCTTTATTTGAATGGCTTTATTTGAGTGCAGTAAATATTTTAAAAGACAGTTTTATGGCTAATCATTGTATTGCTTACCAAAGCATCTTGTTAAGCCATTGGATGTATTTAATTTAAGATGTGTTTAGCTTAAAAACCATTAAACTTGGTATTAAACTTGCTGTTTTAAAAAATATTTGGTTTTTAAATGGTATTTTTAAAGCGACTTTTTAAAAAAATCATTTAAAAATATAATTAATGACTGTATTTTAAAACAAATTGTAATTGCGTAATACTGTGAATACGGCTTTTAAATAAAAACCACAAATTCATCTTGATATTGGCTCGTATGTCATTGATAGCCTAGATGTATGGCATGATTGTTCTTTTAAAGAATGTTTGATTGTGCGGCTTGAATATGGCGTTTGAGGCGCTTTTGCAGAATAAAATGATTTAGCTTTGAGGCGGATTTATGTCATTATTGGCATTTTTTGGTGCATTGGAAAGTGGGCTTATGTATGCGCTGATGGCGCTTGGCGTACTCATTTCTTTTCGGATATTGGATTTTCCAGATTTGACAGCAGACGGCAGTTTTCCGCTTGGTGGTGCAGTCGCTGCGGTGTCAATGATTGCAGGGGTAAACCCTTGGCTTGCTTGCTTGCTTGGCATGATGGCAGGCATGATGGCTGGTGTGCTGACAGCGTGGCTGCACGTCAAGCTTGGCATATTGCATTTGTTGGCGGGTATTTTGGTGATGACGGCGTTGTATTCCATCAATCTTAGGGTGATGAATGCGCCAAATTTATCACTGCTTGGGCAAGACACCATTTTTACACCATTTGCAGCCTATAGTGACAGCACTTGGATGCGCGTGCTTGTGATTGCAGGGGTGGTTTTGATTGTTAAATTATTGCTGGATTGGTTTTTTAGCACAGAGACTGGGCTTGCCATGCGCGCGACAGGCTCCAACAGCAAAATGGCGCAAGCGCAGGGCATTAATACGGCAAGCATGATTATTTTGGGCATGGCAATCTCTAATGGGCTTATCGCTCTGGCAGGTGCGATTTTTGTGCAGACGCAAGGCGGTGCGGACATTTCAATCGGCATTGGTACGATTGTAATCGGTCTTGCAGCAGTGATTATTGGTGAGACGGTGCTGACTGCCAAGCGCATTTTTTGGATTACGTTATCGGTGCTGATTGGCTCAATCTTGTATCGCTTGTTTGTGCAGATTGCGTTGTCTAGCGAGCTGTTGCGCGGTATCGGTTTTAAATCGCAGGATTTAAATTTGGTTACATCGCTGCTTGTTGTGATTGTGCTGATGTTGCCAAAAATCAAAGCAAAATTACTGTCCAAATCCACCAGTTAATCGCAAAAGGAGTGTTATTATGATGCAAGCCAAACAGCTGTATGTTACTTTTAATAAAGGCACACCGATTCAAAACAAAGCCTTGCGCGGTATTGATTTGAGCATTGCTGATGGGGAGTTTGTCACCGTCATCGGCACCAATGGTGCAGGCAAATCCACATTTTTGAATACCATCACAGGTGCTGTGAAGGTTGATAGTGGCAGTATTGTCATTAACGGCAAGGATGTGACCAAAAAAAACACGCATGAGCGCGCCAATGAAGTTGCGCGTGTTTTTCAAGATCCGATGGCGGGCACTTGCGAGGCGCTGACCATTGAAGAAAACATGGCACTTGCCTACAAGCGCGGACGCAGACGTGGGTTGGGTTTTGCATTGTCAAGCAAAACGCGCGAGCTTTTTAGAGAAAAGCTGTCCATTTTGCAGTTGGGCTTAGAAAATCGTTTGTCGGACAGAATGGGTTTATTGTCAGGCGGGCAGCGTCAAGCAGTCAGTCTTTTGATGGCAAGTTTACAGCCATCACGGATTTTGTTATTGGATGAGCATACAGCAGCGCTTGATCCCAAGACGGCAAATTTTGTTTTGGAGCTCACCGATAAAATCATTCATGAAAATAAGCTGACCGCCATGATGGTAACGCATTCCATGCAGCAAGCGCTCAATCACGGTACGCGCACGGTGATGTTGCACCAAGGTCGGGTGGTGCTTGATGTGTCAGGTGATGAGCGACGTGGCATGACGGTTGTGGATTTGCTCAATATGTTTGAAAAAAATCGTGGCGAGCAGATTACAGATGACAGTTTGATTTTGGGTTAGTTGTTTTTTGCGCCAAATACTTTGGCATCTAGTGACAATGACATTAAATAATAAAAAGCTTATGACTGTCATAAGCTTTTTGTTTGCATGATATAAAATGGACTTAGCGTATTGATAAAAAGCTGTATAAATTAAGCGCTTATTTATATACAACGTTTCTTATGCAATGAGTGCGTATCTTTTGTGCAATGAGTGTATAGTGATAGTGTATGGTGATTACGCATCCAAATAAACAATCGCCTCAATTTCCACCACAGCGCCTTTGGGTAGGGCGGCAACTTGTACGGCTGCACGCGCAGGATAAGGCGTGGGCAATCTGGCTACAAACAGCTCATTGAGCGCTGCAAAATCCGCCAAATCCGTCAATGATACATTGTATTTGACCACGTCAGCAAGTGACGCGCCTGCTGCTTTGCAGATGGCTTCAATGTTGTCAAGCACTTGTTTGGCTTGCGCCTCAAAACCATCGGCAAGCTGCATGGTTGTCGGATCAAGACCGATTTGTCCTGAAATGTAGATGGTGTTGCCAGCTTTGATGGCTTGACTGTAAGTACCGACAGCGGCAGGTGCGTGTTCGGTTTGGATAACTTGACGACTCATGATGTCCTCTTAAATTGCATTGAATTAAGACCGTGTTGGTTGGAATGCTGCCTTGTTTAAAAAAGTTACTTTTTAGAAAAATACGCAACAATGCGCTCAAACAAGCTGACCGCAGAACCTGTGTAGATGACATCAGCAGCAGGCACATTGTCATTGGTCTTGGGCAGTAAATTGGGCTCGCTTTTGCCCAAAAAGCGTGCAGCTTCAGAGCTTGAATTTAAATCAATTTTACAACACATGACAATCCTCCTTAATTCTTGATTGACGTATGTTATTATAATAAAAAAATTTTTATAAAACTGCAAGCAAATTTATTTGAGCATATTTGTTTTGGCAGGCCCAACCAATTGGCGCATTGAACAGATGGGCTTATTGATACAGTCGCATGATGTTGGGGTAGCCCAAAATGTGACGCAATTTATCCACGCCTTGTGCCAAATGTGAGCGTGAGCGCACAACCAAATGTAAAGTGGTGGTGCCAGCTTCACTGCCTTCTTTGGTGTGCTTGATGTCTGCCGCCTCAATGCCAATGTTGAGCGCTTTCATTTCATAGATGACTTGGCTGATTTGCTCTTCGGACAAAGTGGCAAAAATGCGAATGCGTGCCGAAAAGCGCAATGACTTGTCATTGTGATTGTCATTGTCGGTTGGCTTCCAGTTGAGATTGATGATTTGGTAGGGAAAATCTCGGCGCACATTGACCAATGAGAAGCATTTGTGGCGATGAACCATCAAGCCATTTTTGGACAAATGCCCAACAATGGTGTCGCCATAGATGGGGTTGCAACAGCCAGCAAAACTGACCTCAACACCTTTGACACCCGCCAACAAATGCTTGCTTTGTGTGATGGCTTCTTTTTCGCTGTCATCAATGACATCGCTAAATAAGCGCGAAACCACAAGCTGTGGCAAAATAATGCCATTGACGATTTGCAAAAACAGCTCATCTTGGCTGGCAAGACCGCGCCATGCCAAAATGTCCGCCCAATCGTCTTGGCTGATGTCTGCCAAGGTTTTGTCATAAGTTTTTAAGGCGCGATCCAAGGCAAGTTTACCCTGCGTGGTTTTTTGATCGTCGGGCAATGATTTGAGTGCTTTTAAAATCTCCACGCGCGCTTTGTTGGTAGCGATGAAACCAAGCCATTCTGCCTTTGGAAAAGCAGTTTTGTCGGTGTCAATACTGACGGTATCGCCCGCTGCCAGTACTTGCCCAAGTTTACCTGCCTGACCATTGATGTGCGCGCCCACGGCGATGTTGCCGATGAGGGGGCCGACTGCATAAGCAAAATCCAGCGCTGTTGAGCCGCGCGGCAGTTCATAAGCGCGCCCCTGTGGGCTGTAGCATAAGATTTTTCGGGCGTTCAAATAGCCCAAAAGCTCATTGATGACAGCCACCGTGTGCGCTTGATTGTCGTCGCTGTCTGTACTTTCAAGCAAAGCTTGCATATTGCGCAGACTGGCTTGAATGACCGATTGGCTCACTTCGTTGTTGTCATGCCCCAACACGCCAAGCCTTGCTGCTTTTTGCATGCGCTTGGTGAGCAAGGTGACTTTGATGGAGTTGTAGTCCTCTTCATAGATGAGTACAAGCGACTGATTGCCACCTGCCAACGGTTTTTTGATGTTGTCTTGGATGTTGGTGGGCTTGATGTCGTATTTGACCATCAAATAATCAGCAAGCTTATAACACGCCTCCACATCATCCAAAACCACCTCAAACTGATATTGATGGATGATGCGATTCATATCGCCGCGATTTTTAAAAAACTGCCGATACATACTGGTGCGATTGTCCAAAACTTGTACCGTGCCTTTTAGGGATAATTTGGCAAGCCGATTTTGCAGATAGGTTTGAATATTGACTTTTTGCAGCTGTCGCCCAAGCCCATGTTGTAATAATTTGTCGCTAAATTTGGTGTACATCTCAGGATTGAGATTGCGATAGGACAACAACTCAATATAATCAGCAATGTCATTTAGCCCCATAATGCGCGCCAAAGGCACATAAAATTGCAGCGTTTCGCTGGCGGTGCGCTTTTGTTTGTCGGGTGCAACGGCGTTGAGCGTGCTCATGTTGTGCAATCTGTCAGACAGCTTGATGATGAGTACACGCGGATCGTTGATGGTTGCGCTCAAAATCTTATGAAAAGTTGCCGCTTGGCTTTCTTGCTTACTCATGGCAGATGATTTTAATTTGGTGACGCCATCCACCAAATTGGCAACGCTTTTGTTGTAGATTTGGCGGATGAGATCCAAACTAACCTCTGTGTCCTCAACCGTATCGTGCAAAATTGCGGCAATGATGGTGTCTTTGTCCAAACGAAAGCCCGCCAAAATCTCCGCCACCGCAATCGGATGGGTGATGTAGGGCTCACCAGATTTTCGGCGGTCTTTTAGGTGGGCGATGTCGCCAAAAAGACAAGCGTGCATGACCTCTTTGCGTTCTGGCTTGTCCAGATAGTTGATGGCGCGCAATAAATTGTCGCGCGATTCATCAACCATCGGATGGCTAAGACGAGGTAGATTGGATAAATCCAAGTTTTTGGCAGGGGGTAGGTTTTTGAGTTGAGCGATCAGCATAGTATAATTTTGATATCAAATTAAAAGTACATAATAAATATTAAAATACCGCTTTGGTCAATCAAAATATTTACTTTTTTGATAAAAATTGTAACAAATTATTTAAATCTGATTTGATTGCAAGGATGTGGTGTGTTGATTAGGACAAAAAACCAAAAAGACAACTGCCTTCAAGCACAAAAAAGCACGGAAGATGCCGTGCTTATGGTAAGTTTATGCCTGTTTTGCGATGTCTATTAAAAGTTATGACCGCTGGGAATGGACATATACTCTTCTTGCTTGCGCTTTGGTGCGATGTCTGGCTCATCAAGCAGTGCGCGCGTGACATTGCCGCTTGCGATTTCGCGCAGTGCCAACACGGTGGGTTTGTCGTTATCCACTTCAACGGTAGGCTCAACTTGACCGCTGGCAAGCTGTCTGGCACGCTTAGAGGCAACTAAAATCAGCTCAAAGCGGTTGTCTACATTGTCAAGACAATCTTCAATGGTTACTCGTGCCATAATTTTCTCACTTTAAAAATTATTTATTATAAAAAAAAATGATGATTTTGACAAGCTGTTTTGGCTTAGGTTTCGGTCAATAAGCCAACAATGCGTTTTTCATGGCGCTTTTGTTGCTTATCCAGTGTCAGACGACTTGCCAAGATGATGGATTTGATTTCTGTTAATGCCACATCAAAATTATCATTAATCACCAAATAATCAAAATGCAGGTATTGTTGCATTTCGCGCACCGAGCCTGCCAAGCGCTTGTTGATAACCTCATCAGAGTCTTGTCCGCGATTGGATAAGCGCTCACGCAGCGCCGCTTTGTCTGGCGGCAAAATAAAAATCATAACCGCCGATGGAATGATTTTTTTGACTTGCAGCGCCCCTTGCCAATCAATCTCCAAAATCACATCGGTGCCATGCTCAAGCATATATTCCACTGATTTTTGTGAGGTGCCATAAAAATTATCAAATACCTCAGCAAATTCCAAAAATTCAGCTTGGCTTATCATATGAACAAACTCATCACGACTGACAAAATGATAATGCTGACCATTGACCTCACCAGGTCTGGGCGCGCGCGTGGTATGAGAGATGCTGACCGCTAGGGCGTTGGTGGTATTTACAAGTTCTTTGACAAGCGAGGTTTTGCCTGTGCCAGAGGCAGCGGTGATGATGAATAAAGTGCCTTGAGTCATGAGATCGCCTTGCATAAAAAGTTTTGTACAAAAAATGAAATATTGATGAAAAACTATTTTATCACAAATTAACGTGGTTATTTTGACCATTTTTGGGTAAAATTAACAAAATTTTTAATAAAAAGAGATGATTATGCAAATTTTACTTGCCAATCCCCGTGGGTTTTGTGCAGGCGTGGATCGCGCCATTGAGATTGTCAATGTCTGTTTGGCGCGTTTTGCGCCGCCCATTTATGTGCGTCATGAGGTGGTGCATAATAAATTTGTGGTGGAGGATTTGGCAAATCGTGGTGCGATTTTTGTGGAAGAGTTGGATGAAGTGCCAGATGGCGCGGTGGTGATTTTTTCGGCACATGGCGTCTCAAAAGCGGTGGAAGATGAGGCGGCGCGCCGTGATTTGACGGTGTTTGATGCAACTTGTCCTTTGGTGACCAAGGTGCATATTGAGGTGAATAAGTTTGCCAAGGCGGGCATGGACGCTATTTTGATTGGGCATGCTGGTCACCCTGAGGTGGAGGGGACGATGGGGCGCTTTGATACGCAGTTTGGTGGGCGCATTCATCTGATTGAAGACAGTGAGGATGTGGCAAATCTTGATTTGCCAAGCGACAGCAATTTGGCATTTGTCACTCAAACGACCTTGTCTATGGACGATACCGCACAAGTGATAGACGCGCTCAAACACAAATTTCCACACATTCATGCACCAAGAAAAGATGACATCTGTTATGCCACCCAAAACCGTCAAGACGCGGTCAAAAACCTTGCCACAAGCTGTGACATTGTGCTTGTGGTCGGCTCACCCAATTCATCCAATTCCAATCGTTTGCGTGAGCTTGCCGAACGACTTGGCGCAAAGGCGTATTTGATTGACAATGCCTCGCAGATGGACAAAAATTGGTTTGATGGCGTTCAATCGGTGGGTGTGACAGCAGGGGCTTCTGCGCCTGAGGTTTTGATTCAAGAGGTGCTAGATACTTTGCAAGATTGGGGCGGTGAGCAGCCGACAGAATTGTCTGGCATTGAAGAAAATGTAACCTTTAGCCTGCCTAAATCTTTGACGCGATGACAGCAGATGATGTCGTGCCTGATGTTGTCTTGATATCGGTGAATTTTTGGCGAATTAACACCATTCTTGGGCTTTAAACCGTTTTTGTGGGTTGGTGCCCTCACGATGGAAATTTAACACATTAGCAATCCAACATTTTAAATGATTGATTTTATTTAAAAATTTATCAAAAAAATGTTGGGTGTCATTCTTTAACCCAACTTACGAAAATTCATTTTTATAAAATCAATGAGTTAAATTAGAGTTGAGAGTGGCGTGAATTATTTTTTCATAATGGTCAGCACAATCAAGCTGCCAAGCAGCTGCAATAGCGCAATCAATACCACCACGCCAAGCCAGTTGCCATGACTGTAAGCAATACCACACGCCCATGCACCTAGGCTGCCGCCAGCATAGTAGCTCATATAATACAAGCCAGACGCCAAGCTGCGCCCTGTGGACACACTGCTGCCAATGTGGCTGATGGTGGCGGTTTGGGTAATAAAAACGCCTGTACACATCAGCACAAGACCGATAATCACAGCCCACAAAGGCGCGCTTAAGGTAATAAGAAGACCGCCAAAAGACAAGGCGATGGCGGCAATGATGGTGTGATAAATGCCAAAACGCACAATGAGCCGAGTGGAAAACGGCGTGATGACCATGCCGATAAGATACACCAAAAAAATATTGGCAAGCGCTGTTGTGGATAGGTGATACGGCGCATCTGCCAAGTGTAGATTGACAAAAGTAAAGCAGCCAACCAAGCTGAATAATACGCACGCACCAAGCGCACAGGCGGACAAGACGTCTTTGTTGTGACAATGGGATTTTAAGGTTGCAAAAGCGGCTTTAAAATTTTTGTTTTTATAAAATCTGTTGGAGCTTGGCAATAAATACGCCACCACCAACGCCCCAATCACTGTGATGGTAGCCATCACAAAAAAAGCATATCGCCAGCCAATCAAATCATGCAAATAGCCCAAAATAAAGCGCCCACAAAAGCCGCCAAGTACCGTGCCAGAGACGTAATAAGCCGTGATTTTGGCGATGTGACTTGGGAATTCTTCGGCGATGTACGCAATCAAAACCACCGTCATTCCAGGTACGGTCAGCCCTTGCAAAAATCGCCAAATGTTCAGTTCGTGCACATTATGACTAATGCCCACCAAGGCGGTTGGTATGCTGAGCATCAGTAGAGCGGTGATGATGATTTTTTTGCGCCCAATGCTGTCTGAAATCATCCCGATAAACGGCGATAATAAGGCGATGGCGGTCACGGTCATGCCAACAGAAATCCCAACTTGCACAGCACTGGCGGACAAATCTTTCATCAGCACAGGCAAAATGGCTTGAATGGAATACACCTGCAAAAATGCAAAAAATCCAACCACAAAAACGGCAATTTTTGCGCTCAGACGAATGCCATCGTTTGACGAGGTTTGTGTGTTGGCGGTGGTCATGATAATTGATTATTTTAAAAATAATGGCAATATGGTATCATGTTTTTTTTATAAATACTTCTATTAATTATGATAAATATTGACACCACAAGCGGTGATTGTGCGCTTGATGAATTGACGGATGGTGATTGTATGCCGCTTGTTGCGCCTGTGGCGATTGTTGGTGGTGGTCATGTGGGCTTATCGTTTGCACTTTTGTTGTCGCATTATGGCATTGCGTGCATTTTGATTGAAAAAAACAGCTATCCTAGCGCACCGCCATCGGCAGACAAAGCGCGTAATCAACACTATTTGGATGTTAGAAATACCGCACTGTCGCGCAAAACAGTACAAATTTATCAAAAAATTGGCTTGTGGGATAGGCTGCAAAGTCATGCGTGTCGCATTGATACGGTGCGGATTTTTGAAAAAAACAGCTTTGGGCACGCAACGTTGCGCAAGCATGAAGAAAAAGTAGAAAGCTTTGGTCAGGTCATAGAAAACGCGCATTTGGGTCACACATTGCTGTCCGCCATCAAAGCCGATGACAACATCCATCTGATGGATGGGGTGGCGTTGGTGGACATTGCTGAAGAGGATGGATGCGTGTACATTACTTTGGATAATGGACAAAAGATTCAAAGCAGGCTGTTGGTGGCGTGTGATGGGCAGCATTCCAAAGCGCGTCAATTACTTGGGATTACTGACAGTACTTATGATTATCATCAAACAGGCATTGTAGCGGTGGTGACAACCGAGCTGCCACACGAGCACAGCGCCATTGAGTGCTTTAGCAGTTATGGTCCGCTTGCGCTTTTGCCTTTGACCGATGATGATGGGACGGGCAATGAGCCTCAGCAAAAAGGACATCGCCGTTCTGTGGTGTGGATTTGTCCAAAAGGTCAAGAAAAACAATATCTTGAGAATGATGATTATTTTTTGCAGGCGCTCAACGAGACATTTGCTGCGGTGAGTGGTCGCATCACACAAACAGGCAGACGCGGCGCTTATCCGCTCATGAAAATGCTGGCACACAAACAGACGGCGGGACGCTGCGTCATCATGGGCAATGCGGCGCACACGTTGCATCCTGTTGCAGGGCAGGGCTTTAATCTGTGTATGCGCGATGCGCTGTATTTGGCGCAGCTGCTGTCTGAAAATCATAAAGCAGGCAAGGATTTGGCGGACAAGCAAACATTGAGCCATTATGAAAAGGCGCGCTTAACCGATCAAAAACGAGTGATTTTATTTTGTGATTTGGTGATTGGCAGTTTTACTCATCCTAATTTTTTATTAAAAATTGCCAGAAATTTAGGCTTGATTATTTTTGATAAATTGCCAGGCATCAAGCCTTTGGTTGCGCGCTTTGCCATGGGTCTAAACAGTACAAAAAAATTGGATGAATAGGGCGTGTTGACATTTCACACGCTTTAAGAAAAAATGTTGAAAATTAGGATTTGGTCGTGCTTTTGGTGAAAAATAAGCTAAATCTTGCCTTTTGTCGTTAATAAATTTGCCAATATTATCATATTGGCTGCATTTAT
>JBGXSA010000076.1:0-191542 GCA_041811915.1 Moraxella sp. | reverse complement strand
ACCACCGAAGAGATGGATTATATTTTTGATTTGCCTTATGCTCGCTTGCCACACCCAAGTTATGGCAATGCTCGTTTCCCTGCCTTTGATATGATTAAGTTTTCGGTCAATATTATGCGGGGCTGTTTTGGGGGCTGTACCTTCTGCTCCATTACCGAACATGAAGGGCGAATTATCCAAAATCGTTCGGAAGAATCCATTTTAAGAGAAGTGGAAAAAATCCGTGATACCGCACCGAATTTTACAGGCATTATTTCTGACCTTGGGGGGCCAACGGCGAATATGTATCGCTTACATTGTAAAGACCCTGAAATTGAGAAAAATTGCCGTAAACCGTCATGTGTTTACCCAGGGGTGTGTCAAAATCTACATACTGACCATGCTCCACTCACACAGCTTTATCGTAAAGCTCGTGAAATCCGCGGCATTAAAAAGATTTTGATTGGTTCAGGCTTACGTTATGATTTGGCGGTGTTAAATCCTGAATATGTTAAAGAATTAGTAACGCATCATGTGGGCGGATATCTAAAAATTGCACCTGAACATACTGAAAGCTCGCCTTTATCTAAAATGATGAAACCAGGCATTGGTACTTATGACCGCTTTAAACAGATGTTTGACCGTTTTAGCCGCGAGGCAGGTAAAGAGCAATATTTGATTCCTTATTTTATCGCTGCTCACCCCGGAACCAGCGATTATGATATGATGAATTTGGCAATTTGGCTTAAGAAAAATGGTTTCCGTGCTGACCAAGTACAAACCTTTTATCCAAGCCCAATGGCAAGTGCAACGACCATGTATTATTCAGAGAAAAATCCACTAGCGAAAGTATCTCGCACCAGTGAAGATGTGGATATCGTCAAAGGTGAGAAACGTCGCCGTTTACATAAAGCCTTTTTACGTTACCATGACCCCAATAATTGGGAGTTGTTACGAGCAGCCTTAAAAGAAATGGGAAAAAGCGATTTAATTGGCAATAGTAAACAGCATCTAATTCCGACTTATCAGCCTGCAGGTACGGGCAGTTATCAATCAGCTCGCAAAAAGAACTCAACTGTCGATGGCGATAGCGTCAAACGCACCCAAAAAGGCACAGGCACATCCAAAAACCGTCAATCAGCCAATCACCCACTCAGTCAACCATCCAATCACCCACCTAAAGGGCGAGTACTGACACAGCATACAGGATTGCCACCCCGTAAAACTGGCGAAAACCGCCGAAAAGGTAAATAATTTATCAAAACCAATTATCATCAACCAACGGAGAAATCTATGAAACTTGCCATTGCCATCGCCCTAGGCTGTCTTTTGACCGCTTGTGCCAGCAATCAAGCACCCAGCCACCCAACCAAAAGTCATGCCACCAAGCCAACACCAACGCAAGGTTTTCGCTTTAGTGATGCGGAAAATTTTGACATCGCCAATGAAAATAAACTGGCTTGGCGTGTGTTTTATGATAAGCCATCCACAGGCCCTGATGCGGCGTGGTTTGATGCGGTAAAGCGTGGCGATTTACCAACAGTCAAATATATGGTAGAACACGGTCAAAACATTGAGGCCAAAGATGTCGGCAGCCTTGAGCAGACAGCCTTGGGCTGGGCGGCGTTTATCGGCTATGAAGACATGGTGGACTATCTCATCGCCCAAGGTGCTGACCTATACGCCACCGACAAAGGCGATGTTTATAATGTCATGAAATCGGCAGTACTGGGCAAAAACACCAACATCGTCAAAAAAGTCCACCAACAACTAAACGCCAAAAAGCCTGTGGATCTTAACGACCAAACCGTTGAAAGCGATGGCGAAACTTTGGTGATGGTCGCCGCCAGCAACAACCGCCTTGAAACGGTCAAATATTTGGCAGCTCAAGGTGCAAATCTCAACTTGGTCGCCACCACCGATGACCCAAAAATGGGTTCTTATAATCAATCCGCTTATTCTTATGCGTGCACTCGTGGTCATGTACAGATGCAACAGCTGTTGGCAAGCCTTGGTGCCGTCAATCACCGCACCGGCAAAGCAAGCTGTGAGTAATCAATAACCGTCAAAAAAAAAGACCATGTTTATTACATGGTCTTTTTGCATACTTGTTTAAACAATCTATTTAGACAACTTATTTAGACTGGCTAAATACCCATTCTTTGATGGCGTCAATATCATATGCCACTTTCCAAGTGCCTGTATGTGCCGCACCTGCATTGCTTGCCAATTTTTCGGCAGGTAGTGTACCGCCCTTAAAGGTCGCATAATAGACATTGGCAGGCTTGCTAACCAACGCTTTGGCATTGGCGTTGAGCGTCTCCATGTTAGCACTTGCATCCCAGCCATGACTTGTTGCGATGACTGCACCATGTTTGGCAAGCTCGGCGGTGATGGCATTTTCACCCGGGAAAGCTTTGGCATCATTTTCAGAGACGATGATAAACAGCTTATTTTTCGCCATTGGTGCAACTTTGGCAGCATCCCATTGACCTGCCACCACCCAGCTTGCAGCGAACAATTCAGGGTGTTTGATATTCATCGCAATCGTCGTCATCGCCCCGCCTGATTGACCAGTAGCATACAGACGATTATTATCAATATTAAATTCTTTATCAAGATTATCAATCAAATTAATCGTCGCATCCAAATACAGCGATGAATTGCTATTGTCATCAGCGATGATTTCATCATACTGTGGTGCTAGCACAAAAGCAGGATACTTAGCCTGAAATTCTGGCGTCGCCCAAGTGGTCGCCCCATTGCCCTGAATCAGCGTCGATAGCACATTTGAGCCTGTCACGCCTGCATCATGCATGAATAGCACGAGCGGATAGCCTTGGTTCGGGTTGTAGTTTTTTGGGATATACAGATTGTATTTGACCGTTTTGCCTGTGGCACTGTCTTGGTAGCTACGCTGTACAAAGTCATCCACCACAAGATTATCACGAGCACTGATAGTTAAGCTTTGCTTACCTGATTGGGCGCTATAAGTGACGGTTGGATTGGTCGGATTGACGCTTGGGCCAGACTCTTTTTTATCCCCTGCTTGCCCCACACCACGACTGCCATTGCCACCGCTATTGCCCGTGCCGGTATTGCTGTTTGACTGCTTGACAAGTAGGCTTGCATTGGCATCATTGCTATCAAGCGAAATCAGCGCCTGCTTATCAGCAATCTTTGCCACATCAAGCACGGTGCGGTCTTGGACAGTAAAATCCGCCGCCTTGATTGTGCTTGGCTTGACTGCTTTATCATAATCCACAATCACACCAGTCAGCTTTTGACCATCGCCAAAAACTTGTGTGACCGCTGTTGCCGATACCGGCTTGGCAGATGTCGCCGTCAAGCTTTGGCAACCTGTTGCCAATACAACAGATGCCGACAATAAGGCAAGTGCAAATTTTTTCATGATAATTACCCCAAAGGTTTAATAGTTTAGTTAAATTAATATAAAGTTGCTTGCAAGCGTGTGATTGCTGCTTTGGCATCGGCATCGCCAAGTGCGCTTGCCTGCTGATAATACTGGATAGCGGTACGCACATCATGCGGTACGCCTTGACCCAGCTCATACATTCTACCAAGTGCTGTGATGGCAGGGGCGGACACATGGTCGCCACGCTTGGCAGATGCCTGATACCACATCAAAGCCTGTGCAAAGTCTTGGGCAGTGCCAATGCCTTTTTCGTAACACAATCCAAGCCAATACTGCGATGTGATGTCGCCGTTATTTGCAGCTTTATTAAAATAATCAAAAGCAGTTTTGTTGCTTTGAGCCATGCCTTGACCGTATAACGCCATCAAGCCAAGATAGCGTTTCGCCTTAAAATGCCCCATGCTATCTGCTTGGACAAACAGCGGATAAGCATTGGCAAAGTCTTGATTTTGGTAATAAGCAATCGCACTATCAAGCACTGCTTTGACAGCTTCTTTGTCGGTGGCGGATTTGGTGTTGAGTTGGGTGGTGGATTGAGTAGCGGCTTGAGTATTGGTTTGAGTGGCGGTTTGAGCGGTGGTACACGCACTGAGTACGGCGGTGCTTGCCAAGATGGCAGGCAGAATAAATGCTAGCGTTTTCATGGATAATTTCACATTCTTAAATTCAACTAAAAATCACAACGTTTTAACAAACAAAAAGATAAGATGTACGCCGCTGCATTTGGCGCTTTAACTTTCACACATCACAGCATTTGCAAATGCGCACATCTTTATCTTCAATAAAGATACCACATGTCCACCTCAAAGAAAAGCGATGCGCTTTAAAACAGCACTTAAAATAAAATGTAACTTTGAATGCGGTGCAGCTTTAAGTTAAATGCACCGATATAAAACACCCCAAAAGTCATTCAACTTTGGGGTGTAGTTTATTGCTGATTTTAGCACTGTTTAAAACCCGGTTGTTTAAAACCCAGTTATATTTAAGCCAAGCTTGTCATGCGTATTTCAAACTGTGCTTAAGAAATCTGCGCCAAACTGGACAGCCAAATCATGAGCTGCGGCAACAATGTACCAAACAAAAAAATGGCAAGCGTAATGATGATGAGCATGAGTCCGCCCAATTTTTGTGCCCACTCATCCTGCGCATCATAAGGCACAATGGCATCAGGTCGTTTGTACATCATCAAAATTACTTTAAGGTAATAATACAAACCAATTGCACTACCCACCACCAACATCAATGCCAAGCCAAAACGTCCGCCCTGCACCACGGCAATCATGGCTTGCATTTTGGTGATGAATCCTGCTGTGATTGGAATGCCCGCCATAGATAACAACATCAGTGTCATCACCGCAGTCAAAATCGGACGGCGCCAAAACAAGCCGCGATAGACCGAAAAATCATCCACCTCATTGCTGTCATCACTGTGCGTCAAGCGCGACATCAAAACAATGACCCCAAACGCACCAATGGATGACAAGGCATAGACCGCCATATACAAGCTGATGACAGTATCCGCCAATGCACCTGTCGCCACCAAAATCATAAGCGCATAGCCCATATGAGCAATGGACGAAAAAGCAAGCATTCTTTTTAGACTGGTTTGATGAAGCGCCAATAAATTACCCGTCAAAACGGACAACACGATAATCGCCACCAACACGCCATCCACTGGCAACAAAGCAGGTGCTGCTGTTTGTATAAAAAAACGCACCGCAAGCGCCATGACAGCAACCTTACCCACACTTGCCAAAAAAGCCGTAACTGCTGCTGGCGCACCTTGATACACATCGCCCGCCCAAGCATGAAATGGCGCAAGCGATAATTTAAAGCCCATCGCTGCAATCATAAGCACTGCGCCCAACATAAACAACGAAGAGATATTGCCTGCCATTAATCCAAGCTGCAATTGCGCAAAACTCAATGTGCCTGTTGCTGCAAAAATAAGCGCCATGCCCATCAACAGGCAAGCAGAAGCTGTTGCTGACAAAATCAGATATTTAATCCCCGACTCCAATGAGCGCAAGCGAAAAAATTGATAAGCAAGCATACCATACATGGGTACAGACAACAGCTCAAGTGCCATAAAAAATGACGCAAAATGATTGGCAGACGTCATCAACACCGCACCCAAAGTGGCTGTCAGCATCAGCAAGTACAGCTCTTCTTTTTGGGTGATTGTTTTGGCGATGAGCGGATTTTCATCATCTGGTGTACGATTGCCATCGTCAAAATAACCCACGCTCAACGTCAGACAGCCGAGCGCCGCAATCAACACAACCGCCGAATTAAACAGCGCATAGCCATCAATGCTGAACATACCAAGCACCTGACTTGGCGCCTCAAAGCTTACAAACTGCCAGATATTGGCAAGCAAAGCGGCATTCAAACCTGCAATGCTCAAAATAGCCGTGAGACGATAAGAGCGCTTCAAGCTAATGGCAATCATCACAACCAAAATCGTCAGCGCCACTATACCAGCAGGTAATAATGGCAGCAGCACATCCATCCAATTACTCATTATCCGCCCCCTCTATCACCACAAGTCCCTCGGTCTTTGTTGAAATCACTCTTTCATCTGACACGGCTGGATTTATCGCATTTTTATTATCATACAACATACTATCAATACCTGAGTGGACGCTCACATGGTGACTGGCAATATAATCCATTGCCGCATGAGATTTATCCATAATCGGTTGTGGATATAACCCAAGCCAAACAAGTCCCACCGCCAAACAAATAAGCAAACTCATCTCACGCAACGACAAATCTTTGAGCGGTTTTTGATAAGCCTCTGGGTTTTGTTCATAAAATTTCGCCACCAGCGCAGAGGTTGTGTTGTCACCAAACAGCGCTTTGTAAATCAATATGAGCGCATACAATCCTGCAAACACAAAGCTTACCGTAAGCAAAATGGTCGCAATTGGGAACTGTTGGAAAGCACCGAGCAAAATCAAAATCTCACCAACAAAGTTGCCTGTGCCTGGAATACCCAAAAGTGCAGCACAAAAAAACATCAACAAGGGCGCAAAATAACGAAATTGACCCCACATACCACCCATCACCGTCAAATCTCTGGTGTGCAATCGTTCATACAATTGACCCGCCATGATAAACAGCGCCGCACTGGACAACCCATGAGCCACCATTTGCACCATAAGCCCCTGCAAAGACAGCAATGTGCCAGCATAGATGGCAAGCACCACAAAGCCCATGTGCGAAATACTGGTATAAGCCAGCAAGCGTTTGATGTCCGTTTGCGCAAATGCCGCCCACGCACCATAAAACACGCCGATTGCCCCAAGCGTAATCGCAATGGGCGCAAACTCTGCCGAAGCTGCTGGAAATAACGGCAACACAAATCTTAGCAAACCAAACGCCGCTGTTTTAATCAAAATACCTGCCAAATCCACCGAACCTGCGGTTGGCGCTTGTGCGTGCGCATCAGGCAACCAGCCGTGCAAGGGAAAGACGGGTAATTTTACAGCAAATCCAATAAAGAACAACACCATGATGATGTATTCATAATCGCCCAAATAAGTGCCTAATAAATCTTCATAATGAAAACTCATCACACCTGTGGCAGCAAAATGAATAAGCACAAGCATGGCAATGCCAATCAGCATAATCAAGCCAGAAGCTTGGGTATAAATAAAAAATTTGGTCGCCGCAACGGATTTGGATTTAATGACATTGCCCAATTTGTCTTTGACATCATGACCCCAAAGCGCAATCAAAAAGTAGATTGGAATCAGCATCATTTCCCAAAAAAAGAAAAACAAAAACAAATCAATCGCCAAAAATACGCCAATCACACCTGACAAAGACCACAGCAGATTCAAATGAAAAAAGCCGACACGATGACGTATTTCACCCCAAGAGCAGCCAACCGCCATGATACCAAGCAAAGCCGTCAAGCCCACCATCAGCAGCGACAAGCCATCCATTGCCAAGGCGAAGCTGATACCAAAAATCGGAATCCACGGCACTTGAAATTGAGCCGCCCACGGCAAAGCTTTTTCGCTTGCGCGCACATCAGCTTGCGCCATACCCGCATTAATGACGCCAAAATCAGCATTAAAATACAAAACCAATGTCAAGAGCAGCGTAATCACCATGCCAAACAATGCAATCCAGCGTGGCAAATGTGCGTCTTTTTTTTCAATCAACCAACACAAAAAACCTGCGATAAGCGGCGTTGCAATCAGTGCTGGCAATAGCCAAGTTTGTTGAAAATCCATCTTATACCACCATAATCATCGCTAAAACAAGCACCAAAACCAGCCCCAAACCAAAACTTATCGCATGACTGCGCAATAATCCTGTTTGTGTTTTGGACAACAAGCGACTTGTTTTGTCCGCCATCAAAGGCAAAATTTGCCACAGCTTATCAATAGGGTCATTTTTACTTAGACGCGCTATCAACAAAAACGGCTTAACAAAAATCAAATCATAAAGCGCATCAAAACCCAAGCCATGATAGCACCAATGGATAAGTCCCGCGCCAAAACTTGTTTGTTTGAATTTATGGAGCAATTGACCCTTATTGACACTAAACAGCACCGCACCCACAGCAAGCCCCAACAGCCCTGCACCCACCGCAATCATCTCAGCGGTGTGCTTGCCATGATCCTGCCCAAGATTGCTCAACGTCTGTCCAAAACCAAGCGGAAGCACATCGGTCAATGGCGGATAAATGAACGCACCCAATCCTGTGGACAAAATCAGCAACACCACAAGCGGCAGCGCATAGCTTATGCCAGAGATTTTGTGTGCGTGCGTTTTTTCTTCACCAAAAAACACCCAATAAATCAAGCGATAAGTATAGACAGATGTCAAAAATGCACCCACAACACCCGCCCAAAATAACCACAGATGCCCTGTGGCATAAGTTTCCCACAAAATCGCTTCTTTGGAATAAAAGCCCACTGTAATAAATGGCAAAGCAACAAGCGCACCGCCACCCACAACAAAGCTTGCAAAGACCAAAGGAATTTTTTTGGCAAGACCGCCCATTTTAAAGATGTTTTGTTCATGATGTGTGGCAATAATCACAGCGCCCGACGCCAGAAACAGCAGCGCTTTAAAAAAGGCGTGCGTCATCAAATGAAATACCGCAGCTTGCCAAGCGCCCACACCCAATGCAATGAACATATAGCCAAGCTGGCTCATGGTTGAATAAGCCAAAATGCGCTTGATGTCTGTTTGTGCCATCGCACAAAAACTGGCGACAAGCATGGAAAGCGCACCAACACCACCCACCCAGTACAATAAGATGTCTGGCGTCAAAACAAACAGTGGGTGCATACGCGCAATCAAATAAACACCTGCGGTTACCATCGTTGCTGCGTGAATAAGCGCAGAAACAGGCGTAGGACCCGCCATCGCATCAGCCAGCCATGTGTGCAAAGGCAATTGTGCTGATTTACCCCACGCACCGCCAATCAGCATAATGACCGCAAGCACAAGCAATGTGTCATTTTGTACAAACGTACCATTGACCGCCTGATTGATGGTTGGCATATCAAGCGTACCAAATGAAATGTACAACAAAAATAAACCAATCGCCAAAAACACATCGCCGACGCGCGTCACAGTAAACGCCTTCATGGCAGCACGCCCATTGGCACGATTTTTATAATAAAAACCGATTAACAGATATGAGCAAATGCCCACGCCTTCCCAGCCCAAATACATGAGCAATAAATTGTCCGCAAGCACCAATATCAACATACTTGCCACAAACAAATTCAGATAGCTAAAAAATCTGGCAAAACCCTCTTCGCCATTCATATACCAGGACGCGAATAGGTGAATCAAAAAGCCAACGCCCGTGATGACACCAATCATGGTAGCAGACAAGCCATCCAAATAAAAACCAAAATCCGCGCGAAAGCTACCGACACTCATCCACGTCCAAAATTTATGAACAAGCGCGCCATCTTGATTCAAAAAACCAATAATTGCAGCAAAAGCCGCCAACATGGACAGCAGCATACTGCCCACACCAACAATACTTGCTTGCATTTGGCTTAATTTATCTCTAGCAGATGCTAAAATCAAAAAGCCCAACAAGGGGAAAAATACTGCCAAACCTAACATTGCATTACCCCTTTAATACACTGGCTTTAGTGATGTCAAGCGTTCTAAAGCGATGATAAAATTGCAACAAGATGGCAAGTCCAATTGCCGCTTCTGCCGCCGCCAAAGTCAAAACCAAGATAAACATAATCTGCCCATCTGGTTTAACCCACATATTACCTGCCACCACAAAAGCCAAGGCTGCTGAGTTCATCATCACCTCAAGACTCATGAGCATAAACAGCACATTGCGGCGCACCATCACGCCTGTCAATCCAATCACAAACAATATCAAAGCCAAAATGAGCGCATGATGACTGGCAATCCCAAGACCGGCCGACATCTCAACCACTTGATTGGCAAAAGGTGGTCTTTCTACCAAATGATGATGCATAATTAATCTCCCTGTCCGTCAGTCTGATGTGCGCCATCAGCTTGATGAATGGCATGATAAGCTGAGTTTTTTGTTTGACTGTGGCTGATGTTTTCATCATCCAATGCACGCTTACCCAAATGATACGCTGCCACCAATGCCCCAAGCAACAAAAATGCCGCTAATTCAACAATTAATATGTATTGTGTAAATAAGGATGTGCCAACCATCTTGGCATCAACACCGCTTGAATTTAATGTCGCCAAATTATGTTGTGCTGTCGTCATAAAGCCAAGCAACACTGCAAGAATAATCAAACCAAGCATGATGGGGGTTGCCCATGCACTGCTTGACAGCCAAGACTTTTCAAGCGTGGTGTCATCGCCCAAATTGAGCATCATGATCACAAACACAAACAGCACCAAAATCGCCCCAGCGTACACAATAATCTCAAGCACGCCAGCAAAAGGCGCGCCCAAAATAAAGAAAATTCCCGCCACCGCAAGCAGTGATACAATCAAAGACAAAATCGCGTGTACAGGATTGTGATGCATGATTACACGCAAACTTGCAATAATCGCCACCAATGCCAAGGCATAAAATCCGACAACATTAGGATTGGATAAAAGACTCATCATGGCAACAAACTCCGTACATCAATAGGGGCAGCTTCATGCTCGTGCGAACCTTTGGGATTATCCTTGGTTGCCATGCCTGTTATTCTGTAATAATTATAATCAGGGTATTTACCTGTGCCACTGATTAATAGGTTTTCTTTTTCATAAACCAAATCTTGACGGCGGTATTCACCCAATTCAAAATCAGGCGTCAGCTGAATGGCGGTGGTTGGACACGCCTCTTCACACATACCACAAAACACACAGCGACTAAAATTAATCTGAAAAAACTCAGGATACCAGCGACCATCTTCACGCTCGGCTTTTTGTAGGCTGATACAGCCCACAGGGCACGCCACGGCACATAAATTACACGCCACACAGCGCTCATCGCCATCAGGATCACGAGTCAAAATAATGCGACCACGAAAACGTGGCGGTACTGGCACAGGCTGTTCTGGATACAAAATGGTATCGCGCGGACGCGTCATGTGGCTATTAACCATCCACATTGAGCGCACAATCGTAAAAATGCCAACGGCGGTATTTTTTAATGTGGAAATCATACCTCATCCTTGCAATAATAATATGATGCCGGCAGTGGCAATTAGATTAATCAATGTCACAGGCAAACACACCTTCCAACCAAAATTCATCACTTGGTCATAACGTGGACGCATGAGCGAGCCACGCGCCAAAATAAACATGGTCATAAAAAACAAGGTTTTAATCAAAAACCAAAACACCGGTGGAATAAATGGAATGTTCAAGTTAAAAGGTGCAAGCCAGCCCCCAAAAAACAAGCAAGTCATGAGTGCTGAAATTAAGACCACATTGACATATTCACCAATAAAGAACATACCAAACTTCATGCCCGAATATTCCACATGATAACCCTCAGCAAGCTCTTGCTCGGCTTCTGGTTGGTCAAATGGATGGCGGTGCGTGACAGCAACACCTGCCACCACAAAACACAAAAAACCAAAAAACTGCGGAATCACATTCCATACGGTGGCTTGTGCTAGGACAATTTCACGCAGATTAAACGACCCTGCCATTGCCACCACACCCATCAGCGACAATCCCAAAAACACCTCATAACTGATGGTCTGGGCGGCACTTCTTAGACCACCAAGCAAGGAAAACTTATTGGCAGACGCCCAACCACCAAACATCACCGCATACACCGCAAGTCCTGCCATGGCAAAAAAGAACAACAGCCCAATATTCCAATCGGCAACCCCAAGCGTTGGCGACAAGGGAATGATGGCAAAGCTTGCCAAAGCGGTAAACATGGCAATGGCAGGGGCAAGCGTAAACATAAATTTATCGGCAAATTTGGGCGTCCAATCTTCTTTAAAAAAGATTTTGAGCATGTCTGCAAACAACTGCAAAGAGCCCTGCCAACCCACGCGGTTTGGGCCGTAACGGTCTTGCCAAACAGCAAGCATACGCCGTTCATAAACAATCATCAAAGCTGCGGTGATGACAAGCCCCAAAAAAATGACCAGCGTCTGCACAATCATAAATACAAACGACCACGCCTCAAAGCTTAGCACGCCATGCAAAAAGCTTGGTACATCAGGAATGATTCTTATCATAATGATTGCTCCCCCATTGCATTTGGCGCATGAGAATACTCTGGATTTTCTACCAAGCCCAAATTGTTGCGTCCTTTGGCTTTATTAAATAATGACAGACTTTGCGGCACAATATTTGGCTGTAGTCTTTGTTGCTCATAATAAGGCACATACAGCTCGCCATCTGATTTTTTGACGGTCGCAGGCAAGGTGCTGACAAGCGGAATTTGACCCACCACATACCCGATACAGCCTTCCGCCAAATAATCAACCAAGCTCACAGGCAGCACGATTTCAACGTCATTTTGACTAATAGCAAGCTTATCACCTGCTTTTAACAGCCATTTATCAGCATCTTCTTTGGCAATGTACCATGCTTGCGCTTTCATCTGCTTGGCGACGACGTCGCTTCTATAAGCCAGCTCACTGCTGTCAAAAAGCTGATACAAAGGCACAAGACTGGCTCTGCCCTCAAAAATACTGCTTGGCTTCGTGTCTTGAATGTCCAGTGCACTGATTGTGTAGTCGGTGTCATGACGCGCCAATTCATCAAACAAACGCACGCCCACATCGCCGCCTTTAAGTCGCCCACCCACTTTATCTTGATACTTATTCCAGGCTTGTGGTGAGTTCCAACCTGCACTCCATGCAAACGGAATGACTGCAGATTCTGTTTTATCACCCACATAGCCCTCCATAGAAAAGGTCAAGGCAGAATCAGCATCTTTGGGCTGCATGGGCTCGTGCACCGAGATTTTGGCGCGCATGGCAGTACGACCCGAATAACGGCGTGGCTCACGCGCAACCTTAAGCCCTGTAATGCGATAATCCGAATACGGCGCTGCTTGTGTAATACCAGTAAGTTCAGGATAAACCGCAACAAGTTCTGCAATCAGTGCATCTAAATGTTGCCAGCTGTCATCAGCGTGTCCGTTCAAATCTTGATAAATCGCACCAAGCCAGCGCCAGCTGTCCTTGATGTCGGTAGTGGGCTGATAATATTTTTTGTCCAAAGCTGCAAAATATCGCTGCGCTCGCCCTTCGGCAGATACAAGTGTGCCATCACCCTCTGCAAAGCTTGCTGCCGACAGCAGATACTGGCAATCATCATGCCAATCATAGTGTTGATGATCAAGCACAACGACAGGTTTTGCCAATAATTTATGGCGCTGCTCATTGGACAAATTCAATAAATCATGCTCCAAAATCACAACCGCTTCATAATCTTTGGCAAGCACTTCTTCAATGCTCAATCCGCCCAGCATATTTACACCCACGCTATTAACGCTTGGCAGCACCATATAAATGCCCGATTGCTCGCTATAAGCGGTGTTTTCTTGCAACAGCTCTACATCTACCGCTTGGCGTACGACTTTTTCTTCGCCTGCATTATTAAGCTCATCGTGGTCAGGCTTGGCAAGCTTTTCAGCATCCACAGACAGCTCTTTGGCGTCACTCAAACGTCTTGCGTTTTCGGTTTCAATATACACGCGCTCGTGCTGTCGCACTTGTGTGCGCTTAGCGGCAAGCGTGGTACTCAAAAACGCGCACGCACGCACAACATCCGCCGATTGACTGCTCACACCACCAATAATCAGCGGTCTGTCCGCCATCATCAAATCATAAGCAATGTGATGTGCCAGATTTTTCATGGTTGCGCCATCAGTGTCATCACCATGTTCTTTGGCAATCGTTTCGTCATCAAAGATGGCTTTAGCTTTTTGTGCAATCAACTTCAAATCGTCATCAAAGCCACGAATGACATCGGCCGTCATAATCGCAAGCTTCGCCAAATCGCTGGGCGTTGCCACCACTGAAGTTTTGCTGATGTCATCCAGCTTGGTGTCGCTAACTGCCGCTACATAAATGGGACTGTAAGCCTCTTGTCCAATGCGCTTGACAGGCTCAGCAAGCCACTCTTGCGTTTTTAATGCCGCTGCCATTTGGCGCGCTTTGTTTTTGGCAGCTTGACGCACAGCAAGCGCAACTCTTGGCGCGGTTTGTGTCAAATCCTCACCCAACACAAACACCGCATCCGCCATCTCAATCTGACCAAGACTGACATTAATCAGTGAGTTATGGCGCAAAACATCCATTGCCAGCTGGGTTAAGTTTTTTGCCCCCAAGCGCTCGCCTGTGCTAAAATTATCCGCACCCACCAGTTTTTTTAATGCAAAATTGCTTTCAAGACTGGCTCTTGCTGAACCAATACCAATCACCGCCTTGTCTTTTAACAAAGCACTGACACCATCTACTGCAAAATCAGCGCTGACCGCCACCATCTTGCCATCAATGTTTTCAAGCGGCTGCAAGGGTCTGTCGGCACGATTGACATAGCCATAGCCAAAACGCCCTCTGTCGCACAAAAAATAACTATTGACATCAGGATTGTAGCGGTTTTCAATTCTTCTAAGCTCGCCATAACGTTCACCCGCCGAAATGCTACAGCCCACCGAACAGCCTTGACACACGCTCGGGGCATATTGCATATCCCATTTGCGGTTGTAGCGGTCGGAGTGCGTTTTATCGGTAAAAACACCCGTTGGGCACACTTCGGTCAGATTACCACTAAACTCACTGTCAAACTGACCATCAGCTTCACGCCCAAAATACACGCGGTTATTGGAGGCATACACCCCAAAATCACTGCCGCCAGCATAATCTTTATAAAAACGCACACAGCGATAGCACGCAATACAGCGGTTCATCTCATGATTGATAAACGCCCCCAAATCTTGGTTGTGGTGCGTGCGTTTGGTAAAGCGATAGCGTCTTTGGCGATGACCTGACATATATGTCATGTCTTGCAAATGACAATGCCCGCCCTCTTCGCACGTTGGACAGTCATGCGGATGGTTGGTCATGATGTATTCAACAATACGCTTACGGAATGTTTTCGCCTCTTCATCATCAATAGAAATGTACATATCATCGGTCGGATTGATCATACAGCTCATCACAAGCCGACCACGTCCTGCTTTATAGTCTTCTTCATTATTAAACTGCTTGACCGCACATTGACGGCACGAGCCCACCGAACCCAAAGCAGGATGATAGCAAAAATAAGGCACGTCATAGCCAAGCGATAACAAAGCTTGTAATAAATTGTCAGCACCATCCGCCTCAAGATGTTTACCATCCACATGAATGATTGCCATCAGTTACCTCCTGTTGTTTCGCTGTTATTTTGGGCAATTTTTTGCTCAAATTCAGGGCGAAAATATTTCAATGCACTCATCAAAGGCTCCATCGCCCCTGGGGCGTGCGCACAAAACGTCTTACCCAGCCACAAATCACGAGTAAGCTCAGAGAGTTTGTCAATATCGCCTGCTTGCCCATCGCCCTTATCAAGGGCATCCAAAATCTTAACCCCCCATGGCAGTCCATCACGGCACGGCGTACACCAACCACAAGATTCACGCTGGAAGAATTTTTGCAGATTGTGCGATAAGCTCACCATGTCTTGGGTTTCATCCACCACCATCATCAAGCACGTCCCCAAACGACTGCCTGCTTTCATGATGGGATCAAAATCCATCACCAAATCCAAATGCTCATCACTGGCTGTCAAAAAGTCGGTACTCGCCCCGCCTGGCAGCCACGCTTTGAGCGTCAAGCCATCTTGCATACCGCCTGCCAATTCAATGAGCTCACGCGCGGTATAACCAAATGGCACCTCCCACAGCCCTGCGTCTTTGACACGACCAGAACAGCCCATAATCTTGGTGCCTGGCGTTTCTGACTTGCCTTTAGCTTTGGGTAAATCCAAATACCATTGCACGCCATTTGCCATAATCGCTGGCATATTATTCAGCGTCTCAACATTATTCACCACCGTTGGTCTGCCCCATGCTCCAGATACTTGAGGAAAAGGCGGCTTGGTGCGTGGGTTGGCACGGCGACCCTCAAGACAATTAATCAGTGCTGTCTCTTCGCCACAAATATAACGCCCTGCCCCTGTATGCACGTGCAAATCAAAGCTAAAATCGCTGCCCAATATGCCATCACCAAGCAAATTATTGGCAAGACACTCATCAATCGCCGCTTGCAAACGCTCGGCTGCAATGATGTACTCCCCACGAATAAAAATATAGCCCGCACTTGCACCGATGGCATAAGCGGTGATGAGCATACCCTCTATCAGCTGAAACGGCAAGCGCTCCATGAGTAGGCGGTCTTTGAATGTACCCGGCTCCATCTCATCAGCATTACAAATCAAATAACGCACGCCGCCATCAGGTGGACTCATAAACGTCCACTTCAAACCTGCATTAAAGCCTGCACCACCACGCCCACGCACATTGGCGGTCTTAATCATCTCACCGACTTCTTTGGGGGATTTGGCAAGGGCGTTTTTTAGTCCAACAAAGCCCTCCAATCTTTGATAATCTGCCAATTTTAAGACAGTATCTTGATGGTACAGCCGCCACGTCAAAGGATGAGTCAGGCTCGTCGGTGCTTGTCCTTCTGCCAAGCCCACACCATAAATAGGCACGCGTTGGCGGTTTAATTCACTTGGGGCTTTGCCCAGTTTTCTTGCGGTAATTTGTGCTTCAACAGTAGGCTTCATCATTTGTACTGCTCCAAAATCATCGCCACTTCATCAGGCGTGACAGGCCCATAAGTATCTTCATCAATCAATACCGAAGGACCTTTGTCACAATTGCCCAAACAACAAATCGGCAATAAGGTAAATCTACCATCTTCTGTGGTCTGTCCGTAATCAATACCCAACTGAGATTTGAATGCACGCTCCACCGCCTCAAATCCAGTCAAATAACAAGCGATGGAATCGCACAGCAAAATCACATGACGACCAACAGGGTTGCGATAAATGCGGTTAAAAAATGTCGCCACACCCTCCACATCCGCCACCGCAATATCCAGCATATTGGCAATGGCAGCGACTTGGGCGTCATCCACCCAGCCGTTTCGCTTTTGAACCAATTTTAGGGCGTCAAGTACTGCGGCTCGAGGCTGTGGGTAATGATGAATATACTCATCAATGCCTGCAATCTCATCGCCAGTCAAAATGGATGCCACATCCACTTTGGGGGTTTTATCCGTTACAATTTTCATAAATATTCCAGATTTATTTGGTTTTTATTTTTTGGGCAACCTTTGATTGCACCTACTGTTTGATTTTAAGTTATACGCAAAGCCTCACAACTTTAGCATCAGACCACTTGAGATTTATATAAAACCAAGTTTTTGATCAATTTTTTAACTAAAAATCATGATAATTTTTAACAACCTTACTCATAAAAAACAACAATGCCAACAGCAATACACAAACAATCGCCATCATAATGGCAAAAATTTTAAAGAATTTTTCCATCTTTTTCATGATTGCTTATTATCATTATTTTTTATCACTGCCTTTTTATGATTGCTTTTAAGCTGGGTAAATTGGTTGGGCTGCGTTTTTAAATAAATGTCTAAAAAATCTACTTTAGTTTGCCTATAAATCATGAATGTTTTTAACAATAAAGACAAATCATCAAATACAAACATAGGCATTGAAAATCATTCTTCCAAAATAATAGCCATTGTTTCTTTGGGCTGCTTATAAATTCTAAACAATACCCAAATTAATTCCACAACAATAATATTATTAACAAAGCCCTAGTTTCTAAAGATAAGTTTTCTAAAAACTGCGTGGCAATTTATGATTACTCATCCTCTTGAACAATATAACGAATCAAAATATTAGTATCAATACCAATTTTATTCGCCATAAATTGTTCTCATAACAATATCTTTGTTCATTGTTTCAATATCAGTATTAATATCATCAGCATTAATATCTGTTTTAGAAAAATTTTTTTAAACAACAAATATCGCCTTTGGGATAGTCTTAAGCTGTTGCAAATTTTTGTAAAATCAATTACTCAACACTTATCCCTTGCGCCTATATCTGATTGATTACCATCTGCTCAATGTGTGATGGAATATCAATAATCATCAATACACCCTTTATAATACTCAAGATAAATAATCACAACAAAAGTATTTGGGTACACTCAATTCATCTTTTTTGCATACTTTTGCATACTTTTTGTATTTATTGGCTACCTATCACAATCCGCCATCACAATATCAATACTCGCCAAATAAATAATCGCATCGGACACCAGTGAGCCATTAATCACGCTTGGCATTTGCTGAAGGTGTGCAAAAGTCGGTGTACGGATACGCGTGCGATAGCTCATGGTTGAGTTATCACTTGTAACATAGTAGCTGTTTAGCCCCTTAACGCCCTCCACCATGCACGCACTCTCGCCCGCTGGCATGACAGGCCCCCACGACACCGAAATAAAGTGGTTAATCAAGGTTTCAATGTCTTTTAGTGTGCGGTCTTTGGGTGGTGGCACGGCAAGTGGATGTTCGGCTTTGTACGCACCGCTTGGCATATTGTCAAGACATTGCTTGATAATGCGTAGGCTTTGGCGAATCTCTTCAATCTTGACCAAACAGCGGTCATAAGCGTCGCCATTATAAAATACAGGCACATCAAATTCAAAATTCTCATAGCCCAAATACGGACGAGCCTTACGCAAATCAAAGTCAATGCCCGTAGCACGCAGACCTGCACCCGTCACACCCCATGCCAAAGCGTGCTTAGCATCGTACTGCGCAACCGCTTGGGTACGTCCCTTTAATACGCTGTTGGTCATGGTCGCTTTGACGTATTCATCAATGCGTTTTGGCATCCAATCCAAAAACTCACGCACAAGACGCTCCCAACCGTTTGGCAAGTCCATCGCTGTGCCGCCGATTCTAAACCACGCAGGGTGCATACGATAGCCTGTGACCGCCTCAATAATATCATACGCCTTTTGACGGTCGGCAAACATATAAAACACAGGGGTCATGCCGCCCGCATCTTGGATAAACGTACCCCAATACAGTAAATTATTGGTAATACGAAACAGCTCACTCATCATGATGCGGATGGTATTGGCACGGTCAGGCACGGTGATGCCCGCCAATTTTTCCACCGCCATGATGTAGGGCAGCTCATTCATCACCCCACCCAGATAATCAATACGGTCGGTATAAGGAATGAACGAATGCCATGTTTGGCGTTCTGCCATCTTTTCTGCCCCACGGTGGTGGTAGCCGATGTCAGGAATACAGTCCACCACCTCTTCGCCGTCCAGCTGTAGCACCAAGCGAAACGCACCGTGTGCCGATGGGTGATTGGGACCGATATTTAAAAACATAAAATCTTCATCACGTCCAGAGCGTTTCATGCCCCACTCTTCAGGGACAAAGCGTAGATTTTCTTGTTCAAATTGCTGTTTGGCAGTATTCAAAAAGTACGGTGTAAATTCGGTGGCACGGGCGTGGTATTCTTTACGCAGCGGATGACCCTCCCAGTATTTGGGGAGCAAAATACGCGTCAGATGCGGATGTCCATCAAAAACAATGCCAAACATATCATAAGCTTCACGCTCATACCAGTTGGCATTGGGATAAATTTGGGTAGCACTTGGGATGCTTTCGCCATCTTTTAGAGCAACTTTAATGCGGATATCGCTGTTTCGCTCAAGACTCATCAAATGATAAAACACCGTAAAATCACTGTCAGGCAAGCCATGACGATGACGACGCAGACGCTCATCCATAGCAGACAAATCCACCAACATGACATAAGGCTTGGGTAAAGTGCGTACCGCCATCAATACTTTCAACACATCAGCCTTATCCACCCAAATGGTCGGAATGCCGTCAGCCGTTTTTTGTTCGGTGAAGGCGTGGTTTTTTTGGCTTAGGATTTCTAAAATCGTAAAATCGTGATTGTGATGAATACTCATAATTTCCAACTTATCAGAGGGTTGCCATCTTATGATGATTGCGTGATAAAATGTTTAAAAATTTATTCTGATAAAAAATACATTTTTAAACATTTTAATCATTATTTTATTAAGATGGTAAGGTGCTTTTATTAAGCACCTTACCTTTAATTAAGTCCAATTATTGCCCTGTTACCATCGCAATAAATTCAGCTTCGGTTAATTTTGGTGTATCTTTGGCAAGCTCATAATAACATGCCTTTTTATCAATAAAAATTTGTGAAGTTAATTTAAAATCCACATCATCAAATAATCCTGCTGACAGATAATAATTGTCCGTGCCTAATTGATGAAAATACAAATGCGTGCCACACGTTTTACAAAAGGCTCGTTCGCCCCATTCGCTAGATTGAAAACTGGCAATATTGTCGGCATTGTCGGTTTTTATGCCTTGTACCATCGTTGTAAACCCTGCTGAACCGCCCCAAGTACGACAGTTATTACAATGGCAAGCGTGTAATTCTTGACTATCCGCCGTTTCAATGGTAACGGCTTTACATAAACATTGACCTTTCATATTTCCCCTTAAACCATATTGTATTAATCTTTTAATTAACATTTAATATAAAAATCAAAACGCATCATCAGGGCTACGCAAATTTTTCACCGCAATGCGATCGGCGTTTTTGCGATCTCGCTCTGCCATCATCACAGGCTGATAAATGCCTTGATCCATGTGAATGGACAAGGGGCGGCGTTCGTGCGTGATGGATTCTTGCAGCAGCATCAAGGCTTGGATGAGTGCCTCAGGACGTGGCGGACAGCCTGGAATATAGACATCCACAGGGATGATCTTATCCACGCCCTGCACCACCGAATAAATGTCATACATACCACCCGAATTGGCACACGCCCCCATGGAGATGACCCATTTGGGTTCCAGCATTTGTTCATACAGACGCAAAATGACAGGTGCCATCTTGACAAAGCACGTCCCTGCCACAATCATCACATCGGCTTGACGTGGAGAAGCACGAATCACCTCCGCCCCAAAACGCGACAAATCATGTACGCCTGTCAAGGTGGTGGCATATTCCACATAACAGCAGCTTGTACCAAAGTTAAACGGCCACAAAGAGTTTTTGCGACCCCAATTGGCAAGTGCGTGCGTCAAATCGGACAATTTGCCCATAAAGACATTGTTGTCAATCTCTTCTTGGGTGATGTCATCCACAACTTGACGAGTTTGGTGGGGAAATTTGCCTGTTGATTGATTGGCTTTGGTCAGTGTGTATTTCATAAGTATTCTTCAATGATTAAAGCGAATGATTAAAGCATTCATACGCCAGCCAAGCCGTATTAAGATGATTGCTGTTCAAAAATTACTTAGATCACTCTTAATGTTGGCTTGACTTTTGTGTAAAATCTAGCTATTTTTTAATTACCTGTATTACAAGGCAACTGTTATATATTAAAACAACTATCAATCCATTATTCAGTTATTCTAAACCATTATAAATACCACACAAAGCAGTATTAGATAATGAAACCGCAAAATCATTCAAAATTGTGCGTGGTCACACGTCCTGTACTGTTGATATGGTCAATATTTGCCATGTGTGCACGATTTTTTTCAATGTCATTGGATACATTGATGCGTCCTGATGACTGGGCAGGCACTTTGCCTGTCGGGTCGGTATGCAGCTCGTCCACACCATTAAATGCCGTGATTGCCGCCAAATCAAAATTGGCAGAACGGCTTAAAATGCGTGGTTTTTTGTCTCGTTTGTTGGCAGGTGCCCAGTTCATCGCACCTACTTTCATTTCATACAACAAACCCACAAACAAAATCACAATAAAGCTTGTCGCCGCTGCAAAACCCACCCAGCTCACCTCGCGCACGCTAACAGAATAAGCGTACAAATACAAGGCTTCCAAATCAAAAATCACAAAAAAAATCGCCACCAAATAAAATTTGGCGGACAAGCGAATGCGTGCCGAACCTGCTGGCAATACACCCGCCTCAAAGGTTTCTTCTTTTTGTAGCCCAGATGAGCGACCACCAAGCAGTCTTGGCACAACCAGCATAAACACCACAAGTCCCAATGCGGCTAATAAATAAACAATTGCTGATAAGTGTGTTGCAGACATAAAAAACACCTCCAATGGTGTCATTGTGTTTATAAAATGCTAATAATATTGCTGACAAGTAAATTGTTTAGCATTATAACACAATTCAATATCAAAATTAACCGACAATTTTTTGGTTTTTTCTAATAAATCACAAATTATTATTCACAAAAACTTATATTTAATCAAAGATTTTTGATGAATGCAGCAATTTCAATCACTGATTGAATGCCGACAACAAAAATACCCCAAAATTCTTAAGAGATGAATTTTGAGGCATTAATTTAAGATACAAATCCATAACAGACACGATGTCGTTTAAAGACATGATGTCACTTAAAGGCACACGTCGTGCGACATCTGGGATTATTGATCAATCACATCCGTACCTGCAGGCGGTGTGAAAGTGAATTGAGATGCGGCGATTTTGCCATTTAAATTGATGTTACTAAAACGAATGCTCGTTGTTTGTCCCAAGTTGTCATTGAGCACCATCATCACAGGGCGACCTTTATTAAAGCTGATGGACAAGCTTTTAAAATTGGCGATGCTGCTTTTTGGTGTTAATAAAAAGTAATTTTTGCCCGCAGCAGGTTGGCTGACATTAAAATTATTGGCGATGCTGCTTGGATTGCCTGACAGCAGCAATGCTGGCGTTTCGCCCACTTGATTGCTTGTGGACTGGCGCGTGGCTTGTGCTAAGTCTTTGTCGTACACCCACAGTGTATTGCCATTGGCAACAATCAGCTGCGAGGCAGGGCTTGTGGTCTCCCAACGAAATTTATTGGGGCGCTCCACCGCCATTTTGCCGCTGAAAGTTGTGGTTTTGGCGCCTTTGGTGGTTTGCGAAAAATCGGCGGTCATGGATTTGGTGGCGGACAATAATTTATTTAAATTGGCAGAAGGGTTGGCAAAACTTGCCGCACTCAAACTCAAACCAACCAAAGCAACACCAACGGTATGTAATTTCATAACAAACTCCAAATTTGATGATTGAACTTCCTACAAAACCGTCATTTTAATTTTTGAAAGTGCTTGATTGTAGAGCCTATCTAAATTCTAAAAATCAATAAAATCGTGGTTTTGCAAGATGTCTATTATAATTAATTTGGCAACACATTCAATCATTTGATGAATTGCCGAAACCCAAAGTGCGTGTATTGTGCCAAAAAAAGATAGCGCTTGCCAGTCAAATTTTGCAAATTTTGGCACACAATTGTTACTAAGCTTCATGAAAATGTCAAAGACTTTGCCAAGGTTGTCTGTTTTATCACGACAAATGTGTTTTTAGCCAAGCCATCTAATTAGACAATCTAAGCAAGCAACCACAAATCAAGATTTTTGATGAAAAATATGACGTGCGCCAATTTTAATGCTATTATAAGTCATTTTATTTGTACTTATCATCATGCAACAATCAGACGCACTTTTGCTTTTAAAATCAGGATTTTCGGTATTTTTGACAGGTCAGGCAGGCGCTGGCAAAACTTATGTTTTAAATCAATACATTCAATATCTGCGCAAAAACAACATCCCTGTTGCCATCACAGCAAGCACAGGGATTGCAGCAACGCATATGAACGGTGTGACCATTCACTCTTGGTCTGGCATTGGCATCAAAGATGTGTTGTCGGACAAAGATTTTGCTTTGCTTGAGGCGCGTGATGGCTTTGCACAAAAAATCAAAGACACCAAAGTTTTGATTATTGACGAAGTGTCCATGTTACACGCGCGCCAGCTGGATTTGGTGGATGAAGTGTTGCGCCATTTTAGCAAGGACAGTCGTCCTTTTGGTGGCAAACAAGTGGTTTTTTCGGGCGATTTTTTTCAGCTGCCCCCTGTTGGCAAAAAAGACGAGACCACCAAAGATAAATTTGCCTTTATGTCCAAAGCGTGGATTGCGCTTGCCACCACTATGGACAACGACTCGCCCCAAATCAAGGTCTGCTATCTGACCGAACAACACCGTCAAGTGGCGGACGAAGAAGATGGACTAAGCTTTAATGACATTCTCAATCAAATCCGCAATCAGGATGTTTCAGCTGCTGCCATTGCCGCCCTACAACAAACCAAAACACAAGACATTGGCGAAAATCCAACCAAATTGTACACCCACAATGCCAATGTGGAGATGATTAATCAATCTGAGCTTGCCAAGCTGACAACAGAGCAAATTGAGTTTGTTGCCCAAACAACAGGCGACGACAAGCTTGTTGATATGCTCATCAAAAACGTACGCTCGCCGCAGGTTTTGCATCTTAAAAAGGGTGCCAAGGTGATGTTTACCAAAAATAATGCGCTTGAACAATATTATAATGGCACAATGGGCGAGGTGACGCGCTTTGTAACTTCCGACGGTCAAAAAATACCCGAGGTGACATTGCGCGATGGGCGGCGCATCCTTGCCAATGCCGAATCGTGGCAAATTGAAGCAGAAGATGGTACGATTTTGGCGGAATTTCGTCAAATACCTTTGATGTTGGCGTGGGCGATTACCGTGCACAAATCCCAAGGCATGACCTTGGATGTTGCTGAAATTGACTTATCCAAGACTTTTGAGATGGGGCAAGGCTATGTTGCTTTATCGCGCGTCAAGTCGTTGTCTGGATTAAAGCTGCTTGGCATGAATCAAAAAAGCCTGCTGCTGGATGGCTTTGCACAAACTGCCAATCATCGTTTTTTTGCGCTGTCTTGCGAGTGCGAAAACTGGCTGCGCGCTCAAGACGAAAGCACCCTTCAAAACTGGCAACAGCAGTTTATTAAACTGAGCGCATTCAGTTATGGCGCAACCAATACACCAAACAAGTCCGCCATCAATAACGACATTTATCAAACACTCATCACGCTCATCAAAGACAACAAGCCGCCACTACTCAAGCTTGCCACCACCTTAAATCTATCGCAAAGCAGCGTCCTTGATTATATCAATAGCGCTTTGCAAAACGATGATTTAAGCTTTGATGACATTGACCACTTAAGGCCTGCCGACAGCATTATAAGCTCGGTGCAATCTGCCAATCAACAGCTGATGGATATGGGTCATGATGAGCCAAGCAGCAAAGAAATTTTTGATAAAATGTCCGCCGTCGTACAACAAAGCACCATCAAGCTTGCGCTTATTTTTTTATCACAACAAGCCGATGATTGAGCATTCATTTTAAGGAAAATTTGATGAAAAATTTACAAGTTGCCATCAATGGTTTTGGGCGCATTGGGCGCAATGTGTTGCGTGCTTTTTTGGACAGCGACATGGAGGGCGTGGATATTGTCGCCATCAATGATGTCATGGACAATCACACCATGGCGCATTTGCTTCAATTTGACTCCACGTATGGCAGACTGCCCTACGCTGTTCAGCTGATTGACAATCAACTCATCATTAATCACCCCGCCAAAACAATCTTTATTCGTCTTTTGAACAACAAAAACCCCGCTGACTTGCCTTGGTCCATGCTCAATATTGATGTTGTACTGGAATGCAGCGGACAATTTAGAGAATACAGCAAAGCAAGCTTGCACCGCCAAGCAGGCGCAAAACAAGTCATTATAGGCGCTGCGCCTTTTGATGTGGTGGATGAAAGCATTGTGATGGGTGTAAATCACGATAAGCTTACGCGCGCAGCACCCATCATCTCAAGCGTATCCTGTACCACGCAAGCGCTCGTGCCTTTGCTGTTTGTGCTAGATCGGCAATTTGGGCTTGCCAGCGCCATGATGACAGAAATTCATGCTGTCACCACCGACCAAAATGTACTGGACGGCGCACATCGTGATTTACGTCGTGCACGCGCCGCTGGCTTTAACATCATTCCAACCACCTCAAGCAGCATTGCCGCCGCTCAAAAAGTATTGCCCAATTTGACCAATAAAATCAATGGCTTATCTGTGCGCGTACCGACCATTACAGTGGCTGCCATTGATGTCAGCATGACTTTTAGTCAGGTGGTCAGCGAACAAGACATCAAAAACAGCCTACATCACGCCAGCTGTCATGATTTTAAGCACATCATGGGCTACAGCACGCAGCCACTTGTATCCAGTGATTTTATCAAAGATGCACATTCTCTCATCATTGATGAAGCGCAAATCATGGTGGTTGGCAATCAATGCAAGGTATTTGCATGGTATGACAACGAATGGGGCTATGCCAATAGACTGCTGGATATGCTAAAACATCTGGCAAAACAAATTCACTGACCCAAACGCAATTTATTTAAAAAAAATTAAAAAAATACTTGCATTCATCATATTTTTATATATAATATGCACCCATGGAAGCTTGGCAGAGCGGTTGAATGCACCGGTCTTGAAAACCGGCAAGGGTTTATAGCCCTTCGAGAGTTCGAATCTCTCAGCTTCCGCCATATATGACGGCTAAAATTCTTTATTTATAAGGGTTTTGGCCGTTTTGCTTTGTGGGATTTTTGGGGCGTGGGCCTGTCGTGGGCTGTAAAGGTTCAAAAAGCGGGCTTGACTGCATTAAAAATACTTAAATTTCAATGCATTATAAAATTTTGGCTTGGGATTGACGTGGGCTCGTCGTGGGCTGACAATAACTTTACCGTCAAGGGGGATGACCTTGGGCGGTGGTTTTGTGTGTCTAAAATTTAAAAAATTGGCAAAAAAAATCTGACCCATGGGTCAGATTGGGGTAACTGCCACCAAACCACAAAAAACGGAGCTTTTGCCCCGTTTTTTATGCAATGGCGACCGCCAGACGATGGATAATATGACTGCTGTCTTTGGGGATGAATTTGCCGTAGTGCTTGTGTATTATTTGGGTGTCGGTGTGGCCAAGCTGATTGGCAAGCCACTCGGCACTGACTGCGCCTGTGGACAGCACTTGACTGGCGTAAGTGTGGCGCGCATTGTTCAGCGAACGATAGCGCACGCCGCTTAGTTTTAGGTGATTTTGCCAGCGGATGGCGACTTGCTTGTAACTTAAAGGCTTGCCGTCTTCGCTCTGCCACAGCCATGTCAGCCGTTGCGCGGTTTTGGTGCGGTGGTCGCGCTCAAGCACCCACACTGTGTTGGATTTTTGATTAATTTTACTGATTTGATCGGTCAATGCTGCAATCACCATCGGCAAAAGCGCCACTTGACGTTTGCGGCGGCGATTTTTGGTTGCTTTGATGACATCATCCACCACGCCTCGCTTGACATACAAACAGCCATTTTTTAAATCCACATCTTGCACCGCCAAAGCCAACATTTCATGCGTGGATAAGCCACTGTACAGCATCGCCACCCACAAATTGTGATACTCGCTGTCTGTCGCCAAAATCGCGCGGATTTCGTCTTTGGTGTACGGGTCAATCTCTTGGCTGTCTTTTTGGGGGAGCTTGATATAAGCGGTGGGATCGCTTGCATTGTCCTGCTGCCTTGCCCATCGCGCCCAGCTTGCCCGCCAAATGCTCAAGATGTCTTTGATGGTTTTGTTGCCAAGCGACACCGCCAAGACCTCGTTGACCCATTGTTCAAACATCGGAGTGGTAATTTGTTGAATGGGGATATTTTGCCAATGGGGGCGAATGTGATTATCAATCTTGCTTAGATGCGTGCGCTGGGTGCTGGGTGCTGCCAATACAAGCTCGTGATGAATGTATTGGTCCAAATAAAACCCAAACACCTCATCTTGGGTCGGCTTAAGATGTGGGAATGTTTTGAATTTATCAAAAACCCCCGCCTCAAGCTCGCGCTTGATGTTCGCCGCCATTGCCTTGGCAAGCAATAAGTTTTCCGCGGTGGGCTCAAAATCCATGGTTGCTCTATGACGTACACCATTGATACGCCACCAAATGCGGATGGAGTTTTTGAGCGGCTCAATGCCTGTTGTGTAGCGGACTTTTGTGGGACTGTTTTTCATCGTTTGACCTTTTCAGTGGGTTTTGGATGGTTTGGGCGCACTCATACGCCCCTTATCAAAAAATTATTATCAAAAGACTAATTGTCAAAATACTATTGTGTGCGATTTTTGACAAAAACCAAGCCTTAAATTTACCGTCATTATGCGCTGCGCTTGGCTTATCGTTTGCTCCGCTCAAATGCACTTTGGCAGTCAATACAGCGCAGCACGCCGCCCAATTTTTGCCGTTCAGGTGAAATGGGCTCACCGCACGCCATACATTCTTTTAGACTTGGGGCATCAAAGCGCGGACGCGCCGCAAGCTGTCTTTGTAACATTTGCTCAACGTAGTCGCAAGCTTGGTCTATGACATCACTCATCGTTATTCCCCCTCAAAACGGCATATCATCATCAGCGCCTTGCGCCTCATCAATCGGCTTTGGCGGGAAGACTGGCGTGCCGTCTGCGTAAGTTGCATATTGACGCCCTGTACTGCTTGGGCGTGGCGGTGTTGCCTTTGTTTGTGCTTGCTTATCATTATTTTGGCTTGGGCGTGCGCCTAACATCTGTAGGCTGTCGGCGCGGATTTCGGTGGTGTAGCGCTCAATGCCCTGATTGTCCGTCCATTTGCGCGTGCGCAAACTGCCCTCCACATATACCGACGCGCCTTTTTGTAGGTACTGTGCGGCAATTTCAGCCAAGCGATTATTAAAAACAATGCGGTGCCATTCGGTGCGCTCTTTTTGCTCGCCTGTTTGCTTATCCGTCCATTTTTCAGTCGTTGCAACAGAAATGGTCGCAATCATACCGCCATTGCCAAAAGTGCGCGTCTCGGGGTTTTGCCCCAGATTGCCAATGATAATCACTTTATTAACACTTGCCATAATTAATTACTCCATGGGTCTTGATAGGGGGTGTTCTTTTTGAACAGCCAGCATTTGATGCTTGAAAATTGTGTCAATACCGACCTTACCGCCACATTGCTGTCCACAAATTTGTAAGTGCTTGAGCTTTTGAGTAGCCGTTTCATTTGGTTGATGTCGGGCAAATCTTGGCGGTACTCTTTGGCAACTTGATAAAAATGATTGAGATTAATCCCCACCATCTCGCGGTTTGCGGGCAGATGATTGACGTCTTCTTTGATGGAGCACAAAAATTCATACACACTCCAAAAGCGCTCAACATCAGGGTGATCCGCCGCCAAACGGCTGACGCGTGCCGCCGCCATTTTTTGTAAAGTGGCGCGTGCGCTGTTGACTTGCCAATCTGCCAAAAGCTCGCCAAAGATATGCTGTTGTAAGCAGTCAATCAAGGCCTCAATTTGGGCGTGATTGAGCGCAATGCGCGTGTGGGTAATGCCTTGCTTGTGATAGGATTCTTCGTATTCGCGCACCTTTTGGGCATAAGTCGCCAAAATCGCCTCTTCGTGGCGGATGGCATGAGCGATAAAACGGCTGGTCAATGAGATGGGCAATCTGTCCAGCTCATCCACCAGTCGCTTGGTTTCAAGGCTTTGGCCATCGCGGGTCAAACGCACGTGGACAATACGCGTCAGCATCGCCTCTGATGCCTGTATCTCTTCGTTTTGGCTAATCATGATGGCAGCTCTAAAAGGCGGCGAATAGGTGTCATTGCCGTTGTTTTTGACACCTTTGCTGCGGATGGAGCGCCCATTAAACGCGTCTTTTAGGCTGTCCCATTCAAAGGTTTTGAATGATTTTGCCTTGCCATCTTCGTCATTGCGGTCGCCCTCAATCAGACAAATCGGCAAATTGGCAACTTGAGCAAAGCTGCGATACACCGCCACACTGGTGGATTTGCTTGGGTCAAAGCCCTCATAATCATCTCGCCCCGACAGCTTCCAACAAAACTCCAAAAGCCGCGATTTGCCCGCCCCTGCTTGTCCCACAAGCTCAAAAAACGGATAGCTGCGGTCAATGGCGCGGATTTGCTCGGCAAAATAGCTGCCCAGCCACCACGCCAACACAATCGTGCCAAAGTCGCCGCGCACCTTGTGAAATTTGTGCCACCAGCCAAAATCAGGCTTGTCGCTATGATTGATGGTAAGCTTTGGGTCGTGGTTTAGGCTTTTGATTTCAAGCCGTCCAAGCTTGTAATAATCGTGGTCATTTTTGGCGACAACCTTGCCGCCTTTGACGGCAATCTCATTAAAAATATAGGCGCCATGCTCTTTACTAAACCCAATAAAATCCACGGTTTTGACTTCTTTTAGCCCCTCCATTTGGGCTTTGGCGATGACGTCTAATTGGCTTGCCGTGCCTGTCCACAACGCCCCTGCCATGACTGACAACAGCCGTGGTTTGAGCTTACTGGGGCTAGACAGCTGGTCGCCTGTGATGGTGGTTTGTTTGTCATCACGGGCGGTACTGATGCGCGTAAAATACCAAGACTCATCGGTGATTTCGTTTCTTTGAAAATACAAAGCTTCAAGCTTGGCGTTTAGGATTTCGGTGGTTGTGGAGACTTGCTTGATAAAACTTGCCAGCTTGTCGTCTTGATTTTTGGCAAGTAGGCTCTCAATATCCTCTTCTTCCAGCTCAAGCAGCTTTGACAGCTTGTCCATATCCAAGGCAAACCAAAAGGTGCGATAATCATGCTCAAAATAAAAACTTGCCTTTCTGGTCTTCAGATAACGAATGACCGCCGCGTCGGTGGGGCTGTCTGCCAGCAACAAATCGCCATAATAGCGGTAAGTTTTGATGTCATCTTCTGACAGTCTGCCAAGCTCGTTTAAATCGCACCAGTCTAGTTTTTTGTGCTTGTCATAAGGGGGCAAGGCAGCGACACAGTCAAAGCCCATTTTGCTTGCGGCATGGATGCATTTTTTGAGGCCTGCTTTGCCTGCGTTGTCATTGTCAAAAGCAAAGACAAGCCGTGGCAATGTGTGGCGCGCCTTGTGGCAGTCGCTTTTGAGCGCCTCCAAAGCGTCTTCAGGGAAATTGGTGCATGAGATACAGCTTGCCGTGGCAAGCCCATGCTCTGCCAAGGCGCACGCATCAAAAATCCCCTCGGTAATCCAAATCTCTTGGGGGTGCTTCGGCATTTTTGGGTGTGCCCACCATTTGCCTTTGACGCTGTAGCCATATTTAAGATTGGCTTTGGCTTTAAATCTTTCGGGTTTATCAATGAGCCGCTCCCAGTAGCCATCATTTGGCAAGGCAAAACGCACGGTCGCGCTGCCGATATTTAGGCGATTGTCAAAATAAGATTCTTGGGTGTAGCTGCCAGCGATGGCGCTGATGTCAAGCCCGCGCCCGTCCGCCAAATACGCATCGGCAGCGGCGTTTGGACGCTCGGGGGTTTTGGTGTGCTCTTGTGACCATTCGGTGTACAAGTCTTCAAACAGCTCTTTGACGTGGATTTCAAGTCCGCATTTGTTGAGTCTACCACAGCGGACAATGCGCGGATTGTGGGCGTGTGTCCACAGCTCTTTTTTGTGGCAGTCAGGACAGACGCCCTCGCGCAGCCATTCGCCGCGCACCTTGAAATGATATCTCGTTTTCAGGCGATCTATCACTTTATCATTAATACTCATCGTAAGTCCTTGGTGCTATTGCGTTAAGCTTTTTGCAAATTAAAACATTGACAAATCAACTTGCCAAGCGCGCACCCATGCCCTCTGTCTGTCTTAGGCTTGGTTGCAGCGTTTTGGCAATTTCAACATGAACAGTGGCACTAAACAGACAGTCTGGCGTGTGACACGTGGCGGTCAGCTGCTTAAAATGGCTGGTCAAAGTCTTGTGACCGACCGTAATCATGCGCCCTTTGCAATGAGGGCAACGAATATAGGCTGTCTGCATAGCGCTCCTTAAACCGTCATACGGTTAAATTGCTGTAAAATTGGGATGGGAATACGGACAATTCCCCCCTGCCGCTTGCTCTTTTTGACTGGTATTCTCTGCCAAAAGCTTTTTGGCAAAGCCCATGACAAACTGGCGCACACAAGTGGCTTGCTGCAGCCCTGTTGTGGCGACTGCCTTGTCAAAGATGTCTTTTTCAGACTGGTTCAAATAACCATAAATGCGATAATCGCGCACGTTGTCCCAGTTTTTATAAGTCATCATGCGCCCCCTGCCAGCTCTTGCAAGGCTTGGTTTGCCATCTCGTCCAAGGCGGTCATATAATCAGCGTCTTGTTTTTGATACTGACTTAAGATGTCTATCGCAAGCTGCTGGACGGATTTGCCCTCAATCAGGGCTTTGTGTTTGATATAGGTGTGTAGTGAGTCAGGCACTCGCACCGCTAACATTTTACTCATCGTTTTTTACCTTTTTTGATTGGGTGAAATATGCTAAACTTTTAACTTGTTAAAACACAAACAAAGCTTATTAAACCAAGCAATTAACAAGTTATCAATTTAACATGAGTACTATTTTAGTATAACAATAGTACTAAATCAAGGATTTTTTATGTTTGATATGAAAAAAGTAGGCGAACGCCTAAAAGACGAACGCGCGCGCTTGGCACTCACCCAGCGAGAAATCAGCAATCTTGCGGGCATTACCCAAACCACCTACTCCAAATATGAGCTTGGGGAGCGCACACCCACGCTTGAGGCGGTGGACGGCTTTTATCGGCTGGGCATGGACATCGGCTATCTGTTGACGGGTGAGCGCCCAAGCCTCGGCACAGAGGCGCCACTGACCGCCAATGAGCGCGCTTGGCTACAGCACTATCGCGACGCCAAAGACAAAACCGCCCTATTCAAGCTTGCCGCGGCATTTAACACGTTATAAGGCTAAACGGCTAATTTGTTTGCTTGATGATAATTTAACAAACCGACGCACCAAAAAAATCACCGCCCAAGCGTTGAGCGGTGATGTTGATGGGGATGGGTTTATTTGTAATATGTATCCAGCGCCATTAAATCGCTGCCGATGTCATCAAGCAGCTCGGCAATCCCATTTAGATAATTGGACAGACTCTCGGCATCAATAGACACTCTGCCTGTATTATTCTCCAAACCATCTGATAAAACACGGGCAAAAGCTTGATTTTGTGCCACAGCCTCACAACGCGCTACAAGGCTTGTGATGGCATCGTCAATATAAGTTTGATTGTTCATCGGGTAACTCCGTTAATGATGTTACTGATGCGTCGCCAGCTGTGCCACGCCTCAAAGTTGTATTCTTGTGCTTTGTATTTTTGTGCAAGCACAAAAATCAGCACCGCTTGTGAAGCTTCAAGACTTAGAATAACACCTTTTTTATCATCTGTGGCAAAATCTTTATCCTCTCTCAGTGGCAAAAGCGTCATGACTTCAGACAAGGCAGCACAATCCATCTGACAATCCTTTGCCAAATCCTCCAAACGCACGCCCATACGACGACGACCGTCCAGCTGTGTGCGAGTGATGACAAGCTTTTGAAAATGATGCGCGTTCATACACTCACCCCCCAAAACAGGATGAGCGCGCCCATCACCATCACCAAAAACAACAAAAACCCCACCGCCTCAAAGACACAAGCGACAACATAAGGGATATGAAGGGTGATGTCGCCATCTTGATGGCGGCGAATGCGTGAGCGCTTGGGGTGTGATTCATTACTGGAGATTAGGGTATAGCGCGGCGCGCTGTGGCTATGACTGCTGCTATGGCGGCTGTGATGAATGGATGTGTTCATGATGAACTCCTATTGATTACTTTTGAGAAGTTACCCAATAAAGGGCGTTGGGGGGCTCAAAAACCGTCAATAGTCGGTCGGACTTATTTCCCACAAGGGGTGTTGTATTCGTCGCCCCCCCAACATAAAAAAAGGGGAATTTGTGTCGCCCTAAAATAATGGCTTATTTTGGGCATAAAAATACCGCTTGACTGTCGGGAGCGATTTTACCGCTATTGATTAAGGTTTTGAGTCCTTGGGGCATATCATAGTCTGCTGATGGCGCTTTGTCAAGGGGTTTTTGTTTGGGCTGCCACCAACGAATGGCTCCGATGCCTTGCAATAGACTGGCGAGAGCAAATAAAAATACCAAAAACAAAATCATGTGAATAAGTCGGCGGATACTTGGCGATTGCTCGTATTTGTCTAACATATCAAGTCCTAATTTGTCCAAAAGTATTGTCAAAATCTCAATCATTGGGTAAAATACCTGTATTCAAACAGTGTTTGATGTGTATAGTTCAAAGTTGCTGGCTTGTTACTTCGCTACTTTGCTAAATTAAAATAAAAAGTCCAAGATGCCAGTCTTGGGCTTTTTGTTTTGGGTATTTTAACAAGGGGCTTTGGATAATGTGGCAAGATAAAAAACCGCAAAATCTAATTGCGGTTTTTTGTTTAAAATTTGGTCATCAAGCATTGATTTTGGGTTGTTATTTTGTTAAATTGATAACAAACAAATATTTTAACAAGAGTAAATCATGGACAATACCGCACTGATTTTGCAAAAGCTGGATGAGCTAAACGAGCGACTAGATGCCTTGGCACTGTCGCCCTTTGTCAAAGTTAAGAAAAAACTTAACCCCCAAAGCGGTCGCCGTGATTATTTGATGAGTTATAAAAATAGCAAGGGCGAAGTATCTAGCCGTGAAATAAATATCACCAAGGTCGGCGCCAAAGATGGCAAAATACAGATTGGGGCGTTTTGTTTTTTGTCCGACGCGCCCAAAAATTTTTTGGCAAGCAGTATTATTAGTTTGCAAGCCTTGCCCGACGGCGAAGTTTTGCAAACTTATGATGATATCGTCGCTGAGCTGTCAAAGTGGGCTTGATGATAAAGGAGGTTAAAAAAATGAAAAAGCTTGTATTGACTTTGGCGATGATTGGCTTGGTTGGATGTGGTGGCGAAACACCACCCCATAACACACAGTCACCAGCTGAGCCACAACAAACGCAACAACCGCAAGAAACTCAAAAGGAGGATATCGCCCAGAACATTAGCATTGAAACTGTTATAAACCAGTTTAAGGCGGACGGCTTGCCCATCGGTCGTGTTACCGAGCAAACAGCCGAGAGCGACCCCAACCAAAAATTGGGGCGACCAGGGGAATATATTGCATCTGCTCAATTTGAGGATACTCGTGTGGAGCAAATGCCATTTGACCCACAATTTGACAAACACGACTTACCAACAGGAGGTGTGATAGAAATTTTTAATAATACAAAAGATTTACAAGCACGACAAAAACACATTGAAATGGCTTACGAGGCAATGCCATCCGCCAAACAATATGTTTTTGTTCACAACAACATTTTGCTTCGGGTGGAGTTTGCTCTAACCCCAGAGCAAGCACAAGCCTATAAGCTATCCTTAAACAAACTATAAGGAGTTTAAAATGGCTTTAGTTATAAACCAAGCCGATAAAAATCTTGTTATTAATGAATATAATGAAATTAAAGCAAGCTTATACGATGGTGAAGAAGAACGTTTTGAATATCTTTTTTTTACGATTGTGGAGCTGTATAACTATTGTTCTCTTACTCGGCAAGAGTTTGAGGATAAATTTGGCACTGCCTATTATGATAAAGTTGCTAGTAAGCTAAAAAATTCTTACTGTTATTTTTACCAACCCGATGTTTATATTGATGAATATAGACTAACGCCACAAGCGAAGAATAATTTAAAAGATGCCAAAAATCCTAAATTTAGATTTGAGCGATATCATCAATATCTTGGGTAAATTTTATTAAAATCATTAATATATCAAAACAAAACCCCCGCTATTTGCGGGGTTTTGTTATTTTATAAAATAGGACGAGAAAGTAATTTGATGATAACTTTTTGAAAATATTAAAAAAATACTTACTTTTATATCCTAGACAGGATATAATAAAAACATCAGGGTAAGCAGCCACTTACCCTGATAGGTTACCGCCACCGACCTTGTGAAGTGGTGGCTAACTTGGAGATGACAATGAATACAGTTATCAAGCTCATTATCATTGCAACTCTGTTGTTAGTTAGCTTACCGGCTTACTAATGACAGCACCTAAGGGCACAGCCAAAAGTTTTGCCTACGGTGGGGGTGATGGAAACTAGCCCCATCTCCTTAACCCCTATATTAACACAATTAAGGATAAAATCAAGATGAGCAAATATCAAGACACCGAATACACCAAACGCGCCAAGGCAAATTACAACGCCAAAGCTCTGCGCTCCACCACCGTGCAATTTATGCCCAAGGATGAAGACGCCCTACACGCCTTGGATAGGCTCGTCGCGCACTATGGTTCGGTCGCCAAAGCCGTCAAAGCCGCCTTGCTTGCCCATGATGGTGAAATCAATGGCAAATAAGCCAGACAACATAAAAAGCCCTTGTTTGTCATATCAAGGGCTTTTTTTGGGGCGCGTTAAGGATTAGGCAAGCAATTTGGTTAGCACCAAAACAACCACGCCCCCTGTCAAAAAAGTCGTCATAATCTGTAGCCAGGGAAACCATTGATTTTCTTTACGCATTTTTTCAACGGTGGCACGGCTTTCGTTCACACTTTGGCGAGTGGCTTCAATGTCGGCTTGGATTTTATTAATGTCTAGCATGAGCTTCACCTTTTCTAGGTCGTCTTTGTCCAAAGACTGTAAATCAACACGACTGATATCAACCATGATTTTACCTTTTTTATTATGGGGCTTATGATTGTTTTTGTCAAACAAAAAACTTGGGTGCTGAAAACTTGGCGATGAGTCCAAGCGGCTGCTGTTATGGATTATTGACAGCCCACCCAAGTGTTTAAATTATAACACATTTTTAGGGCATATCAAATGGGGCGGCAAGCTCCAAAGACGTGGTCAGCCCGCCTGATTTGGTGTAGTTGTGCACGCATTTTTGTACCGTCCAAGTCAGATTGTCTATTTGTTTTTTGAAGCCCACAAGCTTAACGGGCGCCTCGGTGCTGATGGCTGGATAGCCATAGGACAGATTGATGCTAAACTTGGCGGCGGCAGATTTGGTGCGGTGAAGTTCGGCGCGCGCAGCAAGTTCGGCTTTTTGTTTGGTGGGATACACGCCCTTAATGCGCCTGCTGCTTTGCTCGTCTTTTGGCGCGTGGCTTGTGCTTTGGCTGACCACTTGGCGGCTGGCGGTGTCGGTGTCGTGATAGCTTGCCTCCACGGTGTCGGCATCCTGCCTATCCTCCACACTAAAGCGATAAGCATCGCCCACCTTGCGGCTGATGGTGTGTAGGCTCAAAGGCTTGCCGCTTGGGGCGGTGTGGCTGTTTGGCACAAAGACCAGCAAAGCGCCTGCCTTGATGGCCGCCTTTGCCCCCACGCTGTGGGCAAGGCGCGTCAATAGATTGATGTCCGACTCGTCGGTCTGGTCAATGTGGCTGATGAGCAAATTCGCCAGATTGTCGCTGATCACCAATTTAAGGGCGTGGCGCGTGGCAATCTCCCCAGCGATATTGCCCAAGGTGGTGGCGTGATAGGACTGTGAGCGGGTGTTTTTGAGCGTGGTTTTAAAATCGGCGGATTTGGCTTTGATGGTCAGCACATCAGGCGCGCCGCCCCACTCCACCGTATCCACCGTGTACTGCCCCATGTCATAAACGCCCACGTCGGTGTAGCCAAGCGCGCATGACAGTACCACGCCGCGGGTGGGCAGCTCTATGGCGCCATCAAAATCGGACAATGACAATGACAGCTCGTCCGCTTCGCCTGTGGCATTGTCGGTGATGGATAGGCTAATCACTCGCCCCAAAAGACGGTCATTGAGCGGTTTGTTGTCGGCGGTGAGGTGGATGATTGGTGTGCGTGTCATGGTCTGTATCCTTGTTATCGCTATTTGATGGTTACCACCATTTGATGGCATTGATAAAACTTGCCAAGGCAAACACCATTAAACAAAAAACCAACCAATTGATTAAAAATCGCACCTTTGGCGATTGTTCGTATTTGTCTAGCATTTGGACTACCCAAGCTTCAAAATTTATGTTAAAATTCATCTATTCATTCATCCTTTTGAGTTAAGGTCTATCAAAGGGGATTAAAAAGTTCAAGATTGCCGTCTTGGACTTTTTGTTTTTTGTAGTTTAAGAAAAAGTCAAATCATTTTTACACCTTACACCTTTTTTTGGTTGCTTTATTATCCTTGTCTTTGATTGATTTAATAAGATGACAAGGTTCGGTCTTAAAACGTTGGGTTTCGCAAGCTCAACACCAACCTACATCATTGATTTTATTTAAAAAAATCAATGCGTTAAACCACCCAAAACATCAAGGCAAATTTTGAGCGCCATCTGGGGTCTTGTCCCCCGCGATACGCTCATCATCCACGCGGATAAGCTTTAGCGTGCCGTCTATTTTTTGGGGCAATCCGCCTGTGGTGATAAAGCTGCGCGTATCGTCTATGCTGTCAATGGCATACACCCCATAAATATAGCCCGCCCCATCAATCAGCACATAGCCTGCGCCACTGCTTGCCATCTCCGCCAAATCCTCGATGGCTTGGCGGCTGCCCAGCCCATGAGCCTCATAGATGACAAAGGGAATGGTCAAGGCGTCCTCGCCCACCCCTGTATATTGATAATCATCACGCCCATCCGCCACGGCATTGGCGGCGTAGCTGTATTTACGACTGCGCTGGATTTGGCTAAAACATAGATTGTCGGTGCTAAATATAAATTGTCCCAGTGCTAATAGCATGGCTTACCCCCACTCACTTGCATAATCATACAGTCCTGTCGTCTGTGATTGGGCTTGTCCTAATTTATCGGCGACCAGACGCGCGATGTCTTCTTCGGATTGCCCTTTTTGGGTATAGATATTGATGACAATGGGCGATGGGTTGCCCCCTTGGGCGGTGTTTGGCGCTGCCTTGACGCTCATGGCGCGACTGCCATCAAAGGCGATTTGGGCGGTGTCCAGCGCGTTTTTGAGTCGCTGGCTTGTGGCAAGCATGGCGCCAATCGGGGCGGTGTTGGCCATCAAGCCATTGTTAAGCCCCTGCATGATGTTGTCGCCATAGCCCATAAACACACGGCTAGGCGAGTGGATGCTCATGGCGGATGTAAAGGCGGATTTGATGCGGCTTGCCATGTTGCTGATACTAGACAGCACGCCATTAAGCTTGCCCATGATGCCTTGTTTTAGCCCCTCAATCATATTCCCCCCAAAGCTTCTAAATTTCGCCCCCAGTCCTGCAAAATAACTAAAGACAGCGGCAAAAGCGCGCATAAACAGCCCCACGGGACTAAAGGCGGCAATGATGGCAATCAAAGCGGCAATACCGCTGCCAAAGCGCGCGCTAAGATTGCTCCACAGCTGATTGGCGGCGGCGATGACGCTTGTTTTGATGTTGTTCCAGATGGCGACAAGTCTTGCCCACAAAGCGGACGCCCCTGCGGTGATATTTGCCCATATAGCGGCAAATTGGGGCCCAAGCGTCGCCCAGTTTTGCCAGATATAAATCGCCCCCATGGCAATTACCGCAATCACCGCCGCAATCACCGCCAAGATGGGATTTGCCATCATAAACATACCCACCGTGCGCACCACGTTAAGCAAAAACATAAACGCACTGCCAAGCTTTGTTAGTCCTCCAAGAATAATCGGTATGCTTGAGGTGGCAAGGCTGGTCAATAGCCCACCAAAGCGGGTCAGCATACCAAAAACGGATGTTATCATACCGCCTGCGCCCAAAGTAGCAAGGCTTGCGTGCAGCAGCGCCATCGGGCCAATCAGCGTCAATAAGACAGTAGCAAGCCCTGCCACCACCCCCAAAAATATCCCTAGGACGGCGACCGCTTTCATGACAAATGCCGCAAGCTTTGGGTGCGCGTCTGCCCATGCTTGTATTTTTTGTGCCAATGCGCTGATTTTGCTTATCGCGCCATTGACCGCGGGCAGCAGCACACTGCCAAAGTTAATCGCCAGCGCAGATAGATTGTTTTTGAGCAGTTGGATGTTGTTGGCGGTGGTGGCGGCGCGTGCGTCATACTCACTGCTCATAGAGCCTGCGTATTTGCTTGCGTCGCCCACCATGGTCAGATTTTTTTTGAGGGCGTCTAGGTTGTTAAGCAGCGGCGCAATCACACCGATGGACTCCGAACCAAACAGTTCCTTGAGCGCCGCGGCTTTTTGGTGGTCTTCCAGCTGATTTAATGCCGTCAAGACTTTGAGTGTCGTGCCCTCGGCATCGGTTTGCATTTGTTTGGCGATTTGGGCGTGATCCAGCCCCAGTTGCTTAAATACCGCCTGTTGCGATTTGGTCGCCGCCTCCCCTGCATTTAACGCAAGCATCATGTTTTTGATGCCTGTGGCGGCAATCTCTTCTTGCACACCCATGCCCTTAAGCGTCGCGCCCAAGGCAGCGATAGACCCACTGGCAAAGCCGCCCACCTCGCCCAATGGCCCTATGCGCTGGACAATCTCCATGATGGATTTGGCGGCCGCGGGCGTGTTGTTGCCCAGATAGTTGATTTTGTCCGCCAAGGCGATAACATCGGTTTGGCTCATACCAAAGGCGGTGCGCAGCTCTGCCATGGCCTGACCTGCTTCGCTTGCGCCAATATCAAAAGCCACGCCCATCTGTACGGCACTGTCTGCAAAGCTCATGAGCTCGTTTTTGGCGATGCCCGACTGCCCACCCAAAGCAACAATGGCGGCAATGTCATTGGCGCTCATGGGGCGAATGGTGGACAGCTTGACCACCTCATCACTCAATGCCTTAAATTCAGCGGCGGCAAGCTCTGGCACGCCTCCAAAGTCCACAACCTTTTTGACATCCGCCATGGCGCTTTCAAAATCAATGGCAAGCTTGACGGGGACGGCGGTGGCGGCCATGGTGGCGGCGGCGACTTTGGTGGCAGTATCTCTGGTTTGTTGCAATCCTGCGCCCACCGCCTCATAGCGCGCTTTGAGTTTTTGCTGTTTTTCAAGCGCGGCGGCCTGCTTGTCCACATGGGTGGTCGCTTTTTTGATTTCATTTGCCAAGCGCGCTTGTTCATCGGCAAAATTGTCGGTGTTAATCCCCGCTTGGCGCAGCTCATCCGACAGCTTGTCCAAATCGCGCGTTTGGTCTGTCAGCTTGTCTTGCAGCTGGGCGACATTTTTTTGAGCGGCGGCAAACTGCTGTGTCATGCGGCGGCTTGGATTTTCGGTGGCTGCCATCGCCTTGCCCAACTCTTTTAATTTGTCTTGCGCCGTTGCAAGTTTTTGGCTTGTTGTGGCAAGTGATTCGGTGCGTGATTTAAAAGTCTCAAGCATTTTGCTTTGAGATTCAAAGTCTTTGAGTGATTTTTTGGCGTCATCAAAGGCTTTTTGGGTTTTGGCAAGCGGTAAGGCGATTTTGGCAAGTGTCGGGCTCACCTTGTCAATGAGCTCAAGCACCGCGGACAGCTGTAAATTTGACATAAAAATACCTTTTTGTTATGCTATCAAAATAACTCAACTTGAGGGCGCGCCATGTATCCTGCCTTGTTTTATTTGATTGCCAATGTTGTCTTTTGCGTCTTTGCTGGCTGTGGCATGGTACAGTTGTATCAACGCCTCTACACCCCAAAAGCCTACCAAAATCATCTGTTGCCAAGCAATGTTGTCATCAAAAGCCTCATCATCACGCTTGTGCCAAGTTTGGCGGTCATTGCGGTCATTGCCCACAGCCACACACTTGCAACTTGGGTGGTGGCGACAGCTTGGGTGATAAGAGTGGGTATTTTGGCACTGTTTGCATTTGGGCTTATCGTCCACCGCCAAAATAACCTGTATTAATTTTTTTAATAAGCCCGCCATTGGTGGGCTTATTTTTTTGCTTATTTGGGCGGCGTGCTGCGTTTGACGGCTTTGTCGTGCCACATCATCAATTCGCCAAGTGTCATGCCCTCACAGACGGCGGGCGTCCAGCCAAAAACATAAGCCAAGTCGGCAATGACATCGTCCACGTCATAAGGCAGCATTACGCCGCCGTCGGCACAAAAAAACCAATCACCTCGGTGGCAAGTGCGGTATAGTCCGCCACATTCATGTCGCCAATCTCATGCTCCACAAGGCTTGGGCTGGACAAGCGCGGAATGAGCTTCATCATGGCATCGGTGTCCATTTTGACCACATCCGCCAAGGATAAGCCGCGCAAATGCCCTGCCTTGGGCTCGGTGAGCGTGATGGTGTCAATGCTGCTATCGCCGCGGATGATGGGCTGTGTTAGGGTGATGGTTTTCATAAAAATTCCTTAACATTTGGGTTGTGGGTTTAAATATTGATTAATTGCAAAAATGTGATAAAATCACTCATATTCAATTCCTTAACCTATCTAAGGGTTGTATTATAAAAAGCTCAAGAGTGCCATCTTGGGCTTTTTTGTGGGCTACAGTCCAAGCAAACCGTTAATCTCGGCGGTTTTGTCAATCCCTGCAATGACGCACACGCCATTAACCAAATCAATCTCCAAAAAATTTTCGCCGTCGTCATTGATTTTGATGTAAGTGACATGATAGCCAAGCTCTTGCTCGTTCAATGAGCCAAGCTCCATCTCGCCTAGGGGCAAGCTTGTCAGGCTGCCGCGCATATAAATCTCGCGCGTGACGTGCTGGCACGTGTCTTGGCGCTCATACGCCCCGATAAAGCGAATGGGCAAATCATTGACCGAACATTTGGCAAGCTGGGCAAAATGGCGGCGGTCCACCCCTGTAAAGGTGATGGTCGCCTCAAGCTTTTCAAAGCCCATATCAAGCGCAATGTCGCCAATCATCCCCGCGCCGCGGTAGTCTTCGGTTTTTTTGACGATTTCAGGCAGCTCAATGGTCTTGGCGGTGCCTGCATAGCTGTCGCCATCCACAAAAACATTAAAATTTTTGAGCACGGCGGGAAGTTGTTTTGCCATAATGATTGTCCTTTTGTTGATGAGTATTAGGCCGCTTGTGCGATGAGTTTGCTAAAATCCACCAAATAACGGTCGGTGATGCGCTGCTGCAAATGCAAGTTTTCAAGGGTGGGCACGGGCGTGTAATCATAATCAATGTACAGCTTGCCTTGGGATAAGTCGCTTTGGTTGTTGAGCGTGTCGTTGTACCAACAATTTGCCCCAATCAGCCAGCCCTTGGCGACATATTCGCGCAGCTTGGCATTGATGCTGTCAATGATGTCGCGCACCAGTACGGGCGTCAAAGGCTTGTCAATAAAAGGCATACAGCCGTTGATAATCGTATCCAGCAAAAAATGAGCGGTGCGCACGGTGGTCTCAAAGCCAAAGCGGGGGTCATCGCTTGTGGTGCGGTTGCCCCAAAAACGAAAGCCCTCATGCAAAATCACACTGGTAACTTCGTTGGCGTTTAGATAGCCGACCTCGGTGTTGGGGTCTTCTAAGTCCCACGTGCGCGGCGTGGCGATACTCTCCACCATGGGCACAGCGACGTTGGAGATGGATTTGGTAAAGCTTGCCGCCTCACTGTTGTCAATCTTGGCACGCATGGCAAGGGCGGTGGCAATGATAAAATGGTTCTGGGTCATGGTCATTCCTCTTTTTTTGTTTTATACATCAAACATATACATCAAGCGTACATATCCGCCATCAAAGGCTCTTTGATGACAATGGGTGCCAGCTGCCACTCATCGCCACCTTCTAGCCCACCGCTCACGATCGCAAGTCGCCCATCAAAGTCGCGCGCGACATAATGAATGCCCTTGATGTCGTTTAGATACAAATCCGTGCCCACGCGTCTAAGCTCAATATAATTGGACGGCGCGCCAAGGCTTGGCTGTCTTCTTAAATTGGATTGCACCTGAGCATTGGGGGCGTCCATCTCTGGGCGCGCGAATATGTCAATCAGATTTGCCGCGCCAAAGGCTTGCGCGGGGTGGTCTACACCACGAGCAATGCCAATTCTAAAAAACGGATAAAAGCCAAAATCCGCGCCCAACATCACGCGCAGCCGCTCGCCGTCTTGCATGGTGTGATAGACTGCCAAGTATGATTGATTGGGCGTGGGGGCAACCGCAGCAAAGCTTGGATAAAAGCCCTCATAAATCTGTTCATGCACTGGCTGCTCGGTATAATGCTCGGTGGCGTTTGGCTCTTGGCTGTCGGTGGTGATGGCGCGCCAAGTCGGTGCGGCGATAGACACGGCACACTGGGCGCGAATGTTGATGACGTCCGCTTTTTGTACCGCTTTGACAAAGCCTAGGCTTTCGGCCTGCTCGTGGGTGTTGGCAAGCGCTTGGGCAAGCAGTGCATAGCCGTCCTCATACACCTGCCCATCGTGCGCGGTCTGATTTTGGGTGAGCGGCTTAAAATTAATGCTTTGCGCCTCATCCATGCGCGTAATCAGCGCGCCGCGTGTATTGTCCATCATGCTGATGAACAAATCCGCCTCTTCATAGGAAAAACAAAGCGCCACCTCATGGTTGATATGCCCCACCGCTGTTTTGAGCGCCTCTTCACCCTCTACAAAAAACAACTCATTTAGCATCAGCCTAAACAGCGCCATGTTGTCAGACAAATCGGTGTCAAAGCGTTTGATTTGATAATTGCCACCATTGATGGCGTATTTGAGTGCAATGTGTCTCATTCTTTCTCCTTAGGGCATGATGTAGCTGACATGGGTTAGTGTGCCATCGCTTGGCGGTGCGGCATCGTCGCTTGGCGGTGCGGTATCGCCTGCGGTGTCTGTGGCATCATCGTCTGTGGCATCGTCGCTTGGCGGCTGGGCTGGCGATGGGGTTGGCGGCTGGGCTGGCGTTTGGGCAATCACAACATCCTCGCCCCATTGATTGTCAATGAGCATAAGCTCACGATCGCCAAAGCTCTTGCGATAAGCGGCAATCTCGGTCTTGTCGGTGATGAGCGTGCCATCATCACGGCGGCAGCTGGCATACACAAAGCCGCGGCGACGCTTGGCAATGGCGACAAGCTTACGCACCACGCTTGGGGTGTCCAGCTGCGGCGCGCCCAAGATTTTTGGGGTGATGCCAAGACGTGATTGGCAGTTTAATAGCACATCAAGGGCGGCGGTGTCGCTTGGATTGGACACCCTTAGCACCACCACCGTAGGATTGGTGATGGCGCGGATGGTGTACAGCGACGCATACAGCGTGCCTGTTTTGCCTGCTTTGTCCAAATCGTCTTGGGTGATGCCTGTCAATAACACGGGGGTGTCTTTGGGATAATGCGCCTCGTCGGCGTCATCACTGATACAGATAAGTCCAATGGTGGACGTGTCGGCATTGCGCATGGGCAAAATGCCTTGGGTGACTTCGGTGGCGGTAATGCCATGATGAAATTGGGTCATAAAATGCTCCTTAGCGGCCTTTGGTTATACCGCTTGAAATATTGTTAATGGTTACATTACCTTGGTACACATATCCAGCCAAGCCACCTTTGGCGGAGTCTCGTTGGATACTGTATGATGATATGATAGTGCCTAGGGTGTCGCCGATGATGCCGTCTTGACCGTTTTCGCCAAGATTGCCTCCATCGCCCCCATGGTTGCTTGGCAATCTATCCGCATAACTAAACATATTGTCTGTACCAAGCAAATTGTCTGTCCAACCTGTGGATATGGAGCCACCATAGCCTCCTGTACCAGCGGTGTCAGCCGTGGCATTGGTCGCTTGCTTGAGCGTTGGGGTAAAGCTCCCAAGGGTTGCCATTACTAAGCGATAATACGGGTCGCTATCGCTTGGTTGGCGTAGCTCGTTACTATCTGCCTTGTACTCAAACAAAACAACACGCTCTTGGCTATTATTGGCGGCAAAATACTGAGAGTCCAAATAAACAGCACCTAGTCCGCCGACGGTATTAACATAGCGCGCCTCGGATGTGGTGATATACAGCGTGTGGCGTTTTTCTTGGGCGTTTGGCAATGGAGCCTTGTTAGTAGGAGCTTTGGGATCAATGCTATACATTGAGTAAGTGCCTTCATTGAGTGACGCCAAGCCAAAAGGAGCTCCGCCCCCAGCACCGCCACCGCCAATGGCTCTGTTATACCCCTTAGAGCTAAGCATTCCCATACCACCACCGCCACCGCCACCGCCAGCGATAAGGTTGTAATTATTGACAACCAAAGCAACGCTAGCAAAGATAGCGGTGCCACCGTTACCCCCTGCTTGAGCTTGGGTAAACGCCGTGTCCCTATCATTCATCGCTGACCCTGCCATAATGTCTTGCCAATAAGCCGAGCGACCACCATTGCCACCACGCCCTAAAATGCGTCCATAGTTGTCAATAATGATGGTATTATTACTCCAGTTTGTGCCACTCTCAATCGCCGCTTTGGTAGTACTTGGAGCGATAATATCCACGCCGTCGGCAATCACAAAGCGGACTTGCTCGCCACTAGGGGCGTAGCTACCCATCATAGATTTAAATAGCTCATCTAGTACGATGCCGTCATGCGTGGTCTGGTCAATACGGATAACTGTCTCAACGTGTCCTCTATCGCTGATAGGGACTTCTAGGCTGATATTGGCGGGGGCGGATAGGCTTAGCTGGACATGTTTTTGAGCCTCTTCTTGGTTGTCAAAGGCGGTCGTGGTGTAGTCAATAACAGCTCCGCCATTATCAATATATGCCACGCCCTGTGTCTGATTGTCCACGTCGGTGATGACACCGCCAGCCAATACCCCCTCTTTGATTGTCCAAGGCACGGCGACACCATCAGGCACATTATTGACGCTGATGCTAAAGCGTAGGCTGTCGCCTTCGTTCACCGCTTGCTTGTTGGCATTGATACGCCATACCGTCGCCACGATAGAGCTTGGGTCGTATCGCTCCCATAGATAGCTTGTGTATAGCGGATAAGCGTGGGGGCGAGTAGTTTTAGCGAGCGTGGTACTGCCTTTTTGCCCTAGTAATAGCATAGGCTCATTGATATAGCGGTCTTGCTCGTCAACACCGACCAGTTGCACCCCTTTGAGCCTGCGCCAAAAGGTCTCATAGCCAAACAAAGCATCAAAGCCAGCTTTGGGGCTATCGGGCGTATGCGACCAATATTTGTAGCCCAAAGGATAAAGCAATTCTAGGGCACTGCGCGGGATAAAGTGACTCTCCACCCACGCGCGCGTCGCCGTCACCACATTGGCATCTATCACAATGGACACCAAGGGGTTGTCAATCTGTACAATCGCTTTGATGCGATAATCCAAGGCAGCGATACTGCTGGCGTCGGGTTTGACCACCTCAGGCAGCGTGCCCACATAGACCAGCGCCCCTGCATCGTCCAACAAGCCAAATTCACGAATGGCAAAACCGCCAATATCTTGAGGGACGACACAATCAATCTCATACTGCCCCAACACCCCGCTCACGGCGGTAATGCTGGCAATCTTGCCTTGGTAACGTTTGGCGACTAGGGTGTTTTTGTCAAGGCGCGCCGCAAAATCCACATCACGCCCAGAGCCTATGACAAAGTCTGTCAGGCGAATGCCTTGGGCGGTGCTCGCGGCGGTGGCGATTTTGGCGCGCCCTTGGGTCGTCAAAAAAAGACGGTGGCTCATGACAAGCGCTCGGCGGCATAATAAGGACTGTGATAAATTACGCCATCAATGGCGCGCAAAAGCAGCGGACTTGGGGTGGCGTCAAATTTAGCCTTGATGTTGTCTGCCACAAGCTCACTTGCGTCATGGATGGGTTTGTTGGGGACATACACCGTGCCACTGGTGCGCCCAAAATCAATGACAATGGCGTCATCAGGCGTTTTTAAAAGGGCGTCATTCATCACAAATTTAAGATCGCTGCCATCGCCTGTTATGACAATAAGGCTTGGGAGAATGACTTGATTGCCCTCTTTGATTTCAAGGGCGATAAAGCCACTGTCTGGCACTTGGCTGACATCAATCGTCGCACTAAGGCCTGTCGGTTGGTATTGATTGGTCATGGGTTGCTCCTTTTTTGGGTTTACTGCTTTGGATTTAACTGCTTTGGGTTTAACTGTTTTGGCTTTAACTGCGGATGGTAATTTCAACGCCTATGCAGCTTGCCAAGTGTACGCCAACGCTTGCGCGGATTTTGTAGCCGACATACATGTCATAGTGCGCGGATAGACGCTTGGCGGCGTCAATGGCGGCTCTTAATTGCAACAGACTGTCGGTAATCATGCCGTTTTTTGGGCTGATGGCGACGCTAAATGTGCCTGGCCTGCCTTGTGGGGTTTTTTGCCACCATTCAATAATCTCGGCATCATAATTCATGGCGGACAAGGCTCTTTTGACCGCCCCCAGTGTGCCCTTTTTTTGGTGCACGGACAGCGATTGGCGGATGACTTCACGCTTGGTCTCACCGCTCCATAGGTCGTTGTATTCATCCACACTAAACGCATACGCCAAAGCAGCCAAGAGCTCATCTGGCGCGGTGTCAATGTTCCAAATGCTCTCAAAAGGCACTGGAATGGGCTCAAGTTTGGCGCTCGCTCCCGCCAACAGATGCTCAAGTTTTTTACTGCCTGTAGGCAAAAGGCTTTGGTCTTTGCTGGCGGTTAGGCTTGGGGTGGTGGGGTCGGCTTTGAATTTATCTATCATACGCGCTCCTAGGTGCCCTCCGCCTTGGCGATAATATCAAAGCCTGTGCACTGCGCCACCTCGCCGACTTGACACACCACATCCGCGGCGGGCTCTGTCAGCACCACACGACTCACCCCTTGGCTGTCCAGCGCGCCAATGATGCGACTGGTGTTGATGCGCTGATTGGGGCGGTAATTGTCGCTTAGATAGCTGCGCAGCGCCTTTAGACTCTGCTCTAATACCAAGTTTGGACTGATGCCGTTTTGTACATAGACGACTGCTTTGATGGTGTAGGTTTTGGCGGTGGCGGACTGCACACGCACAACATCGGTCAAGGGGCGGATATCGTCCGCGCTCAAGACAGTCAGCACGTCGCCCACAGCGGTATCCGATACGCCCACACTGCCTGTCTGGGTAAGCACATCGCCCACAATCTGCCCTGCCAAATACACATCCACCTCGGTGGGCGCTGGACTGTGCACCGACACACTAAATACTTCAGGGCTCGCCGATAGAGCATGAAATTCATAACTGCCCGCCGACCCTGCCCGCGTCAAGCCCTCCACCGATAAGGCAAGGCGGTAGCGGTAGGATTCGTCATCTTCATAGATGGCGGATTTGGGCGGTATGGCGTATTTGTCCGCCGCTTGGATGAGTTTGCGCTCTAGGCGATAATAGGTCACTCCGATGTGGTCAAGATTGCCCCCTGTGGCAAAGGCAAGCATCAAATCGCGGGCTTTGCGGTTGATTTCATTGATTTTGAGTGTGTAACGATACGCCAACACCTCGATGACTTTGTTGATGGGCTCACTCTCAAGCGTCAGCACGTCTTGAATGGGGTGATCGGCATCAAAGTGGCTGGCAATCTCCGCTTTGAGGCGCGCCACCTCGCCCTCAACATCAATGGATTCTAGAACTTGAGGCAAAGGCAAGCCTTGCAGATTAATCGCATTGTACACACTCATGACGCCCCCCTTGCCAAGATTAATGAGGTATTAAACAGCGTGTTGTCCGCGCGTCTTAGGGTCAACAGCACCGACAGTCCTGTGTTGGCGGTGTCGTTGGTGCCGTCGCTGTTGATGGACAGCGACACACTGCGCACCTTGACGCGCGGCTCCCATTTGACAATCGCGGTGGCGATGGCACTCATGAGTTTAAGCTTGGTGGCAGAATTGATGGGACTGTCAATCAAAAACGGCAACAGACTGCCATAATCTCGGCGAATGAGCCGTGAGCCCAAGGGCGTCATCAAAATATCAAAAATAGACTGGCGCAAATGCTCATCGCTGCTTAGTAGGTTGCCAAGTGTACGGCTCATGCCTTGGGCGGTGTGTATGCTCATTGGGGCGCTCCTGTACTGCCCGCCCCACTTTCAACGCCGCCGTGGCGGTGATTGTTGAGGCTCACTTTTGCGACGACATCGGCATCACTGCTGATGATACCGCCTGCATGAATCGTACCGTCCACCACCAAATCACCTGTGATGGTGACTTTGAGGGTGTCAAACAACACATCATCGGCGCTGCCCATAATCTTGCCAATGGACAAATGCAGCTGGCTATCCTTGGTATGGACTTTTAAAAAGTCCTTATCATTAAACGCAACAAAAATCTCGTCTTTGTCATGGCTTGGGGCAGCGTTGTGCGTGCTGTATAGGCTTATGACGGGGATGGCACACGCCAAATCGCCCGATGGCGACACGAGCAAAAACTGCTCGCCCACACTGGGGCAGCGCCACACACGCACGCCCCCTGCGGCAATCGTGGGGATGGGCAGATAGTCGGTGAGGACATCACCGACAGCGACACGCATGAGGGCGCGGGCGGCATCAATCTCGGCGACCACGCCAATGGTGGCGATGTTATGGAGTCGGCGCTGGGTTTCGGCGTTCATTGTATTTGGCTGTTGGTTGGTTTAACTGTCTGTAAATAATAAAAATTTACTCAAAAAGACAAAAAAATAAAACAAGATAAAAACCGCAAATGGCAGTTACGGTTATTTAGTAATAATCGCCCGCACCAAGTATTTGCATGGTACGCCCAATAGTTTTTTGGGTGCTTTGGTCTTGGTGTATAGGTAAGCTAAAATAATTTAATTCTTCTGAGCGAAAATTTAACCCTTGTTTTCTAGCGTGAAAAAACTTGGGAAAGAATTTTTGTATCGCAACAAATAAATAAAATGGGTCAATTTTTGGCAAAACAACCGCATAATGACTATCAATCATCCTGTCTTTTTTTAAAATTAGTGTTTGTCCTCGTGTTGCTGATATTTGAATAATGATTGTGCCTTTGGGATAGATTTTGTCCTTTGTTGGGCGATACTCAATATCAGCAACTTGAGTTAATTTTTGAAGTTTAATCATACAAACATTTTACCTAAGAAATATTTTTTAATATTTTGCAATGTATTTATTTGCTTTTGTTTTTGATTAATTAAACCATCTAGCTCATTTAACTCTTCTTCGTCAAATATCGTCATTTGATAGTTTTGTGGGGTGATTTGTTTGATTTTTTGCATAATTTGAGTATTAAATTTGCGTGGGGCAAAAGCTTGCTTGAGTGCTGATTTTGCTTGCTCAAATTCGTCAATATCTTTTTTGGTGCCTGTAATTTGTATTTGCTCAAGCATATCAATAAACTGCTTGCCTGATTGCTCCAATCCCTTTGTTATTTCTAATAATTCCATTGCCTCTGTTAAAAAGTCAGGGATTGGCTCGGGGTCTTTGGTATTAACATAGCGCGGCAAATTTAAATTAAAGTCATTATTTTGGGCAACCTCATCAAAGCTAACAACATTAGACAACTTTTCTTGGATTGTGCCGTAAGCATTTAATACTTGTGCAATATGCTCATCGCTCATCAGATTATTGGATTTTTGTTTTGTAAAAAGCTTTTGGGCATTAACAATATTGATATTAGTAGTTTGTTTTTGTTTTTTTAAATACAAGCAAAGCCACTGGAATATCTGTTGCTAAAAATAAATTTTCAGGCAAACCAATAACACCATCAAGACAATTATCATTGATAAGTTTTTGGCGAATTGTTCCTTCTGCCTGTCCACGAAATAACACCCCGTATGGCAACACAAAAACCGCTGTGCCTGTTTGTTTTAGTCTATGCAAGCCATGCAACACAAACGCATAATCGGCTTTGGATTTTGGAGGCAAGGCATAGCCTAAAAAACGCGCATCGGTTTTGGGTGTCCATGCCAATGAATAAGGCGGGTTGCTAATCACACAATCTACTTTTAACTCGCTCCAATCAAGTGCGGTCTCGACAATATCGCTAAATTTGCCGTTTTTTGTAAGCTTATAACTTGCAAAAGTCTCGCCCGTCAATACATCGCAATTTTTAACTTCAGCATTGATACCACGCACCGCCAAATTAAACAACAAAATAGCAACAGCCTCTTTGGAGTACTCCTCAAGATAAAAAGTGGCGTTTGGAGTTGTCATCCATTTTGCAATTGTCAACGCCCCTGTGCCGCAACATACATCCAATACGCTATCAGCATTATCAGATAATGTTGCGACAATTTTGCAAACGGACGATGGTGTGTAGTCTTGCTTAAGCTTTGAGCGTTCGGCAAAACTTTCTTGAAATTCTGCCAAAAAACAATCTTGCGATAGGTCTGGATTTGTAGCCAAATAACGCTCAAAAGCATCTAAGCGTTTTTGCGGGTCAAACAACAAAACCATTAGTTGCTCTGTCATTTGATAATTCCATTTTAAATTTAAAATTTCTGTAATTTTCATTTTTGTTGTTCCAAAAAAATTTAAATAAGTTTTTCAAAATTCATTAAAAAATAAAACCACAAAAAAACCGCAAACATCATTTGCGGTTTTTTGGACTTAAAATTTGTATATCATATTATCCTCATACTTTGACGTATTATTAAGTTTAGCGACAATGCTAATGCGCTGATAACCTCCAATTCTATTCCATGCTTGAGGGTCAAATTTTTTAAGATAAGCTAAGTAGTCCAATAACTCTGAGCGAGTGGAGCTAAAAAACACATAAGGCGGACGCACATGGGTCATAAGTTCCAAAAATTTAGTCATGCCAAAATATTTATCCATGGCATATGCTCCTTGGCGTGTACACAAGTAGGGCGGGTCAAGCACGAACAGTGCCTTGGGGTCATTGGCAAATTTAGGCATAAGTGCACTAAAGCACTCTTTGGTAATCTCCAAGCCATCAAGGTATCCTTCTGGTCTTTTGTAAGGCGTTAGACGGACGGTGTTATAAAACGCATGATCGCCAAGCTCATGGATGCTGTTAATCTGCTTACCACTAAACAACAACCAAACGCTGACACTTCGGGGGCATACAAAGCCATTGAAGTCTTTAATTATCTGCAAGATTTTATCTCGAGTAGCGTTATCAATTTTGGTCTGACGAGGAACATGCTCTACTGTTTTTAGCAGCATCACCCTTAGGCGCTCAATATCATCAATATGCTTAAGCTTGATATGATAATCGTCAAAATCATTAAAAATCACACGGGCTTTGGGGAGTAGCCTTTTTGCATTGTGTGCCAAAAGCCCACTACCACCGAACACATCAATAATCGTCCAGCCCTCGCCGTCGCTGTCTATGTGTTCATTGAGCACTTTTTTTAAAATGATTGATAAAATTGCGTTTTTGCCCTACAAAGGGCAATGGAGCGGATGCGTAGGTTTTTTGCGCCATGAGTCTTTATCCTTATAGGCTTGAGACTCACGGTCTTCGGGTGGGGCATTCTTGACGCTCAAATGACTATATGATTTACAACGTGGACATTTAACGGCGACCACTGCCTCACCTGTGGCTTTAAAAAGTAACTTTTGACAGCCACCACAACGATAATCCAATTTTTACTCCTATTCTGATACTAAAAACCGCTCAATTTCTGCCTTAATAAACTCAATGTCCTCCTCACCAAAGCCCACCGCTTCGCGCACCGCATAGGTCGTGGGGCGCATACTTGGACTTGGGCGGATGCTTAGCCCGTATTGGTGAACGCTCATGATGTCGGCGATTTTGCCATCATAACCAATCTCGGCATGACTGCTGCTATAAGCGGTCTTAAGTAGCCGTGATGCGCGCTTAAACATGGCGCCGCGCTTGATTTTGCCTTTTTGGGTGCGAAATTTACCGCTTTTTTTCTTGCGCGGGACAAACTTTGCGCCGCTTGGGGCGGTGTTGCTTTTGATGCGTTCGGCATGGCGGCTTTTGAGCGTGGTGGCGATACGGCGCAGCAATACGGTGCGCTCGTCATCGGATAGTCTATCGCTGATGGCGGTAAGCCACTCGCCCAGCGCGTCAAAATCAGCCATTTTCTTCAGCATCCATCATCGCCCTGCCCTATCGCCCCAGCAATAAACGTCCCCACCGCATCCGACCAGATGGGCGGTGGACAGATGAGCGCCTTGCCGTCTGTGACGATGATTTTGTCGGACAGCCCCAAATCAATCTGTAAATCATAGCTTTCAAGGTCAATGACCTCGCAGCCAAAGTTAATGTCTGGCACGGGGTGGCCATGGGCATCAAACCAGCCACGGATAAACGCCAAAACATCAAAAGGCGTCGCAATGCGACAGTCCAGCAGCACAAAGCGGGCAATGTATTTGACCACTGGCGCCGATGCGCCAAGCTCACCATTGACCAGATGTAACTGCACCTTGTCAGGCTCAAGACCATCAAAGCTATTTATTAAGTCTTTTTTAAGGTTGATTAAATAATTCATTGATAGTTGCGATAGGCGGCGGCAAGTTTGTGATGATAGTTATTTTTGGCGTAGCCTACCCCATTGTAGCCTTGGGCAAATGCCGTCCAGTTTTTGGATTTGAGGTGGCGCGCCAAGCCGTTTTTGACGATAAAGCGCATCATGGCGTCCACTTGAGAGGCTTCATCACGGTACATGGCATTGACAAAGCTCTGTAAGCTGTCATAGCCCAAGGCGCGCCAATGATGGCCCATGACCTGCCCCATGCCCCAAGAGCAGCTTTCTAGGGCGGCAGCTCGCACATCGTCCAAGATTTTTTTGTCATCTGGATTGTTGGGATCAAGGCTTGGCAAGGCGGTGTTGACAGCTTTGATGGCGCGCTCTAAGCGGTCGTGCTGCTCGTGGGTTTTGCCGTAGGGGTAAGTGCGCCATTTGGGGTAAATCAAGCTTGGGGCGACTGCTTGCATTTTTTGGCGCAAAGACACATAGCCTGCCTCGCCCAATCGCTTATAAAAAACGTGCGGCTCAAACAAAATCTTAGGCTTGCCGTCAATAAAGCCTGTCCCCGCTGCCTCCACTGTCACCACTGCTTTTAGCGCGGCAAACTCTATGCCGTATTTTTCTGCAATGGCGCGCAATTGGCTGTCGCTAAGTTTCATATACGCTCCTTAATCAAGTTTTGCAGACGCGTGGCAAAATCGCGGCGGCGCGCTTTGTGCTCTTTTTTGAGCAGCTGCCAAATCAAAATAACGCTCACGGACAACGCCAAATAGCCTGTATGAATGAGCATCATCTGGGCGGGCAAAAAGCCATAAAACGCCCAAGCGTCATAAGACAAATAGCTTGTGCACACCAAGGCATAGACAATACAAAATCTAAGCCCCCACCAGCGCACATCATCCACACGGCGCGTGCAGAGCAAAAAATAAATCAAACCAACAAGGCACAGCCCCATGGCAATCAAATTTAGCGCATCAATCATGACTCATCTCCTATGCCAAGGCGTTTGGCAATCCATTTGGGCAATATGGCGCGGATTTGCTCACTGTCAATAACAGCAATGCCAAGACGCAGCAAAAAATAACCGCCCACCGCCCACAAAAACGACACAAAAACAACCACCGATTCAGAATTATTAAGCCGTCCCATAAGCTCAAGACTGCCGTGGGTAAAAAACAGCCCTGCCCCAAAGCCCAAGAGGATATGACCGACGGCATTGGCAGACGGTGGGAATTTTTTGTCAGCACCAAAGGACAAATAACTGCCCACAGCGCCCACCAAGGTCGCCGCCAGCATAGAATAACTGATGAGTGGCAGCGATTGAATGACCGTATCGGCGGCAGCGGCATGGGTGGCGGTAAACGCCCCAAACAGCACCAAAGCACAGCAAAAGCCCAAGGCAACGCCGATTCGCTCAAAGCATATTTGTTTTGAATTGGTTTTCATGATTCTCTCGTTTAATCCCAAAGCCTGATGGTGGCACTGGGTTGTATCTCATTTTTGGGTAAGACAACCTGCACACCCAAAGGCAAAATGGCTGTGGGGCTGGTCGTTGGGTTAAGCGCTATCATTTGGGGCAAAAGCGCGTTTGATTTGTCCCCAAAATAGCGATAACAAATGCCGTCCAGCGTATCGCCTTGGCGTGCGCGCGCGGTGCGATGATACATAAAACTCCCCTAAAGCAGCCGAATGCGATTGCGCGATGTGCCATTCATATCAGCGACGGCATGGCTGACAATGCGCCGTAAGCTGTCGGATTTTAGGCTCATGTTTTCGCCACGAATTTGCCCCTGTCCGATGGTGTCAAAATCAACATAAAGGTCGGACAACAGCGCCGCCGCCTCATGCAGCACCGCTCTTTTGTAAGCACGAACAAAGCGCTCATCTTGAACGGTGCGCCAAGGAGAAATCTGGCGATTGATGATGTCATAGGCATCCATGATGGCATTGCTGATGCGCGCAGTGCCAAAGCTTTTGTCAATGCGCATAAGACTCACCACATCATCGGTCGCAATGGACGGCAATGTGCTGATGGGGTTAGCCACTTGGCTGCGGCTGATTTGCTCATTGATTAACATACATCACCTTTAGTGGCGCGATTGGCGCAATATCAAGTTGGCGGTAGTTGGTTTTTTTGATTGGTTTAAACATTTAAACTGCCAAAAAAACCAAGCCGCCACCCACGGGAAGGGGTTTGGTTGGCTACTGCTCGTCTTTTTGTTGTTCGTCTTTTTGGGGTTCATCTTTTTTAAGACGCGCCAAATCTGTTTTGCAGCCGACTTGGGGATCAAGCTTGAGCGCCATCTCATAAGCGCTGATGGCATCCGCCTTGGAGTGCAAGGCAACCACCAAGCCATAAGCGCGGTACAGCTTGGCGCGCACCTCGTCAGGCATATCGCTGTCTGTAACCACGTCAATGGCTTTTTTGACCAAGCCATCATCTGCCTTGGCGTCATTTTTGATGATTTCATCAGCAAACTGCTCGGCAAACACCGTCGCCACATCACGGCTAAACGGCTCTGGCATTGTCATGTTATTAAGTAGCGCAAACTGGGCAATGTCGGTGGCAAGTGCAAGCGCTTGGGTATCCAGCGCCCACACCATCAAAATAAGCAACATATCATTTTGGGGCGACACCCCAGAGGCAAGCACCCCCTCAATATAAGGCGTGTACTCTGGCAATGCTGCCGCTTTGCGTTCGTTGCGGGTGGTTTTGGATTGTAGGCTTTTGATTTGCTCATAGTCATTAAAAAACTTAAGCTCAATATTGCCTTGTGGGCTGTCCTGTGGGCTATCTTGGTGGTTTGCCGTATGCACCCCAGCCGTTGCCGCCATGATGGCAGCGGCAGCAGCGGCAGTGGTCATTTGGGTGTGTTTTTGGGCGCGCGTGCGCTCAAAATGGTCTTTTAAACTGCTCATATTGTCCTCCTGTTTGGTTTATTCAACACGAATGCCTTCAATCAAAGCAACTTTGCTGTAATCCTCCACAACAAAACACTCGTTTACCGATTGATAATCGGTGGTGCGGTCCCATTCTGGCTCATCTTTGAGATGGCGACGGATTGAGCCTTTTTGTTGATAGATGGACAGATTGTCATGGCTTGTAATAAAAAGCGTGTTTTGGGGGAAGAAGCTTGGCAAATCCACAGACAACGTGCCCAGCACCTTGCGCGAGTATAGGGCATTGGCGGCGATTTGCTCGGTGGGCTCGTGGTCTTGATTGATGATGGCAAGGCTCTTGTCAATCACAAGAGAGCTTGAGGTGATGACCACAAGGTCAGTGCTATCGCGGTGTTGTTCATCAATCAGCTCATGTTTTGCCATCTCAACCAAGGCATCTAGGTTTTTAAACTCGTGCGCCTTGCCGATGGTGATGCCGCTGATGTGGCGCTCGGGGCTGTTTTGGCGCACCTTTTCAAGCCAGCCGATATTGACATCTTGCAAATTAGGATAAAGCGCTTTGTTGGAGGTGCTCGCTCGGTGTGTGCCATTAAAGCCGATGCGCTGTTTGTCTTGGGCGATGCGCTTAACGGCAAAATTGGCAAGACGCTGTTGAAAATCGGTCAAGGCGCCCCAGTTGTCAATCTGCGCCCACAGATAGGCGACGTCATAATTGGTTTGGGTGCACAGATAATAATCCAGCCCCTCCACCTCGCCCACCGCGGTCGGACGGCGCGGCTGGATGCGGGTGTCGGTCGTGCTGGCGATGGGCGATGTACCGCCAAGCCCCAATTTTTGCCCGTGGGCATCTTTGACCATAGGCATATTAATCTTGCTCAAAAATTCGGTGGATTTTTGATAAGCATCAATCATTTTTTGTTGGGGCGCTGGCGCGACAACAAACGGTGAGCTTAGGTTTTCAACGCCGTTGACTTGGGCGATTTGGCGGCGGTAGGCTTGTAGCGCCTGTGCGGTTTGTGGGTCTAATGCGTACATGAGGTGTCCTTAAAATTAAGCTTGGATGAAATGAAGCTTGGATTAAAATTCAGTTAGGGTAATGTCACCCCCTGTGGCAAGCGGAATCTCGGTTGCCACAGTCTGCGACGCCAGATGTTCTTTGAGATGGGCAAGCTCGCAGGATAAATTTTCAAGCGCGGTCTGTAGGGCTTGGATGGTTTGATTGGTTTGCTTATTTTGGGTGGTCAAGACCTCAAAACCCTTAAAAATGGCGTCTTGCTCTTCGCTGTTTAAGCCTTTTGATGCGTTAAACAAAGCGGACATTTTTGCCAAAAAACCGTCATCACTTGCGCCTTGTTCTTTTGGGGTCTCTGGGTCTTTTGGGGCGGGTGGTGCTTTTGGTTGTGTGGTGGTGCTTAAGGTTTCGGGGGTGGTGGTGTCTGTCATGATAATCTCCATAGCTAAAGGGGCAGAGTGCTGGGTTTGGGGGGAAGTGTGGCTAAATTTAAGCGGCTCAACACCGCGGCTGGCTGGGGTGTCGGTGACGGCAAGCCCCACAAGATAAGCTTTGCCTGTGCCTGCAAAGTTTTTGTAATATTCAATGGATGTAAACAACTTTTTGCCTTGGCGGTTCGCTTCAACTAAGGCGGGCAGCGCCGACAAAGTGGCGTACAGACAGCCAAGATTAACGACTTGACCGTCAATGGTAAACGGCTCAATGACGTACTCACACGCCACCACGTCGCCAAGGATAGGATAGCTGTCGCTGTTAAGCCCAAACCACCCGCCCGTATGCTCGGTGTTGATTCGGGCGGTGTATTCGGTGGGGTTGTAGGTGGTGGCGATGTCGTACAAATCTTGAGCGGACAGCGTGCGGCCGTCCACCGTTTGCCCTTCGCGGGCGACGCGAAAACGCCCAACAACACGCTCCCCAGCCAAAGTAATGTCGCTCATAAAAAATCCATAAATAAAAAAATTTTGGCGGATAAGCGCTTGTTTTTCAACGATAAAAAAACCGTAAAACAAATTTACGGTTTTTTTTAAGGTGAATTGATAAAAAAAATGACTAAGCTATAAGGCATGAACGACATCAAAGAACAAGCCCGCCTGTTGTATGCCCAAGGTCTTGGCATCACCCAAATCGCCAAAGAGCTTGAGCAAAACCGCGCCACCGTCGCCAGCTGGAAGCAGCGCGAGGGCTGGGTGCGTGCGGATATTTTTAATGATGTCAATTTGGCATTTAAAGCCCGCCTTTTGACACTCATTGCCATGGACAAAAAAGGCAATGGCGAATACAAAGAGATTGACGAGCTCATGCGCCAATTAGAGCGCATTGCCAAAATCCAAAAATATAACGACAGCGGTAATGGGGCGGATTTAAATCCCAAATTAAAAAACCGCTACAAAGAAGACAGAAAAAACAAAGTCAAAAATTTATTTAATGAAGAAGAAATTACCGCCTTAGAAGATGCCTTTACAATTTTATTATATCCTTTTCAAAAAGAGTGGATTGATGTCTTAGAAGGCAAAAAACAAAACGGCAAGAAAAAATATGCGCCTGCGCGTATTTTTATGATGTTAAAAAGTAGGCAAATTGGGGCGACTTTTATTATTGCGATATGGTCTTTAATTAACGCCCTAAAAACCAAAAAAAATAAAATCTTTTTATCGGCAAGTCGCGCCCAAGCCTATCAATTTATTAAGTATATCAAAAGTTTTGTATTTGAAGTCTTAGGGCGACAAATTGGGGGCGACCCTATTGTTATTTCTTTTGATGATAATACAACGGTTGATTTTTATTATATGGGGACAAATGCTTTGACGGCTCAAGGTCGGCATGGCGATGTTATCATGGATGAATTTTTTTGGATAAGAAAATTTAAAGAATTTAGAGACGTGGCAAGTGGTATGGCAAGTCAAAGCCAATATCAACAAATCTATTTATCCACCCCAAGCTCTGTCATGCACGAAGCTTATCAATTTTGGATAGGCAAAGACGGCAATAATAAAACCGATATTGATGTCAGTCATCACACCCTAAAAAAGCCTGTCTTGTGTATTGATAATAAATGGCGTGCTATGGTAACTGTCAAGGACGCTATTCATGGCGGCTATGACAAATTAGATTTTGAGCAATTACAGCAAGAGTAAACGCCCGATAGATTTGATAATCTGTTTATGTGTGTTTTTATGGATGATAGCAGCAGCTATTTTCCGCTGTCGCTATTGGAGCCGAATATGGTGGACAGCTGGGAAGTGTGGAATGATTTTAGTCCTCATGGGGCAAAACGCTACGCACACCCTGTCTGGGTGGGCTTTGACCCCTCATTTACGGGCGATAATCCAGCATTGGCGGTCATCGCCCCACCGCTTAATGCCAATAAGCCGTATCGCATATTGGAGCGTAAACACCTTGACCACATGCCACCCATGCAACAAGCTCAAATCATCAAAAAAATATGCGAGCAATACACGGTGGAATACTTGGGTATTGATGTGACTGGGGCGGGTATTGCAGTTGCCGAACACGTCAAAGAGTTTTATCCAAATTTCACACCAATAAATTATAGTATTGAAGTCAAAACAAGAATGGCATTGAGAGCCAAAGAATTATTTCATCGTCGCAAATTGCACTTTGACAGCGGATATACCGATATTGCCAAAGCGTTTATTGCGATTAAACAACAATCCACCAATAACGGTAATATGACTTTAATTGCCAAACGAAGTCAGGCAACTGGTCATAGCGATATCGCTTGGGCAATTATGAACGCATTAGACAAAGCGCCCATTGCGTCCACTCAACCCATCAACCAAAGTGCTATGCAATCAAGAATTAGGGTACACAAATGAATAAACCGATTTTATATAATTTTGGCGAGCCTGAGCCTGTATTAGACGGACGCTCATTATTTGAATATGGCTTTTGTCCCAGATGGGGTGATTTTTATGATTACCCATTTGATATTGTTGGCGTGTCAAAATTATTTAGAGCCACAAGCCATCACACCAGTGCATTAATTACCAAACGCAATGTATTAACCAGTTTATTTATCCCAAACGATAAATTAAACCGCCGTGAGTTTGAAAGTGTCATTACTAATTTATTGGTATTTAATAACGCTTATTTGCAAGTTGTCAAAAATAAATTAGGGCAAATTAATACCATTAAATCAAGATTGGCACGCCATACGCGAGTGGGTATTAACGAGGGTGAATATTGGCACGTTGATTTATCCAAAGGCGATATGATTAAATATATCAAAGATGAAATTATACACATCTATAATCCAGATATTGACCAAGATATTTATGGCGTACCTGATTATTTATCCAGTATCAACGCCATATTATTAAATGAGTCTGCCACGTTATTTAGACGCAAATATTATAAAAACGGCGCTCATGCAGGTTATATTTTGTATCTGTCCGACGCCCTATCCACTCAAGACGATGTGGACGCTCTAGAAAAAGCAGTGCAAGAATCCAAAGGTGCTGGCAATTTTAAAAACTTATTTATGTATATCCCGAACGGCAAGCCCGATGGCGTGAAAGTCATTCCCCTGGCCGAAGTCGCTGCCAAGGATGAATTTGCTAATATCAAAATCGCGAGCCGTGATGACCAATTGGCGGGCCATCGAGTACCGCCCCAACTCATGGGTATCGTTCCCCAAAACGCTGGGGGCTTTGGCGATATCAAAAAGGCGGCCGAAGTTTTTTACTACCACGAAATTACCCCCATCATCAATATGCTGACGGATATCAACACAAGCCTTGGCAGCAATGTTTTTAGCTTTGGTGAGTACAAGCTACTACAGTCCACCGAATGAAAAAATAAAAAAAGATTGTCCATTTTGGGCATTTTTTTTGGCTCTACTCCCCTAAGCTTGGGCGCTCCCTCCCACGCGGTTGCGTTTTACATAAGTCTTAGTTTTTTATGCAACAAAAATAGGCTCAAAGAACCGAATTTAATATGTTTGCACGTTTTTATCATGGTGCAAAATGATGCAAAAATTTGCTTAAAATTTTAACAAGATTACCAAATAAGGTTACCAAGGTTACTTAAAGTAAAAAATACCCCAAATGCTTATAAACAATAAGACTTTTAGTAACTTTTATGGGGTTACTTTTAGTAATCAAAAAAGTTACTAAATAAAAATATCATATTTTTCAATGATTTAATTTTGTTATAAGCATACTCAACAAAAAGGTTACTAGTTACTTATAAGTTACTTGATTTGTTACCTTTTTTACATCATTAAATTTTCATTAAAATCAAATAGTTATATTTATTTTTTAATTTTGTAACCTTAGTAACCTTAATTTTTATATCTAAAATTTTTTAGAAATAGTCAAAAAATATCTGGCTTAACTACCATGTGTTATTAGTTCGAATCTCTCAGCTTCCGCCATATATGACGGCTAAAATTCTTTATTTATAAGGGTTTTGGCCGTTTTGCTTTGTGAGATTTTTGGGGCGTGGGCTCGTCGTGGGCTGTAAAGGTTCAAAAAGCGGGCTGGACTGCATTAAAAATACTTAAATTTCAATGCATTATAAAATTTTGGCTTGGGATTGGCGTGGGCTAGCCGTGGGCTGACAACAAGTTTACCGTCAAGGGAGATGACCTTGGCGGTGCTTTTGCGTGTTTATGATTTGAGAAAGTGATGAAATCAGCATCAGACCCTCACAGCCATAATAGCCCAATCTGGATGACACATTCTAACAACCCCCTAAAAACGCATTTACAATCTTTATCAGCAAAACACTTGCCAAAACACAGATTAATTTTGTAAACACTTTGTAAATATCGCACAAATCTATTAAAATAAGCACTTTTATTCGCCATAAGGAAACGATTATGAATGCGGTGTTGCTTGCGGTTTTGGTGATGGTGGGCTTGTCGCTTGCTCGGGTGCATGTGGTTTTAAGCTTGGTGATTGGCGCTTTGATAGGCGGTCTGGCGGCGGGGTTGTCGGTCACGGACAGTCTAACTGCTTTTCAGACAGGCATCAAAAACGGTGCAGAAATCGCCCTATCCTATGCCATGCTGGGCGCCTTTGCCATGGCAATCGCACATTCAGGTTTACCACAACTGATTGCCGACAAAATGATTGCCAAAATCAACCACACCAATGGATCAACCAAGCTCAAATGGCTGTTGTACATCATTTTGGCACTGATGGCAATGGCAAGCCAAAACATTGTGCCCATTCACATTGCTTTTATTCCGCTCATCGTACCGCCTTTATTATTTGTGATGAATCGCCTGCGCCTTGACAGACGCGCGGTGGCGTGTATTTTGACCTTTGGACTTGTCAATACTTATATGTTCATTCCTTATGGCTTTGGTGACATATTTTTAAATCAAATCATTCTCAAAAACATCAATGACGCAGGCATGCAAACTGGCAACATCTCCATGATGACAACCATGGCCATTCCTGCCTTGGGTATGCTGCTGGGTTTATTGATTGCAGTGTTTGTGACGTATCGCAAACCAAGAGATTACCAAGACATCGCCATAGATGCCGACACCGCAACCCAAGCTGCCAAGCCCATGAATCGCTACAATGTCATCATTGCAATTGGCGCAATTTTGATGGCATTGGGCGCACAACTGATGACAGATTCTTTGTTGGTGGGCTCACTTGTGGGTTTTGCAGTATTTATGGCAACAGGCGTTGTCAAATGGAATGATGCCAATGATGTCTTTAATGAGGGCATTAAAATGATGGCGATGATTGGGTTTATTATGATTTGCGCACAAGGTTTTGCTGAGACGATGAAAGCCACAGGTGAGATTGATACCTTGGTGGGTGGTGCTATGCAATTGTTTGGCAACAATCAAGCCATGGCGGCAATGGCGATGCTGATTGTGGGACTTGTTGTCACACTGGGCATCGGCTCATCTTTTTCCACCGTGCCCATCATTGCCACCATCTATGTGCCATTGTGCATGGCGATGGGCTTTAGCGTACCTGCCACAGTAGCGCTCATTGCAACCGCAGGCGTCTTAGGAGACGCAGGCTCACCTGCCTCGGATTCAACACTTGGTCCTACAATGGGGCTAAACGCAGACGGTCAGCACGATCACATCAAAGACAGCGTCATCCCCACCTTTATTCATTATAACATTCCGCTGATTATTTTTGGTTGGATAGCGGCGATGGTGTTGTAATCTTGCACAATTCATAACATCAATTCTCAAAAAAAAACCTGAAAAATCCAAGCGATATTTTCAGGTTTTTTTAATCAATGCGGATTTGACATCATGAATTTATATCCATTAGTGTCAATTGGCTTTGAGTACAGACCACCACATATCCAAATATAAAGCACTCTGTGATAAAGCAAAACTTACTTAAAACCATCTTTTAAACCAACAATGCGGTTAAACACAAGCTGATTGCCGCTAGAGTCTTTGTCCAACACAAAAAACCCTTCGCGCTCAAACTGAAAACGCTCGCCTGTTTTGGCAGACAAAAGCGATGGTTCAACAATTGCCCGAACAACTGTTAGAGAATTTGGATTAATCTCATTTGCCAAATTATCAAGGTCAATCTTGGCAGGATCTTCTTGGGTGAATAATTGTTCATACAAGCGCACTTCGGCAGGCACGCCCAAACTTTCTGACACCCAATGAATCACACCTTTGACTTTGCGCCCTTCTGGATTATTACCAAGCGTCTTAGGGTCAATGCTTGCAATCAATTCAACCACTTCACCATTTTCATCCAAAATCGCCTCTTCCACTTTTAAAATGTAGCTATTGCGCAGACGAATTTCTTGATTGGCAGGCGATAAGCGCTTGTAACCATCTGGCGGATTTTGTTCGTAGTCGGCTTTGTCAATATAAATGGTTTTGGTGAACGGTATGTCGCGCACACCTTGACTGTCGTCATGGCTGTTTTTTGGCTGAGTAAGCCACAAAACACCATTTTCCACTTTGGTTTTGACACTTGGTTTTTTGAGCGATTCCACATCAAAAATCGCTTCATCAAAATTTTGAATGGTGACTTTTAAAGGATGAAGTACCGCCATTGCACGATTGGCGCTATCCTCCAACGAGTTGCGAATGCTAAATTCAAGTAGCCCAAAATCAACCACGCCATCTGCCTTACTGACGCCCACACGGTCACAAAAATCACGCAAACCCTCTGGGGTATAACCGCGTCGGCGCATACCTGCAATGGTGGGCATACGCGGATCGTCCCAACCTGAGACAAGCTCATCATCCACCAGCTTTTTGAGCTTACGCTTACTGGTCAAAATATGCGCTACATTTAGGCGCGCAAATTCGTACTGATGGGGCGGCTCATCAAAACCAATCTTGTCAATCACCCAATCATAAAAAGGACGATGATCTTCAAATTCAAGCGTACACACCGAATGGGTAATACCCTCTATGGCATCTGACAAGGGATGTGCATAATCATACATCGGATAAATGCACCAAGCATCGCCTGTTTGATGGTGTGCGCTGTTCATGACGCGATAAATGACAGGGTCGCGCAGATTCATATTGGGGCTTGCCATGTCAATTTTGGCACGCAGCACCGCCTCACCATTTGCAAACTCGCCATTTTTCATGGCATCAAAACGCTGCAAATTCTCTTCAATCGTGCTGTTGCGATAAGGAGAATCCTTGCCTGCCTGCCCAAAATTACCGCGGTTTTCACGGATTTCATCAGGGCTTTGCAAGTCCACATAAGCATCGCCTTGCTTGATTAACTGAACCGCCCACAAATACAACTGCTCAAAATAATTGGACGCATAACGCACCTCGCCCGCCCAATCAAAGCCAAGCCATTTGACATCTTGCTTGATATTATCCACATATTCTTGCTCTTCGGCAGCAGGGTTGGTGTCATCAAAACGCAAATTGCACTGACCCAAAAACTCATTTGCCAAGCCAAAGTTTAGACAAATGGATTTGACGTGTCCCAAATGTAAATAGCCGTTTGGCTCTGGCGGAAAACGCGTTACAATGGCGCTGTGCTTACCTTTTTGCAAATCATCGCGTACAATGGCACGAATAAAATCGTGTTTTTCTGATACGTGCTTTTCTGATACATTGTCGCTTGCAGTGGTTTTGTGGGCGGTTTTTGTCATTGCTTATTATCCAACATAAAAGTGAGTATTTTATCAAATTTTTTTTCATTTGACAGCTTAAATTTAGAGCGTATTACATCATTCTCAAGCTTTAAGCCGTTTTATAGGTTGGCGTTGAGCTTACAAAACCCAACATTTTAAATGATTGATTTGATTTAAATTTATCAAAAAATTATTGGGTGTCATTCTTCTGTCCAGCTTACGAAAATTTATTTTTTATGAAAAATCAACAAGTTAAATAAAGTTGAAAATGAAGTAGCGTATTGACATTTCAATTTGAGCAAAATTTAGGCAGCGGATGTGGTGGTGTTGGCAATTTTATTCACAACAAATTATTTACAACAATTTACTTACGACAAATTACCTACAACAATGATGGCAAATATTTTTTCAAAATTTATTTGAATTTAACAAACACCGCCCCCATTGAATTTTAAATTTATTTTTACAAACATTTTTGGAGACGATTATGGATTTGCCCATTGTACAATTTGATACCTCAGCTGGTGTGATTGAGCTTGAATTATATGCCGACAAAGCACCGCAAACGGTTGCCAATTTTTTGGATTATGTAGAGTCTGGTCATTATAATGGTACGATTTTTCACCGCGTGATTGATGGTTTTATGATTCAAGGCGGCGGCTTTGATGTCAATATGACCGAAAAGCGCACAGGCACCCCCATCAAAAACGAAGCGGACAATGGACTTAGCAACGACATCGGCACCATTGCAATGGCGCGTACCTCCGATCCGCATTCAGCCACTGCGCAGTTTTTTATCAATGTCAATAACAACAGCTTTTTGAACTATTCAAGTCCAACCACTCAAGGTTTTGGCTATGCTGTTTTTGGTAAAGTCATCAAAGGCATGGATGTGGTCAATGCCATCAAAGGCGTACCCACAGGCAAATACGGTTTTCATGGTGATGTGCCAAAAGAGCCAATCGTCATTCACACCGCTACAGTTACTCAAAAGTAACATAAATTAACACAAAGTAGCTTAACGCTGTTGTGTCATTAATTATGTACAATTATGCACACCTTTCAATCGTTGTCTGCTATTTTACATGATGAGCCGCACAACATTTGTGCGGTTTTTGTCGCTGATTTGCATTTATCCATGCACTCGTCAGCACTCAATGCCGCTTTTTTGGCATTGATTGAGCAATTGATTGAGCTGCCCAATCTGCGTGATTTATACATTTTGGGCGATTGGTTGGATGCCTGGCTTGGGGATGATGCTTTGGTGCAAAACAGCTGGCTTATTCCCATCATCAGCGCTCTAAAAACACTGAGCCTACGCACCAACATCAGTGTTATGCATGGCAATCGCGATTTTATGATTGGGCGCGCACTGTGCGCACAATTCAACGCTCAATTATTGCCACAGCCCAGCTTTGTCAATCATCATGAATACGTCATTCGCCTAGAGCACGGAGACGCATTGTGTACAGACGATGTCGCTTATCAGCGCTATCGCAAATTCATCACCCACCCCATCACCAAATACACGCTGTCCATACTGCCTTTGTGGGCGCGCAAAAAAATCGCAGGCAACATCAAAAGCACCGCCAACGAACAAAAACAGCACAAAGCCACCGCCATCATGGATGTCAATCCAGCGGCAGTCAATAAAGCCATGCTAAATATTGATGTGCTGATACATGGGCACACCCATCGCCCCGCCATTCATTACCTGCCATCTCATCACAAACAAACAAAAACGCGTGTGGTGCTTGGCGATTGGCACACAATTAAAGCTGATTGCGCATACAACAATTCAATTGTCAAAGTTGAAGCCATCATAGGGATTATGTTAAATAACCCAAGCAATGAAAATATAATTCAATTGGCACGTTTTGAATATTAAATTTTACACTCATACAATTTCATCGCACTTTAAATCATACATGCCTTCAACTTAATCAATCTTTTTAATAAAAAAGTTTACAATCGTTCATATATCGGTGGTATTTTTATCAAAGCGTGTTATAATAAAAAGATTATTTGAATAATTGTAAGGAAAAGGTATGCTACTAAGCGGTAAACGTTTTGTTGTCACAGGCATTGCAAGCAAATTATCCATCGCATGGGCAATCGCCGAAAGCTTGCACGCGCAAGGTGCTGAGCTGATTTTCACCTACCCCAACGACAAAATCAAAAAACGCGTGGATATGGCAGCCGAAGCGTTTGGCGCGGTCGCTGTCTTGCCTTGTGATGTGGCAAGCGATGATGAGATTCACGCCTGCTTTGATGAGATTGGCAAAATTTGGACGGACGGCATTGACGGCGTGGTGCACGCCATTGGCTTTGCGCCTGCCGATCAGCTGGACGGGGATTTTACAGAGGCAACCACGCGCGAGGGCTTTGCCATTGCACACGACATCAGCAGTTACAGCTTTGTTGCACTTGCCAAAGCAAGTCGCCACCTCCTCAAACAACGTCAAGGCTCACTGTTGACTCTAACTTATGAGGGCAGTATTTCATTTTTACCCAATTACAACGTCATGGGGCTTGCCAAAGCCAGCCTTGAGGCGTCTGTGCGCTATTTGGCAAGCTCATTGGGCGGCGAGGGCATTCGCGTGAACGCCATCAGCGCAGGTCCGATTCGCACATTGGCAGCCAGTGGCATTAAATCATTTCGCCGTATGTTGGATATGAACGAAAAAATCGCACCCCTACAGCGCAATGTCACCCAAGAAGAGGTGGGCAATGCTGCTTTATTTTTATTATCACCTTGGGCAAGTGGCATTACAGGTGAGATATTATTTGTAGATTGTGGATTTAACACCGTGGCGATGAGCGAACGAATGTTTTATGATGGCAATGACACTGATAACTGATGTGGTCTCATTGATGGCACATATTGTTTGATGATAATCGTTTAATGACAATCGCTTGATAGCAATCGTTTAATAACAATCGTTGCGCGCCTCAACACAACTCAATTCATCACACCCAAAATACGCTTGATGTTCTGCGCAACACTTTGACAACACATCCATCAAAAGCACAAAAAGATGTATTTTTACATCTTTTTTGTTTTTATGTCGTTTTGTTTTGTCATTTTGCTGTAATTTTGACTATAATAAGTCTTTTTTTGACTGCAAATGGCATGAATTTATGCTAAAAAAATTGCCTTTATGGATACGCATTGGTGGTGGCGTGTTGGCGTTTAGCGCAGGGTGCATCAACAGCACGGCACTCGTTGGGTTTACACACTTATCCGCCTCACACGTGACAGGCAACGTATCTTTGTTTGCCACCGCCATTGCCAACTTGGATTTTAAGATGCTGGCAATGGTTTGTGCTGTGCTTTTGTCTTTTTTGGCAGGCTCTGTCATCAGCGGATTTGTGGTGGGCAACACCCATCTTAAACAAGGACGGCGCTATGGCTTGGCACTTGGCATTGAGACTGTTTTATTAATCATCAGCCTTGTTTTGTTTTATCAGCATTCTTTTTTGGGGCATTTTTTTGCGACCATGGCGTGTGGTTTGCAAAATTCAATGGTCGCCACTTATCGCGGCACTGGCATCCGAACCACCCATCTGACAGGGCTCACCTCGGATATGGGCGCCTCCATTGGCAACTGGCTGGCAGGACGCTCTATGGACAGCAAAATGGTGCTGTTTCAGGCGATGATTTGGTATTGCTTTTGCGGTGGCGGTGTGGTGGGTGCAATTTTATACCTAAAAATCGGCTATTTGGCGCTTATTTTGCCCATCGTGATTGTGATGTTGTCGGCGATTTTTTATCAAAAAGGCGCTTATCGCTGATGGTTGACGCAGGTGTGCTTTTGAGTATTGATTGATGCGCGCAAAAATACTTGGACGCATTTGTTATCATGGTGTTGCCACAATGTTGTTATGACGGATTTGACAAATTACAAAAATAAGGTATTCTATAGCATTTTTGATTGGGTGTGTTGGCATTTTAATTTGCGTGACAATTAAGCAAAATTGTCAGCTTTTTCACCACAAGCACGCCCATCATTAAACATTTTTTAAAGCGTGTGCAATGTCCACACGCCCAATCAGCGTGAGCGATTATGCCCTTTTCCAGTTCATCACCCAGCCAAAGCCCCTCCCTTGATGTCAATGACAATCCTACACATGAGGCGCGCTTAAGCGACAGCGCCAATCATTATGCGCAAATCATCGCCAATGTCGGTGAAGATTTAGCTCGCGCAGGTCTTGTGGATACACCCATGCGCGCCGCCAAGGCGTTTGGATTTTTGACACAAGGCTATGAACAAGATTTGCATACGGTCGCCAACAACGCCATTTTTCCATCGGACAATCCCAATTTGGTATTGGTGCAAAACATTGAATTTTATTCCTTGTGCGAACATCATCTGTTGCCGTTTTTTGGCGTCGCGCACATCGGCTATCTGCCCCAAGGCAAAGTATTGGGCTTATCAAAGCTTGCGCGCATTGTGGACATGTATGCACGCCGACTGCAAATCCAAGAAAATCTCACCCAACAAATCGCCACCGCCATTCAAGAGCTGACTGACTGTCGCGGTGTGGCGGTTGTGATGGATGCCAGTCATATGTGCATGATGATGCGCGGTGTGAATAAACAACAATCCACCACACGCACCACGTTCTTTTTTGGTGATTTTTTGAGCGACCAACAAGCGCGAACTGAATTTTTGAGCGTTGTACCAACCCGTCCTGCTCGCTTTGGTTGATTTACTTTTTTATTTTGTTTGATATTCTTTGGCTTGTCGCCATAAAATGATTGCAATTTCGATCATCATTTTATGGCGTTTATTTTTGTGGCGTTCATTTTATCATGGCGCTTATGCTTAGATTAAAGCAATTGACGTAAATACTGATTGATGCTTGTTAATTTAATCGCTTTTTTGATTGGCAAATCGCTCATCCAACCATTGCCCAATGTCGCTAATCTGCGCCATGCACACTTGATGCGCCATCGGATAAGTTTTTGATACAGGATGAAAGCCCAGCGCCGCCAGATGGCTTGCAGCTTGCTGTCCAAGATATGGCGACACTACATCGTCATAACTGCCATGATTGATTAAAATTGGCAAATCCTGCGCTGCAAATTGATGAGCAGAAAATTCATGCACCGTTGGAAAATAAGTGGACAAAGCAAGAAGTCCGCCAAGCTGTTCACCGCGCTTGGCAAGTGACAAAGCGCTGTGATAGGCAATCGCACCGCCTTGGCTAAAGCCTGCCACAACAATATTTGCCATCGGTATGCCCTGCTTGTTATGCGCATGAATGATGTCAATGATTCTGCTGGATGAAGCATGGATTTGCTCGCTGTCCACTTTTCGCTCAATATCCCCCATCTCATAAATGTCATACCACGCAGGCATGACATAGCCACCATTTACCGTCACCGCAAGCTTTGGCGCGTGTGGAAAGATGAATTTGACCGACTGCTTAAGCTTAAGCTCTGGCACGACAGGCACAAAATCATCGCCACTTGCGCCCAAACCATGAAGCCAAATAACCACCTTGTTGATGTCATGTTCTGCCAGATTTTGTGGATTGTGATGAATAACGATGGACTGCTGCATACATACTCCCAATATTATGTGTTAATACAATACAATGCGTTTAAATTGCATTGTTCATAATAATTTTGATGTTGTCAAGTGCCTTTAAGATTTTTATCAAGATTGCTACCATAAATCAACATTTTTTTATCAAAAATATGCTAAAAATGCTATAATAATTCATTTTGAATCGTCGCTGTGCAAGATGATGAATTCAACCAAAATCAACCATAAGGACAATCTATGAAATGGCGTGGCAGACGACAAAGCGGTAATATAGAGGACCGTCGCGGTGGCGGCGGTATAAAAGCTGGTGGCGTGGGGATTGGTAGTATCATCATTGCGCTCATTTTGTGGAAAGTGTTTGGTATCAATCCACAAACCACATTGGGCGTTGCCGAGCAAATGAGCCAGCCGCAAGTCAGTGCTTCCGCGCCTGCCAACGAAAGCGCTGAACAAGCAGAATCGCGCGAATTTGTGGCAACCATTTTGGCAGACACCGAAGATGTTTGGACGCCTATTTTTGCATCTGCAGGTGCTGTCTATCAAAAACCATCGCTGGTTTTATTCTCTGGGCGCGTACAGTCCGCTTGTGGCATGGCAAGCTCCGCCAGTGGGCCTTTTTATTGCCCTGCCGACCAAAAAGTGTATTTGGACACTCAATTTTTTGCGGACATGCGCCGTCAAATGGGCGTTGCTGGCGAAAAAAACGCCACAGAATTGTCGCGCTCTGACCAAGCAGGTGATTTTGCACAAGCTTATGTGATTGCTCACGAAGTGGGTCATCATGTACAAACCTTGCTTGGCATTTCATCCAAAGTACGTCAAATGCAATCACAAGTAGGCACAGCACAAGCCAATGAGCTGTCAGTGCGCCAAGAGCTGCAGGCCGATTGTTTTGCAGGGCTGTGGGCGCGCCACACCCACGAGCGCACGCAATTTTTGCAACAGGGCGACATTGAAGAGGCGCTGGATGCCGCCGAAAAAATCGGTGACGACTATCTGCAGCACAAAGCACAAGGGCACATCGTGCCAGACAGCTTCACGCATGGCACCAGTGCACAGCGCCAACGCTGGTTTTATAAAGGCTTTGAGACAGGCGATGTCAATCAGTGCGATACATTTTCTGCGCGCAAGCTTTAATCTTGTGCACAAGCTTTAGAGCACGCCATTGCAGCATTCAAAGCCAATTTTAATCAACAAAGTAGCCATGTCAAATCAACAACCACATCTTTTAAATCAAGAGCTACAAGCCTTACTCGGTCAAGCGCTCCGCCATTATCTACCAAAGCCTTTGGTGATTGATCCTAAGGTGTTGGCATATCGTTACACAGCCGATGGGCTAGAAGCGCTGGATGTGGCGCTGTCTATCAGCTTGGATGATTTGCTTGGCATTGACCAGCAAAAAGCACGCCTTGTTGCCAACACCGAGCAGTTTTTGCACCGCCTACCTGCCAATCATGTGCTGATGACGGGTACGCGTGGCGCAGGCAAATCTTCGCTCATCAAGGCTTTGCTGAATCATTTTTATAAAGACGGTCTGCGCGTGATTGAAATGGCGCGCGACGACCTTGTGCATTTGGGCAAAGTGCGCCAAGCCATCCAAGAGGCAAACAGCCCTCATCAATACATCATCTTTTGTGATGATTTGGCGTTTAATGCGCAAGATGAAAACTATCGCACGCTCAAAAGCATATTGGATGGCGCGATGGACAGCAAGCTTGACAATCTGCTCATCTATGCCACCTCCAATCGCCGTCATTTATTGCCCCAACTGATGAAAGACAATGTCAGTATTTACAATGGTCAAACCGACGAAATCAATCCTTATGAAACGATTGACGAGACGGTCAGTCTATCCGACAGATTTGGGCTTTGGCTGTCTTTTCATCCGATGACACAAGCGGTGTATTTGGACATTGCGCGCCATTATTTGACGCAAGCGGGCATTGACTGGACAGCACAGACCCAAGCGGCTGCCTTGCGCTTTGCCAGTGAACGCGGCGGCCGCTCAGGGCGCGTGGCTTATCAGTTTAGCCGTCAATTTGTGGGGCAACACCAATTAAACCAACTAAAAAACTGTGATGGTGCATTGTAAATCAATATAAAGATACGCCATTGCCAACTTTATTTAACTCAAATTGATTTTTTATAAAAATGAATTTTTGTAAGCTGGGTGGAAAAATCAGTTGGATGAAAGAATGACACCCAACCATTGATAAATTTAAATTAAATCAATCATTTGAAATGTTGGGTTTTGTAAGCTCAGCGTAAGCCTACAAAAACCGTTGAAAATTGAAAATGACGTAAAAATACCATGCTAATCAGCGCCAAATTTGCTGCGCATTGGATTTGATAAGTTATATTTTTTAAGTTTACAAACATTCACAAATTTTAATTTTACGAGTCCAAAACCTAACAACCTATAACCTAACAACCCATAAAATGATATGAAAAAAACAAACACATCAAAATGGATATTGGCTTTGTTGTTGTGTTGGTCGCTGCCTGCTTTGGCGTGCACCCTGCCCAAGTCTTATTACAAAAACGTCGCCTGCACAAGCCAGCAAGGCGTGTTTTTGGCAACGCGCGACAACAACACGCCTGTGGCTTTATTGAATCAAAAAGGCAACAAAACCACCGATTTGTTTGCCTATGATGGCGCATTGGGCACTCATATGGCGCACGGCTTGCTGCCTGTCAGAAAAGGTCAAAAAATCGGCTACATAAACAGCAAAGGCAAGGTGGTCATTCCCATCAAATACGACAGCTTGGGCGCCAAAGATTTTGCCAGAAAACCAAGCAACAGCCGAATCATAGTCAAGTTAAATGGCAGCTTTGGCGTCATTGACACCAAAGGCAATGTTATAGTTGATTTTGACAAATCCATCAGCAACATCAGCGACTTTAAAAACAACCGCGCCACCATCACCAAAGGCGCGCGCCAATACATCATTGACCAAAACGGCGCCATTGTAAGTCAAAATGACTCAAGTCAAAGCCCGTCATTGAGCCAAGCGCCCATCGGTTTGCAGTCAAGTCAAACCCAATTTTCAAACCAAAGCCAAGATGTGCGCTTTATCCCCCATCTAGAAAACGGCAAATGGGGCTTTGTGGACGACAATGATGTACTGATGATTATTCACGCCTTTGATGAGGTGCACTCATTCAGCGAGGGTTTGGCGGGGGTGCGTCAAGGCACGCATTGGGGCTTTATTGATAAGTCAGGCACCTTGGTGATACCATTTCGTTTTGATGACGCAGGCATCTTGGAAAACAGCAGCGACAAGCCTGAGATGACAGAGCCTTTTACTTTTATAAACAACAAAGCATGGATCGGCAACTTAAATGACGGCACCAAATTGTGTATCAATACACAAGGGGTCAATATCAGCTGTTAATGAGTAATTTTATACACCATAACCAAAAAAGGAATAGTTATGATCAGCATTCATGAAATTTTTAAAATCGGCATCGGACCTTCAAGCTCGCACACCGTTGGACCTATGGTGGCTGCCAATCGTTTTTTGGCAATGATTGGTGATAAGTTGCCACAAGTCAAGCGCGTGCAAGTGGAGCTTTATGGATCGCTTGCTGCCACAGGCAAAGGACACGCCACCGACACCGCCATTTTGCTTGGGCTGCTTGGTCATACACCCAAACTCATTGACACCACCCAAACAGATGCCTACCTTGCGCCGATTTTTGATGCGCACAAGCTTATGTTGGCAGACTGTCATGAGATTGTTTTTGATGCAGAAAAAGACATCATCTGGCACATGGACGCAAGCCTCAATTACCACCCCAACGGCATGAGCCTGATGGCATATTTGGAAGATGGCAGCACGATAAGCGAAACCTATTATTCCATCGGTGGTGGCTTTGTTTTGGACAGCAGCCAAATCAATCAGACGATTGCCAATGACAAAAAAACAGCGCCCTATCCTTTTGATAGCGCCGAGCAATTATTACAGCTGTGCCAAATGCACAATATGTCGGTGAGCGATGTGGTGCTTGCCAACGAACTGCAATACGACAGCTTGCACAACATTCATCAGTATCTGGACGATATTTGGGCGGTCATGCAAGGCTGCGTGCGCCAAGGCTGCAAAAAAGACGGTATTTTGCCAGGTGGACTTAAAGTCAGACGCCGCGCCAAAGCACTGTATGATGATTTGTGCAAGGAATACGGACAAGCAGGCGGTCAAGATGGCAGTCTGTTTGCTATGGATTGGGTGAATTTGTACGCGCTTGCGGTCAATGAAGAAAATGCCAGTGGCGGCAAGGTTGTGACCGCGCCAACCAACGGTGCAGCAGGCATTATTCCTGCAGTCTTGCATTATTATCGCGATTTTATCAAGGACTTTAACACCGAAGGTGTGCGCAGATTTTTATTGACATCGGCAGCGATTGGCGCACTCATCAAACAAAACGCCTCCATCTCTGGCGCGGAGGTGGGCTGTCAAGGCGAGGTGGGTTCAGCCTGCGCAATGGCTGCTGCTGGACTTGCCGAGGTACTGGGTGCAACGCCCGCTCAATGCCTAAACGCCGCTGAAATTGGGCTTGAGCACAATCTTGGGCTAACCTGCGACCCCATTGGTGGGCTTGTGCAAGTGCCGTGCATTGAGCGCAATGCCATGGCAAGCATGAAAGCCATCAATGCTGCGCGTCTAGCGCTGCGCGGTGATGGCAAGCACCATGTATCACTGGATAAAGCAATTTTGACCATGAAACAAACAGGCGCAGACATGATGGACAAGTACAAAGAAACGGCGCGCGGCGGATTGGCTGTGTGCGCCAATCATGACAATGCCATTCAAGTTGCCAACATCGCGGTCAATTTTAGCCAGTGCTGATGTTTTAGCCACTTATCCACCACAAAAAGCTGTTTAACCAATCGGCAAAACAGCTTTTATTGATGCTCTTATTAATACCTGACATTAATAAGCATTGATAGGCATTGATAATACGACATTTCCAAGCTTTAAACCATTTTTGTGGGTCGGTGTTGAGTTTGCAAAACCCAACATGATAAACACGTTGGGCGTATGGTTTACAATGTTGGGTGTCGTGCCTCCACCCAACCTACGTTGTTGATTTTATTAAAAAAATTTATAAATCTGTGTGCTGTAGGTTGGTGTTGAGCGAAGCGAAACCCAACATTTTAAATGATTGATTTGATTTAAAATTTATCAAAAAATTGTTGGGTGTCATTCTTACACCCAACCTACATTATTGATTTTATTGAAAAAATTATAAATAAACGTGCCGTAGGTTGGCGCCCCGCGATAGCAAAACTCAACGTCTACCTGATGCCTGATGAGCGATTTTTGACATTTTCATTGAATAAGAAATACGATTAAGCAATCTCAAACGCCTGATAAATGGCGTCAGACAGCCTATCAACCGCAATGATGGTCATGTCTTTGAACTGGGCACTGCCTGACTTTGGCGCATTGGCTTTGGGAATGATGGCGTGCGTAAATCCATGCTTGATTGCCTCTTTTAGGCGCTCTTGCCCATTGGGTACAGGGCGAATCTCACCAGACAAGCCCACCTCACCGAACACGCATAATCTGGCGGGCAGCGCTTTTTCTTTGATGCTGGACGCGCAAGCAATCAGCACCGCCAAATCAGAACCTGTCTCAAGCACCTTAACCCCGCCCACGACATTGACATACACATCTTGCCCACTGGTATAAATACCGCCGTGACGGTGCATGACTGCAAGCAGCATGGACAAACGCTGATAATCAAGCCCAAGCGCCATACGTCTTGGCTGACCTTGCGAATCGTCCACCAAAGCCTGCACCTCAACGAGCAAAGGGCGCGTACCCTCACGGCTGACCATCACCACCGAACCTGCAATCGGCTTGTCATAGCGACTCAAAAAAATTGCCGATGGATTGGCAACTTCTTTGAGTCCTGTATCAGTCATGCCAAAAATACCCAACTCATTGACCGCGCCAAAACGGTTTTTGACGGCGCGTATCATGCGATAGCGACTGTCGGTCTCACCCTCAAAATACAGCACCGCATCCACCATGTGCTCCAGCACGCGCGGCCCTGCCAATGAGCCTTCTTTGGTGACGTGCCCCACCAAAAACAAAGCTGTGCCGCTTTGCTTGGCAAATCGCGTCAAAATCGCCGCCGATTCGCGAATTTGCGCTACACCGCCAGGCGCTGATGTGATGGCTTCTGTAAACAAGGTTTGAATAGAATCAATCACCGCCACTGCAGGCTGCTCTGTACTTAGCGCCATACAAATGGTGTCCACATTGGTTTCGGCAAGCACGCGCAATCTATCAGCAGGCAAGCCCAGTCTGTTTGCACGCATGGCGACCTGTGACAGACTTTCCTCGCCTGTGATATAAAGCGCAGAGCCTGCCAAAGAATCACTGCTTGCCATATGAATCGCTGTCTGCAACAAAATGGTGGATTTGCCAATGCCTGGATCACCGCCAATCAGCACCACCGAACCTGCCACAAGTCCACCACCAAGCACGCGATCAAACTCAGCAAGCCCTGTTGGCATACGCGTCTCAAGTGTAATGCCCACACTGTCCAATGTCATCACACCACTCGTTGCACCTGCATAATTGGCAGTTTGGCGCACCTGTTTTTTGTGGTGAGGCATACTGACATTGGGTGCTTCCACCACGGTGTTCCATTCGCCACAATCACTGCAACGCCCTGCCCATTTGCCAAAATTTGCCCCACACGATTGACAGACATAAAAAGTTTTTGTTTTTGACATAATAAAAATTCACAAAAATAATTGATAAATTATATCATTTTTATCATAAAAATTGGTATAATCTCGCTATTTTTACGCCATTCTTAGGCTTTAAACCGTTTTTGTAGGTTGGTGCCTTACGATAGAAATCCAACATTAGAAACCCAGCATTTAAATGATTGATTTTATTTAAAATTTATTAAAAAATTGTTGGATGTCATTCTTCCACCGAGCCTACGGAAAATTTATTTTTTATAAAACAATTGAGTTAACTAAAGTTGAGAATGGCGTTATTTTTGTAAATCAAATTGATTTTAAGAGCATTGATATGACCACCAAATCCACAGCACCAAATCCGCGCATCCTAACAGGCATCACCACCACAGGCATTCCCCATCTGGGCAACTATGTGGGCGCGATTCGTCCCGCCATTCAATCAGTTCAAACAGGCGAGCAGGACGCTTACTTTTTTTTGGCCGATTTACACGCACTCATCAAATGCCACGACCCTGACGCCATCGCCGCCTCCACCAAAGCAATCGCCGCCACTTGGCTTGCCTGCGGACTTGACCCTGAACACGTGGTGTTTTATCGTCAGTCCGACATTGTGGAAATTCCTGAGCTGGCTTGGGTGTTCAACTGCAACTGTGCCAAAGGTTTGATGAACCGAGCTCACGCTTACAAAGCCGCTGTGGACACAAACCTTGCCACACCTGACACCGACCCTGATTTTGGCATTAGCATGGGGCTGTTTAGTTATCCTGTTTTGATGGCGGCGGATATTTTGATGTTCAACGCCACGCACGTCCCAGTGGGCAAAGACCAAATTCAACACATAGAGATGGCACGAGACATCGCTGGCACATTTAATTTTAAATATTGCCCAGAAGACAATCCGCTGTTTGTACTGCCAGAAGCAATGGTGGATGAAGACACGCCGCTGCTGACTGGGCTTGATGGTCGCAAAATGAGCAAATCTTATGGCAACACCATTCCTTTGTTTGGCGACGACCCCCAAGTGGATGGCGAAAAAGCACTGCGCAAAGCCATCATGCGTATTGTCACCAACTCTCAGCTGCCCGAAGAGCCCAAAAATCCTGATGAAAGCACCATTTTTGAGATTTATAAGGCGTTTGGTACGCCTGATGACATCGCACAATTACGCACACGTTTTGAGACAGGTATCGGCTGGGGCGACGCCAAAGAGATTTTATTTGACAAAATCAACAATGAAATCGCCCCATTTCGCAAGCGTTATAATGAGCTTATGGCAAACCCCAAAGAGCTTGAAGAGATTTTGCAATTTGGTGCCGCCAAAGCACGCCGTGAAAGCAGCAAACGCATGCAAAAAGTCCGCAAAGCCATCGGCATTAAGCCTTTGGCAAAGCTAAATAAATAAAGCGTTTAACAAAAAGCTACAATGACGCAATTTTGATTTTAGCTTAGTTTATAACCGCTACTCAACTTGTGATGACCATGCAGCAGCTATCCATCCGCCTATACGACACGCCTGTCATGGCGTTACCTGACGATTTGTACATTCCGCCAGAAGCGTTTGCGGTGTGGCTTGAGCAGTTTGAGGGTCCTTTGGATTTTTTGCTGTATTTGGTCAAAAAAAACAATTTTGACATCAGCACCACCGCCATTTTGCCAATCACCGAGCAGTATTTGTTCTACATCAACGAGCTTGATGAACATCATTTTGAGCTGGCGGGCGATTATTTGCTCATGGCAAGCACGCTCATCAACATAAAAAGCGCCCTGATACTGCCTGCCACGCAAAGTACTTTGGATGAAAAAAACCCCACCAAGCAGTTGGTGCAAAAGCTTGAAGAATACGCTCAAATCAAGGCAGTCAGCCAAAAAATTGATGCGCTTGTCCGCCTTGAACGCGATGTCTTTTTGGCATACGCAAGCCTACCAAATCAAGACAATGAAATCGTCACGCCCTACTGCGCCACGCTGCTTGTGGACAGTCTCATCAAAATGCAAATCAAGCCAGACTATCAAATGCACCACATCCAAAGCGACATCATTCCTTTGGCGGATAGAATGGCAAGCATTAGCCGAATTTTGGCAAGTAAAGGTCAAGGCAAGTTTTTTGAGATTTTGAACAAAAGCCAAGGCAGATTGGGCGTGGTGGTGAGTTTTGTTGCGGTACTGGAGCTTGCCAAACAGCGCCTTATTGAATTTAAACAAGGGCTTGCCACCGACTCGGTCAGCATTGACAACGTCACATTGGTATGGAGAGATGATTTTTATGAGTGATTTTTATGAGTGATTTTAATCAAAAACACCAATCCAATCAAAGACTAAGCAGACAAATTGAAGCGCTGCTACACGCCTCAGAAATGCCACTGACCCAAAGACAACTGTGTCATCTGTTGGCTGTCAAGCCCTCCGAGATTGATACTGCCTTGATTTTGTTGCAAGAACGCCTGTCGCACGGCGCCTTGATGGTTGCGCAGACGGCCAGCGGCTATCGTTTACAAATCAGCAGTGAGTTTAGCCCGCTCATTGCACAAGCTTTTCCTGAACGCAAAGAAAGCCTAAGCCAAGCTTTGCTTGAAACCTTGAGTATCATTGCTTACAAACAGCCTGTCACGCGAGCCGACATTGAACAAGTGCGCGGAGTAACGGTGTCCAGCAATATTTTGCGCCAGCTGTTTGACAAAGGCTGGATTGTGGAGCGCGGCTACAAGGACACATTGGGGCGCCCTGCTTTATTGCATACCACCGAAGATTTTTTGAATGCCTTTGGACTGACGAGCTTGGATGAGCTGCCGCCTTTACCTGATATTAATAGCGTGGTGTTGGATAATCTACACAACATCAATAATACTGAACAACAAGCCAATTAGCATTCATGTATTGATTGAATTTTCTTAGTAACACGCCATTCTTAAGCTTTAAACCGTTTTTTGTAGGTTGGTGTTGAACTTGCGAAACCCAACATTTTAAATCATTGATTTTATTTAAAAATTTATTAAAAAATTGTTGGGCGCCATTCTTTCACTGAGCTTATGAACAATTTATTTTTTACAAAAAATCAATGGGTTAAATAAAGTTGAGAATGGCGTTATTAACTATAATTTAGAAACTATGATTTAAAACTTATGATTTTGTTGGTTTTAGAATTTAGATAAACTCTTATAATTAAGATATTGTAATTAAATATCTTTTAAAAATTAAAATTATTTTTTTGCTAATTTTTAAAAAGACAATTTTTATTTACAAACACGATTCATACAAATTCAAATCCTTTAAACTGTCAAAACTATAAAATTGATTGGATATTGGATCTATAAATTCAAGATGTTTTGCCAATAATTGTAAGGGCTTGGAAAAATCATCCATTTTTTTATGATTGACTGTGGGATAATAAGAATCATTTTTGATGGGAATATTCAAATGATTTAAATGCACTCTTAATTGATGAAGCTTGCCTGTTGTGGGTGTCAGCTGATATTTGGCATAATGCTGATTGTACTCCAAAATATCAATGTGTGTATGACTGTTTGGTGCATGATTGTCTTTGATTGTCATGGTATAAAACGGATTACCTCGCGTCATATATAAATCTAACGTCATGGGGAAATTAAGCTCTGGATTATATTTGGCAATGGCGTGATAATATTTTTTCACCTTTTGAGTGGCAAATAATGATTGATATGCACCGCGATGCTCTTTATTTTTGCAAAACAAAACAAGCCCTGACGTTTCTTTATCCAAGCGGTGAATGGGCGTTAAATCAGGGTTGTTAAATTGTTTTTTGAGACGAGTTAATAGCGTCTGGCTGACATAATTGCCCGATGGCGACATGGTTAAAAAGTGTGGCTTATCCACCACAATAAAGCGCTCATTTTCATAAATGATTGTATGCTCAAAAGGCACAATGATTTCATCATCAATAAAACGATAATAATAAATATGACTGTTATGATAATCCATATATTTATCATTAATAGACAGCGCCAAAAAACCTTGATTTGTTTTGGCAAAAACCAATTTATTTTTAAATCTTGTCATTAATTGTACTTTTGAAATGTGATTAAATGTATCACAAAAATAATCAAAAACAGTATAACATTCGTTGGCATGATGTAATTGATGCATGGGCGGCAAAAATAATTGGCTGGCAGTCACGCCATCCAGCATGGGTAATTGAGTATAAATAATTGTCATAGTATCTTAAAATTGGTTATAAGTCACATCATTTTGAGCGTTAAACTGTTTTTGTAGGTTGACGCCCCGCAATACAAGCCCAACATTTTAAATGATTGATTTAAATTTATCAAAAAAAATTGTTGGATATCATTCTTACACCCAACCTGCAAAAAGTCATTTTTTATAAAAAATCAACGAGTTAAATAAAGTTGAGAATGGGGCATTAAATATGGTATAATGTAAGATTATTGTACATTGTGAAATGTTACCCATCCAACACAGGAAAAATATATGTCACCCTCTGAGCATTCAACCCCTCAAAATACCGACGCCCACAGCCCAGACAACAACAAAGCACATAAGCCTGAAGGCGAAAAGCTACAAAAACTGCTGGCAAGATTGGGACTTGGTTCGCGCCGTGGTCTGGAAGAAATCATCAAATCAGGTCGCATCACCATTAACCAAAAATCTGCCAAATTGGGCGACAGAGTACTATTGACTGACGAAATACGGATTGATGGACGATTGGTGCGTGTCAAATCCGAACGCGAAAAGCGCCGCCGCGTCATCGCTTACTACAAGCCCGAAGGCGAGATTTGTTCGGCGCACGATCCAGAAGGGCGCACCAGTGTCTTTGAGCGCTTGCCCAAAATCACCCACGACAGATGGGTCATGGTTGGGCGACTGGACATCAATTCATCAGGTCTATTGCTGTTTACCAACGACGGTGAATTGGCGCACAGACTCATGCATCCCTCCAGCGAGATTGTGCGCGAATACGCTGTGCGCGTGCTTGGCGATGTGACGCCTGAAATTGCAAGCGCGCTCACCAAAGGCGTACTGCTTGAAGACGGCATGGCTTCGTTTGATGACATCAAAGAAGGTGGCGGCACGGGTGTCAATAAGTGGTATCACGTCAGCCTAAAAGAAGGTCGCAAACGCGAAGTGCGCCGTTTGTTTGAATCTCAAGGTCTTAAGGTGAGTCGCTTACTGCGCACGCGCTACGGCTCTGTTAAGCTGCCCAGCACCCTAAAGACTGGACGCTTTATTGAGCTTGATCGTCGTGATATTAATGAGCTTATCGCGTTGGTGGGTTTGCGCCCAAGAAGTGAGATGGGCTTAAATAACGCCATGCGCGATAAGCAAGCACGCATTCACAAAAAACCGCTCAAGGCACGCAAACCAATGCGCAAAACCAACAAGGCGCATCAAAAGCCCTAATTATTTGTGGCTTTTACGCGCTTTTGGCACACAAATCTGCATTGTTTGATGCAGTAAACTTAGCGCAATAATTTTGTCCAATAATTTTTGGACTACATTTATCGCGCAAAAAAATCACCCCATTGGGTGATTTTTTATGATCAGCAGATTAACGCGTGCGTGGGCAAAGCTCGTCTTCAGCGAAAAAATAAGCGATTTCGCGTGCGGCTGATTGTGTGCTGTCAGAGCCATGAACGGCATTTTCATCAATGCTGCTTGCAAAATCACGGCGAATTGTGCCTTCTGCGGCATCTTTTGGATTGGTTGCGCCCATGATGTCACGGTGAGCAAGCACCGCATTTTCACCCTCAAGCACAGAAACCACCACAGGACCTGATGTCATGAATTTAACCAAATCATTGTAAAATGGACGCTCTTTGTGTTCTGCATAAAAGCCACCTGCTTTTTCATCATCCAAATGCAACATTTTGGCAGCGACAATTTTTAGACCTGCTTTTTCAAAGCGGCTGTAAATCTCGCCGATGTGATTGGCGCCAACTGCGTCTGGTTTGATGATTGATAAAGTACGCTCAATAGCCATAATAAATTCCTTAAATTAAATAAATAAAAATGGATGAACCGTTTGCATTATACTAAAGCGCAATAGATTTGACAAGGTGTCTGTGCATGGCTCTTGGCGCTGTGGTTGTGTACACCACCTCTATTAGCCTAAAATCAAATCAAAGCCACAATAAACCAGCAAAACAATACGCCAAAAAACGGTTTTGATAAGAGATGGGCTGCGAGAGTCTATAGGTTTTGGGAGACTGTGACAAATTAAGCTCACTTTAAATGTACATAAGATGAGCTTTCAAGAATCACCCAAGTACCGCCGCCCACCAAAATTGCTTTAGCATCACTGATTTGACATAGTGACAAACATCTTGGACAGCGGTGATTATTCAGCAGCCTCATCACCAAGCAATCAGAATTTGGATTATAAATTGCTTTATAACCACAAGTGTAGCACTGAATTTTAAGCGGTTTTGGTGGAAGTGACATTGGTCTACCATTGGTTTTATCAATCAATTTGATATTAATGAAAAGTACATCAATACAAGCACAACAATCAGACTTATAACATTAAACACGAGTAAGACTTTGCTATAATTAGCAAACTGGTTTAACTGTTTATCAATCTTTAAAGTCTTTTCATGATTTTGCTGCATCAGTGATTGCTGATAGCTTTCCATTAGGGCGCCAGTCTGATTCTTACAATCGTCCGCTAACTTTTGACTCAATTCAAATCCTGCTGTAAGCCTGTTTTGTAAAGCATCAAAGCCAATATTGGATGATTGTTCCAATTCCTTACCAAATTGAGCAATATCTTTAACGATTCCATCTTTAGCATTCTCAACCAATGCCTGCGTTCTTATAAGATCCTGCTCACCATTTGTCTGAACTTGCACCGCCAGAGCATTCAAGCCCTGCTTAATCTCATCAAAGCCATTTTTAATGACAAACAATGATTTCGCCAATTTCTTTTGCTCTAGCTCCAAGTTGTCAATTCTAGCCATCGGCTCTGACAATGAAGCAATTAATGCAATCATTTCTTCTTTAGAGCGTATATTCTCATCGTTTAAATGCTTTAGGTTGTCAGCCATCACCTTTAATAATTCTGTTTTGGTTTCTGTAAGCTTGCCACTAACAATCTTCAGTCTACTATCTAAATTTTCTGTGGATTTTTTGTGCTGACCACCCAAATTAACTTCCAAATCATCAATCTTTTCTTCCAAATCTCCAAATCCATTATGCAATTTTTTATCAAAACTCTCGTATTTTTTATTAATTTCTTCAAGTTTATTCAAAGTATGATCTTGGATACCGTCAAGTCTTCTGCCAAACATTTCCTGGAATAATATTTCTAGATCATCTTGTACATTTGATACATCTGTCTGAGTGGTTGTTTTCATGGCGTACATACCTTATCTTTGTCATTTTTAATCAGTCGAATAAACATAATCCAAAGCATCTTTAGATATAGATTGCTTTCATATCTAGCAATGTTGGAATATTGTTTTATATGGTCGTTTAAACTTTTTTGCATATATAGATTAAAATTTTTACTATATTCAATATCATTATTTCGCTGTTGGCAAAATTGCTGATATTTTTTATTTAGATTATTTATCTGATTTTCAAGTGTTTTTTGTTGATTTTCACACTCTGTATATCTATTTTTCAATTGGCGATATTCAAGCAAAATTCTCTCTTCCACTTTGGCTTTTTCCCTCTCTTTCTGATTTATAAGAGATTGGTATTTTTCATCAACCAGATCTTTGAGTCGATCAGCTTGACTTTCGCAAGCATTCTTCACCAGTGCAAAATCCTCATCAAAACTACTATCAAAAAAATAACCATCCAGACTATAACCAGAAAGCTTTTTAAAACAATGTGTTACATCTTGGTGCTCAAAATGCTCAAAATTATCATCTTGAAATTCCTTGAGATATATTTCCTCAAGTAGATGTACAGCATTAATGAGATAATCTCTTAATTCACTCACTTTCTTTTGTGGACTTGGCTGTTTTATAAATGCTTTTAGTGCATCATTGATGGTCTTTGTAACATTTTTTCTAACATCTTCCAAGTCTTGCTTTTCATCAAGTTGCCTAATATCATCTAAAGCCACCTTGTTTTCTTCAATATATCGATAAAAATCTTGCATTCTTTTTGCGTTTTTGGATATTTCATTCTCAATAATATTCACCGCTTCTTCATGTCGATTCTTCGCATCTCTTAACAAGTTTTCTGCAATATTACCAATTTCGTAGCCATATTTGAGACGGCTTAGCGGGTTATTTGCAGAAAGAATACTCTCTCGCAATTCGTTAAAGAAATAATTCTTGATGGGAATGATTTTGCTAGCGTAGCTACTATTGCTTTCATTGGCAACCAAACCTTGCCAACTATCGCCAACTTCTGATAAATACAATTGGGATGATCCAAAACCAATTTCAAAGCGCTTGCATTGCTCCATCAAATCATCTTTTAGGAGCTTTGCAATCTCGATTTGATTATTGGATGCCTTGTCTATCAGCTCTCGATTGGATTGATTGGAAAATGCCGAAGTAAACACAGCTCGAAATTTATTAGGTCTGCGCCACCAATTCTCAAGCATAGGAAACTTGTCACTGTGTAAATTATTTGGATGTATAATCTTTGCCAAATCATCCACTTTGGTAATCAAAATAACAATATCTGCCATATTAATTTTCTTGGCGATACTACTAATAACATAATGTTGTTCATTATGATTTTGAGCATTTACACCTGGCAAGTCACGGATAATAATATCCTTATGAGTATACTGATTAAATATCCGCTTATCCACATAAAGCTTGGGAATATAAATATCAATCTCGGTCACCTGATATTTACTGCCTAATTCAACCATGTCTTGACGAATTCTAGCAATAACTTCAGTTGCTTCTTTATCGTCTAAGTCTTTATGCTTATCTATTGTATTGATAGTATCATTGCGGTCATCTTTGAGAACAATGTGCCAAAGTTCATTTTGTGAAATGTGATATCGAGTGGCAGTAGCAGTTGATGAATTTCCTGCTGTGCGGCCACCCCGCAAGACTTTTTGCACTCGCTTGATTTCATCTTCACAGACGCCCAATAATTCAAGAATGAATGAAGTTTTACCCACTTGAGATGAGCCATACACCACAACTGAGATTTGATCCTTGATTTCTGCAGAGTTTTCCTGCAGGTACAACTCTGGGTCAAATTTCTTCATAAAGGATTCAAAGCCAGCATTTGCCCAATCATATCTCAGTGCGCAAATATCTGCCCAGCTCTTGACATTATAATTGTTCATTGGGCACCTTTTCAGCATTTAAATACTTCACTGCATCCTTACGAGCTTGTGTAAGATGCTTTAGAGCAACCATGAGATTGTATTCATTACCCAAATTTGAAGAGCTATATTGTTTTTGCAAATTCGCTCTGATTTGTCGCTCCAATTGATTCATTGCTCTATCATAACTAATCAATACATTCTGTTTTTGCGCCAAAATATTACGATCAATCATTTCTTCAATATATTTTATATTTTTTCTATCATTGCGTGCTGCATGACTAGAAGCCTGCTGCAAAGTTAAAGCAGCACCTGCAACTACTAGTACGCCGCCTACAATACGAGTAGCAGCAACTTTGGAGAGGCCTACAATGCTACCCAATCCCTCTATATTGACTCCATCACCCACCTTGCCATCTAAACTATCTACACCCAATACGGCTGCAAGACCACCCACCACCACCTTGGCCGATCCGGTCAGGGTTTTGGATGTGTCATTGAAACTATTGGCAAAAACCTGTAATAACTGTTTGGTGCTTTCTTGGGTAATACCGGTTGTTTGTATACCCGTACCATCACCTGTAGAAACTGGCATCATTTGTGATAGGCGCACATACTCCATTGTCATTACAGGTAGCAATCTTAAGGCATTTTTAAAGTTTTTTTCCATATCTTCATGATTTGTCATTACCTGATTTGAGCCATCTTCAAAATGAAGTAGTGTTTTTAGGGCTGTTCTAACACCACTCCAGTTTTCATGAAATAGCTCATCAGTTTCTTCTCCATAACCCAGTAAATTTTGGGCATTTGAATTAATGCTGATTTTCATCTCTTTCGCTGATGTTTCGGCTATAGACTGTACAATTGCAAACTGGGGATCAGCCTGGATAAAGGCATTCTTAATGCGCTCTTCTCGTTTTCTATCAACTTCAACCCCTCGAAAAGTCAATTTCCGCGTTGCAATCTTCACATTGTTCGCTATTCCCACTTCCTCATCTTCATAGCAAGCTTCTGCACTTGTTTTGGCTTGATTTTTAACATCAGCAAGATGATTGTTAAGACTAATTTGCAATTGTTCTTTGTAGCCCTCTACAGCATTACGAAACTCTTTCAAATGTTTATCAATTACTCGTTCGATCGCGCTTTCATTGTAATCTTTATCTACTATCCAATTTTGTATTTCTGTCTCAACATCTCGTAGATCATACTTGACAGTTTTTAGTACAGCTTCATATTTATCTTCTTGAGTGCGAATACCGCTGCGCAAGCTATTTTGTAGAAGATTATCAAAGTCATCCTTCCAATTCTCATAGTCTGTTCCTGCCGCAATCACTTGGCTCTTATTTACTTCATAGGTTGTACTTGCAGTCTCAATCAATTCATTGATTTGTTCGGAGTTGTTTCGAATGGCATCGCATCGACTTAATACAATAATCGGGGTAACTTTGTGCGCAATCTCTTTAATGCTCTTTAAGATACCGTCTTGATTTTGAGCAGTGCGAGCTGCATCGGTAACAAAAATCATGCCTGATGCGTGATAGATAGCATAATGCATCAAGCCTTGCCAGTTTGCATTGTCTTTGGTAATGGCCTCATAGCCAGGTAACAACATCCAGTTAAAGCTTAAATCATGAACGGCAGGAACAATCAACCGTGCCAACAGTGTATTTCTACCATCTGCATCTTTATATTTATAGTTTTGGATGGCTTGTGCGAACTCTTCTTTTTCACATACAACCCACACTGCTTCTTTTTTTATTGCATCGTAAACAAGGCGCTCTGCTCGAATTTCCACAGCTTTTGAATCTTGCTTGACCAAAACAGGCAGCTGTTCCCCGCGACCATTATTACCTTTAAGCCAATCATCGATTCCGCATTCTTTATACAATGTGGTCAAAAAAGTTGTCTTACCCGCACCTTGCGTACCGCCAATAGAAACAAACTCCTCTTCATCCAACAAACAACTTAGGCGAATCTTACGAAAAATGTCAATAAGTTTCGTCTGTGTCTCCACTTCAATATCCGCACCAATAGCATAAGCTAGAGTTTCTCGGATACTATCTTCCAGCACTTTTAATGATAAACTACTCATTTGTAACTCCCATTTTATTAAAATTCAATTAAAAATGAAGACAATTATATAGAATTCGCCAACTCCACCAAACCCAATTTCTCAAGCTCGCCTTTAAGCTGTTTGATCAGTTTGGCTTCATGTTTGCATTCTTGATGACATTCAATCTTATTCATCAAAGCAGCAAAAACAGATTTTTTATTGTTTGTTGGCTTAGGGTGTCCTATAGAATGCCAACCCTGCCATTCGTGTCTTTGATGGAATTTGTCTGATTTTGCTTTTGGCAGATTATCCATCAATTCACGCAGCAGCATTTCATTTGACTGTGAACGAAATCCAGGATCCATCAACATAAATCTCGCCTTGATAAACAATGGCCGAAGATTATCCATCAACTCACTTGGCAGGTGTTCTTGTAATTGGGTTTCAATCAACCGAAACGCCAACGCCTGAATGAGTGTCAGCTCTTGTTTTTTACCATATTGCACTCTTGCCCATCGCCAGCCATAAGGCTTATCATCGGTTCGGCATTCTAATGGAAAAATTTGTTTTAAATCATTTAAGTCCCTTTGAATGGTGCGAAGTTCTGCTGCAACACCTTTACTTTGTAAATATTGCCTGATGTCCTCGGTGGATAAATAGCGGTCTGTCTTGACCAATAGCTCAATTATGTGCCATTGGCGATTGATGATGGTTTTGGTGGCGTTACTCATAAAATCACTCTCGCTATAAAACACCGCCACTTTATCAAATCGCACCAGGTTTGTTAAGAGCAAACGTCTTATCATGTCGCAGCGATTTTTTTCTCGTACACCATCATAATTTAAAATGTGCTAGACTGATTGCAAATTCACCAATCAACACAGACAAGCCAAATAAAATTTAAATTTACCAAATACAAACAATAATTAAAGTTCTATTATATAACTTAAACAATCTGTACTTCAAGTGTTAAATGCCTACACTAAGCATTAAAAGCATAGGTGGACAATATGACACGCAGAACAGATGAGACCTTAAGTCGGGCAATTGGTAAAGCAATTGCCAATAAACGCCAATCGGCAGGCTTTACTCAGGCTCAAGCCGCCGAATATATTGGCATTAGCGACGATGCGATTTCAAAAATGGAGCGTGGAAGCATTATGCCGACCATCAAGCGATTATCAGAATTTGCAACCTTGTATAACTGTGAGACGACGGATTTTTTGACCAATGCCAATCCGACGATAAATGACGAGGCTCGCTACATCATGAATTTATTAAACCAACTGAACAATCATGAGCGAGCGGAGTTGATTGGGATTATTGAAAAGTTGGTGGAATGGAAGAAAAATAAATCATAATATCGTTTTATACTGACTTATTAATTGGATTGCCAAATAATGAAACCTTCACGAATTAGCTGCATCATTTAAAATTTAATGACCATGTAAGCCCATAAGTAGGTACAAAACTGACAAATGGAGGATACGCCCTAAACCGCTGGATACTCAGCTATCGCGCTCCATCATATCGCAAAAATCATTTGCAAAGCTTCAATGGATGGGATTGTATAAATAATAATAAAGGATAAATAGAATTGACCGCTATCGTTGGAATAATTGCCTTTATTGAGTTTATTTTTTACATCATTAAGCCTGATGATGTTTTTGAAGAAACTTACATCAAGAACAAAAAACCTTGGTTTTAACCTTAATAGCCAAAAACCACCCAAACAAAAGCGCCTAATGATTTAGACGCTTTTTTATTCACACCACCAACGCCAGTTTTTCTTTGGGCTTTAGCATGCGTACATCACCCCTGTGATGATACTGCCCACCGCCACAGCGACCAAATACAGCAAGGGCTTGTTGATGGCATTGGGGATAAGCAGCACAAACACCCCACCATGCGGTGCGACAAGCGTCATACCAAACAAGCCCACAAGTCCGCCTGTTACCGCCCCGCCAATAATACAGCTTGGTAGCACACGGCTTGGGTCTTTGGCGGCAAAAGGAATCGCCCCCTCAGAGATAAAGCACAGCCCAAGCACAAACGATGCCTTGCCTGCACTTTGCTCATCACTGCTAAATTTGGATTTGGCAAACATGGTGGCAATCCCCATACCAATGGCTGGCACCATGCCCCCTGCCATCGCTGCAGCAATGGGGAATTGATTGGGCGTATCCAACGTCAATAGCCCCACCGAAAAGGTATAAGCCGCCTTATTAATAGGTCCACCCATATCCACACACATCATACCGCCCAGCACCGCCCCGAGCAGTACCAAGTTGGTTGTCCCAAGATTGGTCAAAAAGCCCTCCATCGCTGACAACAGTCCTGCCACAGGCGTACCCACGACATAAAACATCAAAAGCCCAATCACCAAAGAGCTGACCAATGGAATAATCAAAATCGGCTTTAGGGCTTCCATGGTTTGGGGCAGTTTTAATTTATTTGCCAAAAACAACGCCACATAACCCGCCAAAAAGCCTGAAACGATCGCTCCCAAAAAGCCCGCCCCCAGCTGAGCCGACAACAAGCCCCCAATCAAGCCTGCAGCAAGTCCTGCTCTATCGGCAATGGAATAGGCAATATAGCCTGACAAAATCGGAATCATCAAGGTAAAAGCAGCTTTACCTGTTTGCATAAGCACATCAGCAAGACTGCCTTTTTGCTCAAAAGCATTGATGCCAAACACAAAGGACATGGCAATCAATAGCCCGCCTGCCACCACGATGGGCAGCATAAAAGATACGCCTGTCATCAAGTGCTTATAAAAATTCCCACCTTTTTTGGCATTTTGGGCTTTGCTAGAGTGAGACTGGGCATTGTCCTGATTGGCTTTACCTTCGTGAACAGCCGCCAAGCTTGCCACTTCATCAAATACTTTTTGGGTTTGTTTCAAAGCTTGTCCTGTGGAGGTGCGATAGACTTTTTTACCGACAAATCTATCGGCATTAACTTCAATATCTGTCGCCAAAATCACAAAATCCGCCGCTGCAATCTCTTCATCAGTCAGAATATTTTTGGCACCCACCGAGCCTTGGGTTTCTACTTTGATGTTATGCCCAAGCTCTTTGGCTTTGTTTTCTAGGCTCTCAGCTGCCATAAAGGTATGAGCCACCCCTGTGGGACACGCGGTAATCGCCACAAAAGACAGCGGCTTTGAGACTGTTGCTTGATTTGCTTGATGTGTCATCAGCTCACAAGCATCCATCTCTTGCGCTTGATTGATTGCCTCAAAAGCATTGCCCTGCGCGCACGCTTGCACATCAACAGCAATGATTTTGCCCAAAGTGCCAAGCACGCGCTCATTGATTTGCCCAATGACAAATACTTTGTCCGCATAAGCAACATCCACCGCTACAGAATCATCCACAACATTGGCAATCATGTCTTGACTTTGAGCCTCAAATGCGATTTTTTTTGCCAAGAGCAGTCCTTGAACGTCATTTGTGGCATGAATAATAACTAACTTTGTCATACTGGCTGTCCGCCCTTAAATTAGGTGTGCTGACAGTTTGCACACCTTAAAAATGTTAGAGGTTAAAATGTTAGAGGTTAAAATGTTAGAGGTTAAAATGTCATAAACAGCTTTATCAACGTCATCTCATTGATTATCCCATCACAACAAACCGATAATTTTTAAAATCTTTTGTTTTAATCAACACATCCTAAAAATCCATGTGCTTGACATGAATGTCCGCTGACAAGCTCTGCAAGCGCGCTAAATCCGCGAGCACAAACCCAGTAATGCTCACCGCGTGCGCCGCCATGGCAACCGCCTGTGTCAGCACCACCTCATCGCTCACACCAAGCAAAAGCCCATGCACCATGCCTGCCAGCAATGTATCGCCTGCACCCACCGTGCTTTTGACGGCTACTTTGGGTGCATTGGCAGACAGCAGCTTTGTGTGCTCATCACAGGTTTGTAGCCATTGAACGCCCTGCTCGCCCATGGATATGACCACATGCGCAATGCGCGCAGTCGGCTTTGCGGCAAACAATTGACGAAAATAAGCAATCCCATCAACAAAAGCATCGCCCAGTATCTCATGAATTTCGTCCACATTTGGCTTAATCAAAAACGGCGCGTTGTCTATGGCGATTTTTAGCGCCTCGCCACTGGTGTCCACCACAAGTTTTGGATTGACCGCCAAAATCAGTTTGATAAACTTATCAAAATCCGCCAAAGTAAAGCCTTGTGGCAGACTGCCTGACAGCACAACCACATCCGCAAGCTTTGCCAAATCGCACGTTTTGTTGAACAATTGAGCAATCGCCACATCATCCACACCAAAGCCCTGCCCATTGACATCGGTCATTTGCCCAAAGCTTTCTGCGATTTTGATGTTTTGGCGGGTTGTACCTGCAACATAGACAAATTCATCGCACAAGGAAAGCGCGCCAAATTTATCTTGAAACATCTGGCAATTATCCACCCCCAAAAAGCCTGTGACCGTCACCTGATGTCCAAGCTGCGCTAAAATGCTGGCGACATTAATGCCCTTGCCAGCTGGCTCAATTTGGCTTGTCTGTACGCGATTGACCGCGCCAACATTGAGCTTATCCAAACTCAATGTCACGTCTATGGCAGGATTTAGGGTAATACAAAGCACCTTAGCCATAAATCTCTCCAAGCTTGCTGTCCACACTCAATGCACGCACCTCATCGGCGGTTGCGCACGTCAATGCCTGTAGCGCAAGCGTCTGGCACGCCTGATAAGACAGCTGCCTTACCTGCATTTTCACAAGCGCAATCTGGCTTGCCGACACCGACAGCTCATCCACACCAAGCCCAAGCAAAATCGGCACAGCCGCTTGGTCAGCACCCAGTTCACCACAGACACCCACCCATTTGCCATGCTTATGAGCATATTTGATGGTATTGTTAATCAAATGCAGCACGCTTGGATGCAAGCCATCCGCCTCTTTTGACAAAACAGGGTGTCCGCGGTCAATGGCAAGTGTATATTGCGTCAAATCATTTGTACCAATACTAAAAAAATCCACAAATGGCGCAAATTTTTCTGCCAAAATCGCTGCGCTTGGTACCTCAATCATCATACCCACCTGCAAGCGCTCGTGAGGATGTAAGGCAAGCACTTCATCCAGCAGGGCACGCGCTTGTTGCCATTCTTCCAGACGTGCAATCATTGGAAACATGATGCGCAAATCTTTGCCTTGTGAAGACTCAATAAGCGCAATCAGCTGTTCCTTGAAAATTGTAGGCTCGCGTAAAGTCAAACGCACACCGCGCACGCCCAAAAATGGATTGTCCTCACCCATCATCGGCAGATATGGCAAAGGCTTATCACCCCCAACATCCAAAGTGCGCACCACCACAGGCAGCTCGCCCATCGCGTCAAACACTTGTTTATAGTCATTGACTTGCGCTTCAATATTTGGCATTTGACTGTGCTTCATAAACACAAGCTCAGTGCGCAACAGCCCCACCCCTTCTGCGCCCTGCTCGCGCGCACTTTGGGCGTTTTGCACATCGCCAATATTGACTGCCACCTCCACACGATGACCATCTTGGGTGATGGCGGGCAGTTGTTTTTGCGAATTTGCCAGACTTTCAAGCTGTTTTTGGCGTGCGTGAATGTCTTTGGCGGCCGCCACATCCGCCTCATTAGGCTCAACAACAAAACTGCCAGCTTGTCCATCCATCAAAATCGGCGTGTTTTGAGCCACCAACAGCACCGCCTCGCCTGCACCAACAATGGCAGGAATGCCAAGCGCACGCGCCACAATGGCGCTGTGCGAACTTGCGCCACCGACCGCTGTGATGATGCCCGCCACCTGATTGTCCAGTCGCGCCACATCGCTTGGCAACAAATCATGTTTGATCAAAATATAAGGCTCATCTGGTGCGCTGGGCAAACTTGTGCCACACAGCACCGCCAATACGCGCTCACCAACATCTTTAAGATCGGCGGCGCGCTCTGCCAGCAGCTGATTTTTGAGCGACAGCTGATGATTGACCATGCGCTCAATTTGACTGTGCCACGCCATCGGCGCAGACAAGCCCTCATGGATTTTGATGAGCACCTCATCCATAATCGCCACATCTTCAAGCAATGCTTTGTGCGCTTGAAAAATCTGCGCGATGTCAATATTTTTGGCATTGTCAATCAATGCTTGCAAATCTTGCTGCGCCGACTGAATCGCCTGATGCAGTTTTTGCTTTTCGTCAGCTGGGTTGTCTGCGTGGCGCGGATAGCTGAATTTTGTTGGTTTAATCACAAAGCTTTGGGCATAAGCAATGCCGCGCGATGCACCGATGGCATAATTTGGCTTGTGCAGCGCCAAAGCATTTGTGGGCGTAGGCGCGTCATCAGCGCTTTTTTGTGCCATCGGTGCTGTGATGGGCACGACATTTTCGCCAAGCCCTTCATTGATTGCGCGCACCATTTCATCAGCAAACTCATCTGCGTTGTCTGTCGGCTCAACCAAAATCTGTAAAGACTGCCCATATTCCGCCCCAAGCGACAACAGCTTACTTAGGCTTTTGGCAGACACAACATCATCATTCATGCCAATCAACACCTCTCCATGAAAACGATTGGCAAGCTGACTTAGCAAGGTCGCAGGACGCGCATGCAAGCCATGTTGATTGGGCAGATATACCTGACGGACAACATAGCGCTGTGTTTTGTCAAGCTGTAGCGCCGTCATCAGCGCCTTATCATCGTGAATGTGTGCCACTGACAACAATTGATCAATCACCGCGCTGATTTGTGCGTTTGTTTGATTGTTGTACGCAATGACAGCAAGCTTGGTTGGCGCTTTGTGCACAGTGCCATAAACCAGCGCCACCTTAGGCTCATTGACCGCAACACAAGACGCCACACAATACAGATGATGGGTAAGCTCAATAGCAGGTTTTTTTAGTACTTCTGCCAAAAATCCGCTGCCAATCGCGCCTTTGTTTTTAAGTAAGCTGACAGCGTGTACAATCATTTGTTCTGTATCAACAAACTCGCCTTGTACCACAAGCGATGAATCAAAAGTCAGCTCATAAGACTTAGGCTCATCGCCAAGCGCGGCAATGATTTGCTCTGGCGTGGTTGCGTGCTTGATGGCGTGCAGCGTTGCCTGCTCATCGCCAAGCGCGCGCGTAAGTTTACGCAAAATCGTCAAATGCTCATCGGATTTGGCAGCAATACCCACCGCCACATACACAAGCTTGCCATCACCCCAATCCACACCCTCTTGAAAATGCACAATCGCCACACCTGTTTTGGCAATGCGCTCTTTAAATGCTGGCGTCCCATGCGGAATGGCAAGCCCCGCCCCCAGATAGGTGCTGCTTTGCGCCTCTCGCTCTTTGAGCGCTGTCAAATAGCTCTCATCCACCAGATTCAATCGGTCAAACGCCTGTGCCACGCACAACAGCGCCTCATCCTTTGAGCTGGCTTGTGCGTTCATTGTTACATCATCTGCAGAAAGTTTTATCATTGTCATTTGACCTTATAACCAAAATCATTAAAATTGCAACATCGGCTTGGCAATCGCCAAATACAACACGCCAGTCAGCGCAATCGCCGCCACAAACACGCCTGCTTTGGCGCGCTCAGGCTTGTCTGGGTGCATGGACAAGCTGCGGCGCGCTTTTACCATGGCAGACACCGCCATAATCATCAAAATGATTTTGGCAAACACCCAATGCGGCGGCGCAACCACCTGACTCATCATATAAAGCAGCATAAGCCCAGTTGCCGCAACCAATGCATAAACAACGTGGCTGGCAATAAAAAACGCGCGCGACACCGCTTTTTGATTAAAGATACAAAATGCGCTGTAGCAAAAAAACAGCACCGTGATGAGCGCCATCATCATGTGAAAATGCTTCATAAACTCACACTAAAATTAGGGCGTGTTGATATTTCACACGCTTTAAGAAAAAATGTTGAAAATTAGGCTTTTGGTCGTGCTTTTGGTGAAAAATAAGCTAAATCTTGCCTTTTGTCGTTAATAGCTGTTATTAATAAGCTTGCCAATATTATCATATTGGCTGCATTTATTGCCTAAAAAGGCTTATAATTTTCTAAATTTTTCACTCAAATTGAAATATCAACACGCCCCAACCAAAACGCACTATTTTATCACATTTATTACCAAATAGGATAATGAAAAATGTCGGTATCGCAATGCACTCAATGGCAAAGTTGTTGCTTGGACTTGTTTTAAATGTTTGGTTTTAGTAAAATAATTGTTAAGTTGTGTTATTATTAAAATGAACACAGCCCATTTTGGAGGGCATTATGCCCCACTGTCAATAAAACAAGCGAGTTTTTATGAAAAAATTAATGATGTTGCCCTTTTTAGCCTTAAGCATTCAAGCTTATTCAAATGATTTTGGCAATGATTATTTTGAGAATGACCCAAGCATTCAAGTGCAATTTGATACAGTACATCAAGTGTACACTGACCCGTACAGCACTCAAAGCGATGATTGGATGTATAAGTTTGGCACGGATGATTTGCAGCGAGCTTTATTGCAAAGAGACAATTATGAACAATGGTTCAATGCCAACTATGAGGGCGAGGCGAGCACTTGTGCGGACACTTACCATTTTGCCTACCCAGGTCAAGACGTTGATGCCGAAGAAGAGGTTTCTTATGAGATGTACAGCGATTGGGTATTGGCACATTTAGCCAATCAAAATGCTTTTGTTATGTATCAAGTCGTACCTGCAAATGGCACTTATAAAATCAACGACATTCGCCATTATATTGACGATGAAATCTCCGAATCCTTCCAAGAACAAGTCGCCCAATATTGCAATATTGGTGAGATTTAAAAGCATCCTCACCCAAACTTTTAGTAATTTGGTGTAATTTATATAAACGCGCAAAATGAATATACTGTTAAATTACACCAAGCCACAATCTTTTTTTTAAACAGCTTTTAAAAACATCAGTCTGATAACTATCTATCAGACTATTTTGATATGGGCTGAATAAAAGCCAAAGAAGTAAGTAGAACAGTACACATCTTACTTCTTTTTTTTGCTGTTTATTGAAACGTTGTCGTTCTTGGTTGAATCTAAGCTTGAATTTAATAAACTAAAAACAAAGCAAAAACAATATGATGTCCTTACTACTCGTGCCAATCGCATTATTGGCAAATTACGCGTTTTTGGCAAAAATAGCGTTTAAAGGCATAAAAGTGCCGCGCCAATGTGAATTTGAATCCGTGCCATATGATGAATTTTTTGCGCGGCAAACGCCTGAATTTATGCGTTTTCATCAGGAAATGATGGCGGCAGGTTTTGTGTTGTCGGAAAGGTTGTTTACGCAGGGCATGCGTCCGACTGTGAACGATATCGCAACGTATCGCCACGAAAAGGCGACAACGGTGGCGGCGATTATCAGTATGTCCAACACACAAACCGCCAAACAGTTTGATTGTGTTGAATTTTATGAACGCTATACCGATGGCAGTTCGCTGACAATGAACAACAGCAGCGAAACAAGCGTGTTTCCAAACAATGAGAATATAGTGAAAATTCAATGCGATGATGTGGATAATGTGAGCGAATTGCTAAACCGTTTTCGCCAAGTCCGTACCAAATTGGGCAAAACGCCTACGCCTTTGTTGCCGAATATGGTGGCACAATTTCACGAATTTCACGCGCGTGAAATGCAGGCTTTGGTGAATGCAGGCTATTTTCGCGTATCGGACGATGGCGAGCATTATGTCGGCACCTATGCAGGCGCATTTAAAATGACGTGGAAATTGTTGCCTGTGGGCAAGCAAATTTACATCGCACAAAGAAAACGTTATGCAAACAAATGGCTTATGTGATTATGAGCGATTCAAATAAAAACGCACCGATTTGGTGCGTTTTTGTTATTTTGCAAATTTATTCATACAAAACATCCAAAATCTCATACTCCACCACACCACTTGGTGTTTGAATTTTGACCTCATCGCCCTCAGATTTGCCAATCAAACCGCGCGCAATTGGACTGCCTACAGAGATTTTGTTGATTTTAAAATCCGCTTCATCATCGCCTACAATCTTATAGCGCGTTTGCTCGCCTGTGTCAATATTTTCAATAAGCACAGTCACCCCAAATACCACACGCCCATCTTTGGGCAGTAATTTGGGATCAATCACCTCAGCGCCGCCAAGCTTTGCCTCAATATCACGAATGCGCGCCTCGGATAAGCCTTGCTGCTCGCGTGCGGCATGATATTCTGCATTTTCTTTTAAATCGCCGTGCTCACGCGCTTCGGCAATGGCGGCGGTAATACGTGGGCGATCAATGGTTTTTAGCTGTTTGAGCTCATCTTCCAAGGCTTTATGACCTTCTGGTGTCATCGGATAACGTTGCATTATTTTTTTCCTTATATTGGGCGTGTTGATATTTTACACGCTTTAAAAAATGTTTGAGTATTCAGTTTTAGGCGTGCTTTTGATGTTTGATAAAAAGTTTTTTACGCCCTAGTTAAAAACACCATCCCAAATGGAATGGTGTTTGTGTTCGTCAGTGGTTATTATAGCGACTTTCCATCAAAATTCAAGGTCATTTTAAAGCTATTTTCAGAATAACAACTCATCAAAAAAACGCTAAACACTTGATTATTTTTGCTTTAAATACGCCTGTACCTCGCGCTGTTTTTGTGCGTCCACCCACCAATATTCAATACCGATGGCATTGCTTGGCAGCGTGCCATGCGCGTACTGTTGCCAATAGGCGACATTATCTTTGGATTTGCCATACGTTGGAATGACATAAAACCCTGCGCGCAAAAGCCTATCCAAGACCTTGCTGTACAAAATAATCTCATCGCGATTTTTGGATTTGATGAGCTTATCAATGACGGTATCAATGGCGGCGCTTTTGATGCCAGCGCTGTTTTGATTACCCTGTTCATCAGCAGCCTTTGAGCCCCAAAAATAAGCCTGTTCAGCGCCTGGCGATAGACTCATGGCAAACACATCCACAATCATGTCATAATCAAATCGGCGCAGACGCTCCAGATATTGCGGTCTGTCTGCCGTACGAATGCTTACCGAAAAGCCCAAACGCTTTAAATTTCTGACAAATGGCAAAATAATACGGTTTTGATCGTCAGATGGCACCAAAATCTCAAAGCTTGCAAGCCTACCTTCATTGTCATACAGCTTGCCATTTTGATAATAAAAACCTGCTTCCAGCAGCAGCTTACGCGCCTTTAATAAATTATCACGATTAAAGCCATCGCCTGCCGACTTGGGCGCTTGCCAATCTGCTAGGGCGTATTTGGCTTGCGTGGGCGGCAGCATGGGCAACAAAGGTGTCAGCACCGCCATTTCTGCTGGGCTTGGGGTACCTGTGGCAGCCAGTTCAGACCCATAAAAAAAGCTTTGTAGGCGCTCATATTGCCCATAAAACATTGTGTGATTGAGCCATTCAAAATCATAGGCCCATGTCAATGCTTGGCGCACACGAATATCAGCAAACAGCACTCGGCGGTTATTCATGACAAGCGCTTGAGTTGCGACTGGATTTTTGTTTGGAATGGACTCTTTTTTTATCATGCCCTGATTGACAGCACGAAAATCATAGCCTGTCACCCAAGTGCGCGCCTTGTTTTCGGCGCGAAACTGATATTCCCCCGCCTTAAAGCCCTCAAACGCAACTTCTGGGCTTTGATAATAGACAAATTTTATGGCATCAAAATTAAACCGACCCACATTTGCCATCACCTTGCTTTCAGGTTTTGCACCCCAATAGTTTTTATCGCGCACATAAGTGATGGCACGTCCTGCATCAATTTTGCCCACTTGATAAGGACCGCTGCCCATCAATGGCACAAGCGACACTTTTTCAAAATCCGCCTCAATGCTCTTTTTTTGCCAAATGGGCATTTGCCCCACCGTCAAAAGCAATTCAGCATTGTCCGCATTTTCAAAGATGAATTTAACCCGATATTTATCAAGTACTTCAATGTCTTTAATACCTGCCAAATAGCTGCGCATACTCATCACGCCTTTTGTTGTGATGGCGTGAATACTGGCTTTGACGTCCTCGGCAGTCACCTCAGAGCCATCCCAAAAGCGCGCGTGCGGATTGATGTGATAAATCACCCAGCTTTTGTCATTGGGATTGTAGGTGACTTTTTCGGCAAGCTGTGGGTACATGACAAAGCTTTCGGACAAGGAGCTTGTCAATAAAGTATCGTACAGATAAATGGTGCCTGTGACAGGCGTGCCATTGTCATACCATGGGTTTAGACTGTTAAAAGTGCCTTGCGCTGACAAAGACAACACACCGCCTTTGGGCGCTTGTGGGTTGGCATAAGGCATATGCTCGCGCGCCAAAAATTGGGGACTGGCATTATGCCCAAGCGCGCGCGCAGTTATGATTTGTGAGTTGTCGGCGCGCTGTGCCACAGGCGCGTGCGCCAAAGGCTTGTCCTTGGCAAAAACCGCGGTACTTAGTAATAGCGCAAGCACAAAATAAAAGGCGTTCATAAATCAAGCCTTATGCACGCGCCTCAAAGTCTTTCATAAAGTCAATGAGCGCATCAATGCCCGCCAAATCAATGGCATTATAAATGCTTGCGCGCATTCCGCCCACGGATTTGTGCCCTTTTAGATTGAGCAGTCCTGCCTTGGCAGATTGCTCCAAAAACGCTTTATCCAAGCTGCTGTCCGCCAAAGTAAAAGGTACATTCATGATTGAACGATAATCCTTTTGTACAGGATTGTGATAAAAACTGCTGCCATCAATGAACGCATACAAACGCTTGGCTTTTTCCAAATTTTGTTTATGAATTGCTGATACACCCCCTTGCGCAAGCAGCCATTCAAAGACAAGCCCAGACAAATACCACGCAAAAGTTGGCGGTGTATTGAGCATGGAGTCATTGTCCGCTTGATTTTTGTAATTTTGGGTGTTTGGGCAAATGTCATGCGCGCGCCCAAGCAAATCCTCGCGCACAATGACCAAAGTCAGCCCAGCAGGTCCAATGTTTTTTTGTGCGCCTGCATAAATAAGCCCAAAGCGACTCACATCAATCGGCTCAGACAAAATGCAAGACGACATATCCGCCACGATGGGTGCATTCACCTTTGGCACATCAAACATGGCAAGCCCTTGGATGGTTTCATTGGGGCAATAATGAAAATAGTCCGCATTTTCAGACATCTGCCAGGTGCTGATGTCTGGCACACTCGTGTAATTGCTGTCTTTGGCACTTGCGACCACGTTGATTTTTCCCAAACCTGCCGCCTCATAGCGCTTTGCTTCGGTAATGGCTTTTTTTGACCAAATCCCTGTGTCCAAATAATCCGCCGTGCCTTTAAGCAAATTCATGGGAATGGTAGAAAACTGCAAACTTGCCCCACCTTGCAAAAACAGCACCTTATAATTGTCAGGAATATTCAGCAAAGTGCGCAAATCCTGCTCCGCCTTTTGCGCAATGCGCATAAAATCAGCGCTGCGATGGCTGATTTCCATCACCGATGAACCGCCTTGCTGCCAATTAAGCAGCTCTTGTTGCGCTTTTTTGAGCACCTCTTCTGGCATGGTGGCAGGACCTGCACAAAAATTATACACACGATTGTCAAACTGTAGCGTCATACCATATCCTTAAAAAAATTATCAACCATCAAAACAGCAAATACTGCGCGCATAAGGCGGCTTTTAATAAGATTAACCCCATTCTCAACTTTATTTAACTCAATTGATTTTTTATAAAAAAAATGAATTTTCGTAAGTTAGGTGGAAAAATGACACCCAACAATTTTTAATAAATTTTTAAATAAAATCAATGACTTAAAATATTGGGTTTTGCAAGTTCAACCTAAGCCTACAAAACGGTTTAAAGCCTGAGAATGACGTAAATTATTTAATCTCAATGCCATCAAAATCTTAGGGCGTATTCAATTATTGGGCGTGTTAAGATGCGCCTAAAAAAATAATCCAACAATTGTATAAATAATTGCTGGATTATTCAACCTAAACCTTGTGATTATTTCAAAAATATTAATTTTGCCAATAAAATCAAGGTCATCACCCACACCGCGATTGATATTTCTTTGTGGCGACCGCTTAACAACTTGGCGATTGTATAAGTAATAAAACCAAGCGCAATGCCATCAGCAATGGAAAACGACAAAGGCGTCAATAAAAGCACCACCGCCACAGGGGCAGCCTCGGTCAAATCCTCCCAATCAATATCGCGCAAGGTAAACAGCATGAGCACCGAAACATAAAAAATCGCACCCGCGGTCGCATAGCTTGGAATCATGCCCGCCAGCGGTGCAAAAAACAGCGCCACCAAAAACAATAGACCCACCACCACAGCGACCAAACCTGTGCGACCACCAACCGCAACCCCAGCACTGCTCTCCACAAAGCTTGTCACCGATGAGGTGCCAAGCATCGTGCCTGTGATGGTTGCGGTTGAATCTGCAAGCAGCGCTTTGCCCATATTGGGGATTTTTCCGTCTTCGCCAATCAGTCCAGCTTTTTTGGTAACGCCAATCAAAGTGCCTGAGGTGTCAAACATATCTACAAACAAAAACGCAAAAATCACGCTAATCATACCCACATTAAAGGCGCTTGCAATATCCAACTGCATAAATGTCGGCTCAATGGACGGCGGCAATGCCACAATGCCTGCATATGTGGTATGCCCCGACACAAGACTGATGATGGTCACCGCCAAAATCGCCAAAATGACCCCAGCGCTCATTTTCTTTTGCACAAAAACAACAATCAAAAAAAAGCTTAAAATCGCCATGCTCGGTGCAAATTGTGTCAAATCTCCCAAAGTCACAAAGGTGGCAGGACTGGCAACAATAATCTTAGCCTCTTTTAGAGCAATGAACGCCAAAAACGCACCAATCCCCGCCACAATGCCTTGTTTGAGCGTATTTGGAATGGCATTAATCACCCACTCTCTGACTTTAAATAAGCTGATTAGCACAAAAATACAGCCAGACAAAAACACCGCACCAAGCGCTGTCTGCCACGTCTGCCCCATCTCAAGCACAACCGTATAGGTAAAAAACGCATTTAGCCCCATGCCAGGCGCCAAAGCAACAGGCAGCCTTGCCAAAAAACCCATAATAAAACAGCCCAATGCCGAAGCCAGACACGTCGCCACAAACACCGCATTTTTATCCATACCTGCTTGCGCTAAAATATTTGGATTTACAAAAATAATATAAGCCATTGTCAAAAAAGTCGTAAACCCCGCCAATATTTCGGTTTTTAGCGTGGTTGTCTTATTGTCAATGCCAAAATAACGCTCAATTGCATTCATAATAAAGCCCAAAGTCTGATGAATGGATGATTACAAAAATTGACTATTTTATAAAAAATTGACACAATTCACAATCAAATTTTTAAGTTTTATGACAAGTCAAACGCATACTCATCTGATGCATCACCCATTTAATTTAAACTGACAATCAAAAATACGGTTTTTTTAGATATAATTTTAAGATACACTTTTTAAGATAAAGTTATTTTTAAGCACAGTGTTTTAGCCATTATCTTTTTGGACGTATTTTTTTAAAGTTTCAGCAAATCATTTATTTTGCTCTTAAACCCAATTTAATTTAATTTAATTCAATTCACTTAAACTTTTTTATCATAAGTATTTTTAAAAATATTCAACAAATTTTGTGTATTATTTATACAAAAAACTTAATTTAATATTTCATCAAAAATCATGGGCAGTCCTGTATGGCGGATTGTTTTATGATTAATGGCAGTTTGTAATAACTCAACATCTGCATAAATATCCACCGCGACTTTAGCACGCGTGATGGCGGTATAAATAAGCTCACGACCCAACAAACGAGTGCTGCCACTATCCAAACATATCGCCACTTTATTAAACTCCGAGCCTTGTGATTTATGAATGGTCATGGCATAAGCTGTCTCAACAATCTGCGCACCCAACAAATTTGGTAAAATTGGTGCAGCTTTGTTTTCAAAAAATACCATCAAACCTTTATCAGTCATCAAACAAATACCAATATCACCATTGTACAGCTGTAAATTATAATCATTTTTGGTAATCATAATCACTCGCCCATGATACCAGTCACCGCTGTGTGCAACAAAAATATGATTAGAAGATAAATAAGCAAGATATTGTTGCTTGATGGCTTGATTGATGGATTTTGTACCTTTGATGCCATGATGACCTGCGCACAAAATGCGATATTGATTTAAGACAGACATCATTTCTGCCATATTAATTTCATCTTTATTTTTGCGATAAATTTGTATTAATTTTTGATAAAAATCATTAAAACCTTCAGCTAATTTCTGATAGAAATTTTTGGCAGATTTAAAATCATTGAACAACTGTAAGCTATCAAATTGATTGATTAAATGTTGAATTTCACTCATTGTTACTGGTTTTAAATCCTGATTCGCGCGATTGGTGAGTGCAGCCAGCTGCCCAATGCTGGAATTTTCATCAAAGCGATTGCTTTTAATGAGTGCAACGTGTGTTTTTTGAATGGCAGGCACTCGGCACAAATCAGCAAGCACCGCCCCTGCATCCACCGCAGACAGCTGATGGCTATCACCAAGCAAAATAACGCGCGCACCGTCTTTGACCGCCATCAAAAGCTGACTGGCAAGCTCAACACCAAGCATGGACGCCTCATCCACAATGATGACCTTATAAGGCAGCGGGTTATCGGCATGATACTTTGCCACAGCACCACCAAGCCCAAGCAGACGATGAATGGTTTGCGCCTCAAGATTTTTAAAAGCTGGTGACGCCGCCGACAGCTCCGCTTGAATGGAATTTTGCAAGGATTCTTGCATTCTTTGGGCAGCCTTGCCTGTCGGCGCAACCAATGCAATTTGACGCTCTGTGACACCCATTTTGTCCACCAAAATGCGCACAAGCTTGGCAACTGTATATGTTTTGCCTGTGCCAGGACCGCCTGTAATCATGCAAAACCCATAAGTCAAAGCGGTAGTTATCGCCAGCTGCTGCTCAGCGTTTAGGTGATGAAAGGTATGATTTGGTGCATCAAATGTATGCCGATTGGGTGCTGACAGCTGTATAATGCGGCGCGCCAAACGGCATTCAGCCTCATAACTGCGGTACAACCAAACAACAAAACCATCATCGCTGCGCTTTTTAATCATAAAAGGCGGCAATGAATTTTTGTTTAATAAATAAAAAAGTTCAATCAATTCATGATAAAAATCAGCCAAATCAAAACAATTTAAACAATCATCAAAACATTCAATCACCGCCAATAAAGTATTTTTATCAACATTAATTAAATTAACTTGATTGTCTGTTATCATTTGACGTAAATACTGCAGCGAATCGGTATTTGTTTTGTATTGCAAATCAAAATATTGATAAAAATAATCAATATAACGATGAATGTTTTGTTTAAATTTATCATCAAAAACAAAAATGGTATTACCTTGTTTTAATTCATAAAGCAAAATAAAAATAATGAATTTAAATAATTTGTCATTCATTTTAAATTCATTTTTGATTGTATTGTCTTGGCAATAAATTTGATGGTTATTATAAATGCGCTGAACAATAAATTGCGCCAATACATATTCATTCAAAAAATCAATGTCATTCATGAAACAGCCTTTTTAATAATTAAAACATTTCATCCAAAGCATAAATCAATTCCAATGGTACTTGCCAACTGATTCTTCCTGTGCAATGACAATCGTCAATACCTCTTAAAAAAACATATTCCACCGCGCCCAAATAATTGAGTTCATTGCCCACATAATCTGCAATGCGAATTTTTAACAAACGATGTAGTGCCACTTGATAAATCACTGCTTGTAGCCAATAATGATGATGGTTCATTGTCTCCATCATTACATCATCAGTATAAGCTTGTGCATTGCTCGCCAAAAAATTAGATTTATAATCAACGATATAATATTTATCATCAATCATATATAATAAATCAATCTCACCATTTAATAAATCATACTGACGACTGCTGTTTAGCATATCGCTTATTTTTTTATCATCATCACTGTATTTATTAAATACCTCTACCAAACTTTCACTTGAAAATTGATGATTTAAAGACATACTAAATCCAAGCTCGCTTTTTTGATACGCTTGTTTATTTTTTAAATCAAGCAAACTATAGCCCGATGTCAAAAACGGTGATTTGACAATCAAAGACAGCCAACTTAATAAATCGGTAACCGATTGATTTTCTTGTGCAACATCATCAAAATCAATGACTTTTTGATGGATGGGTAAATTGTTTTTTAGCCACAAATTATCAATCCATTGACGCAGTAATTCAATATCTATTTCATACGCGCCTTCGCGATACAAAAAAGGCATATTCTCCAAAATTTTGTGTAAAAAAATACCTGCATTGACACCCTTTGGAAAGCTTGCTGCAAAATCATGCTGCCTTGGAATAAGCACAGAAGGCTCGGCAACATCATCATAATCGCCCTCAATAAGCTCATTTTGCGTTTGGCTGTGTTGAGTATTATTTACAAACAATTTAGATAAAGCGGTAAAACTTGTGCGATAAAAGCCTTGAAAGACTGTTTTTGGATAAGCGTCCTGATAATCCATATAATCAATCAACAAACGTTCATCCACATCATTAATACGCGTATTTTCATCAACAGATAAGGTATTCAATCCAATCAGTCCATCCAAACGTTCAGGAATTTTGACATTTTGCTTATCACCAAAATCCCAAATTTTAAGCGGACTAAAGTCATTAATTTTATTTATAACAACAAACAGTTGTTCTGATGCTCTGGTCAATGCCACATAGCCCAAACGTTTTCTTTCTTCTATCAACTCTTTTTCATGCAGATCTGATAATAACACATCATTGATGGTCATAGACTCATCCACCGACAGTCTTCTTTTGTGATGATGTGTATAAGGATATAAATATTCTTTTTTTAATAAAGAAGTTACTGGATTTTTATCCAAACCAAGCACATAAACCACCGCAAATTCTAGCCCTTTGGATTTATGAATGGTCATTAAGTTTACAGCGGATTTTTTTTCAATGGGCAATAATTCATATTCATCTAAGTTTTTATTATATCCTGATAATTGTTTTTTGTACCAATCCATCAAAGATATTTGTGAGTGATGAGTTACTGACAAAATATCAAAAATATGTCTTGCATCTGTCAAATAACGACCATCATCAAAACTTGCAATGCGCTGCCAAATATTTTTATCAAAAATAACAGTAGAAAATGCAAATTCTAATGCGTTGATAACATCATATTTTTGCCAAAGTTCATTAATTTTTAATAAATATTTTGCCAAATCATCGGCAAAAACATCGTCGTGCAGCAACATATCTTGCGCATGAGTTAAGCTCAACAAAAACAAAAAAGACGTCAACAGCGCTGTTTTATTTTTTTGTGTGGGATATAGCACAGTCAATAACAATTGATAAATATCAATCGCCGCCCGACTATCAAATACATACTCTTCCAAAGCCTCTGTACAAGATATATCTATTTTGTTAAGCTCACTTTTTATGAGGGGTAATTGTTTTTTGCTGTTGGACAATATGGCAATATCGCTTGGCTGAATATTTTTGTTATTTAAGCTGCCATAAGCCAAAACATGCTTGATGTGCAGCGCCAGATTTTTATAAAAATCCTCTTCAAAATAAATAAGTTCTATGGGCTTTAATTCATCAAGATAAAATAACGATTCTTTTTTTACTGCATTAATATTGGTATAATAAATATCATCGCCCAGTTCACGATAATCGCCCCCAAACCATTCATTTAATCCATGAATAATAGTTTGATTTGAGCGTCTATTTTCAGACAAAACAAGACTGCGATCAATACCCAAGCTTTTTAAATAATTATAATTAGCAACATCACCACCACGAAATCTATAAATAGCCTGTTTGGGATCACCCACCAATAATAAAAATCCCTTATCTTTGATTGATTCATTATTGTTTTTAGAGTTGCCTTTAGCATTATTTTTGTTCATATTAAAAAAATTTGGATACAAAGATGCCTTAGCTCTATCACTTAAATAAATCAAATTGATAAGCTCTGTTTGCTCACCGTTAATATCTTGCGCCTCATCAATTAATGCCACGGGATATTGATGGCGAATATGTGCAAGTAAATTTGTATTTTTGACATCTTTTAAATGCTCAATTAATAATGTCATATTATTTACAAAAGTCGTCTTATTATTATCCGCCAAATATTTGGGTAATTTTTGCCTTAATGTATGTGCAATGTGATGATAGATATATTTGTTAAAATTATTTGCAATATTTATTGTGTCATTATAAATATTTAATAATTCCAATAAGCTTTGATATGGCAACAAAAGCCATTTGTTTAATATTTCTTCTTTATTTTTTTTTGAATGGATTTTCAAAATTTGCTTGTATGCCTTCCAATAAAGATTTTTGAGCTTTATTTATTTTAAAAAATCCATGGATATTATGATTTTTAAGCAACTCAATAATATTTGGCAATTCATGAAAATTTTTCCCAAATTTATTATTGGCAGCCAAAGCAGCATGACAAACAGACCCTTTGTCATAAAATTCCTGCAAACAAATCAATTCATCAATAACCGCCTCTATCCGCGCTGTAAGCTCATAAACAACCTTGTCATTGATATGGCAAAAATCATCAATTGGCGCACTAAAAAAATTCAAAGCATTTTTTGTTTTATCAATCATTGCAGACACATCAGCAAATATGCTGGTATCTATGAGCGCATATATTTGTGGCGACTCATCAGCAATCTTGCTGTGCAAAGCACGAAGTTCATCATGAACAATGCTATAAACCATTTGCGAGCTGTCAGTTATCAAATCAGGCATTGCCTCGCCTTCATAGACAAATTCTTTAAGCCATTTTTGAGACAAACTGTCCAATGTTCCAACAAATAATTTATCTATTTTTGACAAAACCAATGCAATATAATTCATCATTGACAATAATTTATCATCCGCCAAGCTTAATAAATAATTGAGCAAATATTGATTGATTGGATCTTGCAGTATTTCTATATTGGATTTTTTATAAATATCTTGTCTTTGTTCATCATTCAGTGCATAAAGATTTTCAAATTCCAAGGTTTTTTTTAGCCAGTGACAGCATTCAGAAAACTGTGTCAATCTATCAAAAATACGCTCTTTAATTTCACTGGCAGAGGCTCTTGTAAACGTTGTTGCGATGATTTTTTCTGGTGGTACTTTGCGCTCAATCAATAAGCGCAAAATAATACCCGTCAATGTCCATGTTTTGCCAGTGCCTGCCGAAGCTTCAATCAAATATGCACCCGACAATTGACAACTGATGGCAGCAGGTTGCTTTGTCATGACTCATCCTTTATTTGTCTAAAATTATTTGAAATAACATCTTCAGACAATATGTCCAAAATAGGTAAACTTAATTGCAATAATTGTTTTGCTCTATCGGAGACAATATATTGCCAAACAGCATGATGACTATTATCATCAGAGACAAATGAGGCATATTCATCATTTTTTAACCAAGAAAATCCTTGACAATCTTCAGTTAATTTATTATTTTGCTTTAATTGACCATAATCCATAATGGTATTGGGCGTAACAGCCAAAATATAAGTTTTAATCAAAGCATAATATTTTATCCATTTGCTAATGATTGATACTGATTTTTTATAGTCCATAGCATCAAAAATAATAAAATCTGGCTTATTATCACTGGGTTGAAATTGCCAAACGCTAATATTATGCCATTGGCATTTTGGTTTATCCAAAATCTGCCAAACAACATGGGTTAAAAATGCCTCAATATGATATTTACTGCTATATTTTACAGGCATGACATTAATAAACAATCCATCGTTATGAATAATGGTATCAAAGCTTGGTAAATCAATATTTAATACCAAATCATGCACGCCTTGTTCAGTATGAAATGCAATGTCAATATCATAAGAGTGTAATTTATCAATCAGAACATCATAAACACCAAATTCATTAGCGCAATTGGTTTTTAATTTTTCTAACAGCTGTGCAAAGTCACTAGAAAACTTTTGAATCGTAAACAGCTGCATTTTTCCTGATGGCATATCATCGCCAAAATAAAGTTCATTGTATAATGATTCTTGATTGTCAGTCACATGGCTGTTTATGAACTTATTATGAAAGACATAAGATGACAAGCCATCATAATTCAAAGGCTCTTCATTGGATTTGATTTCATCGGCATCAAATACATTCACCTTATCCGAAATAAAAAAATGCGCAGGCTTTTTGATGGACCAAAGCAATGTTTTAAAAGACAAAGTATCTGACAACAGTTGTGCATCTATTGCCACATTATTCAATAAAATATTTGAAATATGAATAACATCTAAATCCGATACAAAATCAATGGTCTTAAGATTTGATGAATTGCGCTGCATTGCATGATAAATCTCTTGCCAAATTGTGGCGGGTGGTAAATAATATTTTTTTTGCAATGCCAATTGACTCATGTCGGTAGTTTTATAAAAAACATCTTCAGAAAATGGCATGGCACTGTGTTTTGTTAGCAAATAATCCTCAATAAACAAATTATCCATCATTGAATCTTCTGTCCAATTTAATTCCTTAAAATAACGCATCAATTCAACAACAGGCGCCGCTGGCAGCAAAGGCACATCGCTTGTCATGCTTTGTCCATTATAAAAAATCCAGCACGCTTCTTTGGCACATAATATCGCATCCAAAAATGCACCATTATCATCATCTTCAGAAATTCTATCGCCACGCTGATTTAAAAATGCCTTACTCAAATCAAATTTATTCATCGGTTCACTGCGCGGAAAAACACCTGTATCCATACCAAGCATAATGACCAAACCAAAATTAATCGCGCGCAAAGAGCCAAATCGTCCAAAGGTAATTGCACCTGTTGGTTCGCTTTTGACTTGCTGGGCGGCCAATAATTGCTCAATGGTCTGCAATACAAATTCCAACGGCAATTGAATTTCCGTGTCATTATTTTTATAGATATGATGTGATTGAATGGAAGAACGAATATTGTTCATCGCATCAAAAATCGTGCGCATAATCTCTGATTGTTTTAATGACAGAAAATAACGATCAATAATATCACTTTCAATGCGATTCAACCAATCAATCATCAAAGCTTCTGTATGATAATCTTGTTTGTGGGTTATTAACGCATCAAATATTAAACACAGTTTTTCAATAATGATTTCATCGCCCAGCTGTATTGAAATGGTTTGTGTTTTTTTTGCGCTGATTTCATCAAAAGGATAAAACAGCTGTGTATAATAAACATCATTATTATTGTTATTACCGTACAATAAAGATGCAACCAGCTTATCCAAACTTGCAGCAAGTGTATGTCTATAATCATTATCTTTTTTATGCAATGTTTGTTTGATGTGATTTTCATCCAGACCACGAATAAATCCTGCCTGATTTAATAAATCAATCGCTCGGTATATTTCATGAATATCCAGCCCAAAACTTTCATGCAGCGCAGGAATCAACAGCCAATCATAAAAATCATCAGCATACAAACGCTGCGTTGGCAGATAATAAAAACCACAAATCGCAGTAAACAGCTGTTGAATGGACTCACTGGCAATGCCCGTTACACGCGCTGGCAATAAAAATCCATCCACACCTATGGTATCAGTAAAAACAGATTTGATTAATGCGTAATTTGTTTGAATATCTGGCAAAAAAATTACAATATCCGACAACTTTCTGTCACTGCCGTCATAATTTTTATTATTCAGCCAACGAACAATATAACTTCTAACCACTTCCAATTGGCGTTTTAGAGTGTGACAGCTGTGAATCATCAAACTGTCGTCCAATGGATTTAATTGCCATACCGACTTGTCTTCATATGTTTTATTCTTCAGTTGCTGCCAATCATTTGCTTTGGTCATATCATTGATGTGATGAGTCAAATCATTTTGTAACATCAAGATGTCTTTTTTTAATTGGTTCAATAAATTATTGGGATAATTGTTATGATTTTTATCTTGTTGCCATGAATTAAAATCATCAATCCATTCAATTTGATAATCCTCATAATATTCACCGCCCGCCATTTCAGCCAACATGGCAAAAGTCTCTCTGGATGATTTGCCAAGACGAGACAGCAGCGTATGACCATATTCTTTATAATAAACAGATTCTGGTTTGATGATTTTTTGTTGCATAAGCCAGTTTTTATCCACAATATCCGCCCAAAACATCATGGATGGATTAAAATGCAGCAAATAAATATCACTAAACTGGCTTAATTTTTTGAGAAAATCAAGCTCAATCTGAGGCAACTGATTAACTGTGAATAAATAAATATTTTTTGGAATATTTTGAATGATGTCATCATAAAATAAATAATCTTTACTTAAACATTGCCAAAATCTTTTTTCAAGCTTTAATCTTTTTTCAAAGATTTCCCCAAATAAAGTTTTCCATAAAAACTGCAATGATTTTTCAACAGAAATATAATAATCAATCATCCATTCTGGCGTGGTTGTTTTTTCTGAATCTTCTTGTAAGCTAAGATATATGCTTTGTAATTCGTCTTTTTTTTGAATAAGAAAATTCACATCAAGATGCTTATCATTCATCCACAACACAAGCCAGTTATGTCGCTGTGTCAGATATTTTACAAATATTTTGGATAAGCCATCTGATAATTGCCACAGTTTTTTATTATCTATATTCAGTTCTTTATCACAGACCATCGTCATTAATTGATACAAAGGATGTGATTCATTTTGTAGTATATTTGTTTGATTGTCGTGCTTGGACATATAAGAAAATATCTGCCATCTTATGATAGAAGCGGACAAAACAGCAACTTCTGGCACAGATAATATTTCTTGATTTAAATTATGTTTTAGAATATGTAACTTATTAATATCAATTACTTTTTTAATCATTTGCCATTGATATTGACCCCAAAATTGCCCTGTCAATAAAGTACTGATACCAAGCTTTTGAGCAATACTTTTTTTTAGCCAGTCTTCCAACACACGCGCAGGCGTAATGACAACAAAATCATCAAAAACACCATTGGGGTGATTTTTATAAAAATGAGTTAAATGATTAATTAAAATATCTGTATCATTTGATTGTATAATATAAAACATAGATTAAAAGATTTTATCATGTATAATGACGCCATTATAACCCATTTTATTGGCAAAAGTTAATAAAAATGCTATAATTTTATCACATTCATAACTGATGACACTCATAACTTATCACATTCACAATCAGGTGATGGCATGCGTAGATTTATTGATGTTGTTTTTGTTAATCCCAAGGGCAAATATTATGTCGTCTTGCACAAAGGCAAGTTTTGGCAATTACCACGAATGAACCTGACTGCAAGCTCATGGGTATTTAAGCTGCTCTATAACGGCAGCTTAAACGACATTTTTATCGCAAAAAATCAAGCACTTGCGTGTCAAAATCTCATCAAAATCCTAAGAACCTACGAACTGCCCGCTCAATTGACAGGCATGAGTGCTGCGCGATTTTTGGATTGGTGGCAGATGAATGACTACAAAATTTTAAGTCAAGCTGATGTGATGGTGCTGGATGCGCCCGCTTTGGAGGCGCGTGCAGACAAACAAGCGTATACCGCCGATTTGCTTGCGCCAACTGATTTGACGCCAGCGACAGACAACGCCGATTTGACCAACATCAAGCGCGCCACCACACAGCTGACACCTACTGCCAAACAAGTGTTTGACACCAACGCACACGCCGCCCACCACACAAGCGCTCACGCCCCAAACAATCCCACATCAAGCAAACAAACATCGGGCGCGCAAGCGATTAATCAAACCTCAAACGCACAAACAGACGTCAAACAACCCACACCAAACAACACCGCAGAACACAAAGCCGCAGAGCCTAAAAACAGCGATTCTGCCGAGGCTTTGGATGTGTTTGATGATTTGTTGCACCAATTAAATGAAGAGGTCATGCACCATCATGGTTAAATCTTGGCATTGGACAAAACGCGTAAAAATGCGCCTAATAAGCCGCTTATTGTGGCTGACTGTCGGCGCAATTGCGCTGCTTTGGAGCATTGGTTTGTATTACAACTTCAAAGCAGGCGATCCCATCATGCTGACCCAAACAGATGTGGCGGTCGTCGGCAATGACAAGCAGTCAGACACATTGGTCATCATAGCAGACAGCGCACTCAAACCAAGCCTTGAACGCATTGCCAAGCAGTTTAACCATCGGCACACACATTTGGATATTCAAATCCACTACACGAACAAAAACCAAGCGCTCTCAAGCCAAAACATCGCGCGCATTGATGATGGCAAAATCAATGCTTTGCCCAATCACAATGATGTGATGGCTGATTTGTGGCTGGATTATAGCCCAAATAGCGCCAAAGCTGCCAACGACATTCAGGCGGTATCGCGCTTTGATTTTGCGATTTTGGAGTCCAACGCAAGCCCACAAACGGATGAGTCTGACGGACACACCATCAGCACCAAGCCCAACACACCCCCTTTGTCTGGTGCGGTGATGAGCGATAAACGCATTGCTTTGGATTTTAAAAATTTTTTGCTGTCAAGTGTCGCCCAAGATGTTTTTGTTGCCAATGGCTTACAAAGCATAGAACCCAAATATGCCACTAAAACATTTTTTACCACAAATCGCACGTCTTCTTGATTTGGTGTCGCAAGCACCCATCATAAAAAGACACAAGCATAAAAAGGCAAAAACATAAAAATACAAAAAAACATAAAAATCAATCGCTTTTATTTAGACAGATTGAATTTGACAGTTTTTGTACAATGATTGATTTGATTTAAAAAATTATTGAACGTTATTCTTTCACCCAACTGACAAATTGATTTTTTATAAACATCAATTGAGTTAAATAAGGTTAAAAATGACGTTATATTTATCAAACAACAAACCGAGAATATTGTGAACTTTACCCATTTGGCTGTGCGCACCGAATTTTCCATTGTGGATTCCATTGTACGCATCAAAAATCTCATCGCCAAAGCAAAACAAGACAATCAGCACAGTCTTGGCATGGCGGATTTGTCCAATTTGTTTGCTGTGGTCAAATTTTATAAAGCCTGTCTTGGCGCAGGCATCAAGCCCATCATAGGTTCGGAAGTTGTCGTTGCTGAGTCGGCAAGCTATCAAGACAATTATCACAGCGTTGTTTTGTACGCCATGAACAACATCGGCTATCAAAACCTACTCAATCTGGTATCAAAAAGCTATACCGATGGACTCATTGACGGCACGCCGATTGTCGCCAAAGAAGATCTGTTTGCCCAAAATGAAGGCATTATCGCCATTTTGACCGAGCGCAGCGAAATTGACGCGCCACTCAAAAGCGCCTACCCAGAACGCGCCCATACGCTTTTGAAGGTATGGCATGAGGTGTTTGGTGATAGGTTGTACATTGGCGTCAAGCGCACAGGACGCGCAGGTGAAGACAGATTCATTCAAAACGCCATCATTCAAGCCGCCAAGCTTGGCATCGCTTTGGTTGCTTATAATGATGTGCGTTTTTTGAGTGCCGATGATTTTGATGCGCACGAAGCGCGTGTTTGTATCGCAGGTGGCTATATTTTAAGCGACACCAGCCGTCCGCACAATTATTCTGAAGAGCAGTATTTTAAAACCCAAGACGAAATGACAGCCTTGTTTGCTGACATTCCTGCCGTCATTGACAACACAAACGCCTTGGCAAGCCGCTGCAACGTCAGCCTAACGCTTGGGGTGAATGTGCTGCCTGATTTTCCCATTCCAGCTGGCGAAACCATTGACAGCTACCTAAAAAAAGTCGCTTTTGATGGGCTGTATCGCCGTTTGGATAAGCTGTATCCTGTTCATGAGCGTGATGAAACGTGGGCTGCCACCCAAAGTGCCTATGAAGAGCGGCTTAATTATGAGCTTAACATCATCATTCAGATGGGCTTTCCAGGGTATTTTTTGATTGTGATGGACTTTATCCGCTGGAGCAAAGAAAACGGCGTGCCTGTCGGTCCTGGGCGTGGCTCGGGGGCAGGCTCGCTTGTGGCATACAGTCTAAATATCACCGACCTTGACCCTTTGGCGTATGATTTGCTGTTTGAGCGTTTTTTGAATCCAGAGCGGGTGTCCATGCCTGATTTTGATGTGGATTTTTGTATTGAAGGGCGTGACCGCGTCATTGATTATGTTGCCCAAAAATACGGACGAGATGCGGTCAGCCAAATCATCACCTTTGGTACAATGGCGGCACGTGCGGTGGTGCGTGATGTGGCGCGCGTACAAGGCAAATCCTATGGTCTGGCGGACAAAATCTCAAAACTCATCCCCAAAACGCCAGGCATTTCGCTGGCGGACGCCGTGGCACAAGAGCCGCAGCTCAAGGATTTATTGACCAATCCTGATGCCTTTGACCATGAGGACGCTGTGGAGATTTGGGAGATGGCACAAAAGTTAGAAGGCATTACCCGCAACGTCGGCAAGCACGCAGGTGGCGTGTTGATTGCCCCCAATCGCATCAGCGACTTTAGTGCCATCTACTGCGACAGCGATGGTCATCGTGTCAGCCAGTTTGACAAGGACGATGTGGAAGCGGTGGGCTTGGTCAAATTTGACTTTTTGGGATTAAGAAACTTAACCGTGCTCAAAGCTGGTGTGGACAACATCAACGCGCGCCGCCAACGTGAGGGCGAGCCGCCCATTGATTTGGATACCTTGCCTTTGGACGATATGAATGTGTACAAAAACATTTTGCAAGACGCCAAAACCACCGCGGTATTCCAGCTTGAAAGCTCGGGCATGAAAAAATACCTAAAAATGCTCAAACCCTCCAACATTGAAGATGTGATTGCGATGTGTGCCTTGTACCGCCCTGGTCCTTTGGAATCTGGTATGGTGACTGACTTTATTGACAGAAAGCACGGCATACAGCCTGTGGCTTATCCTACCACCGACTACCAACACGCAAGCTTGCAACCGCCGCTTGAGCCGACCTATGGCGTTATTGTCTATCAAGAGCAAGTCATGCAAATCGCCCAAGTGCTCTCAGGCTACACGCTTGGCGGTGCCGATATGTTGCGCCGCGCGATGGGTAAGAAAAAGCCTGAAGAGATGGCAAAGCAAAAACAAGTCTTTGTAGATGGGGCGATTGCCAATGGTGTGGACGGTGAACTTGCCGCCAAAATCTTTGAATTGATTGAATTTTTTGCAGGTTATGGCTTTAACAAATCGCACTCGGCTGCCTATGGCGTGCTTGCTTATCAGACCGCTTATTTAAAATATTATTATCCTGCCGAATTTATGGCGGCGGTATTGACATCGGAGATGAACAACACCGATACGGTGGTATTTTTGATTGACGATTGTAAAGATAATTTTGATTTGACTGTATTGCCGCCCTCGGTCAATGACAGCCAATGGCACTTTGTTGCCAAAGACCCCAAAACCATTGTTTATGGGCTTGGTGCAGTCAAAGGCGTGGGCGAGGCGGCGGTAGAGAGTATCGTACAAGCGCGCAAAGATGGCGAATTTTTGGATTTGTATGATTTTTGCAATCGTGTGGACATCAAAAAAGTCGGCAAACGCACGCTTGAGGCACTCATCATGGCAGGCTGCTTTGATGTGCTGGCACAAAAACTACGCCCCAAGCTTGTGGATGTGGACGGCAAAGATTTAAGCTTTGAGATTCGTGGTGCATTGTGGCAGCAGCTGCCCCAAGCCATGCAAGCGGCTGAACAAAACCGCAACAACGCACTGACTGGTACTTTTGATTTGTTTGCTCAAGTGGATGACGGACTTACGGTCGCACCGCCTTTGGGGGATATCGTGTGGAGTGCCAAAGAGCGTCTCAAAAAAGAAAACGACACGCTTGGGCTTTATTTGACAGGACATCCGATTGATGAGTATAGAGATGAGCTCAATCATTATGTGCAGCTCAAAAAGCTCACTCAGCTGAGCGACACAGGCTTTAAGGGCAGTACGACATTGGCAGCGCTTGTCATTGATGTGGCAAACTTTGGCAATCGTGTGGCAATTACGCTGGATGACGGCACAGCGCGCGTTGAGGTCAGCTGTTTTGCTGACAAATTCAGTCAGCTCAAAGAGGTTTTGCGCATAGGCGAAATTGTCATTGCCAAGGTTTCGGTGCGCGACAACGAAGGGCGCTTGTTCAGTCGTTTTGTCAATGCCTACAGCATTATTGATGCGCGCCTAAAACACATGAACAAAATCAATCTCAACATACACAGCGACAATGTCATGGGCATACAAAGGCTGATTGAGCTGTTAAAAGAAAAACAAGCGCAGACTATGGCGTTTACAGTTCTCAATGAATATGATGATGAGGGCAATCTTATCACAAGCAAAAATGACGGCTGTGTACCGATTGCGCTGTACACCTACAATGATTATGGACGGGCAAAAGTGTGTGTCAATGAGCGCTTTAGAGTGCATCCATCTGATGATAATTTGCTTGCCATGCGTCAAATACTGGGCAATGATAATGTGCGCATTGGCTTTTAATCATTGGCTTTAATCATTGATTTTATAAGACAAGCCCTGCTAATACAGCAAATAAGCCGCTTGCTTTTTGGCATCAAACAAACACACAACCATAAGACAGTTATGACAAACACAACAAATCCCCTAGACGCCATTCGCATTGTCATGGTCAATACCACCTTGCCTGCCAATATCGGCAGTGCTGCGCGTGCCATGATGACCGCCGCACTTCATCAGCTGGTACTCGTCAATCCACAAAAGCCGATTGACGACACAAGCTACGCCCACGCCAAAGGCGGTCAGGCGATTTTGGACAATGCCATCGTTGTGCAGACATTGGATGACGCCATCGCCGACTGCTCGCTTATTTTTGCTGCCAGCAGTCGCACACGCCACCTGCCCCGCCCTGTGGTATCCCCAAGCAGTGCCGCTGTCATCATTGATGACTTTGTCAAACAGCACCAAGCACACCAGCACACCCCACCCAACATCGCCGTGCTGTTTGGGCGTGAGGCGCATGGGCTGACCAACGAAGAACTTGCCATCGCTCATTATCATCTACAAATTGACGCCAACCCTGCTTATGGCGTGCTTAATGTCGCAAGCAGCATTCAGGTGATTGGCTCGTTTTTTTATGCGCATTACGCCGCCCATCATCTGAGCAAAAATACCAAGCAAGCAGCCAGTCTTTCCACTGACCACGCCAAAAACAACACTTTGGATGTTATTATTCGTCAAGTATGGGACGAACCTGCCATCAATAAAAGCGAACAGCAAAAGCTAAACTGTGCCATCATGGCACTGCTTGAGCAATTACAGCTCATGGATGAGAATGTGGCAAATCTGCCCAATCGCCTAAGCCGCCTATCATCACGCCTACAATTGGACAAAAAAGAATACGCGCTACTGATGGCGTTGATTTATAAAATCCAAGCCAATTTGGTTTAAAGATTGGATGCCACCTCTACCCAATACAAACCAATTAATTTTATTGGAATTTATAAATTGGCACATGATTTATAATGTTGGGTGTCATTCTTCCACCCAACCTACATCATTGATTTTATTGAAAAAAATTAAAAATCGGCATGTTGCAAATTGGCGTTGAGCGTAGGCTCATATTAAGCGTAGGTTGGTGTTGAGCGAAGCGAAACCCAACATCAAATACATCCAAGCGAAACCCAACACTTACCCCAAACAACATCAAGTCGTCGCAAACAACACTCTAATCATCGTATTTAGACGCTCTCTGTCCTTTGGATTGTTGTGCTGTTTAATCACTTCTTGCACATCGCTGTCAAAAAAATTAACCCAATCGTCTTGTTGACTGGCTTGATGAGCTTTTCGCAACTTTTGCAAAGCTGGTACTTTAGAGACTGGCTTTGCGGTTGAAAAATCAAAATCTTTATCCATGACGATACCCTTTTTGTTCATGTTTATTTGCTTTGCGAGCAGAAATCATTCTATAATTTACATCTCTTTGTGTCCACACAACATAAAGCACACGCCCCAAATTGCTCACACCAAGCGTAATAAAACGTTGTTCGTTATACTCTCTGGTGTCATCATTGGTTAATGCAAAATCATCGTATAACAAGACCGATAAGGCCTCATCAAAAGTGATGCCATGATTTTTGATATTAAGTAACTCTTTATCGCCGTCCCATTCAAAGACAACGCCACCAAACTCTTTTTTTACTGTTGGCATAATTAAGTCCATTACCAATTATCATCAAATTTAACCCATCCATTATCTTTCACACCTTAAATCCGCTCTTTTGTTTTATATCGTTCTTATAAACAAGCTTAGGCAATTAATGTGTCATGCATTCAAATACATAAAATTCATCTTATTTGGGTAACGTAATTTTTGAATAAAGGTTTTTTATTATAGCAGATGTTATGGAGTGCGTAAATTCACAAAGGTTTAAACACGTTGGGTGTCGTACCTTCGCCCAATCCATATCATTGATTTTATTAAAAAATTTTGGCATTATGATGTCATAAATTAGTGTTGAGCGTAGGCTTACGTTGAGCGAAGCGAAACCCAACATAAAATACATTCAAACGAGACCCAACCCAAAACAAAACCTTTAACACAAACAAAACCCAACATGATAAACACGTTGGGCGTATGGTTTAAAAAGCTGGGTGTCGTACCTCCACCCAGCCTACGTCCACCTGCTAAATATTTAGTCATAAAACACCCCAAAGGTTATCTAACTTTTGGGGTGTTTTATAATGACAGATTTTGATTACAGCTACTCCACAGCTTGCAACATTTTTTTTAAAATCGGTGAAATGAGCAAAAACACAACACCTGCCCCAATGCCCATATAAATCATCAAATAATAATAATCCGCTGGGCTGTTTTCATTAAAATACTCACCAAACAAAATACCGCCCAACGTCATGCCAATGGACAATGCCAAAAAGTTTAACGCCACCATTTGTGTCTTAAAAAAATCAGGGGCGATTTTGGTGGCAAATGACAATGAAATCGGTGAAATAAACAGCTCCGCCACCGTCATCGCCGCCAAAGAAAACAAATAAACCAAAATCGGCATGGCGTCGCCACTATGAAGATAAGGCAAATAAAACGCAAATGTAATGGCGGTAATCACAAGCGATAAGGCAAATTTGACAGGCGTGCTAGGGGCTTTTTTGCCAAGACGTGCCCACAAAGCAGACATCACCCCCGCCAGTAAAATCACCCAAAAACTTTGCATGGATGGCTGCCAGCCCACAGGAAACTCAAAACCACCCAGCATACGATCCACTTGCGTATCAAAAAACACCACAAGCAAGGTATAATTTTGGAAAAAAATCGCCCAAAACACACAAATGCACACAAACAGCGGTATGTACGCGATGATGTGGCGTTTTTGCTCACGATTAATACGGCTATCACTCAAAAGACGGATAAAATAAATGGTTGAAATGACTATCACCACACCAAACAGCACCATCTTAAAGTTGGCAAGCGTCAAAAAGCCCGACAACACAAAAGCTGCCGCAAGCACAATCCCAAGGGCAAGCCCTGCAATGAGCTTGGGCTTATCCGCTTGGGTTAAGGGATTGGGCGGTGTTTGTTGTCCCAAATCCTTACGCCCAAAGCTATACAGCACAAGCCCCATCGCCATGCCCACTGCTGCCGCCCCAAAGCCATAATGAAAACCAATACGGCTTTGCAGATAGCCGACTGCCAAAGGACCCAAAAGCCCACCAATATTGATGGCGATATAAAAAATAGAAAAGCCAGCATCGCGCAGCGAGCGGTATTGGTCATTGTCGTACAACGAGCCGACCATCGCACTGACAGGTGCCTTGACACCGCCAGAACCCAATGCCACAAACACAAGCCCCAAAATCAGCCCACTAAGCCCAGGCATAACAGCAAGCACAATGTGCCCAAGCATAATCACCATCGCAGAATAAAACAGCGTCCGCTCCGCCCCAAGCACACGATCAGCAAACCAGCCACCGATCAGCGTGGACAGATAGACACTGCCACTATACGCCCCCACGATACCGCCCGCCACCGCTTTGTCTATACCCAAACCGCCCTCGGTCAGCGAATAGTACAGATAAATCATCAAAATCGCTTGCATGCCGTAGTAAGAAAATCGCTCCCACAGCTCCAAATGAAACAAGCTGCCCAGCTGTCTTGGATGCCCAAAAAATTGTTTTTGTTCCATAAAATAAATCCATGCAAAAAATTACGATTATAACCAAAATCATCTTTATTATGAACAACTATTTTATTTTTAATTGAATTTTTAATAAAATTGTTCAAAACTACATTTAAAGATTATTTGCCATAAGCCCATTTTTTATATGATTTTTTAATGTAAGCTTTTAGGGAAGTTTTGACATAAACTTTTTGATGGCATGATTTACCAATGGCAGATTTTTATTAAAAGGTTTGAGATTTTTTTATTAATTTTTGTTTGGTTGAACTGTTTATTTTTGGATGATTTTTTAAGGCAGCCTAAATACTTAAAGCCAATCAACACAGCAGCCTATTAAATTGTATCAAAGCAATTTATCAAGCAAATTTGTTAATCCAATCCATCAAGCTAATTTATCAAATCCAAATCCACCCCAACAAAGTATTGCATAAAACGCTGCATTGTGCCAAAATACCGCCAAAACTCAACGACAATATTTTGACAACAAGGCTGTCCATGTCATTTTTTAGATCGCTTACACACTTTCGCCAAAACGTCTGTGACGACATTGCTGCTGTCATGCAAAAAGACCCTGCCGCCCGCTCTGCACTTGAGGTTGTGCTTGCCTATCCAGGTTTTCACGCGCGTACGCTGCACCGTGCCTCGCACACCTTGTGGCAAAAAGATTACAAGCTGCTGGCTCGTACGCTCTCGCACTTAAGCCGCGTGGCAACAGGCATAGAAATTCACCCTGCCGCCAAAATCGGCAAGCGACTTTTTATTGATCATGGCATGGGCGTGGTCATTGGCGAAACCGCTGAAATCGGTGATGATGTGGTGCTGTATCACGGCGTCACTTTGGGCGGTGTGTCGTGGGAAAAAGGTGCCAAACGCCACCCCACGCTTGGTGATAATGTCGTTGTTGGGGCAGGTGCCAAGGTGCTGGGCGGCTTTACGGTGGGCGATAATGCCAAAATCGGCTCAAACGCTGTGGTGGTCAAGCCCGTCCCTGAGGGCGTAACCATGGTGGGTGATGTGGCACGCATGATTGTCAAAAACAAAGCCAAAGAGCAAACCCAAACGCCCAATGCCGAACAGTCTGAACATTTGTTCAACGCCTATGGGCTAAAGCCTGATGCCAAAGACCCTGTCGCCACCAGTATTGCCGCCCTACTTGCCCACATTCAAGCCCAAGATAAGCAAATACAAAAGCTTGCCGAATCAGTCGCCAAGCTTGACCCAAACTTTTGTAAGGACAACCTATCGCCAATTTGCAAAAAAGATGTGGATATTTTAAATGGTGATGATGGCATCAATGAACCTGAATTTATGATTTGATGGCAATCCATCGCTTGTTTTATGAATGTTTTATTTGTTTGTTCAAAAAATCAATGGCGTAGCCCAACTGCTGAGCGTATTTTTAAAAATTATCCTGATTTAAATGTGCGTTCAGCTGGCACAAGCCGACAAGCCAAACACCCCATTCATCTCAATGACATCCTTTGGGCGGATAAAATTTTTGTCATGGAGCACAAACACAAAACGCAATTAGCGCAATCATTTCGTCAGCATCTCACACACAAGCCCATTATTGTATTGGACATTGCAGATGATTATAATTATATGGATTTAGAATTAATTAAGCTATTATATTCATCTGTTGATTTTTATTTGACCAATCAAGATAATTAACCCCATCATTTATCACCAGTTTTATTTGTTTTAATAATCTGATTATAAATTTTATCACAAATCACAAATCACAAATCACAAATCACAAATTGTATTATTGCATTAAAGCGTATTAATATTTTATGAATTATACATCAATATATATCAAAATTCATTTTAATTTATAAGATAGTTTAACAATACATTTGTTTACTAAAATTTATATTATTTCTAAATATCGTATGATTTTTTATAATTAATTTAAAATCATTTCAAAAACAAATTTACTGCCAATAAAGCCTATGGCAAGCAGCACAAAGCCAAGCAACGTAAGGCTCGCCATTTTTTTGCCATGCCAATTATAACGATAATGCCCAATCACAAGCACACCAAAAATCAGCCAAGACAGTACACTAAAAAAAGTTTTGTGCGCGATGTGCTGCCCCAAAATATCAAAGGTTGCCATTGCACCAAACACAAGCGCTGCACTTAGTAGCGCAAATCCAAGCAAAATCATCTCAAACAAAAGCCCATCCATGCTCTGTAACGGTGGCAGCTTGTCCACCCAAAAACGCTGATGAGTTTGATGTTTGAGCTCACGAATCTGCAAGCGCACAATGAGCGCTTGTATCGCCGCCATAAAGAGCATACAATAAGCCGCCAAAGACAAAAAGATATGCACCGACAAGCCAAAATCCGCCCAAATGATGGATACTTTTTCAAATCTGCCCACATAAGTCAATCCCAAGCCAAAAAGCGCTGTCGGAATGGCGAGCAATCCCAAGCTTAAAATTGAATGACGCAAATTAAATGCAATGAAATACAGCAACAAAAATATGCTAATAAGCCCCAAGGTATTCCATAAACCAAAACTCAATCCATGATCTGTAATGATGGCTGGTAGCAACAAATACGCATGCAGCAGCAGCGCTATACTCAGCGCACCCAAGCAAAACGGCTTGTTTGGGGTGTTTTGCTGTGTCAGTGTCTGCATCAGATGACCGCCGACCGCGCAATAAATCGTGGCGATTATTCCATAAATAATTAGCACACAAGCCTCATTCACACTTTAATTCACACAAAAATATATTTTAACCGTTTGATTTATTTATATATTTTTTAAAAAATTCAAAAAGTTGTACACCAAAAACACAAAAGTAATGGCAAGTATGCGTAATTTATCATAAAATAGACACTATTTATAGAACTTTTTTAGCAAACCTTAATTTTTCAACAAATCTTAATTCACTGGAAAGAACTATGTTTGATACCTTAACCGAACGCTTGTCTGGCTCATTGCGCAATTTGGCTGGACAGACCACTTTAACCGAAGACAACATCAAAGATACCTTGCGCGAAGTGCGCATGGCACTGCTTGAGGCGGATGTGGCGCTGCCTGTCACGCGTGACTTTGTGGCACGCATCAAAGAAAAAGCGCTTGGGCAAGAGGTCTTAAAAGAGCTGCAGCCTGGTCAAGCCTTTGTCAAAATCGTTTATGATGAGCTGACCGAGATGATGGGCAGCGCCAATCAAGAGCTGGAAATGACAGGCAAGCCGCCGATTGTTTATTTGCTTGCAGGATTACAAGGCGCAGGCAAAACCACAACCGCAGGTAAACTTGCCAAATTTTTGCAAGACAAACAAAAAAAGAAAGTCATGTTGGTATCTGCCGACGTCTATCGCCCTGCCGCCATCAAGCAGCTGGAGCAAGTCGCCGAGCAAGTGGGTGCTTTGTTTGTTGAATCGTCCGCCGATGAAACGCCCATCAACATTGCCAATCGCGCCATTGGGCAGGCAAAGCTACAATTTGCCGACATTCTCATCATTGATACCGCAGGGCGCTTGGCGGTGGATGAGGCGATGATGGCAGAAATCAAAGAGCTGACAGCCGCTGTCAATCCTTCTGAAACGCTATTTGTTGTGGACAGTATGACAGGTCAGGACGCCGCCAATACCGCCAAAGCCTTTAATGACGCTCTGCCTTTGACAGGTGTCATTTTGACCAAAACCGATGGTGATGCGCGCGGTGGCGCTGCCCTATCGGTACGCGCCATCACAGGCAAACCCATTAAGTTTTTGGGGCGCGGTGAAAAGTTAGAGGCTTTGGAGCTTTTTCACCCAGAACGTATTGCACAGCGTATTTTGGGCATGGGTGATGTCTTGTCCTTGGTGGAAGAGGTGGAAGCCAAAATTGACCGCGAGCAAGCCGAGCGCATGGCGAAAAAGATTCAAAAAGGCGGTGAGTTTGATTTGGAAGATTTGTTAAATCAATTCCAACAAATGAAAAATTTGGGTGGTATGGCAGGCTTTTTGGACAAAATGCCAGGCATGAGTGGCGCCAACATTCAAGAAGCACTTGCAGAGGCAAAACCTGAAGAAAAAGTCAAACAAATGGAAGCGCTCATTCATTCCATGACGCCTTTTGAACGCCAAAACCCTGACAAAATCACCCCAAGCCGCAAACGCCGCATTGCCGCTGGCTCTGGCAAACAAATTCAAGACGTCAATGCCTTATTAAAACAGCACAAGCAAATGGCAAAAATGATGAAAATGATTAGTCGCCCCGATGGCATTTCAAAAATGATGAAAGCTGTGCAGGGGCTAACACGTGGCATGAGCAGTAATCAAGGCGGCGGGCCTTTGTTCGGTCAAAAATCTCCTGAAGCTGGCAATCAAGCCGATATGACCGCCATGGCACAGCAAATGGGACTGGACCCCAACAATATGCCAAGCCCAGAAGAGCTGCAAAAGCAAATGCAAGCCATGCAAAACAATATGCCAAAGCAGTTTAAGACGCGTTTTTGATACCATGCGCATGGTTTTGTCATCAGCCAAGCCTGTAATGATTGTAGGCTTGGCTTAAAAAATTTCCTAATTTTTTAAAAAAAAATATTGACAACAATCCATAATGCTGTATAATACGCACCACTTGATAACGACAAGTTATTCCCCAATAGCTCAGTCGGTAGAGCATCGGACTGTTAATCCGTGTGTCCCTGGTTCGAGCCCAGGTTGGGGAGCCATATTTAAAGACCTTTTTAAAAGGTCTTTTTTAATGCAAATTTTTTAAAAAATAACGTGCATTTCTTGCCATTTTTGGGCAGGTTATTTATAATTAAATTTTAATTTAGGGACAAAATTATGATTGCACCACACATTAAAAATAAATTTTCAGACCACCCTCAAACCATCATGCGCCCAATTCATCTGAGACTTTCTGAGCAAATCATCACGCATTTGGAGGAAACGGCAAGCGAGCACGGCTTTAAAGGCATACAAAGCTTAATACGTCTATACATCAGACAAGGCTTGGATAAAGATAATGCCAATTATCAGTTGGCGCATGATGTGGTTTTTTTGGAGAAGTTGCGCCGCAAAGGTGTCAGTCAAAAAATCATTGACGAGGCATTAATTGATACAAACAATATTAATAAATCCGCATAACCATAAACGCCAAATTTGGCGTTTTTTATCATGTTTGTCTTGAGCATTCTGACAGTTTGTATTTGCTATTAACATCAACAAAAATCACAAGTATTTTTAAGAAAAATTGCGTAAGCTGATGTTGAAATATCAACAAGCAGTGTGACAAAGAAAATCAAGATTTAAACTGAACCGCACCTTAGATGTAAATCAGCAACACATCAGCGACATTTTATTCAAAATGCAAATCATGTCCACATCTGTCACAAAATTTAGCGCCAGTTGCGTGTCCGAACTTACCACAATTGGGGCAGGCTATCGGTTGCAGCTGTGGGCGCATGGTGCGCGTCAATTCGGCTGTAAAAACACCTGTGGGCACAGCAATGATGGCATAACCTGTAATCATCACCATACTTGCGATGGCTTGTCCTAATGGCGTTTTGGGCGAAATATCCCCATAGCCCACCGTTGTCATGGTCACAATCGCCCAATAAATTGATAAAGGTATGCTTGTAAAGCCGTTTTCAGGCCCCTCCACGACATACAGCACCGAACCAAAAATAGTCACAAGCAGCAATAATGACAAGAAAAAAACCGTGATTTTGTGCTGACTGGTCTTGAATGCTGCCGCCAAAAAGCCTGCTTGGTGCATATAGGATTTGAGCTTAAAAACTCTAAACACGCGCAAAATACGCAAAATACGCACCACCAGTAAATATTGCGTACCAACAAAAAATAAGCTCAAGTAGCTTGGCAACAGCGCAAGCAAATCCACAATACCAAAAAAGCTTGTCACATAGCGGCGGCGATTGGGCGCAGAATATACGCGCAGCAGGTATTCTAGCGTAAACAATACTGTAAAAATCCACTCCGCCCAAAAAAACAATCGCCCATATTGCAATCGCAAATAAAGCACACTGTCCAGCATCACAACCGCAACCGACAATGCAATCGCAATCAATAAGACAATATCAAAAAATTTACCACCCTTGGTGTCCGTCCCCTCAATGATGACGTGAATTTTGTCTTTTAGGGTGCCAAATTTATGGCGATGGTGACTTGAATGCATAATATCCGCTAATGGCAAAAATAAGGGCTATATTTTAGCTTAATTTTGCTGCAATTTAAAATATTATTATCTATACTTGCGCACATCTACAGCTCATAAATAGCTTGGGTACTGGTTTTACTCTTATCCTTAACAAACTCATCCAATATGGCTTTAGTTGCACCATAGACGGCTTGTTCTTTATCACTCATCTGTAAACCAATCATAAAAGCTTTTGGCTTAACTGCTTTGGCTTGATTGACTTTACGTTTATTAGTATCGTTGTACAGATAACTACCAATAAACCCATCAATGGTTTTATCCAAATGAGCATTAAACTCATCAGAGCCATTAAAGATACTGTTTTTTAAGACATCTTGTAATGACAGTTGATTGACAATGTCTGTAACATTATCTTCTGTCATTTGAGCATAGAGATGAGTGCTGTTGTCATTTGAAGACTTCTTATCACTATTAGTAGCCACAGGATCATAAGTACCCATCAATTGACTGGTTACGTTAACAAATTCACGAAAGCCTTTATTGTTTAGCCCTAGTACCTGTTTAGCCACTTTAAGGAAGTAATTGATAGCTGTATCAAACATACTAGCGGATTCTGTATTACCACCTGATAGAGCTTCATCAATGAATTTTTGCATGGCTTTATCAGTCAAACCATAAGCAATCAATTCTCCATACAAGATATTGCCATCAGCATCACGACTGTCTAGCATGAGTGCAAGCTTGTCTTCATGAAATCCTTTATTAACATCATCTTGCCATGCTGCATATAGTTGTGCATGGATAGCTTCAAGCTTAGCTTTGACTTTACTAAACTTAGGGTTATTTAAATTATGCTCAGTCAAAGCATGAACCATCTCATGTAATACAAACATGGATTTATCATCATCACTAAGAGCATTAAATCTGTCTTTGATGATATGAATTTCATTGGTATTGGTATTGTACCAAGCCACTGCTTTATCAGGAACATTATCAGGAATATCCGTTACCATGATGGTTTTTAAATTTGGATTAAACTTCTGTGTAGCCTCACTAAGCCAAGACATAAGGGTTTTATTGGATTGGTTGGTGCAACTTTTTAGGCTTTGTCATGTTGCTTATTATTTTTTTGGTTATTAAATGACAAAACAAAAGACCTACAACTTTCGCTGCAGGTCTTTTGTTTAGATGGTACCAGTGGTCGGACTCGAACCGACACGCTTTTAAGGGCAACGGATTTTGAATCCGTCGTGTCTACCAATTTCACCACACTGGCATGTATGGTTAAGCTCATCGGCTTATGTGTGCGTATTATACACGATATAATTGGGCTGTCAAGAAAATTTTTTAATTTTATCGCAAAAAAATTAATTTCATCGCCAAGCCATTTATGAGTCACTGCCAATCATATCACATAGCCGCCAAACTGCTCTTGGCACAGCTTAATAAACGCACGCCCAAACTGACGAATGTCGCTGTCATCGCGCACCGCAATCCAGCTGGTAGAGCGCCCAAAATAATCAATTGGAATGGCAACCAAATCCTTATAATGGTTGGGTTCATAAGCCATCTCAGCGATAATACCAATGCCAAGCCCTGCTGACACATAGGTACTGATGACATCAGCATCCAGCGCCGACAAGACCACATCAGGCGTAAATCCCGCCTGCGCAAACGCCTCATCAATGCGCCCACGCCCTGTAAATCCGCCATGATACGTGACGATGGGATAGCTTGCCAAAGTTGGCAAATCCACCGCGTTGAATTTGTCTGCAAACTGGGCAAGCTCGTGCGTTTTTGGCACAATGACCACGTGCGACCAATCATAATAACGATGGCAGCGAAGCACGCTGTTGTTGAGCAAAGACTCTGTTGCAATGCCAATATCCGCCTGCCCGCGAATCACCATCTGCGCGATACTTTCTGGGTCCGACTGATTTAATACCAGATTGACTTTTGGGTATTTTTTTAAAAATTCACGCACCACGCTTGGCAAAACATAGCGCGCCTGCGTATGCGTTGTTGCGATAATGAGCGTGCCTGCCGCTGCATTATTAAAATCCAAAGTCAGACTTTCAATGGTGCGAATTTCTGCAAAAATCGCCTCAATGTGTGGCAATAACGCCTGACCAATCGGCGTAAGCCCCGTCAAACGCTTGCCTTGGCGCGTGAATACTTCTGCTTTGAGCTGATTTTCAAGAGCGGCAATGTGCTTGGATAGGCTTGACTGACTGGTGTGCAGCGTTTCTGCTGCTGCGCTTAAATTATAGCCATGCACCACCGCATGCCACACGGTTTCCAACTGCTTTAATTGAATTTGCAAATGTTTTTGATTAATGACAATATCAATCGCCATGACAATCCTTATGTGTATTTTGGTTTATACGCCAAACAAAAAATAATGCTTATTTAAGCTTTTCGCGGACGGCTTGGATGATAAAAGCCTCTATTTCACTTTGGCTTATCGCGTCATCCTCCACCCCAAGCGTATCGCTTAACTGTTTAATTAATGACTTTGGCAGCTCCAGACGAAACGACAAAGTCTGACGAGACAAACGCAACGAATCCAAGCTGATGATTGCCCATGTGTGCCCAAAATATTGTGGATTGGACAGATGTGTACCAATATCTTGCCCCTCGGGAATCACCAAATCAGCATCGGCAAGACTTTGCAAATAATGAATGATTGCTGCACGCACATTGCTGATGGTTTGCGCCATTGAGTCGCCCTCAATGAGCAGCGTTGGCAAATCAGGAATTTTTGCAACATAGCCATTATTTTGTTCAATCATCGCCACAGGGTACAGCATGTTTACTCCATAAAATCAAGAACAGCCCATTGATGGCATTTGTTGGATTATATTAATATGGCATAATCAGCAAGCATTTTAAACAAATCTTTTAAGCAAATTTTAAAGCACAAAAACAATTTGCAATTAGAATATACAGCCAAAAAACAGCGCCAAAACCCCAAACAATCGCCCAATCATCCTTATAAATACTAACCTTATATATTACCGCAAAAAGCGATTTTATACAATCAAATAGTGATATAACAAACCATAGACGCGACAAGATAAATCCATACAACACAGTTTTATGGCAAATCATCTGTCATGACAAGCGACACCATCTTCCCCAAAAAGCCTTATATTAGGACGTGTTGACATTTCACACGCTTTAAGCAAAAATGTTGAAAATTGGGATTTGGTTGTGCTTTTGCCCAAAAATATAAATACAACCCAAATAAGCACAAAAGCGATAAAAAATTTTGCAAAATGCGGTCAATTAGTCTAATATGACATCTTTTTATGCGCTTTGCCATGTGGAAGAATTATGAGCACCCGCCTTTCGTCATTTAAGCACAATTATTTAAACAAACCAAGCTTAATTATGCTTTTTTTTGGCTTTGCAGCAGGCTTGCCACTCATGCTGATTGTGTCAAGCTTGAGTTTGTGGCTGCGCGAGGCGGGCATTGACAGAAGCACGGTGACCATGTTTGCATGGGCGGCGCTTGGCTATTCTTTTAAATTCATTTGGGCGCCGCTTGTGGACACCATAAGTCTGCCTTGGCTGTCGCGCCGTTTTGGGCAAAGACGTGGCTGGCTGCTGCTGGCTCAATCCTTCATCATGTTTGCCATCATCTGCATGGCGCTCACCAATCCTGCCAACCCCAATGCCGTTGGCTTTATGGCAATGGCGGCGGTCATGCTTGGTTTTTCTTCTGCCACACAAGACATCGTCATTGACGCCTATCGCATTGAGTCAGCGCCCACTCATCAGCAGCCTGTCCTGTCTGCAATGTATGTCGCAGGCTATCGCATTGGCATGATAGCCTCTGGCGCAGGTTCGCTGTATTTGGCGGATTTTTTTGGTTCAACAAGCGAACTGTACAGCTATGCCGCCTGGCAAAAAACCTATCTCATCATGGCATTTTTGGTATTGATTGCCTTTACAACGACCTTGATAGCCACCGAGCCCAACACCGATTATGATGCAAAAAACTTAAGCATTTTGCGCAAAAACAATCGCATCGCCACACTTGTTTTGTATTCAATGGCACCTCTTGCCTTGTATGGCGTGTATTATCTGCTTATAAAATTGTTGCACGACGTCTTTAATATGGAGGTTGGCACACACAGCACCATTGACAGCGCCCTATTGTATTATGGCATGGCATTGCTTGTCATGACGCCTGTTTTGCTCATTTATTTTTTGGCTCATCAACCTGTCAGCTTGCCAACCAAAACCGCCCTCAATGACTCATCAGATCAATTAAGGTTGTTTGCGCTGTTTTTATTGTGCGCAGCTGTGTTTGTTGGGGCTTTTCGTTTGGTTGGCATGGGGCTTGATGGTTTTGATACAGAATCGCCTTTGCTTGGCTTTGTATTAGAAGCACTGCGCCTGATGGCAGCGCTTGGCACAGCTTGCCTATTTGGTTATATATTGACCCAAATCAAGCTTGTCAAAACAAGCGTTGTCAAAACAGCGTGGGTGTCGCCCATTGCCGATTTTTTTAATCGTTATGGCAAAAAAGCGCTGTTGCTGTTGGCATTAATCAGTCTATATAGAATCTCGGACATCGTTGCAGGCAACATCTCCAACATTTTTTATCAGGATTTGGGCTTTAGCAAAACCGACATCGCCAACGCCGTCAAATTCGTTGGGCTTATCATGACGATTTTGGGTGGTTTTTTGGGCGGGCTGTTGTCTTTACGCCTAAACATCATGCTTGCCATGGCGATTGGCGCGATTGCAGCTTGCGTGACCAATTTATTATTCATCTTACTAAGCCACGAACCAAGCCTTGTTATGATGTATGTGGCGGTGATTTTTGATAATTTGGCGGCAGGCTTGGCAAGCGCGATTTTTGTGGCGTTTTTGTCGGCACTGACCTCCATACGCTTTACTGCGGTGCAATACGCGCTTTTGAGCAGCTTAATGACGCTCATTCCCAAAGTCATCGGAGGCTATGCAGGCAGCATCGTGGATGCCAATGGCTATGCTTACTTTTTTATGATTACCTTTTTGATTGGCTTGCCTGTGTTGTTGTTGATTTATTTGGTAAACAAGCACATTATGATTGATAAATTTGAACTATGAATACCCTCAAACAAATCCTTCAACACACCCACCACGCCCATCCCAACATTCCTAAGTTTTGGGTAAAAGATTGGCTGCTGTTTGTGCTCAATCAGCCTTATGCATTTTTGATAACTCATGACGACTATGTGCTATCTACAGATGAGGCGGCGCGCTATCAGGCAGGCATTGACAAGCTTGCGACTGGCGTGCCCTTGGCTTATTTGACGGGTGTACAGGCATTTTATGGCAGGGATTTTGTGGTCAATGAACACACACTCATCCCAAGACCCGACACCGAGCTCATCGTGGATATTGCACTTGAATTGATTGACAATACCAACAAAACAAATCTTGATGTCTTGGAGCTTGGCACAGGTACAGGCTGCATCGCCATCAGTCTGGCAAAGCATGCGCGCACAAGACTCAACATCACCGCCAGCGACATTTGCGCACAGGCGCTGACAGTTGCCAGACACAATGCCGAACGCCACGCAGCGCCCATTCATTTTGTTTTGAGCGATTGGTTTGATGGCATGGATGGGCAGTTTGATATGATTATCAGCAACCCACCCTACATCCGATCCGATGATGAGCATTTATCCAATTTGACCTATGAACCCATCACAGCTTTGATAGCAGGGCGTGATGGCTTGGATGACATCAAAATCATCACCAAACAGGCGCGCACTCATCTGCGCGCGGGCGGATATTTACTCATTGAACATGGTTATGACCAAAAACAAGCCGTACAGCAGCTGTTGCAACAACACGGCTATCAGAACATTTGTACCAAAAAAGACCATGGCAATCAAGACAGAGTTACATTGGGGCAACAACCATCATGACCACTGATTTTGTACACCACGCAGTCCATCACGCGGACACCAATACACCCAATGGCAGTCTAAATGACGGCGAAATGCTGCGCTATTCTCGTCAGATTTTATTGGAGGGCTTTGATCTTGAGGGGCAACTGAATTTAAAGCGCGCCTGCGTACTTGTGCTTGGCGTTGGTGGATTGGGCAGTAGCGTCTTGCCGATTTTGGCGCGCGCAGGCGTAGGTCAGTTGCACTTTGTGGACAATGACACCGTTGATGAAAGCAATTTACAGCGCCAGCCGTTGTTTTTTGACAAAGACATCCATCAAAGCAAAGCTGCCAGCGCCCATCAATCATTGAGCGCGCACAATCCGTGGGTGGATTTGTTTTTTTATCACAAACAAATCAATGCCGATACGCTAAGCGCTTTGATAAATGAGACAAAGCCTGATTTGGTGCTGGATTGTACCGATAATTTTATGGCAAGATACGCCATCAATCAAGCCTGCATTGATAAGCAAAAACCGCTCTTGTCTGCCTCGGCTGTTGGCATAACAGGACAGCTTGCGTTGTTTGAGCCAAACACAGGCTGTTATGCCTGCTTGTTTGGTACAAGCGCAAACAGCGATGATGGCTGCGTCACAAGCGGCGTGCTTGCCAGCACTGTTGCGGTCATGGCAAGCTTACAAGCGGATGCGGCGCTTAAATTTTTGGCGCACAACATAAATCCTTTGCCCAACACCATGCTCTTGTGGCAAGGCAATCGGCTGTCGCTGCGCAAATTGCACTATCAAAAAAACAGTCGCTGCGCCGCTTGCGGACAACCGCACAATGAATCACGCACAACCCCAATATCACAACCCTAATAACATAACCTTAACATCATAACCTTAGCACCAAGCTTGCAATCAGATGATTTTGATTTAAGATTTTTTGTATTTAAACCTTTTTATATTTGAACTTTTTGTACAAGTATTGATTATGACAACACACTCTTCTTTTGGCATCAAATCCGTCCTAAAACAATCTTTTGCGACCGCCAAGCGCCTACAAACCACCGCAAGCGTGGCAGGATTGTCCGCATTGCGTGTCGCCAAAGGCGAAAAACCCGACGCCTTGTTGCTTAAGCAGACCTTTGAGCAACTTGGCGTAACCTACATCAAGCTTGGGCAATTCATCGCAAGCACCCCCTCTTTGTTCCCCAAAGAATACGTGGTGGCGTTCGCTGACTGCTTGGATCAAACCACACCGATTGATTTTTTGGATGTGCTTCAAGTATTAGATACAGAATTGAGCCACTTGGGCGGCGCGCACAGTGTTTTTGCAAGCATTGACAAAAAACCTTTGGCGTCAGCCAGTATCGCACAAGTGCACAAAGCGGTGCTCAAATCTGGCGAAACGGTTGCCATCAAAGTGCAAAAACCGCAAGTGGCGACCATCATCGCCACCGATTTGGGGGTGCTGCACAGTGTATTTTGGGCATTGGAAAAATTTGCACCTGCTTTTAAAATGACCAATCTTGCGCCCATCATGCACGAAATCAAAGCGCGCATGATGATGGAAACCGACTTTGTTGCCGAAAGTCTGCATTTGGAAAAATTCCGCTTATTTTTGGCACAGACAGGCAACACGAGCGTTGTTGCGCCGCGCGTTTTTGACAAATTCACCACCAAAAAAGTTTTGACCATGGAGTTTTTTGAGGGCAAATCATTGATAAATAAGGACACACTTGCCAAACTGGATAATCCACAACAAATCATGGCAAACATTTTGGACACTTGGTTTTTGTCATTGATGATGACGGGTGAATTTCATGCCGATTTGCACGCAGGTAATTTGTTATTGCTCAATAATCAAAAAATTGGCTTTTTGGATTTCGGACTTGTTGGCAAAATCAATCCACAAAGCCTACAAGCTTGCTTTAGTTTGGTGCAAGCACTACAAAGCAACAACTACACACAAATGGCAGAGGCCATGGCAGACATTGGCATGACGCACGACAGGCACAAGCTTGATGTTGATAAACTGGCGCGTGATTTGGCGCGCCTCATTGGACACAATGCCCATGCCGACGTCAATCTACAAGCCATGATGGCGGATTTGATTGAGACAGGCAAGTCGCACGGCATTCGCTTTCCGCGTGATTTTGCTCTGCTGACCAAGCAGCTGCTGTATTTTGACCGTTTTATGCTTGCGCTTGCGCCTGAGATGGATATGTTTAATCAAACACGCACCGATTTGTTAAAAAGCTTGGGGCATGGCGGTACGCTTTAAATCAAGCCCCACCGCTTTTTACACGCTTTTTGCACACGCTTTTTACATACAAAGCACACCAAAAAGCTTGCACATGGCAAGCTTTTTGTGATAATGCACATTGATGGACAATCAGCACGGACAAAGCATCAGCCCTTAATAGTCAGAGCTGTCTTGCCCATAGTCAGAGCTGTCTTGTCCACTGCTTTGCAAATCCACCCCCAACAGCGCAAACAACACGCCTGCCACCGTCTGATTGATGACGTTGTCGCTTTTTTGAATGCGGTCAATCAAATCATTGCCATAATCCATCACATCCACAGTATTGTGCGCATTGGGCATTTTTGATTGCGCTGGCAGTCTATCAAATTCACTCATGATTTTTGGATAAAATTGAGTAAGTTGATACACTGCCACTGTTTCTTGCTTACTTTGCGCTTGTGCTTGCGTTGCTTGCCAGACCACAGTATTGCCTTTTAGACCATAATACTCATCACGATGTAAATCAAGCATAGGGGCGGTGCTGCTTGTGCGACTGTCAATGACGGCAAACAACTGCTGCATGAGTGCATGACTGTTCAAATATTGATGCACATCTTCTGTGGCAGCTTCGGCAGTGGTGGTATTTTCTGTATCATGAGCGGCTTGGTCAAGCGTTTGGCACGCGTTTGTTGCTTGTACAAGGCTTGGGTACTTTTGACTCATTTCATCATAAAAATAGCGCAATGTTGATAGCTCGGCAGGCTTACGCACACGGACAATGCTGTCCGCGCCCAAGCTTGATTGCAGTTTTAAAGAAGATGGCAACGCATCCATACCCACCATCTCCACCGCGCCGTCTGCCATGATTTTTTCACGCGCCTTTACATAACTTTGAATCACATCTTTGGCAAAATTTTTGGGCAAGCTGCCGTCATTGATGGGTAGTTTTAGCCATTTGCCCTGCCACTGATTACCAAGCTCATCATCCAGATAGCTTGCGTTTGCCAGCGCCAAATTGTCCGCCCACAAATAAATCGCCTCATCTTTTAGGCTGATGACAATGGGCTGGTTGATCATCATATTGACATTTTTGGCGCGGTAGGTCGCCTGTGGCAAAATGCTGATATAACCAACAAGCGGGCGATAATTACCAACAACAGACACCGTCAAAGGATCAAACAAATACGCCTTGGCAAGCTTAGCTTTTTTTTAGATCAAGCTTAGTGTGCTGCGCATCATAGCCATCTTGATTGTCCTCATAAGCGCCTTCATTGTCATCGTATCGCTCTATGGCTGCCACATCGCTGACACAATTTTCATCTTGACTAAGATTTTGGGCAGGGTCAGCAGATTCCGTCTGATTTAGCTCATCATCCACCTTGGGGTCACTGCCCAACGCTCTCATGACAGCAGCCACGGCGGCAACGGCGGTATCTTCTGTCACACTGTGCTCACCGTCATTTAAATCACTGTCATTTAAATCACTGTCATTTAAATCACCAACATTTAAATCATTGCTATTTAAATCGCTGCTATTTAAATCACCGTCATTTAACGTGGATTCACCATCTTCAGTCTGCGTATCATCAGCCAAGCCCTCTTCGTTCAGCCCATAACTGTCCCACAACGCCTTGCGACACGCCAAATAATTGTCTTTGATGGTTTGCATCGCCAAAGCGTGCTTGCTCACCAAACTTGCTGTATCAAGCGTACCTGCTTTTTTCATCAGCTCAACATACGCCGCATCATGCTCATGTTCACAGCGTTCATCCGCCACATCGCTTGCTGCCAACTGCTCAGCGCTGGCAGATTGTAGTGCTTGTAGTCTTTCGTCATTGTCCATCAAAATTTGACTTTGATAAGAAAAATTACTGCGCATATGATTTTTGAGCGCTTGGTTTAATCTTGCGCGCAGTGCCTCTTCGCTGACGGCTTGCACCGAGGACGAATTGAGTGTTTGTGCACTGCTGTTTGGTACAGATTGACACGCAGTTACAAGCGCAACACTCACAGACAATGCCAGTATTTTATAATACAATTTCATAAAAAATCCTTATTAATAATCATCAAACTGCCAAATTCACAATCGGCGCCCAATTTCAGCTGCCGCCGCAGCCGCTTCAGCCGCAGCTACAGCCGCCGCCTCTTCAGCAGCTGATTCATAATTACCTTCACCAGAATCATAACTGGCATCGCTTTGCGCTTGCTTGACAAGCTTACACTCAATAATCGCCTGTGAGTCGGATAATTTCTCACAGTCATCTTCATAATTGTCGCGTATTTTTTGCGCGGCGGATTTGAGCTTATAGTCACGATACACATCGCTCATCAGCTGATTGCCATCCAAAGCAGGCGCATTGGCAAGATTTGTCAAAGACGCTGCCAAAGGATGATTTAAAGGCGTTGTGCTATACTGTGTAACCGTCAGCATTTTTTGGCGTGCTTTTGGCAAAAGTATTTGCAAATCATTCAAAGCGCTCTGCCCCACCAAGCGTCCCTGCTTAAGATAATAATAATTGCTTTGATACATATCAACAGGCAACACCCCTTCAATGATTTGCAACAAACCGCCGACATCCGCCGACACAAAGCCCCTATCAAGCAGTGCCCATTTTTCAATGGCGGATTGGATTTTTTGCTTGGTTTGATTGCTGTGCAGCACCTCAATCTCATCTTGCAAGGACAATCCGTCCATCGGGCGCGCGCTGTAAGCTTCAGGATGGTCGTTCAAGTATTGATTCAAATCATGAACCACTTGTTTGGAAATTATAGCAAGCATCACGCCGTATTCGCGTGAGCTTAAATTAAGCTTGATGACCTCGTCTGCACCCATTGTTTTGGCATACTGATCGCCATCAGCAGCCACCGCACTAAAGACATTATCAGGCAATTGATTGACAGCAGCGGCAAACGAGCGGTGAATGCTGTCATAAATGACAGGCAATGGAATCACCCCATCCAACGCTTTGGGTAGGGCAAATGTCATGACGCCCACTTGGGCATTTTGTTTGGTAAAATCTTCTGGCAACAGCGCTTGATTTGGCGCCACAAATGCCACAAGCGGTAAGGCTGCAGATGTATCTGCAAGCACACGATTGCGATTAAAATCAAATAAAATCGGCAGCTGCACCGACTGGCTGGCTGTTGGCGCATCAAAATCAAGCGACATCATGAGATTATATTGACGCACAGAGGGTTTGCGTTCGGTAAGCAGGGTGATGGCTGTGTGGTCGTATTGATACAAGTTTTTGGCAATCACTTGCGCTTGGGTGCGCTGCAAACTCTCCAAAAGCTGTCCTGCCATCGTGCCATACAAGCCACCAATGCCCGTATAACCGTGATATTCTTCGTCTTTTTGGCTGTCTTTTTTGGACAATTCAGCTTTTTTCATTTCAAAATATCGCCAAAATGCGCCTTTGTATTGATGAGCGCTTGAGTCACCGTACATCGCGAGCTCTTCTGCTTGGCTGATGTCTTGTTTGATGTTGAGATAGGTTTGCTCTGCCTCTGCCATGGTGGTGGGCGCAAAACTCATCCCAGTGTCTTTTTCGTACAGTTTTTTTACGCCATCATCCACGCAATTGACATAGCTATAAAAACTGTTGCTCATAAAAGCAGGATTGGTGCGATAATTGGCTTGATTATTCGTCAAGCTTTGCTGGGCAGACTGCTCAGTAAGCGCACATTGGCGCTGAATGTCATAAGCCTTTAATTGATTTTCGCTAAATTGTCTGTTGATATAATTGACAGGATCTTGGCTTATGCCTGCATAAAACACCGCGCTACACAGTCCATAATTGGCATAAACAGAATCATACCAATCATAAGAATTGTCTTCTTTTTTGTAATGTTTTTGTGCGCGATTGGGCGACAGTGCATCCAATAAATTGCGGCGATAACTGGTTGCGCATTGGCGAATCATTGCGCTGTCAGTGATTTGATAGCCCGTCAAATGCACGCTAAGGTCGTTCAGATTTTCTTCTTGTTTTTTGTAGCAGTCATCAAGCGTGGACAGGCTTTTTTTGAAAGCAGCATCATTGGATGTGACCGCCGAATTATCAAGCACCAAACGGTCAATCTCGTACGAAGCGCGCACAACACAGCTTTCATAATCCGTCTGAATAGACTCAAGCTGACCACTCACCCATTGCTTGTCATTGGCTACACCCTCGGTGCGCGTCATCTGATAATCCGCGGTAGGCGTTGTGCCGCCAATCTCATCATAATAACGCAAATACAGCATATCATCGCCATTCATCGGCAAAAAATCCGACATACTGCGATAGGCGGTGTCATTGTATTCACTGTCATTATCAAAATCCTTCATTTTGATGAAGGTCAAAAACACAGAATCCGCCTGCTCATCCAGCGTATTTTTGTGCGCCAACACATCTTCTTTATAATACACCGTGGACAAAGCATAGCTGTCTTTTGCCATGTGCTCACTAAGCGCACTCATCAGCTTGGCTTTTGCTTTGGCATCTGCGCTGTTGGCATAACCATCAAAGGCTTGAGTTGCTGACATCTTGGGCGCAAAAGTGCTTGGATTGTGCGCGCTTTGATTGTGTGCATTTGGCGCCTGACAACCCATCATCAGCATCACCGCCACAACAACAGACAGCTGCTTTGGACTAAATTTTTTGTTTAAAGTTTTTTTGGTTGATGATGAACACGCGCTGCGCTGCTGCATTTTTTTCATAGCTTTCCTTAAAAAAAATTAACACAAGTTGTCACATTATAGCAGTAATTCAAAAAAAACAAATAGCCGTTTTTGATTAAATTGAATTTTGCGCACAGCACAACGATTGCCCATACAGGATTTATTAAAGATTTTGGAGCGCATTAACACCCCAAAACAACCGTTCATTTGGCTGGCGCACATCTTAGGTGGTTATGCTTTATCGGACAAAGCTTATCTGCCACAATTTTATGATTTTTGATTAAAAATCATGTATAATTGCGTCAAGATGGCTCTAAAAAGCCATTTTCTAGCCCATTGCGTATGCACAAATTCAATGGACAATGCGCCGTTTGAATTTGTATTTTGTTAAGCCTAAATGCGGTACACGAAAAGCCACCAAAATTTACGCAATTTTTTTATCAATTTTTAAGTGATTATTTATGAATTATCAAATCTTTACCTCAGAATCCGTCTCCGAGGGTCATCCTGACAAAATGGCGGATCAAATTTCTGATGCGCTGTTGGATGCCATTTTGGCACAAGACAAAGACGCGCGCGTTGCTTGCGAGACTTTGGTCAAAACAGGGGCAGTTGTCTTGGCAGGCGAAATCAGCACCACCGCCAATATTGATGTAGAAACCATCGTACGCAGCACAGTCAATGACATTGGCTACAACCATTCAGACTTAGGTTTTGATGGCTCAAGCTGCGCTGTCATTAATATGATTGGCAAGCAATCGCCAGAGATCGCTCAAGGCGTGGACAGAACGCGCCCAGAAGACCAAGGTGCAGGCGATCAGGGGCTGATGTTTGGCTATGCCACCAATGAAACTGATGTGCTGATGCCAGCGCCGATTCAGCTGTCACACCGCCTGATGGAGCGCCAAGCCCAATTACGCAAAGACGGCACCTTGCCATGGCTGCGCCCTGACGCCAAAGCACAAGTAACCTTGCGCTATGACAATGACATGCCTGTTGCGGTGGATGCACTTGTGCTGTCCACACAGCATGATTTGGACGTCAGCTATGCCGATTTAAAAGAAGCGGTGATTGAAGAAATCATCAAAAAAGTCATTCCCAATCATTTGTTGCACAAAGACACGCTGTATCACATCAACCCCACTGGCAAATTTGTCATCGGCGGTCCTGTTGGTGATGCAGGCTTGACAGGTCGCAAAATCATTGTGGACACCTATGGCGGTATGGCGCGACACGGCGGCGGTGCTTTTAGTGGCAAAGACCCCTCCAAAGTGGATAGAAGCGCCGCTTATGCAGGTCGTTATGTTGCCAAAAACATCGTAGCAGCAGGCTTGGCCGATCGCATTGAAGTGCAAGTCAGCTATGCCATTGGTGTGGCTGAGCCGACCAGCATCTCCATCAATACCTTTGGCACCAACAAAGTCAGCAATGATGAAATCATCCGCCTCATTCGCGCGCATTTTGATTTGCGCCCTTATGGCATTACGCGTATGCTGAATTTGTTGCAGCCTATGTACCAACAAACGGCAAGTTATGGGCATTTTGGTCGCACTGGCGCCGACAATGCGTTTACTTGGGAGCTGCTTGACAAAGTAGAGGCATTAAAAGCAGATGCCAACTGGTGATTTAGAATAATCACGCCATTGCCAACTTTTTTAACCTAAATTGATTTTAAAAAAATGAATTTTTGTAAGCTCAGTGAAAGAATGACACCCAACAATTTTTTTAATAAATTTAAATAAAATCAATTACTTAAAATGTTGGGTTTCGCTATCACGGAGCCGCAATCTACGAAAACGGTTTAAAGCCTGAGAATGGCGTAATAATCCTAATTAAATGGCTTGGTTAAAATAATCAAGCCATTTAATTGCTTGCTTATAAAGCATTTATTGATTACAATCTACACATACACAAACAAAAGAAGATACCATCATGAACAATCAGTCAAAACAAACAGCCCCAAGTCAAGCCGAGCTAGACGCCCTACAAGCCAACAGTCAGGCTTTTTTTGAGCGCGCCGATGAGGTGATTATCCTTGCCAACAAACAATTGTCACCCAGCTCTCATGCAGGTCAAGTTGCCGCAAGTCTCACCTTTGCTGCAGCGCGTTTTGCGGTATCGTCTGCCTCCATTGGATTTGTAAAGGGCGAAGATTTTGCCAAAGAAAAGGACGACATCATTAAGTTTTATACCGAACAATATCAACAGATGCTGAGCGACAATATTGATGATTATGCCAACAATTTCAGCAAATACACCGCCATCACACCACAAGACACCAGCAACTAAACCCAAATCAATAAATCACAAAACCACAGGAGCTTATGATGAGCCTACAAAAACACAAAGATGATTTGATTGCCCTAAAGCACGAATACGAAGAGCGCATTCACAAAATCACCGACCACATGGCGCACCGCAAAAGCGGCATGATTGAGCATTGGGACGACCAAGCAGTTGTCGCCACACAAGACGATATGCGCAAAAATTTACTCATTGAAGCTGAACAAAACCTGGCATTGGTCAATCAAGCCTTGCTGCGCATAGACAATGACGCGTACGGCGTATGCACAGAATGCGGCGAAGACATTGAAGAGCCCAGATTGGACGCGGTGCCTTACGCCACTTTGTGTATGCAACACGCCAAATAAAATCGCGCCAAGCTTATCTTAATCAAACCAGCCATGCAACCAATGATGCACCATTTATTTAAATAAGGTCTGTCTTATGAAACCCATGTCTTTTTTTAAAAACACACCCATTGTCTTTGCCGCTGTCATTGGTTTGACTGCTTGCGTCTCCCAGCAATCTACAATAACCAAAACAGAAACAACCACAGACGCCACCGCCACTGATGCCATTAAAGCTGTCTGTCCGATGAATTATGCACCTGTCTGCGCCACGGTTGTGCAAGATGGACAAACCATCCAAAAAACGTTCAGCAACGAGTGTATGGTAAGCATTAGTGCCCATAAAGTCATCAGCACAACAGATGGCGCTTGCTCCAAGCCTTACTTGATATTCAATGACTTAACATTCAATGACTAAAATAAAAAAGCGGCTCATACGAACCGCTTTTGTCAGCTTGATGGCAATTTATCTTAATAGCAATTATCAACAATCTGCCAACGATTAGCTCAACAACAATTTACCAAAGGTTAGCTCGCCATCAGCCCCCACATCCACTTTGATTGTGTCGTGCGGTGCAAATTCTCCGCTTAACAGCTTGATGGATAGCGGATTTTCAATTTGCTGTTGAATGGCTCGTTTTAGTGGTCTTGCCCCAAAGATTGGGTCATAGCCCACCGCTACAAGTGTATTCATCGCCTCATCGGTCAGCTCAAGACTCATTTCACGCTCTTTTAAACGTGATTTTAGGCGTGCCAATTGAATCTCGGCAATGCCTGCCATGTCTGCTTGTCCGAGTGGATGGAACACGACAATCTCATCAATACGGTTGATAAATTCAGGTCTAAAATGACTATTCACCGATTCCATTACCGCGGATTTAATCTCATCGTAGCTGTTGCCATCGCTCGTCATTTCTTGGATTTTATGACTGCCTAGGTTGCTTGTCATGATAATCACGGTATTTTTAAAGTCCACCACACGCCCTTGGGAGTCGGTCAGGCGACCATCATCAAGCACCTGTAGCAAGATATTAAATACATCTGGATGAGCCTTTTCCACCTCATCAAACAAAACAACGCTATAAGGCTTACGGCGAACTGCCTCGGTCAAAATTCCGCCCTCTTCATAACCGACATAGCCTGGAGGTGCCCCAACCAAACGGCTGACACTGTGCTTTTCCATAAATTCACTCATATCAATGCGAATCATGGCATTTTCATCATCAAACAAAAAGTTTGCCAAAGATTTGGTCAGCTCGGTTTTACCCACACCTGTTGGCCCAAGAAACAAGAACGAACCACTTGGACGATTAGGGTCAGACAGTCCTGCACGACTACGGCGAACCGCATTGGCAACAGCAGTCACTGCCTCAGACTGCCCAATGACACGCTCGTGCAATTTATCTTCCATTGCCAGCATTTTTTCACGTTCGCCCTGCATCATTTTGGCAACGGGTATGCCTGTGGCTGCCGACACCACTTCGGCGATTTCATTGTCAGTAACTTTATTACGCAGTAATTTGGTGTCCGAGCCATTTCGCTCTGCCAAATCCGACTGCCCAATACGTTTTTCAAGCTCAGGAATCGTCTCGTATTGCAATTTACTCATCGTCTCATAATCGCCCTCACGACTTGCTTTATCGTAGGCGATACGAGCCTTGTCCAATTCGTCTTTTAGAGCTTGCGAACCTTTGACAAGTGCTTTTTCTGCTTGCCAAATATCATTTAAATCAGCATATTGCTTTTCAAGCTCACCGATTTGTTCATCCAGCAAATTACGCTGAGCAATCGCACCGTCATCGGTTTCGTTTTTTAACACCTCACGCTGCATTTTTAGACCAATCAAGCGACTGTCCAATTTGCCCAACGCTTCAGGCTTACTGTCCAGCTCCATTTTTAGACGACTTGCTGCCTCATCAATCAAATCAATGGCTTTGTCAGGCAATTTGCGGTCAGTGATGTAGCGGTGGCTCATGCGGGCAGCAGCAATAATCGCACTGTCTTGAATGTCCACGCCGTGGTGCAATTCATAGCGTTCTTTGAGTCCACGCAAAATGGCAATGGTGTCCTCTACGGTTGGCTCATCCACCAAAACTTTTTGAAAACGACGCTCCAAAGCGGCGTCTTTTTCAATAAATTGACGGTACTCATCAAGGGTCGTTGCCCCCACGCAGTGCAGTTCACCCCTTGCAAGTGCAGGTTTTAGCATATTGCCTGCATCCATTGCCCCATCGGTTTTGCCTGCACCGACCATAGTATGAATTTCATCAATAAACAAAATAATTTGCCCATCTGATTTTGCCAAATCATTCAAAACGGCTTTTAGACGTTCTTCAAATTCACCGCGATATTTCGCCCCAGCAATTAACGCACCCAAATCCAGCGACAGCACACGTTTGTTGCGTAAGCCCTCTGGCACATCGCCATTGACGATTTTTTGGGCAAGCCCCTCCACAATCGCCGTCTTACCGACACCAGGCTCACCGATAAGCACAGGATTGTTTTTGGTGCGTCTTGACAGCACCTGAATGGTACGGCGAATCTCTTCATCTCGTCCAATGACAGGATCAAGCTTGCCAGACTCGGCACGCTCGGTCAAATCCACGGTATATTTGTTTAAAGCATCTCTTTGGTCTTCACTGTTTTGAGTTTGCACGTTATCACCTCCCCGAATAAAATTAATCACTTGGCGTAATTTTGGCTCGTTTACGCCAGCTTTGCTCAAAATTTTGGCAGTATCGCCAATTTCTGCCAATGCCACAAGCACCCAATCGGTCGCCAAGTAGCTGTCGTTTGCTTTTTGGGCGTGGCGGTCAGCAAGATTCAGCACTTTTACCGTCTCACCACTCAAATTCACATCGCCTGTGGGTGTGGCAATCACCGCTTGATTGTCCAGTGATTTTGCTACCTCATCCGCCAGTCGCTTTAAATCCGCCCCTGCTTGCTCATAGACGTTGCGGTTGCTTTCGTCATTCAATAAAATAGCAAGCAAATGAATGGGGTGAATCGCGGTGTGGTCTCGCCCAATCGCTAAACTTTGAGCCGATTGCAAGGCAGATTGAAGTGTGGTTGTCATTTTGTCAAATTGCATTATAAAATCCTCAACATAATTTATTTAGCTTATTTATAATGATTGTTTGCAAATTTTAAAGTGTTTTTATGAAAAAAATATTAAAAATAAAGCCATTTATAACCAAAAAATAATCATTCATCACTTAATCTCCTTATTTATTTGCAAATAATGGTGATGTGTGCTATAGATTTTGGGTTACATACGTCTTAAGACACTGATGTCAAAAACATAAACATCAAAGTGAAGTCAAAGCAGCAAACACAAAAGTCAAAGCAGCAAACAAAAAAAGCCCCATCACAAGGATGAGGCTTTGAACAGTAAATTTCAAGCAATAAAAACAACAAATCAATCCAAGGTTGGTGGTTCTATGCCATTGGATTCAACAACCGTTGCTTGAGTGCTTGGGGCGATTGTTTTTGGCACAGCTTTGATGGTTTTGGGCGAACGCTCCGACTGGCCATCAATCACCTCATCTTTGGTTGCAATTCTTGCGGACTGCATGGCAGCCTCTTGATGAGGCTCCCAAACAATCTGTGGCGCAGACAAGGTTGCACCGCCGCCAAGCACCTTATACAGCTCAATTTGGCTGATGACTTTTTGCTGCTCCAAAGCCAAAATCTGCTGCTGGTTGGCAAACAACGAACGCTCAGCATCCAATACGCTCAAATAATCAGACAAGCCTGTGCGATAGGTGGCATAAGCAATATTAAACGTCTGCTGATAATTATCCTGCAGTTTGTATTGTGAATTGATTTGCTGCTCAATGGTCGCGCGATCTGCAAACACGTCTTTGACTTCCTTAAAAGCAGTCTGAATCGCCAATTCATAAGCGGACAATGCCTGCTCTTGTGCCACTTGTGCCACCTCATAATTGGCACGGCGCGCACCGCCATCAAAAATCGGCACGCTGATTGATGGCCCAAACGACCAAGTGTTGCCATCAAACAAATTATCAATGCTGCTGCTGCCAAAACCCAAAGTACCGCCAAGCGTAATTTGTGGAAAATAAGCCGCGCGCGCAGCGTTGATGTTGGCGCCTGCTGCTTTTAGGTTGTACTCTGCACTGGCGACATCAGGGCGATAAAACAGCAATTCACTGGGCAGACCTGCATTTAGCACATTGGCATTGGTGATGCCCTTGATGGCGCTGTCTGGCATAAGCTCCATAGGAATGGGCGAACCAAGCAGCAACTGCAAGGTATTTTGCGCTTTTAACACATTGGTTTGCGCCGTCAATACCGCAAGTCTTGCTGTTTCCAATGAGCTTTCTGCTTGAAGCGATGGGCTTTTTGAATCAATGCCCGCCTCAAAGCGCTTTTGGGTGATGAACAATGAACGCTCACGGCTTTCCACCGTGCTTTGCGCCAATTGCAGCTGCGCCATGGCATAGCTTAAATTCACATAAGCTGAGGCAATGTTGGCAATCAAACCAATTTGCACCGTATCTTTGTCCGCACTTGTCGCCAAATAAGACTGTAGCGCCTTTTCTTTTAGATTGGCAACACGCCCCCACAAATCAAGCTCATAGCCTGTCATGCCAAGCTGAGCGCTGTAGCTGTCACTTGGGTTATTGTCCAATTGATTATTGCCACGCGCATAGCTGCCGCCAACGCTGACCGTCGGCAAGCTACCAGCACGAGTAATTTGATATTGGGCTGCGGCTGACTTGATTGCCAATGTCGCCTGTTCAAGACTTTTGTTGTTTTCAAGTCCCAAAGCAATCAGTGCCTTAAGCTTAGAGTCGGTATAAAAGTCTTGCCAACCTGTTGCAGCGATGCTCGGCGCCAAATTAGTACTGACAGTCTGCGTATCTGCTGGCGCGATGTCATAGCCGCCTGTCATTGGCACATTTGGCTCTGCCAAAACAGTCGTGGGTGCTTTTGGCAAGCTCGTACACGCACTGACCGCAAGCGTCAAAGCAGACAGCAAAAATAAACGCGATTTTATCATGTGTTATCTCCAGAAAGTGTGCGGTGCGTGACGGCTGTTTTATTTTTGTAAGGGAATAATGTGCGTACCCAAACATAGAACATAGGAATAAAGAACACGCCCAAGAAGGTTGCGGTAATCACACCACCCAAAACACTGGTACCAACTGCATTTTGGCTGCCCGAACCTGCGCCTGAAGCGATATATAATGGCACAACACCCATACCAAATGCAAGCGATGTCATGATGATTGGACGCAAACGCATACGAGCCGCCTCCATCACCGCCTCTTTGAGTGATTTGCCTGACTCTTGAATTTCTTTGGCAAATTCAATAATCAAAATGGCGTTTTTGGCAGACAAACCAACCACAGTCAATAAACCAACTTGCAAATAAACGTCATTGGACAGCCCACGCATGGCGGTAAACAGCACCGCCCCCAAGACGCCAAGCGGAATGACAAGCAAAACCGAAAACGGAATGGACCAGCTTTCATACAACGCCGCCAAACACAAAAACACCACCAAAATAGACACAGCATACAGCATGGGTGCTTGACCGCCTGATTTTTTCTCCTCAAGAGAAAGGCCTGTCCACTCAAAACCAATGCCCTCAGGCAGTTGTGCCATCATTTGTTCCATGGCGTTCATGGCATCACCTGTACTTTTGCCTGGTGCGGCAGAGCCTTGAATGTTCATAGAAGACAAGCCATTGTAGCGTGTTAGGTTTGGTGAGCCATACTGCCATTGACTATTGGCAAACGCACCAAAGCTTATCATATCGCCATTTGTGTTGCGTACATACCATTTATTAATGTCTTCAGGCACAATGCGGCTGTCGGCATTGCCTTGCATATAAACTTTTTTGATACGACCACGATCAATAAAGTCATTGATATAACTGCCACCCCAAGCGGTTGCAATGGTGGAGTTGATGCTTGACATAGACAAGCCATAAGCGGCGGCTTGCTCTTGATTGATGTCAATTTTTAACTTCGGTGCGTCTTCTTGTCCATTTGGACGTACGCCCGCAACATCAGTATTTTTCGCCGACATACCAAGCAGCATATTGCGCGCCTCAAGCAAAGCTTCATGACCGACACCGCCTGTGTCTTGCAGCTGCAAGTCAAAACCACCTGAAGTACCAAAGCCTTGAATGGCAGGCGGTACAATTGGGAACACCAAAGACGCCTCTGGAATCATCACATTCAGTGCCATGGCACGTTTGGCGATGGCAGCAGCACCGCTTTCTTCGGTGGTGCGTTCGCTCCAGTCTTTAAGCTTGACAAACGCCATGCCTGTGTTTTGACCGCTGCCCATAAAGCTAAAGCCTGATACGGTAAACACCGACACCACATTGTCTTTTTCTTTTTCTTGATAATAGCCACTGACTTTTGCCATGACCTCATCGGTTTGTTCTGTGGTAGAGCCAGCAGGCAATTGCACCACAGTCATAATCATACCTTGGTCTTCTTCTGGTACAAATGAGCTTGGCAGACGAACAAAGAAAAACGCCAAAATACCAATGATGATTGCATAAGCCGCCAAAAAGACAAGCTTGGCATTGAATGTTTTGCCCACAAAATTTTCATATTTTTGACTGGCATTATAAAACATACGGTTAAACCAACCAAAAAAGCCTTTTTGGGTGTGAATGTCTTTGTGTGCTTGACGTTTTAGGATGGTTACGCACAGTGCAGGCGTAAAAACCAAAGCCACAATCGCCGACAGCGTCATACTGACAATCAAAGTTACTGCAAATTGACGGTAAATTACCCCCGTAGCCCCGCCAAAGAAAATCATCGGTACAAAGACCACCGACAAAATCAAGGCAATCCCAATAACCACTTTGCTAATCTCACGCATGGACTCAATGGTGGCATCCATGACAGACATGGTTGGATTTTCTTCCAAAAGCCGCTCAACGTTTTCAACCACAACAATGGCGTCGTCCACCAAAAGACCAATGGCGAGCACCATGGCAAACATGGTCAAAATATTGATACTAAAACCAAAAAATGACAATACCGCAAACGTGCCCAAAATGACCACAGGGACAGCCAGCGTTGGAATGATGGTCGCGCGCCAGTTTTGCAAAAATAAAAACATCACCAAAAAGACCAGCACCACCGCTTCAATCAAAGTGTGCACCACCTGCTCAATGGACAAGCGAACAAACGGCGTGGTGTCATAAGGCACAACAACGGTCAGCCCTGCTGGAAAGCTTGTGGACAGCTCATCTAAGCGTGTTTGCACCGCTTCACGCACCGCCAAAGCATTGGCACCAGACGCCAAGCTGATTGCCAGACCTGCTGCAGGCTTGCCATTATATTTGGCTTTGGTAGCGTAGCTTTGTTGCCCGATTTCAATGTCCGCCACATCCTTAAGATACACTTTGGCACCTGATGTGTCTGTTTTTAGCAAAATATTGCCGAACTGCTCGGTGGTTTGTAGATAGCTGTGCACATTGACACTGGCGTTGATGACGGTACGGTCGTTATTGGTCGGTGTCGCTGCAAGCTGACCTGCAGACACCTGCACGTTTTGCGATTGGATGGCTGCTGACACGTCCGAGGGCATGAGACTATAAGCGCGCAATTTTTCTGGATTTAACCAAATACGCATGGCATAGGACGAACCAAACACCTGCACCGAACCCACACCGCCGACACGACTCAATGGATCAACGACGCTGGAGTTGAGATAATCGCCAATATCCGCCTGATCCATGCTGTCATCTTCAGAGACAAAACCTGCCACCATCAAAAAGCCACTCGTGGATTTATTGACGGTAATGCCCTGCTGCTGCACCACTTCAGGCAATGAACTGGTTGCTGCTTGCAGCTTATTTTGTACTTGAACCTGCGCGGTGTCAGGGTCAACGGAGTTATCAAAAGTCAAAGTGATGGAGGCTGAGCCTGTAGAAGATGAGCTTGATGACATATAAGTCAATCCATCCAAGCCCTTCATCTGCTGCTCAATGACTTGCGTGACCGAGTTTTCAACGGTTTCTGCATCCGCTCCAGGATAAGTTGCCGATACCGAAACGGTTGGCGGTGCAATCTGTGGGTACTGCTCAATCGGTAGCGTTTTGACTGCAATAATCCCCACCAACATAATAAGCAGGGCTATCACCCATGCAAAAATTGGTCTGTGAATAAAAAAACGAGACATAAAATTACCTTAATGGATTATTGAGCTTAATCGGCAGCTGCCATCGCTTCTTGTTCATCGGCACTCAAATTGGTGATGGGTGCAGACGATTGAGCGGATGCTTTAGGTGCTTGATTGCTTACTGCTTGACTGCTTGCTGCTTGATTGTTTGATGATTGACCGGCAGATTTAGCAGGTGTTGCTTGATTACTCGCTGGTTGATTGGCAGGTGTTGTTTTGTTGGCAGATGTGGCTGTTTGCGCGCCCGCTGCATTGGACGACAGCACACTGTTTTGACCTGCGCGAGCGCTTGGTGCTTGCTGAGTTGCCTGTGTTGCAGCAGCTTGTGCGCCACTTTCATTGGTTGCTGGCAAAACACGCACTTGCACCACTTGTTCTGGCTTGACTTTGGCAGCGCCCATCACCACCACTTTATCGCCTGTTTTTAGACCATCGGTAACAACCCAATTGCCATTATGCGTGCCTGATGTGACCACATTGCGACTTTCAATTTTATTTTCAGCATTCACAACATAAACTTGCGACTCACCTTTGGCGGTGCGCATGATTGCGGTTTGTGGCAACAATGCTGCGTTTTGCACAACAGTTTGATGTAAATTGGCATCCACATACATACCTGGCAACAAAATACCATGCGGGTTGGCAAATACCGCGCGCAAAGTAACCGAACCTGTATTAGCATCCACCTCTGCATTGTCCATCGCGATTTGTCCAGTTTCAGGATAGGTGGTGCCATCTTCTAGCGTCAGTTGAACTTGGCTTGTGCCATAAGTTGCCGAGCCACTGGCAATCGCTTGACGCAATTTTAACAAATCCGCCGAAGATTGGCTGATGTCCACAAACACAGGATTTAAGCGCGAAATCGTCACAAGCGCAGTGGATTGACCTGCCGAAACAAGCGCACCTTTGGTAACCGATGAAATGCCTGCCTTGCCCGAGATTGGAGCACGCACGATCGTTCTATCCAAATCCAAACGACTTGCCGCCAAAGAAGCCTCTGCAGCTCGCACGGTCGCTTCACTGCTGGCAAGATTGGCACGCGCTTGCTCCACACCTGCTTGCGCGGTTTTGACGGCTGTGCGAGCCTGATCCACCGCTTGACGGCTCACCGCATCCACCTCAAGCAGCCCATCCAAACGCGCCAAATCAGCGCGCGCTTGTTCATAGGTGGCTTGCTGAGCAAGTAGTGAGGCACGCGCTGTGCCAACATTGGCGCGCGCTTGATTGACAGAGGCTTCATTGGCAGCCACCGAGCTTGTATAGCTGTCCACATTAATGCGGTACAAAGGCTGACCTGCCTTGACTGCGCTACCCTCTTGGAACAAAATTTCATCCACATAGCCTGAAACTTGTGGGCGCACTTCCGATGTCTCAGACGCCATAACACGCCCTGAAAACGTACTGCCGATTGGTGTGGCGCCCAAAGTGATGACTTGAACATCTACCGTCGCTGTCGGTGCTTGCTGTGCGGCAGCGGCTTGTGCGCCATCTTCTTTTTTACCACAGCCTGTCACACCAATCAAAGCAAGCGCTGCGCATACAGCCATTGCACGATAATGAAGTTTCATAATTTGCCCTACGCATTTATCGTAAATTCCACTCAAATAATGCGCTCATGTACTTCACATCAACGCCTTGATATTGTTGAAATTGACTTTATTATAAATAATTACCCATTAAATAGGTCTTCTCATGATAATGGACACACCGCCGCTAACACTTAATCACAAATTAAGCAACTGCATGTCCATTTAACCGCTTATTATATCATGCTTTTGATCAAAACTTTATCATTATTTTCTGATAAATCTTCAAACGCTGACACAAATAAAATCAAACACCAAACATACATTCACCCACATTAAAAAAACTAAAATACCCACTTTTGACAAGATTTTGAGTAGCCATACAAACAAGATTTGCACCAAGCAAATTTTTAGTTTGTTTACACAGCTTATCCACCACAGTTTATCTGTTTGTTGTTTTGCATGGATTGCCATACAACACAAAAGCATAGGTAAGACACATTCAAAACAATCAATTAAATTGATAAAAAACAACTTGTTATGATGATTGGTAAAATTTTTATTCATATTTTTCAAATTTTGCTTGTATTTTTTAAAAAATTTGTTATCATAGCAACCCATAGATGGCTGGGTGGCAGAGTGGTCATGCAGCGGACTGCAACTCCGTGTACGCCGGTTCGATTCCGACCTCAGCCTCCATTTATTCATGCCCGGGTGGTGAAATTGGTAGACACAAGGGATTTAAAATCCCTCGCTAGAAATAGCGTGCCGGTTCAAGTCCGGCCCCGGGCACCATACATAAAGACCTATTTGATAGGTCTTTTTTGTTGTCCAAATTATATGCACTACCCTTAATCCAAGCGACATCTTGCTTGTTGTTTATTTTAGTTGCTATTTATTTCAGTCGCTATTGATTGTCAGGATTTATCATATACAGCAAAGCCATGCAAAATCAATGTCATACATAAAAAACCGCGCACAAAGCGCGGTAAATAAATGCCTGATTTATCAATCATATCATCCGTCCCTTTTGGGGTGTGATTTTAGGATGTGATTTGCTGGATAATTTCCATCAGTTTTTGATTGGGGTTGTCGGCGGCTGTAATGGATCTGCCGATCACCAAATAATCACTGCCCTTTGTCAAAGCCTGCATGGGCGTACACACCCTTTGCTGATCATCCAGACTGTCTTGGCTTAAGCGAATGCCAGGCGTCACCAATTTAAAGTCTTGACCAAAACGCTCTTTTAGGGCGTGCGCCTCTTGCGCTGAACAAACCACACCATGCAGACCTGCATGGTAAGCCAAACCCGCCAGATGCATGACCTGCTCTGTCAGCGACCGTGTGCAGCCCAATTCTTGCAAATTGCCATCCGTCATGGATGTGAGCACTGTCACAGCAATCAACAGGGTGTCATAACCTGTCAGCCGCGACATACAAAGTTGCATTGCTTTTGAGCCGATGCTGGCGTGAACATTCGTCATCCAAACCCCCAAGTCTGCCGCCGCGAGCACCGCTTGCGCAGTTGTGTTTGGGATGTCATGAAATTTTAAATCCAAAAAAACTTCAAACTCACGCTTGTGCAGCTCATGGATGATTTGTGTGCCACAGACAGTAAATAATTCTTTGCCAACCTTTAGCCGACACAGCTTTGGGTCCAAGCTGTCCGCCAATGCCAAGGCGTCGCTCAGACAATGCTTATCCAAAGCAACAATGATGGGCGTTTTTTTCATAAAGCTTCCTATTTTATCAAGCATGCTTACGCGTTTTATCAAGCATTCTAACGCGGCAATTGATTGGCGGGCGTTTGCGCTTGTTCAGCGAGCATCACCTCTGGCACATCCGTCACCGCATGATTTTTACGCGCTTGTTCCAAGGCAACGGCGCTTTCATCCAATTTTGATTTAAGCTGAGTGATTTCTTTTTTGGCTTTGGACAGCTCCCAACGTACTTGAAAGACACGAAACAACACAAGCGCCATCAACAGCCCAATGACCACGCCAAGCACCAAAGAAATGATGAGCAATAAGCCCAGATTCATTTGCGGCGCTTGTGAAAATACCAAATTTACCGCAATCTCAGCATTATTCAAAATCACCAACATGAGCGCATAAGCAAACAGCGCCACCAACATTACAATCAAAACAATGTGCATAACCCACCTTTATTCATAATCAACCAATTCACGCAATGTCTTGCCCGCCTTAAAATGCGGCACAGCTTTGGCGCCAATTTCAACACCCTCGCCCGTTTTTGGATTGCGTGCCGCACGTGCTTTGTGATGATGCAAACAAAAACTGCCAAAACCTCGTATTTCCACGCGCCCATCATTGCTGATTGCATTCACCATAAGCTCTATCAATTCGCGCACAGCTTCATCAACAACCGCTTCACTGATGTTGTCATTGATGGACGACAGCTCATCTATCAGTTTTGATTTATTAATGACTTCATAATTGTTCACATCTGTTGCCTGCATATAACACCTCATGCGCAATACATTGCTGAAATTTATTGCATAATAATAACTGAAAACCGCCAAAATGTGAATGACTTTTTATCAATTTTACTAAATTATTTTTACTGTATCTTATTGATATTTTTATAAATATCAATAAATTTAGACAAACTCACGCTTTTTTACTCACAAAATTTGGACATAAAAAAGAGTGGGTTAAATACCCACTCTTTTTGGTTTGTGGTAAATTAATTACCCACTTGATTTTTGATATCACCAAAGATGTCGCCAAAAGTTTTAGGCTGTGCATCGTTATTGGCATTACCCAAATCCTTGATGGCTTGACGCTCATCAGCTTCGTCTTTTGCTTTGATGGATAGGCTGATGGTACGAGTTTTGCGGTCGCTACCAACAATTTTTGCCTCAACTTCATCGCCAACATTCAGCACTTTGCTGGCGTCTTCCACACGCTCACGCGCAATGTCAGAAGCACGCAAATAGCCTTCAACATCGTCTGTCAAGCTGATGGTTGCACCTTTGGCATCCACTTCTTTTACCGTACCTTTAACAATGGTACCGCGCTCATTGGCAGCCAAGTATTCGCTGACAGCATCACGGCTTAATTGCTTGATGCCCAAACCAATGCGGTTTTTCTCAACATCAACATCCAACACAACCGCATCCACTGTATCGCCTTTGCTGTATTTGCGAATGGCTTCTTCGCCAGACTCTGTCCAAGAAATGTCAGACAAGTGCACCAAACCATCAATACCACCTTCAAGACCAACAAATAGACCAAAGTCGGTGATGGATTTGATGGTACCCGTGATTTTTTCGCCTTTTTCGTGGTTTTTGTCAAACTCTTCCCAAGGATTTGGTTGAGTTTGCTTGATGCCCAAGCTGATACGACGACGCTCACTGTCAATCTCAAGTACCATCACATCAACTTCATCGCCCACTTGTACAACTTTGCTTGGGTGGATGTTTTTGTTGGTATGATCCATTTCTGATACGTGTACCAAGCCCTCAATGCCTTCGGCAATTTCTGCAAAGCAGCCGTACTCAGTTAGGTTGGTAACGCGAGCTTTGGTGATGGTGCCAACTGGATATTGTTCTTCAACTTGCGCCCATGGATCTGAGCCCAATTGTTTTAGACCCAAGCTGACACGGTTGCGCTCTTTGTCAAATTTCAACACTTTAACTTTGACATCTTGACCCACTTCCACCGCTTCAGAAGGATGCTTGATACGACGCCATGCCATGTCAGTGATGTGTAGCAAGCCATCAATGCCGCCCAAATCAACAAACGCACCGTAATCGGTTAGGTTTTTGACCACACCCTCAACTGTCATGCCTTCTTCTAATTTCGCCAGCAATTCTTCGCGCTCTTCGCTGTTTGCTACTTCCATAACCGCACGACGTGACACAACGATGTTGTTGCGTGGCTTGTCAATTTTGATGATTTTGAATTCAAGCTCTTTGCCTTCAAGATGTGTGGTTTCACGCACAGGACGTACGTCCACTTGAGAACCTGGCAAAAACGCGCGCACAGAACCAATCTCTACTGTAAAGCCGCCTTTAACTTTAGAAGAAATGACACCTTTGACGATTTCGTCATTGTTGTGCAACTCTTCCAAGGCGCGCCAGCTTTCTTCGCGTTTGGCTTTTTCGCGTGACAATACGGTTTGACCCATGCCATTGTCCAAAGCTTCAATAACCACATCGATGGTATCGCCCACTTGCACTTCAAGTTCATTGGCTTCATTCAAAAATTCAGAACGCTCAATCACGCCCTCTGATTTAAGACCTGTATCAACAATGATGCGGTCTTCATCAATTTGTACCACAACACCTGAAATTACTGAGCCACGCTCAATGTCAAGACCTTGATTGGATTGACTTGCTTCAAACAATTCAGCAAAAGATTGCATAAAATTACCTTTAAAATTAGCCGTCACTTGCCAGCACAAGACGGTTCAGTGAATGACAGTAAAGCTAAGCTGGATGAACTTATACCGTCAAATTAAAAATTAAATGACAAAATATTTTAACACATATTTAATACAAAATCACGAACTATTAAACAATTTTTTAAAAATCAATACCCAAACGCGCGCAATGATTTTTGACGAGTGCATACACTTCATCGGCAGACATGGCAGAGCTGTCAATCACAAGCGCGTCATCTGCAGGACGCAGTGGCGCTGCTTGGCGCGTTTCATCTTGTTTGTCGCGCTGTTTGATGTCTTCTAAAATTTGATTAAAATCAAAATCTTTGCCCATTTGCTTGAGCTGATTGGCGCGTCTCATGGCGCGCGCATGACTGCTTGCTGTCAAAAAAAACTTGGCAGTCGCATTGGGGAAAACCACCGTGCCCATGTCGCGCCCATCTGCAACCAAACCATTTCTATCCGCCATTTGACGCTGCACAGCAAGCAGCGCTTGACGCAGCTTTGGCAGTGTTGCCACACTGGACGCCATTTTGCCCACTTTTTCATTACGAATATCCGCCACCAAAGACTCATCATTTAGGATAATGTCAATCATTTTGGTGACTGGATTGACCACAAAATCAATCTGCATGGTCTGCGCCAAACTTGTGATGTGCATTTCAAAATCCTGCGGATATTGTCCAGAGCTTAACACATCGTCATTCAAAATACCTTTGTTGTATGCCAGCAGCCCTACAATACGATACAATGCGCCTGAGTCCAATAAATTAAACCCAAGTGCGTCCGCCAAGCGATAAGCCAGCGTGCCCTTGCCTGCGCCACTTGGTCCATCAATGGTGATGACAGGATAACGATGCATGATTGAGTGTGTCATAATTTACCATTATAAATTAAAAAATAAATAATAATCCAACAATGCCTCATCAAGGCACAATTTGATTGATGAACAAATCCGCCGACTGTGCTGTTTGGGCAAGTGGCACAGGATTGGCAGTCAAATCTTGTGATTGGCTCATGGCGTTGCCTGATTTGCTGATGCGCGCTGTTACGATTAGTTTGACACGATTATCGCGCGCCACCTGCAATGTACGCTCAGGCATCATCGCGTCCAGCGAGCTTAAATTAAGCTGCACAGTACCCTCTTTGATTTGGCTGACTGGTATGCGCTTGACTGCATAAGGTGGTCCACCTGCCGTTTCGGTGATTGCCACAAACAGCACATCCGTATCTTGAATCTTGGGCAATAGTGATGAGTCCACACGGACATTCACCGTCACGCCCATGGCGGCTTTTTGTGCTTGTGCGTCAATGGTTGCGGCAAGCTCATCTAAGCTTGTGAGCGCTGCGCTATGATCGCCAGATTTGGCGGCAATCAACGTGCGTAAACGCGCTGTCCATGCTTTGGCGGCGGCATAATTGCCTGCACGCGTATCGCCCATTGCCATGAGCATGAGCGCGCCTTCATGATTGGGATTGTTGGTCAAAATCTGAGTAACGACACTGCGCGCCATCTCATCAAGACGCCCTTCATTGGCAAAAAAGCTCACCTGCGCATAAGTAGCAGCAATGCTCTCATCATTGGGATTTAATCTATAAGCGCGCGCCAATCCCTCAAGTGCCTGTGGCGGTGCTTGTAAGCTCATAAACAGCTCAGACAATCGCATCCACCGATTTGGGTCATGCGCGTTGTGGTGAACATTGGTCTGCATGGCGGAGATGAGCGCACTGCTGTCCTCGGTCGCCCATTGTGGCGGCACATCTATTTTGCCAGTTAATAAATCATCTGCAACTTGACCAACCGTATCTTGCGCTTGCCACAATTTAAAAACATCTGTTCTATCACCGACCAAAAAATACGCCATACCTGCCAAAATAGGCACCCACAGCAGTACAATGAATCGGCTTTTGATGGAAGCGGGCAGCACCATTGGCGTTGCTGTCTGCGCTGCCAACAATTGACGCTTGAGCGACAACACTTGCGCGTCATAAAAAGTCTCATCAATCACGCCTGCCGCTTTATCGCTGTCAAGCTCAGCCAAGCGCTCATAAAAAGTCTGCACATTGACAGACATCAAACGATTGTCATCACTTTTAGAGCCAGTCATCCACGGATAAATGACAATGAACGCCACCAAAAACGCACACGCTGCGCACAGACTCAAAAACAATATCAAGCTTTGTGTCATGATGACTCCTTGGTTTGAGGCAAGCCATCATCAGATGTTGTGTGTGCAGATGGCGCAAGTTTTTGATGTGTCGCTAACAAATGCTCAAGCTGCTTTGCCTCATCGCTACTGAGCGCTTCATTGGATAAGACTGGCAGGGCTTTGGCTTTTTTTCTGGATGTTTTGATGAGCCAAAAGCCAATCACTACAATGAGCAAAATTGGCGGAAAAAACCACAAAATCCACGTTGATGGACGCACAGGCGGCTTATAGCTGATAAAATCGCCATAGCGCTCAAACATAAAATCACGAATCTCTTTATCACTGCGCCCATCTTTGACCATCTCATAGGTTTTTTGTTTTAAATCTTGAGCAATGGGCGCATCCGACCCTGCCAAATTTTGATTTTGACAAGTAGGACAACGAAAATCCTCAATCAGCGCGCGATATTGCGCCTCTTGCTGTGGACTATCAAATTCATAAACCTCAATGGCAGCAAAGCTTGTCATGCTAAACATCAAGCTTGCCACGCACAATAATTTGACTGTTTTCATCTTTATTTTTATCTTATGATTCAAGCTTTTATTTTGAACTTAATTGACAAGCGCTGTTTTTGGCAGTCTCATCCAGTGCTTTGTCATTGAGCGCATCTAGGCATGGCTTTACCTCACTTGCCCAGTTTTGTTCGTGCAGCTCACCCACAATGTGTAAACGCACACGCCCTTTATCGTCCACCACAAAGCTCTCTGGCGCGCCAGTCAGCCCCAAATCCATAGCAAGCGTGCCATTATAATCTTGAATGGAATACATAAAAGGGTCTTTGTGTTCATTCAAATAAGCAAAGGCATCGGCAGGCTCATCTTTGTAGTTTACGCCCACCATGGGCACGCCTTGATTAAACAATTGCATCAAAAATGGGTGCTCCACACGGCAAGTGGGACACCATGAACCCCAAATATTGAGAATATAAGGCGATTTTGGCAAATCGGCATTGGTCATTATCCGATTGCTGTCTGACAACAAGGGCAAACTAAATGCTGGCAAATCGCGCCCCATCGCGGTATTGGTAGTGATGTCTGTTGGCTTGCCCAGTCGCATACCAAGCATGACAATAAGCCCAACAAACACCACAAGTGGCAACACAAAAATCAATATTCTTTTTTGATGAGCGGTCATAACAGCTCCTTATGATTGTTCAAAACAGACATTTGGGCGGCATTTGATGTTGGTTTAAGCGTGATGTGTTTTTTGATGCGATAACGCTTATCCATCATACACACCAACGCGCCCAGCGCCATAATAAGCGCACCAAGCCACATCCAGCGCACCATAGGCTTAACATAAATACGCACCGCCCATGATTTATCATCAATCGGATCGCCCAGTGCAATATAAATATCCTGCCACAGGCTTGCCTTTAGCCCCACCTCGGTCATCGGCATCATCGTGACGACATAATCGCGCTTTTGTGGGTACAAGGTTGCAATCTTATTGCCTTGCTGACTTACCACCACGGTCGCTTGAGTCGCGTCATAGTTAGCGCCAACAATATGATCAAAGCCTTGCAGGTGAAAATCGTAGCCCTGCACGTGCACACTATTGCCCGTCTGCATGGCAACGTCTTTTTCCACGCTCAAAAAACTGGTGCCCGCCACACCCATCACAATGACAATCAGTCCAAAATGCGCAAGCTGCATACCGACATAGCTGAGCGATAATTTGGACAGCTTGGCTTTTATGCCAACGCCGTGACGCATCTTGTCTTTGATGTCAAGCAACATAAATCCAAGCACCCACACAGACAATGCCGCACTGACGCCTATTTGCCATTTGCTGCTCACCGTCTCCACGTTCATAACAAGCACCTGCATGATACAAGCGCCCAAAATCACAGCAACAGGCAACAAGGTGAATATTTTTTTGAGCAATGGGCGTTCGTCTTTTTTGTAACGCATGGTTGCACCAATGCCAAGCACACCCATCAACAGCCACGTCAAAGGCACAAACAGCGCATTAAAATACGGCGCACCAACAGACACCTGACCAAGCTTAAAGGCATCGGCAATGATTGGATAGAGTGTACCCAGCAGCACAACCAGTGTGGCAATGAGTAAAATGGCATTATTAACAACCAAAAAGGTCTCGCGCGACTTCATTGCATAGTGTGTCTCTTGCGTTAGACGCCAACCCCTAAAGGCAAACATAATAAGCCCAAAGCCAATCACCACACCCAAAATCAGCAAAATCGCCATGCCTCGCGTTGGGTCGGCAGCAAACGAATGCACCGATGTAATCACGCCTGAACGCACCAAAAACGTACCAAGCAAGCTAAGCGCAAAAGCAAAAATCGCAAGCATGATTGTCCATGCCTTAAATACGCCGCGCTGCTCGGTGACTGCCAATGAATGAATGAGCGCTGCACTGACAAGCCAAGGCATGAATGACGCATTTTCAACAGGGTCCCAAAACCACCAACCACCCCAGCCAAGCTCATAATACGCCCACCACGAGCCAATCGCGATACCCACCGTCAAAAAGCCCCAAGCCGCCAATGTCCAAGGTCTGCTCCAGCGCGTCCACACCGCATCCAATCGCCCCGCCCACAAAGCCGCCATACAAAACGCAAATGGCACCGCCATACCCACATAACCCATATAAAGCATGGGTGGATGAAATATCAAACCAGGGTCTTGCAAAAGTGGATTCAAATCCGCACCATCCACTGGCAAATTGGGCAATATGCGCTCAAAAGGCGATGATGTAAAGATCAGCATGGACAACATCATCACCTGCACAGCGCCCAAAATCGCCAAAACACGCGCTCTAATATCAAGCGGCAAAGCACGACTAAAAATCGCAACCAATGCACACCAAGCCGCCAAAATCGTCACCCACAACAACAAAGAGCCTTCGTGCCCACCCCAAGTGGCGGATAATTTATAAAACCATGGCAACAAACTGTTGGAATGCGCAGCAACATAGCGCAAGCTAAAATCATTATAATAAAAACCCGCCATCAATGCCAAAAATGAACCAAGCAGCGCAACAAAGCCAGCAATCGCAAGACTTGGTGCAAGACGCTGCCATTGCAATTGCTGTCTAAATACCCCAAGTGTTGGCAGTACCGCTTGCAAAATCGCCAGCACCAACCCAAGCAGCAACAAAAAATATCCCAGTTCTGTAATCAGCATAAACCACTCACTATCGTGAAAAGACAGATGGCATCATCACTTAAAATGACTTAACAATCGTTTAAAGACAAGACTTAACAATACAAGACTTAACAACAAATCAGCCAAAGAATTGAAAGCGCGCAAACCATCGGCTTACTTACAATCAAAAATTAAAAAAACACCGCCGCCAAATGCAGCCAGCCCGCCAAAAAGCCTGTGATGCCGCCCAAAATAACAAGGGTCATTTCGTCTTCTTTAAAGGCAGGTCTTAATAAATTTTGAAACTCATGCGGCGTCAAAAGCTCCAAGCGCGTTTTGAACAGTCCAAAAATCTTGGTTGCGCGCGAATGATTCAGCTCAGGATCGCGAATCGGAATCATGGTAGCGTCAATGGATTTATCCAAAATGGTGTCTTTAAATTCATCCAATTCTTCTTTGTCCATGCCCATCTTAAGGCTGGTTGCTACGATGGGCGATTCCAAAATCTCATACAAATGCGACTTCATGACGCGTCTGGTGTCCGCGGCTTTGTAGCCATACATCATCTCATTCATGATGTTTTCAAGCGTCACAAGCTCGGTCACCACAATATCTGCAAACACACTGGACACTTCTTTTTGGCGCCTCATAAAGCCGCCTTGCCAAACGTACTCACCGATGTGCGGCACACAAGGACGGATGTATGGAAAACCCTCGGTAAAATAAAACAATTTTAAAGATTTGATTTTTTTGGGCTCCACAGGATTAAACACCATCCAAATGGCAATCCAGTTGGTGAGCGCACCCCAAATGGTGGCAAAAAATGGCACTGTCCAATGCTCAGGAATCAAATAAAACAACACCATCTGTATGACGCCAAACACAAAGCCAATCACCGCCGACACTTTCCAGATGAATTTGATTTCTTTTTTGCCCACGCGCAAAAACATATCCACCATCAATCGCCTGTCTTCTTCCATGCGCTTGACAATCATGCGGCGCATATCCACGAGCTCTTCAACATTATAAGTCAAATCCAGCACCAGCGATTTCATAATGACAGGCACTTGGGCGTGGGCGTGGGCGTAAATTCTGCGCTTGATGGCGTACGGTAAGCGCTTCCACAAGGTCGGTTGGCGCTCCATCATGATTTCGTTAATCAAATTATCCAGATTGCTGTCAACCACTTTGGTGATAAAATCCGCAAGCTCCTCAGGCTCCATCGCCTGAAAAAACTCATCCAGCGAACCAAGCTTTGATAAGGTTTGATCAACAATGACGCCTGAGATTTTGCCTGCTTTGGCAGGAACAATACCTTGCCAGCCCAATCCTTTTAGACCCCACGGCATGGATTTGATTTTAATGCCCCAAAACTCAATCGGATAAAACAGCATACCAAGCGCCATGCCCACATGCGCCCAAGTTACAAACGCAGTAACAGGCGCAATGGTCAGCATGGCGAAAAATTGAGGGTGACGCAGCAAATCGTGCCAAAAATCAAACATTTAATCAATCAAACATCAAAAATAAATGGCGCATTATATCACAATTTTTATTCAATTTTTGAGCGCTTGGGCAATTTAAACGTCATATATTTTGTAAAAATATGGTCAATAGAGTTTGCAGCAATGTTATTGTTTGATAAATTTTATCTTTTTGGACAAATTTTGCAATTGTCCCAATTGGTTTTGTGATAAAATAGTCGTTTTTATAAAAAAGCTGCAGATGTGAGCAGATGTGATTAGATGCGTTCAAAAAAACAGCGCTCATCTTTATTACAATTGCCTATAATTGCCAGCCTAAAACTTTTTGACACTTTTGATTTTAATTTTGACTTTGGGCGATGGGCTTTGCAGTTCACGGTTTTAGAGTTTAATCAAATTTAGAGTTTAATCAAAACTTTGGGTTTTTAACTTTGGGTTTTTGCGCGCAGAAATGAAACCATCTTTTTCTTCTTCAAATACAAATACTTACAGCTTTACCAAACGCATCATCATTTTGGCGGCGTTTGTGCTGCTTGGTATTGGCACGCTCATCGCGCGCTACGCCTATCTGCAAATCACCACGCACGATAAATACAAAGCCCAATCAGACTCCAACCGCATTAAGCTCATCTCAGATCCGCCATCTCGTGGCTATATTTATGACAGAAATGGCTATTTGTTGGCGGACAACGAACCTGTCTTTAGCGCCATCATCACACCAAGCGAGATTGAAAATCCTGCGCTCACTTTGCAATTATTAACACCCATTTTTGATTTGACGCCAGAAGACGTACAAACGGCGCTTACCAAATTAGAAAAAAGCCGAGGCGATGACCCCATCACCATCAAACTAAACCTAAACGAAGAGCAAATCGCCAAGTTTAGCGAAAGAAAGCCTTTTTTTCGCGGTGTTACGATTGATACTAAGCTGACGCGCTACTATCCGCATGATGAACTGTTTGCGCACGTCATCGGCTATGTAGGGCGCATTAATGACAAAGAAGACAAAAAAATCAATGAAAATCCTGACGATGCGCGCCGTTATGCAGGTACAGATTTGATTGGCAAGCTTGGCATAGAGGCGCAATACGAAGACATCTTGCTTGGACTGCCTGGCTATCAATCGGTTGAAGCCAATGTGCATGGCGATATTTTGCGCAAGCTTGACAGCAGTCCGCCCACCGCGGGCAATGATTTGTATTTGAGCATTGATTACGGCTTACAAAAAGTTGCGCAACAACAGCTGGCAGGGCGACGCGGCTCAGTAGTCGCGCTCGATCCCAAAAATGGGGAAATTCTCGCCTTTGTCTCAAACCCAAGCTTTGACCCCAATCCTTTTGTGTCTGGGATTTCGTTCGGTGATTATGCCATGTTGCGCGACGACCCTGACCAGCCTTTGTACAATCGCGCTTTGCAAGGCTTGTACCCGCCCGCCTCCACCATCAAGCCCTTTGAATCCATGGGTTTTTTGCATTATGGCATTATGGGCTGGGACACCACCATTTTTGATCCAGGTTATTTTAGCTTGCCTGGTGACAAACACCGCTTTCGCGATTGGAAAAAAGGCGGACATGGTACGGTCAATATGACCAAATCCATCGTGATGTCGGTGGACACTTATTACTACAAAACCGCCTATCAGCTTGGCATTGATAGGCTGTACGATTGGATGACGCGCTTTGGTTTTGGGCAAAAATCTGGCATTGATTTACCCAACGAAAAAGCAGGACTCATGCCAAATCCCAAGTGGAAACAAGACACCTACAAAAAAGACTGGTTGCCAGGCGAGACCATTTCAGTGTCCATCGGTCAAGGGGCGTTTTTGGCAACGCCCTTGCAGGTTGCCAATGCCACCGCCATGACCGCAAGCAGTGGCAATCACCTGATTCCACATTTGCTCAAAAGATCCGAAGGCTCACTACCAGTGACCGTCATCTCACAACCCGATGGCAAGATTGAGTTTAATGGCAGCGCCTCTGATTGGCTCAAAATGCACAGCGCCATGGAAGAAACCGTCAAGCGCGGTACAGCCAAAGGCATTTACACCAGCCGCTACCGCATTGCAGGCAAGACAGGCACCGCACAAGTCAAATCCATCGCGCAAGGCAAAAGCTACAACAAAGCCGCCTTGAGTTCACGGCATTGGGATCATGCTTGGTTTACTGGCTTTGCACCTGTGGAAAATCCTGAAATTGCACTGGCGGTTATCGTTGAAAACGGTGGCGGTGGCAGTAAAGTTGCCGCACCAATCGGGCGGGCGCTGTTTGACTATTGGGTCTTGCAGCGCAAAACCAACCCCATTGTACCACCAAGCGACGAAGAGCTTGCCAAGATTCGCGCCGAAAAGCAACAAGCTTTGCGCCTCAAAAAAGAGCAAGAAGCGCTTTTAAAGGCACAAGAAAATGCCGAAAAACAAACAGAAAAACAGCCCAGCAACTCACAAAAAACCAACTAAATATTTATGAGCAAAAAATCCCCACAAAAGCACAGCCCCAAACAAAGTCAGCAAGTGCGCATCATTGGTGGCGAATTTCGCCGCCGTCAAATCAGCTTTGTGTGCGCGGACGGACTAAGACCCACGCCAGACCGTTTGCGCGAGACTTTATTTAATTGGCTGATGGGCGATTTGCTTGGCGCCAAAGTACTTGATGTGTGTGCAGGCAGCGGTGTGCTTGGCTTTGAGGCGCTGTCGCGCGGCGCTGATTTGTGCGTTTTTATTGAAAAAAATTCAGCGCAGTTTCATTGCCTCAAAGCCACCGCCCAAACCCTTGATATTGAGCACAAAAGCCAGCTCATTCATCACGATGCGCTTGGGGTACTAAAAGGTGATGCTTATACTGTTTTTGAGGGTTGTTTTGATGTGGTTTTTGTAGATCCGCCTTATGACAGTGGACTTTATGAACCAATCTTAAATGCGCTCATCACGCATCAACACATCTCATCAAGCAGTCTGATTTATATGGAGCACGATGCGCCTTTGGAGAGCTTGGCACAGCGCTTTCATCTCAAGACACTCAAATCCACCAAGGTCGGTCAAATCCATGCAGGCATATTTCAAACATCTATCCAACCGACTAGCACCGATTAAGACATTGCTGTTTTACACGCCTAAAAAACATTTGAGCATTTAAAAACATTTGAACATAAAGTTATGCGCGCTTATAAACAATAAGGACGTCAAATGGCGTCCTTATTGGTTTGCTGGTTATTGATTTTGACTGTGCGGCTTATTTGGCGGCTGCCATAACCTCAGCCACGCGAATCACTTGCGTGCTATAGCCCATCTCATTGTCATACCACACATAAAGGGTGGCGCGGTTGTCCTGTGCGATGGTGGCTTTGGCATCAAAAATCGCTACTTTTTCACAGCTCACAAAGTCGGTTGATACCGCCTCAGATGAATCCGAATAATCAATCTGCGCTTGCCATTGCTCACTTTGCGCTTTGGCTTTAATAAAGGCATTCACATCATCGGCAGAGCCCACCGCTTTATTGAAATTCAAATTCAAAATCGCAAGGCTCACATTGGGTGTGGGTACGCGAATGGACGAGCCTGACAGTTTGCCTTTGAGTTCTGGGATTGCTTTGGAGACCGCTGAGGCTGCGCCTGTACTGGTCATCACCATGTTTAAGGGTGCGGCGCGCCCACGGCGTTCGGATTTGTGGAAATTGTCTACCAAATTTTGGTCATTGGTGAATGCGTGAATGGTCTCCATGTGTCCGTTTTCAATGCCGTATTCATCGTGCAAGACTTTGAGTGTTGGGGTGATAGCATTGGTGGTGCAGCTGGCAGCGGACACAATGGTGTCATTGCCAATGGTGTCGTGATTGACGCCATAAACGATGTTTTTGATGTCGCCTTTGGCAGGTGCGGTCAATAAAACTTTTTTGGCGCCCTTGGCAGACAAGTGCTTGGACAGCCCTGCCTCATCTTTCCATTTGCCTGTATTGTCAATGATGAGCGCATTGTCAATGCCGTAACTGGTATAATCAATCTCACTGGGATCGGCGGCATAAATCACCTTGATAAAGCGACCATTGACAATCATGCCACTGTTTTGTTTGTCAAGCAAAACCTCTCCATCAAACCAACCGTGCACACTGTCTCTTTGTAACAAAGAAGCGCGCTTATCCAAATCATCCTCACCAGCTGGGCGCACAACAATCGCTTTAAGCTGCAAACCTGTATCAGAGGCAGGACGCGTCATCATGAGGCGCGCCAAAATGCGCCCAATGCGCCCAAAGCCATACAACACCACATCGGTTGCAGGCACTTTCTCGCCACTGACAAAATCTTTGGCGCTTTTGTTGTGCTTGAGCGCTTGCGCAATATCAACAGTGGTGTTAGCGACCGATTCATCATACAAAGCTTGGGTCAAATCAAGACTGTCTTTTATATCCAAACCGTGCTTATCATGGGCGGCAATCAACGCATTAATGGACAAACGGATTCTATCGCCAAAAAACAACACATTCACATGATTTTGTGCCAACAATTGCAGATTCATAAGCAATTGAGCGGCTTGTTTTTCGCTTGCTTGGCGCTTGGCCAGATACTCTTGATAAATCGTCATAATAACACCTTGGCTGAAATGTGAAACAAAATTGAACTGTCAATACATCCCAAATTATAGAATAAAAGCACAAATTTGGCAAATTAATTTCATATAAAAATGACGGTATTTTTTTATAAAATAGTAAATGATAAAAAAATTGCAAAATCTGGTTGCAATTTGCACCAAATTTGCTATTATAAAAAAAAATGATAATTATTATCTTTTAATAATTATTATCATATCAATTCATCACAAGCAACCACCACAAGGAGTTATTTTATGTCTAATTCCATCATTCGTTATTTTTCCAACCGCGAATCCACACGTCTGCCCACTTTGCATTCGCAAAATTTGTTTGCGCTCACCAAAGAGGTCAAAATTTTTCACGAGGGCGAAGAATATCGGCTACGACTGACGCGCAACAACCGCCTTATTTTAACCAAATAACGTTCATCATCAGATGTTAAAACACTATGACTTTACTCAAACAGCCGTCCATGTTGTCGGCTGTTTTTGTGTTTACCAGCGCCAACGATAGACCACATCCACCGCTTTTTCTATGCCAGAAGTTGCCTCCACATACACACGCCGCGTCAGCTGATAGCGCATGGATAAGGTGGATTGCGCATTAAATACCCCCACACCATAGCGTATATATAAATCAGGACTGATATAGCCTGTCACGTTCACATGAGCGTCTGTGGAATTGCCAGAAGCATCCAAAGTCAAGCTTTGTAGCCCAAGCGCCTCACCAAGCTGATTGGTTAAATTTCTTGTGCCTTGCAGCCCTAGGCTTAGACCTGCTGCCGCCAAAGTATTATTAACTTGATTTTTAAAATCCTGCTCACTGACCTGCGTACTGCCTTCATTCAAAGACCCTGTCACAAGCGCATTCATCGCCTGCTGCTCTGATAAGCCTGCATCATTAAAAGTTGCAATGATGGGCTCATTGACCGTACCCGTCACGCGCACCCCAACCGTCTGCCCTTCAATCTCGCGCACAGCCTCAATGGACAAGTTTGGATTACTCAAAGCATTGCCATTAAAGCGAATTTGTGCATAATTTAATTCCAAATTCTGCCCAATAAAATCAACGCTGCTTCTTTCATTCACAAAAACCATGCCGCGCCCCTGCAGCGAGCCTTGACCTGACTGGCTAAGACGAATCGCACCCGATAAAGGCAAGCGCGCCCCAAACCCACGGAACAGCACCGAATCACCCAAATCCACACCAATGTCGGCATTGATTGTCCACGGCACAACCTGCCGTAAAATATTGGCAACATTGCCTGTCATACGGCGGTCAATCACCACCACATCAGGCGACTCGGCCGTCACATTGCTGGTTGCCTCAGGCGGACGAATCACCGCAGATGGCACACTCACCACGCCTTTGATGTCCACAAATTTTTGGGTGGGTCTTGTTAAGATTTCCAAATGCGGACTGATGGTGGCAGACAACAAAGGCGGACTGCTGATGACCAATTTGTCGCCTTTGACGGTAAATTTGGCGGTCGGCACCGATTGCCACTCAATATCTCCAGTGATGTCACCTGTGCCTGTACCGCTACTAAACTCACCCTCAACGCTTGCTTGAGTGCCCTTGATGGTGGCAACCAGCGACAAATCATCAAAAGCAATCGGCACATCCGCCAAAGCAATCGCACCATCATAAATGCTGGCATTGCCAAAAAATAACGGACGCTGCAAAGTGCCGCCAAGCCCACCTGCGACGTTGATTTTGCCGCGCAAGGTCTGCATGGCAGGGAAAAACGGACGCAACACCGCCAAATTCAGCTCGTCCATGACAAGCGCACCTGCGATTGATTTTTGTTCGCTATAAGGATCAATCACCACATCGGCATAGCCACCACCTGACTGACCAATATTAACATCAGTACGCAAGCGCAAGCCCTTTGGCTCGCTTTTGGCAATGATGGAAATGCGCTTGTAAGGCAAGGTGGTCTCTGTTTGTATGTCCGAACGCAAGCCAATGGTGCCATCTTGTGAATACAAAATCGCTTGCACATCTGGGGCTTTATTGTCCGCCCAGCTTAATTTGGCCTCACCAAATAATTTGGAGCGCCACGACAAATCGCTTGGCAGCAGCGGCGTCAATACCGTCGTGTCTATATTGTCAATTTTGAGCGCGACATCGCCAAAGCCATTGCCTACGCTCAGCGCCTCTGTCAAGCACAACAAACCGCGCTCGCCTTTGCTGTATTTGGTCGCAGAAACCGTCTGCCAGCAGTGCGGCGCAACCTGCAAATGCTTGTTATTGACGGTGTATTTAAGCTCAGCAGGACGCTCTTGATTGAGCACGCCAAACCGCGTTTGTAGTCTGCCCTCACTGATTACCGCTTGATAACGCTTGCCATCAAAGCCGCCTTGAGTGCGCGCATTGACCTGCATTTCGCCATTATTGGCAAACAATCTGATGTCGTGATTGCCTTGAGTGCCTTGTAAATCAAGACGCAGACTCTTAAAGCTTTGATTAAAGGCAACCACATTAAGCCCTGTTGCGACAAGTGAGCTTGGTGCGTTGCCAAAATTAACAAGCTTACCCAAAATGTTGAGCCTTGCCACCGCAAATTTTGGCATACTGACGTTGCTGATGGACAAATCGCTATAAATCGTTGGCAAGGACTGCTCATGAGAGCTGACAATCAAGCCACCTGCAATCTGTCCACGAATGGTTGGGAATATTTGGCTTAGACTTTTGATGTCCATATTAATGGCAAGCTCATTGTGATTGCCATTGGCGCTTAAGTGATTGCTACCAAAACGCAAATTGACATTATCCACTTTAAGCTCTTTGATGACGCGGCGCAGCTGCTCATTGTGAGCTTGGGCGCTGTCTTGCAGCTCGCCAAGACCTGCGCGCAGACTTGACAAATCATTCATCACATCGCCTGTCAAGCCTGTTTGCAAAATGCTGTCCAAATCAAAGTTTTTTTGTCCTTGCTTGCGCAGTTGTGTCATAAAATCACCAAGACTGCTTGGCAAATCCATGCGCGCATACAGCGACCCTTTGGCAAAGACTGGCTCATCATTCATCACGCCTGCCACATCAAGATGACTGATGTTGATAAGCTGCTCATCGTCCTGCCAATCCACATTCGCTTTGATGTCGCCTGTCAGCTGGCTTGGGCGATCTTTGATAAACACACCTGCATCAAAATCCTTGACAGATGCCGACACATCCGCCACCACACCGCGCGCCATATCTACCCACCCTGTCGCAGACAGCTGTCCTGCCGCGCCGCTATACGTCATCTCATTGATGGTGTATTTGTTGCCCGCTGCAACGATATTGGCTGTCAGATTGTCCTCATAGTCATCGTGGCGAATGACGGCATCCACATCGGCACTGGCGTGGATGGCGCCATTGTTGATACTGCCTTTGGTGATGACATCGCCTGTGAGGCGGATGTTTGGTTGCACTTGTTTACCGACCACGCTTGGATCAAAATCTTGAACAGCCGCGCTCAAATCCCAACCGAGCGTCTGCTTTAATAAAAGCTTGCCTGTTGCCTGCACGCGCCCTGCTTGTGTGGTGATGTCCAAATGATTGACTTTCAAATCATTCAAATTCCCCGCCACATCAAGCGCAACATCATTATCACCAAGCGCCTCATGAATGCCTGTTGTCTTAAGCTTGCCTGCAAACTGGCTTGCCAAATAATTCACATCACCACCCAAAAGACGCACCAACACTTGCCCTTTGCCAACAACACCCACACTTTGCCCATCTTTGAGCGTTGCCGTCATATCCACGCCATCAATCGTCACATCATGCTCATCTAATTTGTCGCGGCGGCGCTGCCTGCCTGTGGCACTGAATGTGCCTTGCATGGTGCTGATGGGCGTTTTGTTTGGGTCGTTAAAATAAACATTGGGCTTTAATTGACCGACATTGCCGTTGATTTTCCATGACAAGGGGCGAGTGTTGTTTGCCAAATAAACCATACCATCGGCATTGATTTGCCCCAGCTGTCCTATGTACTTGGCGGCGCGGATTGTCACATCGTCCTGTTGCAAACTGGCATCCGCCTCATACTGACCGCTTGGCAGACTTAATAATTTTTCAATGGAGGCAGCCGCCTTAACATCTGTCTTGTGCTCAAAAATCGTCACATCCGCCTGCCCAAGACTGCTTGACAACTCACCAATGTCTGGCAAATCTGTGCGTGTATAATTTTGCCAATCTGCCTTGATTTTGTAAGGATAAACCGCCCCATTCTCACCCATTGGCTGCAAAATGGTGGCATGAATGCGCTCGCCGTCTTTTTGATGCAGCGCAATGTCATAGACACTCTCATCGTCCATCAAATCCAAGCGCACATTTAACTGACCTTGCAAGGTTTTTGGCAAATAATTTTGATACTTGGCATAATCAGTCGGCACAAGTGTACGCGCTTGATAGTTGTCACTGTCAATCACCGACTCAATTTGCACGCCATTTTGCCAATCAATGCTGCCTTGCGCCAATAAACCGCCATTGTCATTATTGAGCGTCAAACGCTCAATGCTCGCACCAGAAGCATTGACTGTGGCGCGCGCCTTGTAGCGACCGTTTGGAATGTCTTTGGCGGCAAGTTTGGTATTCATACGCAAATCAATGGCAGACAGCACGCCCATCGCGCTGATGTTGCCCTCGCTTAAGCGGATGTTTTGCGCGTTGGCATAAGGCAATGTCAATTCATCAAAGTGCACATCCGCCCAAAACGGGGAATTGTCATCCACCCCCTGCACGATAAATTCACCGCTGATTTTGGCTTGATTATAAAGCCCTTCAATGCTGCCTGTGGTGCGGCGCAGCGTGCCTTTGGCTTGGATTAATAGTGGTTCAAAATGTGCTTTTTGTAGGGCATTGACAGACACTTGCGCGCTTAGATTGAGCGGATAGTCGCCAGTCAAATCAATCTTGCCGTTGATGGCGCGTACACTGACACCGCTGTCGGTATCTGTATTGACGCCGATGGTGCCGTCTTTGATGTCAATGGCAGAATCCTGCCAGCTGATTTTGCCAGCGGTGATGTCGGACAACACAACTGGCGTTTTGGTGGCTTGCTCATAGCGAATGGTGTTGATGGTGCTATTTTCTAGCAGCAAATCCACTGGCAAGGACAGCGTTTTGTATTCAAAAGGCTCATTGGTCGGTGGGTTTTTGTTCACCACGGTGATGGTATTGATGTTGGCGTCAATCAAATGCACTTGTCTTGCAAACAGTGCGCGATAACCCATCTTAACCGCCGCGCTGTCCACATAAATACTGATGGGCTCATCTTTGGCAATCACCACATCATGAATCATCATGCCATGGCGCAAAGTGCCTTGTCCGTACCTAAAGCTGACATTGGTCTCAGCGGCAATTTTTTGCAAAATAAATTCACTGCCGCCGCGTGTACCCATCGCAATATAAAGCAAAACAAAACACACAATCACAAGCACACCAACTGCAAGCAACAAGCGCGCAAACCAACTGCTTGAACTGTCGGCGCGATTGTTGTTTTGAGCATTCATCTCATCGTTTGAGGGGCTGGTGGGTGGTTGTGTTGTCACGCAAAAAATCCTTAGATGTCCTTTAAAAATACCCTTTAAATAAAAATACCCTTTAAAACGGCAAGCCTATCAAAAAATGCAGCTTGATGGACGTGTCATCTTCACCAATTGGGCTTGCCAGATCCACGCGCACCGTGCCAACAGGGCTGGCATAACGCACGCCAATGCCTGCGCCAATTTTTGTATCGCCGCTGAAGTTTTTGTCATAAGCATTGCCCACGTCCGCAAAAACTGCGGCGCGCAAACCCTCTTTGACCTCATAATTATACTCAACACTGCCCACAGCGAGCGCTTGACCGCCCATCAGATAGCCTGCGCTGTTGAATGGTGACAAGCTTTCATAATCATAACCGCGAATGCTGTTATCGCCCCCTGTAAAAAAGCGCAATTTGTAAGGCACATTATCAAAATCATTGCTCCACAAATAACCGCCCTCCAAGCGCCCCACCAACTGATGCGCGCGCGCTTTGCCATAGGCATTGTCACCAAAGCTATACACCCCACCAATACCTGCGCGCAAAATCGCCATGTCCGCATCGCTCAAGACAGACTTGCTTGCCAGCTCCAACGAGTAATTTTGACGATAACCGCGCAGAGGATTCAAAGGCTCTTGTTGCGATATTTTGCTAAACGCCACGCCTGCCAGCAGCGCCTCTTGGGTGGGCTTGTTGCCAATAAATCGCACAGGCAAATCCTGCCAAGTAGAAGGGTCGCTGCGACTTTCAAGCTCATCCAAGCGATAACGCAAAGAATACGTACGATTCCAACCACCCTCACGAATGATGTTGCGATACAAGCCCTGCTCAAAAGTTTTGGAGGACAAATCAAAATTACCTGCACCTTGATCAATGGTTTGTTCTAAATACTTTAGATTAAAATTTAATTTGTCATTTAATGGGTGCGACAATGGGCGACTGACATAAGCACTGACACCTTGTTCAACCCCCGAATAAGACACGTCCACACCTGCTTGATAACCGCCATTATTCAGCAGATGATGTTCAAATTTAGCCGTGGTGCGAAACCCTGTGTCGGTACCATAACCCAAACCAATCTGTCCTTGGCGCGGTTTGTCCGATGCCACAAAAACATACAGCGGTACTTTTTTGTCCACAGCAACCGCTTGAGCTGATTTTTTGTTGGCAAACTGCGCAGGCGTCAGTGTCGTGGGCAGCTGACCGTCCTTGGATTCATCGGGCAAAATCGCCTTTGCCAAGCTGGACACCGCATTGGATATGCGCCCAAGCAGACTTGTGTTTTGATTGTCTTTGGTCAAAATTTGGTTTTTTGGCAAGGCAAGCAGCTCATCGGCTTTGTTGCCAACTTGATTGAGTTTGGTTAAAATGTCCTCGCTTGGACTAAAATCAATCGGACTTATCACCGCTGTTGTGCCATCATCCAAAGTCACAATCTCTTCGGCCTGCTCATCGTTTGGGTTTGGGTGGGCGGACGGCTCATCGCTTGATGTGCTTTGGACATCAGGATAAATAACCTCAATGTTGGTGGTATTAAAATAATTGGTCGCACCAAGCTGACTGCCCAAATGCGTCACTGCGCTGGCACGAAACGGATCGCCTTTGTTAAAGCTCATAAGCTTTTGTAATAAAGGCAAGCGCACAGGCAGTTTGGCAGGGTCGGTGGTATAGTCGCCCGTCGCCTCATCATAAGTAAAAAACACCACCTCATCAAACACATACTGCTCACCTGCGTCATACACCAAATTGATGTCCGCGGTGTTGTCAGGCAAAATCACATCCACCGAATGATTAAGCCAGCGCCCATCAAAAAAACCATATTCACTGCCCAAGCTGTCAATTTTAACTTTGGTTTGTTCGTATTGACCATGGTCAAACACCTCGCCTTGACTGGGCTTGGCATCTGTCACAATCTGCTCAATCACTCGTTCATTGTCTTGTGTGCTGCGCACATCAATCATCTGTTCATTGACGCGCACAGGCTCGCCAAGCTCATGAATGATGAGATTGAGATTGCCTGCGCCTTTGTCTTGCAGACGAAACGTCATCTCATAATAGCCCACCGCGCGCGCCGCCGCCATCACCTCATCGCGCAAGCGTGGCATGGCGATGTTGATGTCACTGGCAGAATCGGTTGTGATGTTTTCAAGCGCCGCTTTGATGTTTTTGAAAGGCTGCTCGTTGTCATCCACACGCACCAAAATCTCTTGACTGCTGGCAATAAATTCACCAAAATCCGCCTCATAAAACCAGTCATTACCAGCAAGCTCATCTGTTGCTGCCTGCAAAATCTGATCATCAGTCAGATGGCGCGGCGCATTGACTTGCACCCCATCTTTGTCCAGCAGCGCCTCTTGCAGATAGATGTCCACCTTGAGTCGTTCAAGCGATTCCACCCCATCGTTAAAAAAACGATTGTATAGGCGCTTGACGATGTTGGGACGGCGCGCAGAGCTGTTTTGATTGCCGCGGGTCTCATCAATCATCTCTTGAGACGCATCAGCCGCTGGACTGTCGCCGCTGGACTCGGCAGACACGGCGCGCTCATCCACCTGCTGCTGAATATAGCCATCCAAATCGGCAATCGCTTCAATGCCTACAAACTTGGTGCTGACAGTTTGAGCGCTTGAATTTGAGTCGCTGTTGCTATTAAGTTTTGGGTTTTTGGTCTCGGTGATGGTCTCATCATTGGTTGGTGTTTTGTTGATTGGTGCTGTGTTGATTGGTTGCTCATCGGACAATCTGGCAATCGGCGTATTTGCATTTAAGCTTTGATTATAAATGCCATCAAAAGTAGCAAAGCTTGTATCGCTTGGTGCTGATTGCAGCGCGCCAAGCTTTTGCTCAATCTCTTCAATACTGATGGACTCATAAGTCGCCAAAGGCTCATCTTCAGTCGCCGACCACGCCACAGGTGATGTCAGCACGCCAAGCAACAAGCCAATCGCCTGATAGACCTTGGAATGTGGGTATTTTTTGGGTACTGCGCGCAAATGCACAAAGTCGTCTGCAAAGCAGGACTGATTGCACCGATCTGACAACCATGCAGCGCACAGCAGCGCCCAAGCCTGCTTGTCTGTCATTTTGTCAAAAACAACGTGCTTTGCCATAAAAAACCTTAGACCAAAACAAAAAACCTTGCTATTATAACAAACATTTTTATAACTGCCACTTAAATTTAAGCTCAAATTTTAGCAAATCACCAATCTTAAACCATCACATCAAGGTGCGCCATGAACGGTCAATTTCACTTATTCAAACAACGCAAGTTTGTTTCTATGTTTTTTACTCAATTTTTAGGCGCATTTAATGACAATGTTTTTAAACAAGGCTTGATATTGGTATTAACTTTTGCCGCCAGTACAAAGCTCAATACCCCCATCAGCATTTTAAATAATCTGGCAGCCATGTTATTTATTTTGCCTTATTTTTTGTTTTCTGCATTGGCAGGACAAATTGCCGACAAATACGAAAAATCCGCCCTAACCCAAAAAATTAAATTGCTGGAAATCATCATTATGGCGATTGCGGCGGTAGGATTTATTTTTGAGGTTTATTGGTTGTTATTTTTGGCGTTGTTTTTAATGGGTACACATTCCACTTTTTTTGGACCGATTAAATATGCTTATCTGCCAGAAGTGATGAAAAAACAAGAATTGGTTGCTGCCAATGGTTTATTTCAAATGGGCACAAGTCTTGCTATTTTGACAGGCATGATTTTGGCAGGTGTATTAACTCAGCTGAATCACTCTTTATATTGGCTAAGCGCGATTGTATTATTGATTGCTGCCTTGGGATTTTGGGCGGCAAGTTTTTTGCCAAAAACCCAAAACATCAATCCAAACATAGCAATCAATTGGAACATATTTCAAACAAGTTATGATCTTATCAAATATTTATACAGCTTGCCTTTGCTGTTTTTTATCATCATTGGCAACAGCTGGTATTGGTATTATGGCGCAACTTTTTTGACACAAACTGCCGAATTTGGCAAAACTGTATTGCATGGCAATGAATCGGTCATTATTTTATTGCTGACTTTGTTTTCGGTTGGTATTGCTTTGGGCTCTGTACTGTGTAAGCGCCTAAGCAATAATGAGGTTACCTTAAAGTTATTTCCAATTGGTGTATTGGGATTGACAGTATTGGCTGTTGATTTATATTTTGCCGCCAAAGGCTATCACATAGACAGCAGTCAAGCTTATCAAAATGTCAGTCAAATCATCAAAACAGGCGGCATTATTCGTATATTTTTAGATTTATTTTTGTTGGGTGTATTTGGTGGCATTTATATTGTGCCTTTATATGCATTCATGCAAGCTTATGCCCCAGTCAGTCATCGCTCGCGCATTATTGGCGCCAATAATATTTTTAATGCCATTTTTATGGTATTATCCGCCATTGTTGCCATGATTATTGTTGGTAAATTAAAACGCACAATCGGCGAGTTGTTTTTAATCACCGCATTTATAAATTTGATGGTTGGTGCACTTTTGTATTATAAATTAAATTTTTATAAAAACACCATGCAACCTGCTGCCGATGATGATATCGTGTCATTATCCTGATTATCATTTTAGTATTAGAATCTTAATATTATCATCTTGGCAAACGAATGATATTGATAAATGAATTCATATACACCGATTGATTAGATATCCTGCAAAACTACGATTTTATTAATTTTTAGAATTTAACAAGCCTTATAATCAAGCACAAAAATTAAAATACGGTTTTGCGGGAAGTTTATTGCAGGGTGGATGATTTATTTTTTGTACATCATTCATAGCATTGATTTAATTGCTTGCTTATAATTATTTATCAATAATTGTTTACTAATAATGATTTACTCATAATTGCTTACTTAATGTAACATTTATGCAATATTGATTAACTCTGATGACAAATTACACTTGCAATTCTAAGCGAACCTGCTATGCTAGCACCATTTATTTTTTAAATCAATTTGTTAAATTTAGGAACGACTCATGCGCCAAAAAAGACACCTGACAACAGCACATCTTGTCTTGCTTGCTGCGGCAAGCTTATCCACCTTGGCAAGCGCCAATATACCGCAAGTCAATACATCACAAGCCAATACATTACAAATGGATGCGCCACAAATGCGCGCAGAAATCAAAGCCACAAACATTCCGACAGGCGCTAATATTTTGGTTAATAAAATCAATGCCCTACCAACACCAAAAACCGCAGTTGGCAACATTGAATTCATCAAAACCATCACCATTCCCCAAACCAAAAATGACGAGCACAGACGCATTGATGTGACGTTGTTGGATGACTTTATTGAGGATATCAGCCCCAACGCACGCCATTATCCGCCCAATTTCCCAACGCGTACCACAGAATATCAAGCTAAGCAAATCGTCACCCAATTATCAGAGTGGCTAGAGCCTTATGCCAACGCGCCTGACGCCTCTTTTGATGTGTTGTTGCGCGCGGTCAAAATCAACAGCATGGCACGCAATTTGGACTTAGGTTCGGAGTTTGGTGTGCGCGCCAGCACCTATGTGGCGCGTGCGCTTGCGATTACACCCAATCACCCTGAAGCCAACTTTTTGTATGGCATGATGCTCGCTGAAGGTGGCGGCTTTAAAGAAGGTGAAAAATATCTGCAAAAAGCCGCAAGCCTAGGCTATGTGGAAGCCGAGCAAAGCCTTGCCCAATCGGATTTGTTGAGTGACAATCGTCAAGCTGCGCTTGCTCGCCTACAACGCCTACAAAGCGCGCACCCCAATCATCCGCAGCTTGCCACACAAATTGACATCATCAATAATGGCGGCTTTTATATTTGGGACATCAAAGACAGCAACCTCAACATCAAGCCCAATCAATGACCCAAACACCACCCGCAAAATCAGCCCCCTTGGGCTGATTTTGCCATACAATAAGCCTGCTTTATCTTGTATTTAATACAACAGTACCGTCATTTTTTAAAAACCACTGGTATGAAAAAAATTATTTTTACCATGATGGCAGCAAGCTTATTGAGCGCCTGTCAAAGCATGAACAGCGCAAGCCCTGCCAAAATCATTGAGTCCAACCGCCAAAGTTACATCACGCACAATGCCTTTAGCAACAGCACGCAAGCGATTTTGATTGCCTCAGGTCTCACTCAAGCGCAATGTTTGGCAGATTTTGACGCCTGTCTTCAAGCAGTGGACGACACATTGATTGAAAACAACGCATTTTCTTTGGTGTCGCTTGCCGAGCTGCATTTTGCGCACGCCAATGCACTCAAAGCAAGCCATGACTGTCAAATGATTGAGCGCACACCCATTCATCCTGATTTTGCCTACGAGCAATCGTTTGATTTCAATACAAAAGCCGAATGCAAAAAACGCTATCTATCGGCGCTTTATGCCACTTTGCGCCACAGCTACGCTTATATGTTTTATGACAAATTAACCAACACAACCACCAAAAGCCCCATCGCAAGCGAACAAGACATCAAAGCACAAGATTTGTATCATGTTGCCAGTAATCTACTCATTGATGAGGTTTATCTGGAGGACAAAAGCGGATTTGCTTATGCCAAATTTGATAAAATTGAGCAGATGGATAGGCAATCAGCTCAAATCAACATCGGCACATTCACCACCACAGCTGACGATGACAACACAACACTCAATATTTATTTGGACAATGATGATTATTATGCGTCCAATTTTATGGCCGACGTGACACAATCGGTCAGTGGGCAGCATATTTTTAGCGAATTAACCTCCATTTATGACACCAATCTGCCCACCATGCAAATCGTCAGCACGCGCTCTGGCATTGGTGTGGGCTATGTGGGGACATTGGCGGAGCGCTACAACACAAGCCTAAAAAACCTACGCACCGTTGCCGACAACAGCAATCAAAACATCAGCGAGCGCATTCACCCCATGCCCCATATTTTGCTGACGGCGCTTGTTGTGCCAAGCGGCGATACACTGGATGAGGTGCTAAATAGCCAGCAATTTTTTGCTTATTTTTTTAATCCCTACAGCACAAAATCCATTCAATTATTTGATGACAATTACCCCATTTTTGCCAACTTTTCATCAGGATATGCCAAATGGGTGAGCGACAACCGCTTTAGGCAGCTTGGTATATTTAGCATGGTTGCCAAAAACAATGCGCGCCTGCCCGAGCTGTTTATGCTTGAGCCCTACAACCCCAATAAAAAAGTCATCATCATGCTGCACGGCTTGGCATCCAGTCCGATGACGTGGGTGCAGCTGACCAACAATTTGCTTGCCGATCCAGTGTTGCGCAACAACTATCAAGTTTGGCAGATTTTTTACAGCACCAATTTACCAATTTTAGAAAATCGTTATCAAATACAAAAACTCATTGAGCAAAATTTTTATGAATTGGACCCCACAAACACCCATGCAGCAAGCAAAAACGCTGTCATCATTGGGCACAGCATGGGCGCAGTCATCTCAAGGCTCATGCTGTCTGATGATGATTTGTTGCCAAGGTTAAACACGCTGACCCTCACGCACTCAAGCCAAGCCAGTCCTGATGTCAGCGCCGATGAGGATATGCTTTTCAAAGAACAACAAACCCAAAAGCTATTAAGCAAAATCTATCATTCTGAATTTGATGAACGCTTTAGATTGCACCACTTAGCGCCTGTGGACACCGCCATTTTTATTTCTGCGCCCTTTCGCGGTACCGATTATGCCGATCGTTGGTTTACACGCGCAATCCGCCGCATCATTCATCTGCCAAGCAATTTGACACAAACTATCACAAACGTCATCAAAAATGACGATGGCAAGCTGCCCAACAGCTATTTGGGCGACTTGTATCTGCAAAATGGCGCCAGTCAATTGTCCGACAAATCTGCTTTTATGGCACTGACAGACACCATCGCCATTCATCCTAGCATTCGCTACCACTCAATCATGGCGGACAATCACGCCACCAAAAGCAATAACGCCAATGCTGTCGGCGAATACATCTCAGATGGGATTGTGCCATACACAAGCTCACACTTGGAGGGTGCTGCAAGCGAAACTGTCTTGACGGGTGGGCACAGCATTCATGAAAACCCCCAAACGATTGTACATTTAAGAAAAATACTGCACAATCACCTGCTGGACAACAACCTAAACACCTCTTTGGATGCGCCGCTTTCGCTTGAGCCGATGATTGATAATGAGAATTTAAACAACAGTGCAAATCACGACATCAGCAACAAATCAGACAATGGCGGTTTGGACAATATCAGCTTAGACAATGTCAGTTTGGACAATGCCAGCTCAACAGATGAGTTGGAAAATGATGGCTTGGTTTATGATAAACGTTTTGAGCATTCATAATCACAACAGCTGTCAGCGCGTTGGCATAAAAATTTGAATGGTGATAAAAATACATTTTTAATGAATACAGTAAATTGAAAAACAACTTGACTTTATTCATCAAAAAAATCAAAAGCTGTTCTTGGCAAATAATTCAAATCCAGCCTGCCATCCACTCTATCCAAAAAACCCACATGACCGCCATAACGGCTGTAGAGCAAATGAACCTTGGGCGAAATATCCTTCAAATCAGCCACTTTGCCCAAAAACGGATCATCGCTGCTGCTGATAATCAAAGTCGGCTTTGTGATGTTTTTTAAGACAGGCAGCGCAGAGGCGCTTTTGTAGTAATTTTGCGCTGTGCCAAAGCCATGTCTTGGCGCGGTATACAGCTCATCAAACTCATCCAAGCTTTTGAGCGCACGCAATGCACCATGATGGCTGACGTGTGTTTTGTTCAGCGCTTTTGGCACCAAGCTTTTTAATAAAAACGGCGCATACACATGACGCGCCACAAACTTGTGCATCACTTTGGCAGAGCTTGCCAAATCCACAGGCGCAGAGACGACCACCGCCTTTTGGCAGCGCGCCTCATCGCCATAACTGCCCATATAGCGTGCCAACATATTGCCACCCAGCGATACGCCGACTGCATATATGCCATCAAAACGCGTGGACAAATAATCAAGCACATACGCCATCTCATCAATATCACCAGCGTGATAATCTTTGGACGCGCGGTTTTGCATACCGCCACAACCGCGATAATGCACGATGACGATGTTTTTTTGGCGCATCTTGGCATAGTTGGCAAACGCAAGCGCATAAGGGCTTTGGCTGCTACCTTCCAGACCATGAAACATCACCACAATATCGCGCCCATTGACATCATTCATCAAAAAATCATACGCCACATAAGCCTCTTGCGTGCTGTCTTTGTGGTATTCGCGCATAAATGCTGGCTTGGCTTGACGCACAAGACGCGGCAGCATGGTTTGTAAATGAGGATTTTTCAGATAAGATTTGGGAACAAATGGACTCAGTTTATTTTTCATCATCAGCACACACGATTGTAAATTTTGCCAATTATATCACAGTTGTACACAAAATCACCATTTTATTAACGCGCCCTGCTTAATCCGTCTTGTCGTGCGCTTGTCATATCGCTTGGTCATCTGTGAAACAGTTTGTTGGGCGCAAGTTTTTTATTTTTTATTATTCATATTAATGATGCAATCTGTTTAAACATTCTTTATAATTATAGCAACAGACACTCCCTAATCATCAGCAAATGCCGATGATTATTTGCTTTAAAAAGTTTTGCACAAAAACTGTGGATAACTTTGTGGAAAACACCAAATAAACCACCCAAAAGCCCTGATTTTAAACGCTATTATTGGTATTGTACAAAATTTAACCGATTGTGAATTTTTATAAATTAATAATAAAATCAATAAGTTATAAAATAATTTTGTGAAATATTGACTTTTTTATAAATTTAATGTCCATCTTTAAATCCGCACAAAATGTTCCACAAATTTTTTAAAAAAAATGTGGATAACTTTGCTTGGATTGGTTTGTAATACCCACTGCAAGCAAAATTATCCACATCGTATCAGCTTAGATTTGCGATTAAGATGGCTTAATGAGTCCCATCGCCTCTTGAATCTCAGGGCGATATTGATACAACAAAGGCAAGACAACTTGTTTTATCCACTCAAAGCGATAGCCCAAAAGCTCAATGGGCAAATGATTTTGCAGCATTGCATCATCTACAGCTCCATAATCATGCAACGCAACCAATTGCAACAACTCATCCATCCAACGATTTTTTAACAACAAAACCGCTGGAATGCCGTGCGTTTGAGCATAAAGCGCGATTTCATCTTTGAGTTTGTTTTTAAAAGGCTTATCTTTGCTGCTATAAATCAAAGGCAAATTTGGACGCTCTTGGCTTTTTTTGGCACTGGCAATGATTTTGAGCAGCTCATCGCCATACAGCCGAATGGCAGTGCGATTCATGGTGGTCGCACTAAGCTCGCGCATGGTTTTGGGCAGAGTTTCAACAACATCGCGCAATGCTTGTTTGCCCAAAATAAACGTGCGTGGACGATTGATGGCGCGCGCCAACTGTTCACGCCAAGCCACCACCGCCTGCAATACCGTAATTTGCTCATGATTGTAATTGGGCGCCACATAGTTCAAATACAGCTCATCAGCCTGAGTATGTTCGCGCGCGTGCAGTTCATGGGCATAATAAGTGCTGTCATCCACCACCATTTGCCACAAATTTTTTTGGCGCAGCTGCTGCTCAATCGCCTCATGCAGCACAAGCAAATAACGCACATCATCCACCGCATAACGCTCTTGCTCTTCGCTCAGCGGTCGCACAAGCCAATCCGACTGACTTTCAGTCTTGCTAAGCTCAACTGACAACACCTCCGATACCGCACGCCCAAAGCCGACTTGTAGATTACCTGTCAGGTATGCCACACCAATTTGCACATCAATCACATTGGTCAAAGGCGGACAATCCGCAAGCAGATAAAAAATACCCAAATCCTCGCCGCATGCGTACCAAATCATCCAAGGCACATCAATGAGCGCCTGCCACAAATCATGCAAATCCAAGCGCGGCGCATCCACCAAATAAATGCCACGCCCCGTATTGATTTGAATAAGTGCCAAGATTGGAAAAAACGTATCTCTTTTGATGAACTCGGTATCCAACGCCACCACATCAACATCATCAATTTCATCAATCAAGCGATACAGCTCATCGTCTGTCTTGACCCAATGCACGGGCAGATTGATTTTGTCAACAGAAAAATCAACAGGTGTCAATAAAAAGTCGCTGCTCATAATAAATCATTCTAAAGATGGGGCTGCACGCTTTAACGCACACGCTTTAAAAATATGGGATGTTACGCTTTGAACGTGCTCTTGGCAAAACATAAGCCCAACTTCTGTCTTTTGCTGTTGATAACAGTCATCAAAAGCCTTTGCCAATAATCTTATGTTTATCGTCTAAAGCGTTTATCGTCTAAAAATTTTGATTATACAAACGCCACTCAACTTTAAGCTGTTACCTTAAACTGTTTTTGTGGGTTGGTGCCGCGCGATAGAAAGCCAATATTTTAAATATGGATTTAATTTAAATTTATCAAAAAAATGGTTGGGTGTCATTCTTGCGCCCAACTTATTTCCACTCAACTTACCGCAACTCAACTTATTACTTCCGCCCAACTTACAAAAATTCATTTTTATAAAAGTTGAGTTAGATAGAGCTGACAATTACGCATACAAATTTTTGATTGTGCTTAAATTTTCACTCAAATCAAAATGTCAGCACATTCTAAAATCAAAGCATTTTAAAATCAAAGTGTTCTAAAATTTCACTCGATGCTGCAATGCTTGGCTTAAGGTCATGCCATCCACATAGCCAAGCTCGCCGCCCATCGGAATACCTTGCGCCAAGCGTGTGATTTTGGGCACAGTATCAGCCACCAACTCTTGAATAAAATGGGCTGTGGTCTGCCCCTCCACTGTGGCGCCAGTTGCCAAAATCAGCTCGTCAATATCGCGCGATTTGAGCACGCCAATCAGCGCATCTATGTTCAAATCACTGGCTGTAATGCCGTCTATCGGTGATAAATGACCACCCAGCACAAAGTAACGCCCGCGATACTGTCCACTTTGCTCAATCGCCATCACATCAGACGCCTGCTCAACCACGCACAACAACGCATCATCGCGGCGAACATCTTGGCAAATGGGGCAAATGTCCTCATCGCTAAAACTGTGGCAAATTTTACACTCTTGAATTTCAAGCATGGCAGTCTGTAGCGCTTGCGCCAAAACCAAGCCCTGATGGCGTTTTTTGGATAATAAAGCCAACGCCATCCGCTGAGCTGATTTTTGACCCACGCTCGGCAATACCTGCAAATGCTTGACCAAATCGTCAAATTTTGGGGTTAGCATCAAAAACAGCAATCAACCAAACAAGCCTTGCATGCCTTTGGGCAGCCCAATGCCTGTTGTCGCACCTGCCATCGCCTCTTCATACAAAACATCCGCCTGACGAGTGGCGTCATTGACAGCTGCTGCCACCATATCTTCAATCATATCAGGCTCATCGCCCATAAGACTTGGGTCAATGCTGATACGTTTTACCACATGGCGACCTGTCATGGTAACTTTAACCAAACCATTACCTGCCACACCTTCAACCTCTTTATTTGCCAAGGCTTTTTTGGCGCTTTCAACATTGACTTCCACTTGCTTTTGCATGGCTTGGGCTTGTTGCATTAATGCTTGAATGTTCATAAACCATCCTTTAAAATCAATAAAATTACCATTATAACAAATTTTTTATCAGACATCATTATATTTCAATCTTTTGCGCAGGCTTACTTTTGCCCAAGCTTAGCGGTTTAATGTGTCAAACCGATGAGTTTGGTCTGCTCAACAGCTGTATCTTCCAAAAAGCCTTGCGCCATCAAATACTCAACAACTGGTGAATGCACCAACATCTCTTGAACCTTGGTAACCACTTGTTTGGCGCGTGCCTGCTTGCGCATGGCGGGTGTGCGCGCAACATCAACATCCACCTCTGATAAGCTGAGCACCGTACCAACATCTGATAAAATTTTTGGTGCCAAATGCTGAAAACTTACCTCAATTTGGCGTTGTTTTTTGTTTACCAGCAATGTTGCCGCGCCCGCCACCTCGCCTTCAATCACAGCATTTTGCACAAGCGCAATTTCATCTGCACTTAATAAATTGCGCTCAATGGCGCAGCTCACCCAATAATCCCATTTGTCATCTGTCCAACTTTGCGTCAAATCACAAACAGCAGGCAACAGCTCATCCATAATGTTCTGTGTTGGTGGATTGCTGGTGTTTGTCGCCAAAGCATTTGCTGGCAAAGTTTTGGTTGCTAGAGCGTTTGACGGTTCAGTTTGCCTTTGCTCATCCACATCGCTCACTACATCGCCATCTGTTTGCGCGCTGTTTTTTGTTGGTGTCTCATGGTGCGTCCCATTGTTATCATTGAGCGCGCTTGATGGCAGCACAGCAAAATCAGCCGACAAATCATCATTGGTATGTGTTATTTTGGACAAAGCATAGGACACATCATCGCGACTGTCAGCACGAACATCGGCACCATCATTAAAGCTGTCATCATCCAAACAGCTGTCGTTGAAATGATTGTCGTTGAAATGATTGTTATTTAAATGATTGTCGTTTAAATCGTTGTCATCATTTGCATAATCATCATAACCATCATTCTGCACGTCATCAGAATAAAAAGTATCATGCAGCTGAGTGTCTTGGGTGTTGTTTTGTAAGTCATGCGCATGGCTTTGTTTTAAATCGCCACCAACCATCTCATGAACAACATCAGCACGAATAAAGTCAGCTTGCAAATCATTTTGATGGCTGTTTTTGCTGTTATGATTGAGATAAGCTTGACTGTCGCTTGGCTCAATCTCATCTGACCCAATCTCATCTTTTGGATGAGCCATGTTGTCGGTATGCGCTTGGGGCTTGGCGCTCAAATCATTGCGCGGTGGATTGTCCAAATCCACCAAATATTCACAAGGCGACAGCGGACGAAAAGCCAACAAGCGCAAAATCGCCATTTCAAGACCCTGCATGGGCGTGGTGGCAAATTTCAGCGTTTCGCGTGATTTGATGACGATGTCATAATACAGTTGCAGCGTTTGGGCATTGATTTTGTGCGACAAAGCTATAAGTGCCTTTTTGTCTTCATCGTTCATATCAAGCGGCACATCGGGCAATATCTGCACAATGGACAGCTTGTGCAAAACATCTGCCAACTTATCCAAAATCGCGCCTGCATCCACCATCTTACTGCGCATGGTGCTGATGTGATTGGCGACCGCCGCGCGCTCGTCTTCATAAACATCGCGCAGCAAATCAAGCACATCCGTACTATTAATCAGCCCAAGCATGGCGGACACTGTGCCATCTTCAATCACCCCGCCACCAAAAGCAATCGCCTGATCTGTCAATGACAAGCTGTCGCGCACCGAGCCTTTGCCTGCCGCTGCCAGCTGCCAAAGTGCAGACTCACTATAATTGATGTGCTCAAGGTTCAAAATGTGCTGCAAATGCTGCACCAAAAGCTCTTGTGGCAAGGGACGCAGCACAAACTGCAAACAGCGCGACACAATGGTAATCGGCAGTTTTTGCGGATCGGTGGTCGCAAACAAAAATTTAACATGAGAGGGCGGCTCTTCCAGCGTTTTTAGTAAAGCATTAAACGAATGCGTGGAAAGCATATGCACCTCGTCAATCAAATACACCTTAAAACGCCCTTGGGTGGGTGCATAAGGCACATTTTCAAGCAAATCGCGCGTATCTTCCACCTTGGTGCGACTGGCGGCGTCAATCTCAATCAAATCAATAAACTGCCCCTCATCAATCGCACGGCAGACATGACATTGTCCACACGGCGTACTGGTAACACCTGTTTCGCAATTTAGACATTTGGACAAAATACGCGCAATCGTTGTCTTGCCGACACCGCGCGTCCCTGTAAACAAATACGCATGGTGCAATCGGTTATTATCAATTGCATTTGCCAGTGCACGAGCAACATGATCTTGCCCAATCAATTCATGAAAATTTTTGGGACGATATTTGCGCGCCAGTACTTGATATTGTGTCTTCATAAGTTGATTTGTCTTTTGTGGTGATGTCATAAAATTGGGTAATGTTATAAAGTCATTTAAATTAAAAGCCTATCAATACAGCCAATTAATTAATACAACAAACTAATTAATACAGAAAATTAGTTAGGGCGTGTTGACATTTCAATTTGAGTGAAAAATTTAGATAAATCGCAAGCCTTTTTAGGCAATAAATGCAGCCAATATGATAATATTGGCAAATTTATTAACGACAAAAGGCAAGATTTAGCTTATTT
>JBGXSA010000075.1:0-6564 GCA_041811915.1 Moraxella sp. | reverse complement strand
TTTTGGTGAAAAATAAGCTAAATCTTGCCTTTTGTCGTTAATAAATTTGCCAATATTATCATATTGGCTGCATTTATTGCCTAAAAAGGCTTGCGATTTATCTAAATTTTTCACTCAAATTGAAATGTCAACACGCCCTAGACCAATCCATTTGTGAGTACTGGTGAATTTATGAATAAAAAAGTTGAACAATATGGGCTGACTGCTGTTCAACGCCCAAAAATCAAAGCAACCAAGCGTCTTGATTTGACAGGCTATTTTGGGCAACAAATTGTCAAATCCGAAACCAAATTGGTTCTACGAACGCATCATACAACTTTTAAGCGATTGGCTGATATGTGATGTAATTAATTTTCTTTCCATTTGAGCGTGTGATTGAAATCAATGCCTATATTCTAAGCACCGAAAAAGGTATGAAAAGGCAAGCCGATATTGGTAAATTACAAGGCGCTCTTGCTCGCATTGATAATGCAATTGCTTACGAAGGCTTGGATGATATTTTTGATATTGCAGCAAAATACGCTTCTAGCATCGCCAAAGCTCATGCCCTATCTGATGCCAATAAACGCACTGGCCTTGCGGTTGCTTTGGAATACTTATCATTAAATGATTACGAATTAATCATTGATAATGAATTGCTTGCTGATGCCATGTGTGACTTGGTGATTGATGCGATTTGCGAAACGGATTTTGCCGATATTTTATACGCACAATATCTAACCAAACAGCCCGCTAACTAAATTATCCTATATGACTTTTAACCATTTCTTCCCCCACCCTGTTCGCCTACTTGCCCCGATGGAAGGTCTGACTGACCCGCTGATGCGACGGATTTTGACTGACATTGCGTGTACACTTGGCGCGCCTTATGACTGGGCGGTGAGTGAGTTTATCCGTGTGACGCATTATCCTTTGCCTGCGCATGTGTTTTATAAATTTGTCCCAGAATTGCATCACGGTGGCACGACTGCCAGCGGTACGCCTGTGCATATTCAGCTACTGGGTAATAACCCTGAAACGATGGCAGAAAGTGCCATGACAGCAATCGCTCTTGGGGCGGCGGCGATTGACCTAAACTTTGGCTGTCCTGCCAAGACGGTCAATAACCACAAAGGCGACTCGGTGCTGCTAGAAGAGCCTGAAGTGCTGTACCACATCATCAGCGCTGTGCGGGGTGCTGTGCCAAGCGATATCCCCGTCTCTGCCAAAATCCGTCTGGGCTACACGGACACAAGCCTGATGACTGATATCGGGCAAGCCATCAAGTCTGCCAATGCCAGCTGGCTGACCGTCCATGCTCGCACCAAAGTTGACGGCTACAAGCCCCCTGCCTATTGGGATAAGGTCGCCCCCTTTACCACGCTTGGGGTGCCAGTGATTGCCAATGGTGAGATTTGGACAGCGGATGACGCCAAACGCTGTATCGCCGAAGCTGATACGCCGCATCTGATGCTTGGTCGTGGGGCAGTCACTCGTCCTGATTTGACGGCTACCATCGCAGGCTTGGATGGCATGGACTGGGCAAGCTTATGCCAGTATCAATTACAATTTTTGGCGGATGAAACAGAGAACCAAAATGGGCTGATTGGTCGCTATAAGCAGTGGCTGGGTATGCTCACCAAAGGCTATAATGAAGCGGACACGCTGTGGCACATCATCAAAAAAATCAAGGACAAGGGTGAGATTGAGCAAGTACTCTTGGCAAGTATCAAATAAGATTTTTGTTTATCTTCTTAAATACACCCCTAGTAAAAAATCACATCATTCGGTATAGCACGATGATTTGTTGATGGTCATGAGCATATTGGAATAAATCACGCAAATCGACACAGACTTCTTTGATGTCTTCATAATCATCAAAAGTATCCATGTCATCAAAGTCAAGCTTATTAAATTCTGCTAGAATGATTGCAATGTCTTCTGTATCATAGAGTCTTGGGAATTCTAACTTAAGATAATCTTCATCTAATGGTTCACCATGATCCATTAAGGCTTGAAGTGCATCATTGTAATTGGCAAATTCTAAGATAATCTCTGGGATTGAACCAAAGCTTGCACCTTTTAGTTCATTAAAGTAATCATACGCTTGTTCATAATCCATAGTTTTGGCAGCGTGGTCGAGTTGTTCAGGGGTAAGGGCAGAAAGACCAATTGACCATGACATAGAGTTCTCCTTTTAAAAGCTGTGAGTTAAGCCAGTGAGCCGACAGTATAAGTATCTAAAAAGTCTTTGAGTTGAGTAATATCGACATTAAATTCTTTTTGTATTTTTTCTTTATTTAACCCAACATACTCATCAGCATACTGCAAATAATAATCTTCACCCGCTAATTTTGCCATAATCAACCAATAACCTAATCTAGTACACTCTGGAAAACGAAAATCAAAGCTGTAAAAATCAGGACGTTTTTTATAAAACTCAAAAAGCTTTCTAGGTGAAGTTAGGCTCATATAGATATCAAGATTGGTGCTAATATTCATTAATGTTTTTTTATAGAGCTCATCATCTCGCATCATATGGGTGCTTGATATTAAATCCAATTCCAATCCCTCACCGCCATTTTTCCAGCGCATCTCATTGTCAGTTTCTTTAATACTAATGTCGCCAAATACTCGATTTACAATATTTGCAACTTCTTGAATGGCTGGTTGAAACATGGCGCCAATACGAAATTCAGAAAGCCTACCAGAAGACGATATACTTAAATAAATACCGCCATAAGGCATCACTTTAAAATAGATATGCTGTTCTTCTCTCCATTCCTTAGCAGAGTAATCTCCAGTAACATAATACTCATCTCTATCTTCATATTCAAAACCATAAGGTTTTATAATCTCTTCAATATCTTTACGATATATTGTACGAAACTCTGAATTTTTTCTAGGTAAACCCGGCATATTTAACCTCATGATTGATATAACTGTTTAGTTAGTTTATATTTAAGAATTTAACCTATTTATGCTTAAATTCAATTTCAAATTGCAACACTTCAATAAACAAAGAAAAGAAGTAAGCTGTGTACTGTTGCGCTTACTTCTTCAATTCCCACCTATCAGAGTGTTTGCAAACATAGGCACATCTTGCTCTTGGACAAATATACCATATATCCATCCCAAAGCAAAGTAGATATCCCAACTTACAAACCACCAAAGACACTGGCAAGGGTTATTTTTATCTCAACAGGCAACCCCTACACGCTTGGCACTCTTGTAATCTGCACCGTTTTATTATGAAATTCAAGCAAGCTCGTACGATGACCGATACTCACGACGATGCTATCAGGCAGGTGCGTGGCAAGCAGCGTGTACATGAGCTTCTCATTGGCTTCATCAAGTGCCGATGTCGCTTCATCAAGAAATATCACATCAGGACAAGCCAACAAAATCCGCACAAAGCCAATCCGCTGAATCTGACCGGGGGACAGATACGCTTGCCAGTCTTCGATGTCATCTAGGCGTTTGGCAAGTTTTTTGAGCCCCACGACACTTAGCCAATGGGCGATGGTCGCATCATCTGCCGTCATCGCAGAAGTGATGGCAGGATAAGTGACGACATCGCGCAGACTACCTTGGGGGACATAGGTTTTTTGGGGTGTAAAGTGCAGTTTTTGCTGTGTATCCAGATACATCGCCCCCACTGTCGGTAAGGGATAAATCCCTGCCATCGCTCGTAGCAGGCTTGTCTTGCCCACGCCTGATTCGCCTTGGATTAATAGGCGGTCGCCACGATGTAGCGTCACATTGACAGGATTAAACAACAACACATCATCAGTCGTCATCAAGCCAAACGCTTGCAATGCCAGCTTATCAGTCTGCAAGGGCGTGGGCGTGTCGGCTTTGGCAGTGTCATTATCCATCTGCTTATCCGAATTTGGCACAGCCGAAGTCAGCTTATCCAAAGAAGACAAAAACCCATACAGACGATTGACCCGTGCTTGATATAGGGTAAATTCTTCATAAAACAATCTAAAAAACGACAAAGCACGCATTAAGCGATTAAACGCCTGTACCGTCTGATGCACATCGCCAAATTTAATCTGCCCTGCAAAAAATCGTGGGGCTTGAATCATGATGGGCAGCAGCATGGCAAACTGCGTCACCCCAGAGTTAAAGCCTGTCAAGCCAAGCGAGCGTTTGATGATTGCCCAGCGGTTGTCAATGATGGCACGAAAATACGCCGTCAGACTTCGCTTTTCTTGGCGTTCACCTTGATAAAAGGCAATGCTTTCGGCGTGGTCACGCACTTGCACCAAGGCATAACGATAATCGCCGTGGCGGTGTTCTTTGTCAAAATTTAGGCGAATGAGCGGTCGCCCTATCCACACCGAAATGGCGGTTGCCAAAATAATGAACGCATACACCAAAAACACCGCCCCTTTGGGAATCTCAAGCCCAAGAAGCACCAACACCCCAGACAAGCCCCACAGCACAATGGTAAATTCAATGGACGACAACACGGCGTTCAGCACCCCACGCACCATCTCAAGCGTATCAGTAATAAAGGCGGTGGCGTCCTGTTCAATACGCTGGTCAATGTTATCCAAAGTGCCGTGCTGGCTTAAGCGGTAATAGTTTTGATTGTCCAGCCATTTATTTAGCAATACTGCATTTAGTTTTTCTAGCCAGCGGATTTCAAACACTTGTCCAAGCAAAATATCCACGATTTCTTGAATGATTTTAATGCCCATAAGCCCTGCATTAATCAGTGCAAAAAACCAAAACGCCTCAATTTGCATATCCTGCAAAGACGTATAAAGCCCATTATAAAAAAAGGTATTGAGCACGCTGATACGCACTTCAATAAGCACAAAAGCAATGAGCACCACCACCATCAGCACTGTTTTGACAGTACTGGCATGGGTCAAACAAGGCCGACTAATCGCCCAAAATTTTTGCCCTGTTTGGGTATATTTAATCAGCAGCCAGCCCAACAGCCCAAACACCGCCACCACCCAAATCAAGGTCTGAACAAACCAAATGAGTGAGCCGTTTACTTCACTTTGCCAATCCATAAATTACCGCTTGTGTTGTTGTGCCTAACAAAAAAACCGTTTGTAAATCGCTCACAAACGGTTGTTACTCATAAATGCTTAAAAATCAAAGCTGTAGCTGACAGTATAGTTGCGACCACGACCGCCTGTGTAGCGATCGGAGGTTGGCAAAACTGCGTCCGTCAAAAACACATCGTACGCTTGATTGAATAGATTGTTCACCCCAAACCCAATCGTGCCCTTGCCAAGCGATTGCTTGTAAGTCATATCCACCAAAGTATAGCCATCAAATTTGGACTGTGCACTATTGATGTCTGGATAATCGCGCGAAAATAGGTGCGTCGCTGTCATGCCAAATCGCTTATCGCCATCAGCAAAGCGATAATTGACGCCAACAGACAATTTATTTGGGCTGATGTTGCGCGCTGGCATATCCACCATCACACCATCGCCATTGGCATCGTATTCACCTTGAGTATAGGCATAGCTTGCATTCAATTCGGTACTTGGCAGCAGCTGATACCGCACAGATGCCTCCACCCCTTTGATGTCGGTTTTTTGGCGTACTGCACGATAACCCTCAAGCTCTCTGTCGTATTCTAAAGTTGAGCCGACATCCGATTTTGACTGAAAGACGCTCACATCCGCCGACAATTTATCAGCCGTATAACGCACACCAAGCTCAGTGTTGTCGGTGATGATGGGTTCAAGATTGATGGTGTTCACACTGCGTCCCAGCTGATTAATCGCTCGCAATGTACCGCCCACATCAGGCATACCAAGCCCTTTGGCATAGTTGGCAAAAATTTGGGTGCTGTCATTGACATCATAAACCAAGCCCACACTCGGCAATGTCTCTGAAAAGTCCATCTCACCGCCTTCCACAAAGGTGGAGGTATAACGGCGAGCGGCAATGTTGCGCGTGTAGCCTGCAAGGGTATAAAAATCATCCACCTTAAGATTGCCGATTTCTTAGCGCACACCTGCACTGACATTGAGACGGTCAGCCAGTCTTACGCGCGCCTGCACAAAAGGCGCAACACTGCGGTACTGCATGAGCGGTGCCCATGTGCGGTTGGTCAAAATCAAGTTTTGCTCGGTTTCATCTTGCAGCACATCCACACCTGCTGTGACAGACACTCTGTCTTGCCACAAATCATCTTTGTTCAAGGTAAGCTTTGCACCGATTTTGGTAGATTCGTTTTGGGATTGGTCAAGCAGTATGCCAGCCGTAGCAACACTTGTTTGATAATTATCGGCATAGTTCGCCCCATAGCGTGCGGTAAAATCATTATAAAACGCTTGGGCTGATAGGCGTGTCCCAAAAAAGTCATCATCGCTATAAGTGGCATTGACCGTCAACGCATCATTATAAGGCGTCTTGCCACGATAGGCACTGCCTGTATATTTGACCGCTGTATCAGTCAGTCCTGTGGCGCGATTGCCTGCGACATTTTCATAATCGAGCGTCGCATCCGAATCCAGGTGATAATAATTCACCGATGCGCCGATACGCTTGTCATCATCAATCTGATAGCCTGCTTTGGCAAAGATGTCATAGCTTTGCGAGCCT
>JBGXSA010000074.1:0-51140 GCA_041811915.1 Moraxella sp. | reverse complement strand
CTTGCAGTTTGAAGTGGTGGCACATCGCCTAGCCGAAGAATATAAAGTGCAATGCACCTTTGAGCCTGTATCTATCGCCACCGTACGCTGGGTGCATTGTGATGATAAAGTGGCGTTTGAGAAATTTAAGAAAAAAGCCCATGACCAACTGTCGGTGGATGGCGGCGGCTATCTGACCTATCTTGCCCCAAGCCGAGTGAATTTGCAACTGATGCAAGAGCGTTATCCTGAAGTGGAGTTTAGAAGTACAAGGGAGCATTGATGGTTTGACAAAGCCCCTTTTCGGCACTATAATAAGAATACAACTCTCCCTTTATAACTGTCATTCAGTTGGCTGTTGTTTAGGGCTAAAAAAACCGCTTTTTGGCGGTTTTTTTAATGCTTAGGTGAAATATGAAAACGATTATTTATGTTGATGGCTATAACTTATTTTATGGATGTTTAAAAAACACGCACTATAAGTGGCTAGATTTGGCTAAGTTATTTGCTATGATTTTAAAAAAGCAAAATCCCAAATCAGACATTACAAAAATCAAATTTTTTACCGCCGATATTTTGGCAAAAGTTGCCACGCAAGGACAGAATGCCCATAATGCTCAACAAACTTATCATAGGGCGTTATTGGCTTATCATCCTGATTTGATTGAAATTATCAAAGGCTATTACTCATTAGAAAAAGCCAATTTATTAGCTTATCAAAAACCACCTAATAAAAATCATCGTTATGAAGTTTGGAAACTGGAAGAAAAACAAACGGATGTTAATATTGCTTTGCAGTCTTACCGTGACTGTGTCAAAAATCAGGTTCAGCAAGTTGTTTTTGTATCTAATGATACCGATTTAGCACCAGCACTTTGTGCCTTAAGAGAAGATTTTGGTGACCAAATTCAAATTGGTGTCATTATTCCGATTTATAAAAATTCCAAAAGACCTGACAATAAAAAACTGAGTGAATACGCCGATTGGACAAGGCATTATATTTTGGAAGAAGAATTGCAAAATAACCAATTGCCTGACAAAATACCAACGCACAAAAAGGCAATCATAAAGCCTGATTATTGGTAGTATTATTATGAATATAGCGGTAAAATCTTAATTGCGACAACTTAGAACATTGATGGTTTGATTTATGGATTTGATAAATAACGAGCAACATTTTACCCAAGACATTATCACGCTGATTGAAAAGAGCAAACAAAATCTTGCAATCAGCGTAAATGCTGAACTTACCCTGTTGTATTGGCATATCGGTGAGCGTATTGCCACGCATATTTTGCAAGGCGAGCGAGCGGATTATGGCAAACAGGTGGTACAACATTTGGCAAATGACCTAACGGCTAAATTTGGCAAAGGTTGGAGTAAGCGTAATTTGTTGCAAATGATTAAGTTTTATCAAACTTTTCCCCATCATCAAATTGTGCAGGCACTGTCTGCACAATTGAGTTGGACGCACTTTGTACAGTTATCGAGCGTTGAAAACCCCCTAGCGCGAGAGTTTTATGCGACAATGGCAATGCAAGAAAAATGGAGTACTCGCACGCTTGATGAACGCATTGGCTCGCTGTTGTTTGAGCGGACAGCCATTTCCAAAAAAGCCTGAAGCCACCATCACCGCTGAGCTAACAAGCCTGCGTGAAAAAGGCGAATACAACCAGCAGTTACTTCTAAAAGACCCTTATATTTTGGACTTTTTGGAGCTTAATGACCGCTATATGGAAAAGGATTTGGAAGATGCGATTTTGCGTGATATGGAGAGTTTTTTATTAGAAATGGGGGCGGGGTTTAGTTTTATTGCGCGGCAAAAACGCATCAGCATTGATGAAGATGATTTTTATATTGATTTGTTGTTTTATAATCGCAAATTAAAATGCCTTGTGGCAATTGATTTAAAAACCGAAAAATTTAAACACAGCCACAAAAGCCAAATGGAGCTGTATTTGAATTATTTGGCAAAATATGAACAAGAGCCTGACGAAAATCCCCCAATTGGCATTATTTTATGCACATCCAAAAAACAAGAACAAATTGAGCTATTGAGCTTAGAAAATAGCAACATCCATGTCAGCGAATATTTAACAATATTACCACCCAAAGAACTGCTTGAACAGCGTTTACATCTGGCAGTACAAAGGGCAAAAATGCGTTTTGAGTAGTTTGAAGTTAAGACCACCTTTGAGTGGTTTTTAATAAGGCACATTCAACTTAGAACTACTCGCCCAAAAAGACAAAGAAATTGAGCTGTTAAGACAACTTTTGGTACAAAAGTAAACACAGTCGCAAACAACCACAAGCAAAATTGCCATGAGTTATTTGCGCTGATTGATGAGATATACGCCCAAAATTGCGCCAATAAGCGCAGGCAGTGCCGCCATCAGCCAAGGCGACAAGCGATAAGCAATGGCAACAAAGCCCGACAAATCCTGCAAATAGCTAAACAACAAGCCCACAAGCAGCGCAAGCACAATACGCGCACCCAAGCTTTGGCTGCGCAATGAACCAAACACAAAAGAACACGCCACAAGCACAAGGCTTATCATCGCAAACGGCGACAATAATTTTTGCCAAAACGCCAGCTCATGCCGATGCGAATAAGCGCCTTGATGTGCCATCAGCTGTCTGTGCGCATACAGTTCACTCATGGACAAATCATCGGCATCTTTGGTCAATAAATAAACCGAGCTTTTGTCAATGGGCAACACCAATGATGCACGCTCATTTTTGCTTGCTTGCGCAAATTGATCGTTGTACGCGCGCCCATCGCCCACATTCATCAAATCAATGTCGTGTATGTCTGTCAGCTGCCATGTATAATCACTGCTGTATACGCCACGACTGGCGGACAAGGCATTGACAAGCCGCCCATCAGCAAGCGTAAATTCTTTGACATTTTGTAGATTGCCCGTGCTGTCTGCATAGCCTATGTTGATGATTTTTTGCACATCGCCGTCTTGGCTAAGCGTCCAATAGCCCTGCAAAGTAGTAAAATTGTTATCAGGGTGGGCAATTTGCCCTGCCAGATGATTGGTTTTGGGTACGACAAATTGATTCATCATAAGCGCCAACGCCACAAACAAAAGCGCTGGCAAAATCGCCATACCAACAATACGCGCAATGCTAATGCCCGCCGCACGCATCACCACAAGCTCGCTGTTGGCAGCAAGCATACCCAAACCCACCACCGCACCAAGCAGCACCCCTGTTGGCATGAATTGCACCAAAAAATAAGGCGCGCGGTATCCGACAAATTTCAGCGCATCAAAAAACGTATAAGCATCTGTAAGGCTATCAAGCTCACCCAAATAAGCAAACACCATCTGCAACACCCACAAGCCCATCACGCTTGCCAGCATGGTCACAAAAACCGTGCTGATGACATATCGAGCAATCATCGTCATCGCGTACGCTCCGCTTGGTGCAATCGGTAGCGACTCATGAGCCGCGTGTGATAATTCAAATACAGTCCGCCCATCAGCAGCAGCAGCACTGTCGCAGGATATGCCATGACGGTGATTTTGTTTTTTTCAATTGGTTTTTTGATGGAAATAAGCACAAGCGCCATCGCCACAAACAACAAAATCGCAGGAATAAGCCTACCCCATCTGCCTTGACGTGGACGCACGCGCGACAACGGCAACGCATACAACAGCGCAATCGCCATAAGCCACGGCAGCGCAAAGCGATACGCCAACTCGGCAATAGCGCGCCCATCGTTTTGAGATGCCATCGTCATCAAATCAGTCAAAGACAACCCTGTAATCTTAGGCTCACTGCTTTGTGGCTGTGTAAGCTCAAGCGTCATGCGATAACGCCCAAACCCAATCTCATTGTAGCTTTGCTGAACGGTGTCCACCTCATAGCGTCTGCCATCGTACAGCTCTATCTGCATCGCGCTGTCATCGCTTGTAACTTGCATCGCTTTTTTTGCAAGGATGACGGTGTCTTTATTGGCGTCTGGATTGGCGTCTGGACTGTCAGCTGCCTTGTCTGATGTCTGCACAATCACCACACCCAAGACGTATTCGCGATTTTCCCCCATCTCATCCACATACAGATGATAATTACCGCGGCTGATGAATTGTTTTGGCTTGACCAAATCAAACACCTCAAGCAGCTTTTGACCTTGCCAGATGGTTTCTGCCGAGCGCACGCCCCACGGCTTTGCCCATAGCGACAAACCCGCCTCAAACAGCACCATGACAAGCACAACAGGCACCAAATAGCGCCCAAGCTGTCCACGCGAAATACCTGCTGCATTGATGACCGCCATTTCGCTGTCGGCATACACGCGCCCAAACACAAGCATAAGCCCAATAAAAAATGACACAGGTAAAATCAGCTCCAAAAAATACGGCAAATTATACCCAATCAAACGAAACAAAACCGATACTTGTAAACCGCCATCTGCCGCCATACCAAAATAGCGAATCAGCCGACCACCAAGCAACATCACCACCAAAAACCCCAATACAAGGGCGGTGGTTGTCAGCACTTGGCGTGTCAAATAATGGCGTAAAATCACAGCAGCACTCAATCTTAAAATAAACGTAATACTATAACAAAAAATGCGCGCGCAATAAAGCTTTTCATTGCGCAAGCCTCAAAGTCCGCCGAGTACAAGCACACAGAGCAAGACATCCAACAAAACATTTATAAGCAAATGTCAATAAAAAATAAAAACATGAAAATACCAACGAAAAGATACGATAAAGATACGCTACGCAAAAGCCCTAGCCAATCAAAATCAGTTGTGCTATAGTAATTTTATGCGCTTGTTTAAGCTTGCGCAGTTTGTGATTGCAACAGATGATTCAACCAATAATTTGGCAAAATATAAGGAATTTTTATGACATTACAATTATCCGTCAGCTCATCATTCACCCCAAAACGCCCCACCAAATCAAACCCTTTGGCGCATTTGGTGGTTTTTTGTGATGACAAAGGTGTTGTTTTGGGCAAGCAAGACGACACGCTTAGTAAGCGTGCAGAAGCACTCATGACCGCCGCCAACTTCAAAGGCGAGCTGGGTGAGCGCATTACAGATTTTGCTGTGGGCGACAAAAACACGCCAGCACTGACTGTTGTGGGTATTGGCAAATTGGACAAACTCAAAAATAGCATCGCCAAAACCGCAGCCGCCACCCACCAAGCCATCAAAGATCACCAAAAGGCAGTCATTTTGTGGGGCGACACTCTGTGTCACAAGCACTTTGGGCAGTTTGTGCGCGCACTGCTGGCAGCAAATTACCGCTTTGACAAATACAAAAGCAACAGTCAGTCCATCGCGCTGTCTGTCGTGGAATTTATCAATAACAAAGACAGCGAAGATGATTACAAAGCCATGCTTGATTTTGCTCAAGCGGTCGCCACAGGCGAGGCGGTCGCGCGCGACATTGCCAATGAACCGCCCAATGTTGCAACGCCCAGCCACATCGCCAAAGAAGCCAAAAAACTTGCCAAGGACTATGACAGCCTAATCAATGTCAATGTCTTAGAAGAAAAGCAAATGCAAAAGCTTGGCATGGGCTGCTTTTTGGCGGTATCACAAGGTTCAGATGAAGCAGGCAAGATTGCTGTCATTGAATATTTTGGCAAATCCAAAAAAACCAAAGGCAAGCTCAATCAGCCAATCGCTTTGGTGGGCAAAGGCATCACCTTTGATACAGGCGGCATTTCATTAAAGCCTGCCGCCAATATGGACGAGATGAAATTTGATATGGGCGGCGCTGCTGCCATGCTTGGCGTGGCGCGCGCTTTGTGCGAAGCTAAGCTTGAATTGGATGTGGTCGTTGTGCTTGCTTTGGCGGAAAATATGCCCTCTGGTCATGCCTCCAGACCAGGCGATGTGGTCACCGCCATGGACGGCACCAGCGTTGAGATTTTGAATACCGACGCTGAGGGGCGTTTGGTGCTGTGCGACACGCTGTGCTACACCCAGCAAACTTTCAACCCTGCCGTCATCATTGATGCTGCCACCTTGACGGGCGCTTGCGTGATTGCACTTGGCGCGCATCGTTCGGGGCTATATTGCAACGACGAAGACACGTTGTTTGCTCTAGAGGCTGCCAGCGAAGAGTCGCATGACTTGGTATGGCATATGCCGCTTGGTGAGGATTATGCCGCGCAGCTGAAATCACCCGTTGCTGATTTACAAAACATCGGCGGTCCAAAAGGCGGCTCGGTCACCGCAGCGTGTTTTTTACAGCATTTCATCAAAGAAGGTCAAGCATGGGCACATCTGGACATCGCAGGCACCGCATGGGTGAGCGGCGACAACAAGAGCGCAACAGGTCGCCCTGTGCCATTATTAATGCACTACCTAAAAGCACAAGCCAATAAATAAACCCCAATCCTCACAAAGACAGTCGGTTATCGGCTGTCTTTTTTGTGAATGATTGGTTTTTGTGAATGATGGGCGCAAAATGCAGCACATTTTCAATTACAAAACGGTTAATTTTCTTAACATTTGCCCAAAAAAATGCTATATTGAGCAAATTTTACAAATTATGGAGCAGCAAATGCGTGGATTAATTAACGCGTATAATAAAATTGGACTTGTGCCTGCCATTATTATTGCGCTTGTGCTGGGTGTGATTATTGGTTTTGCTCTGCCAAGCGTCGGTATCGCGCTTGGTATTTTGGGCAGTTTGTTTGTTGGCGCGCTAAAGGCAATTGCGCCGATTTTGGTGTTTGTGCTTGTGCTCGCGGCGGTTTGTAGTTTTCGCCCAGGCAACGACAGCGTGCGCGTCAAACCTGTGCTGATGCTGTATTTGATTGGCACTTTTATGGCGGCGCTGACTGCGGTGATTGCAAGCTTTGCTTTCCCTACAGAAATCGTTGGCTTAACTGAAGTTGCCGCTGTGGAGCAAAGCGCACCACAAACGCTCAAGGAAGTTTTGACCACTTTGCTGATGAATTTGGTTGGCAACCCCGTCAATGCACTTGCCAATGCCAATTATATGGGCATTTTGACTTGGGCGATTTTGCTTGGCATTGCCTTTCGTCACGCCTCTGATGGCACGCGCACGATGATTGCTGATTTGTCCAATGCCGTTACCCACGTCGTCAAATGGGTGATTGCCGTGGCGCCGTTTGGTATTTTGGGCTTGGTTGCACAAACCATCGCCGAGACTGGTTTTTCAGCACTGACAAGCTACGGCAAATTATTGGCAGTGCTGGTAGGCTGTATGCTGTTCATCGCGTTTGTTGGCAATGCCATCATCGTCTTTGCCAAAACTCGCAAAAACCCTTATCCGCTTATTTTTGCTTGCCTGCGCGAGTCTGGCGTCACCGCGTTTTTTACGCGCTCATCTGCCGCCAACATTCCTGTCAATATGAACCTTGCACGCAAGCTTGGACTCAACGAAGACACTTATTCGGTCACCATTCCACTTGGCGCAACCATCAACATGGCGGGCGCTGCCATCACCATCAACGTTTTGACATTGGCAGCAGCGCACACGCTTGGCATTGACGTGTCCTTTGGGTCGGCGTTTTTGCTTGCGATTGTCGGCTCAATCAGCGCGTGCGGCGCCTCTGGCGTGGCAGGTGGCTCTTTGCTGCTCATTCCATTGGCGTGTAGCCTGTTTAATATCCCCAATGACATCGCCATGCAAGTGGTCGCCATTGGTCTTATCATTGGCGTCATTCAAGACTCAGCAGAGACTGCACTGAACTCATCCACCGATGTGCTATTCACCGCCGCTGCTGATGAAAAATACGCCTACAAAGGTTAAAATGTGCCGATGTTTGACACATCTAAAATCGCCCGACATTTGGGCGATTTTTTTGCACAAAATATACACAATTTTGCAAATCATCAACAAACTGGATGACAGCACTAAGGCTTATCTGTTATCATATATTGATTTTTTATCTTTTCTTAATTTATTGGATTATTTTTATGAAAAAACATTTGCTTGTATCAGCACTGGCTGCCACACTTGTTTTGGCAGGCTGTAACAACACCGCCAAAAATCAAACCAAAGAAACCTCAACCGCCATCACCGAGCAATCCAGCGAAGTACAAAAAGTAGGCTACTCGCTTGGTTTTGATATGGGTCAAAATCTAAAAGAAGGTGCTGATGACATGGATCTTGAGGCATTTTATACTGGTCTAAAAGACGCCTATGCCAACAAAGACGGCGCTTTGACTCGCGAACAGATGGAGGGCGTCATGCGCACCTATCTTGAGCGCAAACAAGCCGAAATGAGCAAAAAGACCGAAGAAAAAGCCGCTGCCAACAAAACCGCTGGCGCTGCTTTCTTGGCTGAAAACGCCAAAAAAGAAGGCGTTATCACCACCGCATCTGGATTACAGTACAAAGTCATCAAAGAGGGCACTGGCGAATCGCCAAAAGCCACCGACACCGTTACTGTCAATTACGAGGGCAAGCTGATTGACGGCACGGTATTTGATAGCTCGTATGAGCGCAATGAACCCATCTCATTCCCACTCAATCAAGTCATTGCAGGCTGGACAGAGGGCTTGCAATTGATGAAGCCAGGCGGACAATACGAACTGTATATTCCAAGTGATTTGGCGTATGGCGAAACTGGCAATCCAAGCATTGAGCCAAACAGTGTTTTGATTTTCAAAATTGAACTGTTGGATGAGGCTGCTGCCAAAGCCGCACAAGAAAAAGCCAAAGCGCAGCAAGAAGAGCAAATGAAGCAAATGTTGGCACAGATAGAAGCTCAGCAGTCTGCTCAAGCCACCGAAGCACCTGCACAACAACCTGCGCAACCTGCGCAATAATCCATCACAAAACAAAAAGGGCTTATTGAACCGCACCCCAAAAGTTAGACACTAACCTTTGGGGTGTTTTTATACCAACATTTCACACGCTTTTTTGACAAGCAATTTTATACCTACAAACAGCGCTTGATTGCATCACAGCTTGTGACTCGAATCATTTGTGACTAAAATCATCAGATTTTTTAAGAATGGTTATAATTTTTTGTGCAAAACTTTGGAATTGCGTGTCGCATCATAGGTCTGCAAACGCGTGCTTGGCAACGAATCCAAAGACACCTCATCAAAACCCTGCTCAATAAACCAATGACTGGTTCGGGTGGTTAATGCAAACAACTCATACAAGCCCTGCGTTCTTGCCTGCTGCTCAATGAATGCCAGCAAATCCGCGCCACGACTGCTTGAGCGATACTGTGGATGTACCGCCAAACTTGCCAGCTCAGCACTTTTGTCATCCAGCGGATAAAGGGCAGCACAACCCAAAATCATGCCATCACGCTCAATGACACTATAATGATCAATCTCTTCTTCAATGCGTTCGCGCGTGCGCTTAATCAAAATCCCCTCATCTTCCAAAGGCTTTAATAAAGCCAGCAAACCCACCACATCACCCACATCCGCTCGGCGAATTTCCTCATACGGGTCGTGACTAATCAGCGTGCCAGAGCCATCTCGCGTGAACAGCTCTTCAAGCAGCGCGCCATCTTTGATGTAGGAGATGATGTGATTGCGGTGCACGCCCAAACGACACGCGCGCGCGCAGCACTCCAGATAATAATTAATCTCTGAACGCTTGTCTTTGTCGCGCAAAAATCTGTCCACCTCGTTTGGAATCATATCCGACTGCAAACGCCCATCAATACTAATACCATCTTCACGACTCAAAAAAATCAGCTTGTCAGCTTGCAGCGCAATGGCTGCGCTGACTGCGACATCTTCTGCGCGTATGTTAAAAATCTCGCCTGTGGCAGAATAGCCTGTCGGCCCCAAAATCACCACATGATGATGTTTAAGATTATTGGTGATTGCATCTGCATCAATAGAGCGCAGCTCACCTGTCATCTGATAATCCACACCATCACGCACCCCAAAAGGACGCGCCGTCACAAAATTACCGCTCACCGCGTCAATGCGCGCGCCATACATGGGCGAATTGGCAAGCCCCATGGACAGCTGCGCCTCAATCTGCAAACGAATAGCGCCAACCGCCTGCAAAATATGTGGCATGGCAGCTTTGTCCGTCACGCGCACATCTTGATGAATGTGGCTGTCAATGCCCGCCTCGGCAAGCGCCGCCTCCACCTGTGGGCGCGCGCCATGCACCAGCACAAGATTAATACCCAAACTGTGCAGCAGCGCAAAATCATGAATCAAACGACTAAAATGCTCATGCGCAACCGCATCGCCACCAAACATAATCACAAACGTCTTGCCGCGGTGCGTATTGATGTAGGGGGCGGAGTTTCTAAACCAGTGAATGTGGCTGGTATTGGCAGATGTGCTCGGCTCATCAAAATGATGGGTAATGTGTGTCATAAGACATCCTTTTAAAATGTGACAGATTGCTTATTTTGCAATCAGATCAAGTTACAAACGTAAATGATGGCTAACATATCAAACTTTTGTGCATTTGCCAAGATGTTGCCAATAATTTTGACAAAAAATCAATCCGTGAGTTGATGGCCAAAATGATTATCAACTTACTTAAACGTTGATGTTTATACGCCATTCTCAAGCTGTAAGCCGTTTTGGTAGGTTTAGGCTGAGTTTATAAACCCAACATTTAAGCGATTGATTTGATTTAAATTTATCAAAAAATTGTTGGGTGTCATTCTTCACTCAACTTACGAAAACGCATTTTTATCAATGAGTTAAATAAAGTTGAAAATAAAGTGTTGATGAGTGTTGATGCCAAGATATGACCATTCAAATAATTTTGCCCAAATGTATCCGCTCATTTACATAATCAAACAGCCAAATCATGGCTTTTTTGCAACTTTATGATAAGATAAAGCATTTAAAATTTGATACCTAGGAGATATGATGAAACAGCGATTGATGTTGAGCTTGTCGGCTTTTGTGGCATCTGGCGCTTTTGCCATGCTGCCAAACCCACCCATCAGCCCATCCACACAAGCAACCAGCCTGCAGCCCATCAACGCTGCGCCGCCAGCACTTGCGATGATGCCCAATCAAGCCCAGCCATCGCCTGTGACACAAGCCAGCGTATTGAGCGACTCACAAGCGCAAGTGGCACAAGCCATTTATGCTTATTTGGTGCGCACCGATGCCAACGGTCAAGAACAGCTGCTGCCCATCACTGCAAGCACGCCCATTGCGCGCGCGGACGTGGTGGAATATCACGGTTATTTTAGTAACAAAACACCCGACCGCATTCGCAGTATGTCCGCAATGATGACCATTCCAGAGGGCACAGAACTTATCAGCATGAGTCCAACCACCGCCTCTGCAAGCTTAGATGGCGTCAAATTTTCGCGCGTACCACTGCGCACTTTGGTGAATGGCCAGCCTCAAAACGTGCCTTTGAGTCGCTACCAAGCCATACGCTGGAATATTGATGATGTGGGGCTAAATGGCACCGCCGTCACCAAAATTCGTGTTAAAATCAAATAATTGTTAAATCAATAATAAAACCCAATCAAAGCCACATGAACAACATCAAATCCCCATTTATAGCGACCAATTTATAGCAACTAAATGGGGATTGGTTTTGGTTTGATTGGGTTTGATGAGATTATGGATTGGCGCGCGCAATGGCTTGTTGTATCGCAGTAAGCTTGTCCATCGTTGCCACATAACCTGCCTCAATCATCGCCTCTTTGGCGGCATGGTTGGTTGTATCATCGCTCAAAATACCATCAACCACGCTGTATTCACCAAGCTTGGGCGTAATAATCACATCGCTTGCGCGCACGTCCACCTCGCTCATTGCTGCATTGCCCTGCATTTTTGCCATCAATGCGCCAATATTCGCCTCGGATGGCACAGACACACTCACCTGCTCGGGCAACTGACGACCAAGCACGCTCACCGCTGTTTCAAGAAGTCCTTGAACCGACTGCGCCAACGGATTATCGTTTGATTTTTCCTTAAAAATAGTTGAAAAATCCACCGTATGCGTCTGCCCAAAGCCTGTCACCTGATAGCCAGATTCTGTGCGCTTGGCTTCAATGGTTGCGCTGTTGTCATCTTGGACGGCTGGCTTGTCGGCAAGCACGTCCACCGCAATCACCACATCTGCGCCCAACTGCTTGGCAAAACGCGCTGGCACGAGCGCTGTTTGTCCGCCATCTGCATATTTGGTGCCGTATTTGTACGCATAGCCGTCAGCACCAATGCGCGGCGCAACAAACAGCTCGTCCACCGCCGATGATGCCTGCACGGCAAGCCCTGTATCGCCTTGGGTTAATAGCACTGGCTGCTTGGTGGCAGTCTCTGTGACCACCGCGCCAAAGCGGATTTTTAAGGACTGTATGGGCGTTTGCTTGACCCAATGATTGGTATAATCCTTGATGGGCGTGCCATCCAACAACCCTTGATGGGCAGGACTGATTTTGATGACATCTTTGGCGGTCAGGGCGTATGCCCGCACCATCAATGCCTGACTGTCAGGATTGTGAGCATACAATGCACCCACCATCGCGCCTGCACTGGTGCCAATGATGATGTCAGGGTGAATGTTGTGTTTTGCCAAAGCATCAATCACGCCCACATGAGCAAATCCTTTGGCACCGCCACCGCCCAGCACCAATGCCACAACTGGCTTTTTGGAATCGCTTGTTGTGATGTGAGTGGATTGTGTTGTGCTACAAGCCGACAAGCCAACCACAGCAAAACCGAGCGTGATTTGTGTGAATAAACGCGCCATAACCTTATCCATTATCAGACATTTGCCATATTGTAACACAACGCCCAAAATAATCGTCAAAAACGATTGTTTAAATGCGCACCTTATGGTATTTTTATGCAAGCTTTGTGCGCTGTGTTTGGCGCACAAAGCTTACAATCAAAAACAACTCATCGCTCATCACTTTCAATCATTTTTAACTTTCAATCATTTTTATGTCAAACCCTCACACCATTGCCACATTACCCGTCAGCGCCATGACAGGCGTTACCAAAGCCATTCAAGACAAGCTTGCCATGTTGGGCATTTTTCGTGTTTTTGATTTGATTTTGCATTTGCCGCGTGATTATGAGGACAAAAGTCGCGTGGTGCCAATCAGCGATTTGATGCATGGCACAAGCTGCGTGGTATCTGGCGTGGTTGTGGACGTCATACAAAAAAATGGGCTGTCGGTTGTGTTGTCTGACAACACAGGCAGTATGACGCTCAAATTTTTTAAGACCTACCCTGCTTTGCTTGCTACCATGACCGTGGGTGCCAAAATTACCGCCTTTGGCGAGGTGAAAATCAGTCGCTACGGCACGCAGATGAGCCACCCTGAATATCACATCACAGGCACCAAATCGTTTGAGGGTGGCTTGGTGCCCATTTATCCAACCGTCAAGGGTCTGCACCAAAACAAATTACGCCAGCTCATCAAAAGCGCACTTTATCATCTAAAGCAGGACGGCGCTTTTTATTGCTTGGACAATATGGACATTCAAAACAGCAACGTTGCGCCAGATGATTACAATCAAGACATTTATCAGGCGCTGTACAGCATTCATCAGCCAGATGCCAAAGCTGATTTTTGGGCGCAAAATCAGCTGCTAGAGGGACTAAAAACGCGCACGCACCCAAGCTGTCGGCGTTTGATTTTGGAGGAATTGGTCGCTCATCAGCTTGCCTTTTTGTTTCGCCGCGAGAATGTCTATCAGCACAAAGCACCGCGCTGCGACAACACAAGCGCGCTTGCTCAGCGTTTGGCTGCAAGCTTGCCCTTTGCTTTGACCCAAGCACAAAAGCGCGTCATTGGCGAGGCGGTGAGCGATATGGCAACCTCACGCCCCATGCTGCGCCTCATTCAAGGGGATGTGGGCGCAGGCAAAACATTGGTGGCCGCCATGTGCGCGTGTCATGCCATTGACAGCGGCTGGCAGGTAGCGATTATGGCGCCCACAGAGATTTTGGCAGAACAGCATTTTATTAATTTTGAAAAATGGTTTGCCCCGCTTGGCATTCGCACAGGCTTTGTGGCAGGCAAGCTGTCCGCCAAACAAAAAAGACAAACTTTAGAACACATCGCAGAGGGACAAATTGACATCGTCATCGGTACGCACGCGCTGTTTTATGATGGGGTGGTGTTTGCCAAGCTTGGCTTGTGTATTATTGACGAGCAACATCGGTTTGGTGTGGAACAACGCCTAAAGCTTGCAAACAAAGGCGTGGCAAACAGTACGCCCCATCAGCTTGCCATGACGGCAACACCCATTCCGCGCACGCTGGCAATGAGCCTGTATGGCGATATGGATGTGTCGGTTATTGATGAGCTGCCCCCCAATCGCACGCCTGTAGTTACCGCCACCATCAACCGCAATCGGCGCGATGAGGTGCTGGCGCGCGTCGCCATCAACTGCCAAGAAGGCAAGCAAGCATACTGGGTGTGTCCACTTGTGGAAGAATCAGAATCAGCAGATGTGCAATCAGCACAAACCATGTACGATGAAATCAGCAATAAGCTGGACATTCGCGTGGGGCTTGTGCATGGCAAAATGCGCAGTGAAGACAAGCAAGCGGTCATGAATGCCTTTAAGATGGGCGATATTGATTTATTGGTCGCCACAACCGTGATTGAGGTGGGCGTGGATGTGCCCAATGCCTCGCTCATGGTGATAGAAAACGCCGAACGATTGGGGCTGTCACAGCTGCACCAGCTGCGCGGACGCGTGGGTCGTGGCGCCAATCAAAGCTTTTGTGTTTTGTTGTATCAAGAACCTTTGTCACCAACAGGCATTGAGCGCCTAAACGTCATCAAAGACAGCACCGATGGTTTTTTGATTGCCGAGGCGGATTTGAAGATTCGTGGCGCAGGCGAGCTACTGGGCGTACGTCAGGCGGGCGATATGGGCTACTACATCGCAGACATTGTGCGCGATGAAGCGATTTTGCTGGATGCCAAAAAAATCGCCCAATATTTATTGCAAGCACACAAACAAAAGGCGTTTTATATGACAGAGCTTTGGTTGTCTTCTGCCAAAACCTATGTCAATGCCTAAAACAACCAAAACATCACTTTAAATCAACCCCCACATTGCCATGCACAAACCTAAGTTTTGGGCAAAGGCTCATCCAAATATTGCTCGCCATCAATATGCAGCACCTCTTTTTGTAGCTGAGTTGCTAGGCTGTGCGTTTGGGTGTCGGTATAGGTGGTGAGTGCAACCTCCTGCACCGCATGGGTTTTTTTGGTAACAACCGCCGTCTCACGACTCAGCACAAGCTCAACAGGCTCATGCAAAGACAAAGGCTCGCCATTTAAGCTCACCAAAGCTGCCGTGCTGTCTGCAAAGGTTGCAATCACGTCTTTGTCATCATAATCACCCGCCAACATGGCTTGGGTTTGTTCATCGCCGCGATCCACTTGAATGGATAGATACGTCTCATTTAATTGCACAGGCACGTTGATAATCTTGGTGCGCACGTGTTTTTGAATGGTTACCTTGCCTGCCGTTACGACATCTTTGATGACGCGCGCACGCTCTTCTAACAGCTCAAGCTTACCGACTTGCTCGTTATCCACAGTCACTTTTTTGCTTTTGGATTCATGTATTGACATTGCCACATCCTTAAAATCACAGCTTAAAATTACAAATAAATCATATCAATCATCTTATAGCCCTTACACATCTTATAAGCTCTTATACCGCCTTATCACAGCGCTTATAGAATGATACAGCGCCTACCAAAAAAGCCAGAGCAAAACTCTGACTTTTGGCAGTCAATTTCAATTGACTAACTTTGATACAAACCAACTGATTATAATCCAATCAATTATAAGCCAACTGTCTTATAAAATTGTAAACATATTATCAAGTTATAATAACAAGCTTTAATTTTCACAAAAAGACTTATAACAAAAAGATTTATAATCAGTCTGCAAGCAGATTATAGCCCGCGAGCGCGGCGCACATCTTCTGCGGTAATGCCATCATAATTCACCACATTGCCTGTGCGGTCAATCACATTACCTGCGTCATCCACATTCAACTCTTCGCGCTGAATGGTCTCCAAAATGGTTTCTGTGCGCGTTTCAACAGTTTTGCCCAAGCTCACCTCTTCGGTGACATAGGTCTGCTTATCTACGCGAGCGCGCTCAGCTTCTAGCTCAACACTGATGGTGGCTGCACCCAAATCATCGCCAATGCGGCGGTCGGTTGGGCGATCAACCGCAGTGCGCTCAATGTGCGCTTTTTCTTCTTGCAAATCCACATCAATGCGCTTTTCTTCTGTCACAACGTGCTTGCCAATGCTGGCAACCCCTGCCACAATGCGGTCTTTGTTTACGCTTAGGCGCTCTTCTAACAATTCAAGCGTGTTTGGTGCATTATAATGCTCCTCGCGCACCTCAAAGCGACGCTCAGCAGGTACGGTTTCTGCTGCAAATGCCAAGCGATCTTTGTTGTACTGCTCTTCATAGCTGTAAACATAGTCGCGGTCATAGCTCTCCATGGCTTCTACTTGTTCTTTGGTCAGGCTATCAAAATACACATCATCGCCTTCAATGCGCGCAAGCCCTGCTGGCACAAGCACCTCTTTTGAGGTAAACCAACCACCTGCATCAACAATCAAATAACGCACACGACCTGCCGCAGCATCCACAAGGGCATCCACAACTTTACCAATTTTTTCTTGACCAATGCCATAAGCTGTTTTGTCTACTGGGCTATAATAATCAGCGCCCAATACTTCGTGCTGGGTGGCTTGAATGTCTTGCAAACGAACTAACTGACTCATAATATGCTCCTAGATTGTCATCAATGATGTATAACAAAAATGATGTATAACAAATGATTGTATCACTTACCGTCAGCCTAAACGGGCTTTGTGTACCAAGTTTGCTTGTCAAGTTTGTTTGCATAGGATTGTTTACCAAGAAAACTTTGCTTGACGCCCAATTCGCTTAACGCCCAACTTGTGCTGATGGGTTTATTATAGACAAAACAAATCTGCAAAATAGGTATTTTTTGTGAGTTATACCATCCTTGTTTAGTCGCTTGGTAGGCTGTCAGTAATCAAGCGTAATCGTCTGTAATCGGCTCAAATTTGTGATGATAAAGCACAGCACTCCTGTAATTTTTTGTAGTCAATAGCGCGCCAATTTGACCAACAGATCATCACAATGCCGACAAATGCGCATTTAGTTGTTATAATAGGCATGAATTTATAACAAAATCAAGGTAGCCACTATGAATCAACGCCTCCAACGTCTTGCCGACCAAATTCAGCGCACGCTTGCTGTGCTCATTCGCGACGAAATCAACGACCCCAGACTCACAGGCTTTGTTACCATCTCAAGCGTCAAAGTCAGCCCTGATTTGGGCTATGCAGATATCTATGTGACGGTGCTTGAGCCACACGCCGATGTCTCTGAGGATATGTACAAAGATGCGCACAAAGACAGCTTGGCTGTACTAAACCGCGCTGCAGGATTTTTGCGCACACAGCTGTCCGCCACACTAAAAACGCGCACAACGCCGCGTTTGCGCTTTCATTATGACGAGGTGACCGCACACGGCAATCACATGATGGCACTCATCGGGCAAGCGGTTCAAAAAACCGAACAAAATCAAGCACAAGACACCCAAAGCAGCAGCACCGACACTCATGACAACAATGACTAACGCCGCCATCGTCTCTGGGGTGATTTTGATTGACAAGCCCTCTGGCATCAGCTCCCAACAAGTGGTGTCCAAGGTGAAATATTTGTTAAAATCACCCCATCACAACACCAAAAAAGCAGGACATACAGGCACCTTAGACCCCATGGCGACAGGGCTTTTGCCGATTTGTTTGGGTGAGGCGACCAAATTTAGCCATTATCAATTAAACGCCAACAAATCCTACGAAGCCATCATCCGCCTTGGCGAACAAACCGACAGCGGCGACAAAGACGGCAACATCATCCAAACAAAGCCAATCACGCCCACATCGCAAGCAGACTTAGCAAGGGTGGCGCATTTATTTTTGGGTGAGAGCGATCAAATACCTCCCATGTATTCAGCCCTTAAAAAAGACGGCAAAAAACTCTACGAGCTTGCGCGCGCAGGCATTGAGGTTGTTCGCGACAGCCGCAAGATTCAAATTTTATCGCTTGAATTGACGCAGCTTGATGAGGCGCACATCAAGCTTTTTGTGACTTGCTCCAAAGGCACTTATGTGCGCGTGCTGGGCGAAGACATCGCGCAAGCGCTTGGCACGGTTGGTCATTTGGTGAGCTTAAGACGACTGACAACAGGTGATTTTGATGTGCGTGATGCCATCACTTTGGATGAGTTGGAACAATTGACATTGCAAGAACGTTTGGCACATTTGCAGGCGGTGGATGCTTGTGTGCAATTTTTGCCCTTGCTTGTTTTGCCTGATGAGTGGGTTGCGCGCGTGCGACACGGTCAAAGATTGAACGTCAAACAGCAAGCGGCAGATATCCTAACCAAAACACCCCTTGCCACAGACGTTCGCCTATATGATACCCAAAATCAGATGGTTGGTATTGCGCATCTTGAGCCAACAGGCAGATTGCAGCCAATAAAACTGATTGGCATTTAACACAATCCACCTTGGATAATGGCAACTGACACAATCAAACGCTTTGTTTCAAACACGCCACCTGATGCTCAGCCACGCCCTCAAGCACAGGCTTGGTGTCAGCACAAGCACCATCGGCTATCGGACAGCGAGTACGGAACACACAGCCTGATGGCGGGTTGATGGGACTGGGTAAATCACCAACCAACAGCTCAATTTTTTTGTTGCGTTCGGCTTCTGGGTCGGGCAGCGGCACCGCACTCATCAGTGCTTTGGTGTAGGGGTGAGTGGGCTTGTCATAAACCGCCGTATCCGTGCCAAGCTCCACCGCATTGCCCAGATACATGACCAGCACTCTATCTGATATGTACTTGACCACCGATAGGTCGTGGGCAATAAAGATGAGTGCCAGCCCCATTTCTTGCTGAATATCTTTTAACAGATTGACCACTTGGGCTTGGATGGAGACGTCCAGTGCCGACACAGGCTCATCACAGATGATAAGCTTGGGCTTTAAAATCAACGCCCGGGCAATGCCGATCCGCTGACATTGACCGCCAGAAAACTCATGCGGATAGCGGTTGATGACGTTGGGCAACAGTCCAACTTTTTGCATCATCGCCTGCACTTGTTCTTGGGTTTCTTGCTTGGACAGCTTGGGATAATAAGTGCGTAGCGGCTCGGCGATAATTTCACCGATGGTCATGCGTGGGTTTAATGACGCCAGCGGATCTTGGAAAATCATCTGAATGTCTTGGCGGGTTTTGCGTAGGGTTTGGGCATTTGCTCCGACCAATTCTTTGCCATCAAACAAAATACTGCCTGATTTGGCTTTGACCAGACCGATAATAGTGCGAGCCAAGGTGGACTTGCCACAGCCTGACTCACCGACCACGCCCAGGGTCTCGCCTGCGTTTAAGTCAAAAGAAATACCATCCACCGCCTTTAAGGTGGCAGGCTTTTGCCAAAAAAATCCACCTTTGGCAACAATATCAAAATGCGTTTTGACATCACGCACTTGCAACAAAGCAGCGGCATTTGAAGTTGTCTGGCTCATTGTTTCTCCTTGGTGGCAGATTGGGTATAGGCATCAGGTTTCCAATAGCACGCGCGTTGGCGTTCGTTGGGCAAAAACTCCAAAGGCGGCGGTGCTTGATGGCAAATATCCATGGCGTGGTCGCAACGCTCCACAAAAGGACAGCCTTGCGGTAGGTTCAACAGATTGGGCGGATTGCCACGAATCGTGGTCAGTCGCTTACCATCGCCATCAAGACGTGGCACCGCACCAAGCAGTCCGATGGTATAGGGGTGACTTGGGCGATAAAAAATCTCTTCGGTCTTGCCATAAGCCATCGTTCGCCCTGCGTACATGACAAGTACCCTATCGCACGAGCCTGCCACCACACCCAAATCATGGGTAATCATGATGATGGTGGTATTAAAATCACGCTTAAGATCGCTCAGCAAAGCCATGATTTGAGCTTGCACAGTCACGTCCAAAGCGGTCGTTGGCTCATCGGCAATCAGCAGTCTTGGGCGACACAAAAGTGCCATGGCAATCATCACCCGCTGACGCATACCGCCTGAAAACTCGTGCGGATACATACCGATACGCTTGGCAGCCTCAGGGATTTTGACGGCGTCCAGCATATTGATGGACTCACGCCAAGCATCCGCCTTGCTCATGCCTTTGTGCAAAATGAGCACTTCAGCCAGCTGATCGCCGATTTTCATGTAGGGATTTAAGCTTGTCATCGGGTCTTGGAAGATGATGGCAATGTCATTGGCACGGATTTTGTTCAGCTGTTTTTGCTGAAGCCCCACAAGCTCTTTGTTGTCAAACAAAATAGAGCCTGTGGTTTTGCCGTTTTTGGCAAGCAGTCCCAAGATGGCAAAGGCAGTCTGGGATTTGCCAGAGCCTGACTCACCGACAATGCCCAAAGTTTCGCCGTGATGCAGATTGAAGTTCAATCCATTGACTGCAGTCACCAAGCCATCTTCGGTGGCGAACTGCACTTTTAAATCTTTGACTTGTAATAAAGCAGTTGATGTCATAAAACGTCCTGTTAGCGGTCTTTGGGATCTAGAGCATCACGCAGCCCATCACCGATAAAATTAAAGCAAAATAAAGTAATCACAAGCAGCACCGCAGGTACAAGCAGCTGCCAAGGGGCAACTTGCATGGTTTTGGTGCCCTCTTGCAATAACGCCCCCCAGCTGGTCATCGGCTCTTGCACACCAAGCCCCAAAAAGCTCAAAAACGATTCAAACAAAATCATGCTTGGCACCAAAAGCGAGGCATAAACCACCACAACACCAAGCACGTTGGGTACGATATGGCGTTTGACAATCTGCCAGCTGGATACGCCGCCAACATGAGCCGCTTCAATGAATTCTTTGTTTTTTAGGCTTAAGGTTTGCCCCCGCACAATCCGTGCCACATCAAGCCACGACACCATGCCAATTGCCACAAAAATAAAGATGATGTTGCGACCAAACAAAGTCACAAGCAAAATCACAAAAAACATAAATGGAAAGGCGTTTAGCACCTCCAAAAACCGCATCATCAGCATATCTACTTTGCCACCAAGATAGCCAGACACCGCCCCATAGACTGTCCCAAACAATACCGCCACAAGTGCACCTGCCACACCGACCATGAGCGAAATCCGCCCGCCGATGGCAGCACGCACAAGCAAATCACGACCCAAAGCATCTGTGCCCAGATAGTGCTTGTTGTCAAAATTGGGGGCACCGCTCATATACGCCCAATCGGTCTCATCAAAGGCAAACGGAGCCACCATGGGTATTATAATGACAAAGACGGTAATCACAAGCAAGATAATCATACTGACCAAAGCTGCCTTGTTGCGGCGAAAACGTCGCCAAGCATCCTGCCATAGGCTGCGACCTTTGACGGCGGTCTGTGTGGCAGTGTTGCCACTCATTGTCGTACTACTCATACATACATCCTAATATTTGATTTTTGGGTCAATCAAGGCATACAAAATATCCACGACCGCATTAAAGACGATGGTCAATACGCCCACCAAGATGGTCAAGCTCAGCACCAAACTATAATCGCGGTTCAACGCCCCATTGACAAACAATTGTCCAATCCCTGGTAAGCCAAAAATGGTCTCAATCACAATAGAGCCTGTAATAATCCCCACAAAAGCAGGGCCAAGATAAGAAATGACAGGCAACATCGCAGGTCGCAAGGCGTGCTTAATCACAATATGACGCATGGGCAAGCCCTTGGCACGAGCGGTACGGATAAACTGACTGTTCATGGTCTCAATCATAGAGCCACGCATGATGCGAGCAATGCTTGCAATATAACCTGCCGACAAGGCAGTCACAGGCAGTATGATATTGGGCAAAGCCCCATCGTTCCAGCTGCCCGCAGGCAACCATTTGAGCGTAACCGCAAAAATCAGTACCAAGAGCGGTGCTTTGACAAAGCTTGGCACAGCAACGCCCACCATCGCAAAAGTCATCAAGGTATAATCAAAAACGCTGTTTTGCTTTAAGGCGGCGATGATGCCTGCTGTCACACCCAAGATGACAGCGACAATAAATGCATAAATGCCCAGCTCCACCGACACTGGCAAAGCTTGAGCCAAAAGCTCATTGATGGTGTAGTCTTTGTATTTAAATGAAGGCCCAAAATCACCTTGAAGCAGCTGCTGCAGATAATGAAGATACTGCAGCCACAAAGGGTCGTTGAGATGGTATTTGGCTTCAATGTTTGCCATCACCGCAGGGGGTAGGTTTTTTTCACCTGTAAAAGGGCTGCCTGGGGCAAGCCGCATCATAAAAAATGAAATGGTAATCAAAAACAGCAAGGTAGGAATCGCTTCTAGCGTGCGTTTTGCAATTAATCTTAACATAACAATCCTCAATCAATCGCCCATCATGACAACACCTGATGGGCGAAAGCATTTATCCATGAACCCTTGGGGCTATTATTTTACCGATGTTTATTTTACCGACCAATATTTAGCCTGCCATTGATCCAGCGGGTCTTTGTTGGAATAACCTTGAACACGAGGCTTCACCAAGCGTACATTGGCATAATAGAAAATATCAATATGGGCATGGTTTTCATCCAAAACTTTTTCAGCCTCTTGATACAACTGTATACGCTTTGCATCGTCCACGTCTGCTGCCAATGTTTGCTTCATCACCTCATCAAATGCTGGACTGTTAAAACGACTCCAGTTGTTGCTGTTGCCTGATTTCATGACGTTCAAAAAGGTGGACGCTTCGTTATAATCGCCACACCAACGTGCTCTTGCCATCTGATAATTGCCATTTCTGCGGCTGTCCAGATAGGTTTTCCATTCTTGATTGGCAAGCCCAACATCCACAAAGCCTAAGTTGGTTTTCCAAAGGCTTGCTGCTGCCACGGCGATTTTTTTGTGGCTTTCGTTGGTGTCGTGCAAAAGCTCAAATTTCAAAGGATTGCTTTCACTATAACCTGCCTCACCAAGCAGCTGCTTGGCTTTGGCGATGCGCGCAGGCATATCCAAGCTCTGCCAGCTTGGTGTATATTTGACACCGCCTTTGATGGCAGTGGGTGTGAATTGATAAGCAGCGATTTGCCCCTGCCCCATCACCTTGTCGCTAATCGTCTCACGGTCAAACGCCAAAGACAACGCCTCACGCACACGCGGATCATCAAATGGCGGTTTTGAATGATTGAGTTCATAATAATAAGTGCACAATGTCGGAGCGGTTTTGAGCTCATCGCCCAGATTTTGTTTGAGACTGGCAAACTGCTCGGGGGGCAGCTCGCTTGCGGTGATGTCCACCTCGCCTGCTTGATAACGCTGAACATCGGTGGTGGCAGATGAGATGGGCAGAATGGTCAGCGTATCCAGCGTGGTTTTGTCATTGGCATAGTAGCCAGGATTGCGTTCTAGGACGATTTTTTCATTGACCACCCACTGTGTCGGCTTATAAGCACCATTGACCACAATGTTGGCAGGGTCGGTCCATTTATCACCAAACTTATCCACGGTGGCAGGATGGACAGGCTGTACCGCACTATGAATCATCATATCCACAAAATAAGGCACGCTCTCAGATAGGGTGATTTCCAGTGTTTTGTCGTCCAATGCTTTGACACCCAAAGTATCAGGCTTGGCACGCCCCTCTATGATGTCCAGTGCATTCATCACTTTGGCGTCGTCCAGATAGCTGGCATAATACGAGCCTGTGGCAGGATCCACCAGACGGCGAAAACTGTACACAAAATCATGAGCAGTGACGGCATCGCCATTGGACCACTTGGCATCGCGCAGCTTAAAAGTCCACACTTTGTTGTCTTTGTTGTCCCAGCTTTCTGCCATACCTGCAATGATATTGCCGTCATTATCGGTTGTTACCAAGCCTTCTGAGAACTGGCGAATGATGTTCGCCTCTTGCACACCTGATGCCAAATGCGGATCCAAGGTTTCAGGTTCGCTGGCGTTGTTGATGGTTAGGCTTTGCTGAACGGTCGCATCTGCATTGGCACCAGCAGTCTTTGATGTGCTTTGTTCGGTGGTTGTATTTTCATTGGATTTTGAGCAGCCAAGCGTCAATGCCATCAAGCCAAGCCCAAGACACAAAGTGGTTTTTTTAAAATGATTCATCATTACATATCCTTGTTATCATTAAGATGTACTGCAAAAGCACAATTTAAACTTGAAAATCTGATGTTTTCTAAGCGTTTATCTACAAAAAAGCATAATAAAGAACTACAAAAAGCACAACAAACTAGAAGCTACAATACTAGAAGCTACAATAAATGACGCTGTGATATTTTGTAGCCGACATCACAAAAGACAAACGCCAACACAGACCAACGCTGCCCAATCATGATTTTGCAGTCACACAATCAAAAAAGCTTTGGCAATTACAGCCTGCCAAAGCCATTGGTCAATCATCAGTGTTTTAGTATTTTCCAGTTTTTGACTTGGTAGTTGTCTTGTGGGTCGGTGTTGGATATGCCAACCACATAAGGCTTCACCAGTTTGGCGGTGATGTATTGATAAGCAAGAATGGCGGCGGTATCCTTATCCAGCTGTGCTTCTGCCATGCGATAGACGTCGTTGCGACCTGCACCATCTAGGCTTGGGTTTAGGCTGTCCAGCATGAGCTTGTCAAAGGCTTGGCTGCTGTATTTGCCGTAGTTGTTGGAGTTGCCTGATTTAAAGATATTCAAAAACGTAGAAGCTTCGTTATAATCAGAACACCAGCCAGCACGAGCCATTTCAAAATTACCCAAACGCTTGGTTTCTAGGTAAGTTTTCCATTCTTGGTTGTTAAGATTGACCGTTACTGTATCTGCACCCAATGCCGCTTGCCAAAAAGAGGTGGCTGCAACTGCTAGCTGTTTGTGAGCCTCACTGGTGTTGTAAAGCAAATCAAACTTCAAAGGATTTTGGGCATTGTAGCCTGCCTCTGCCAGAAGTTTTTTGGCTTCTTCGGTGCGTTTGGCCTTGTCCCATGCCTTCCATTCAGGCTCAAATTCATGCCCTGCCACCCCTTGTGTTGCCACAGGTGTCATTTGATAGGCTTGTTTTTGACCTTGTTTTAAGATGCTATCAACAATCGTCTGTCTATCCAAAGTCAATGCCAACGCACGGCGAACACGTGCATCGTTAAACGGTGGCTTGGTGTGATTGACTTCATAATAATAAGTACACAGCTGTGGAGCGACGCTGACTTGATTACCAAGCTCGGATTTTAGCTGTGTAAATTGCTCATGTGGAATGGTGGAAGTCACATCAAGCTCGCCTGCTTTGTAACGTGCCACTTCGGTTGCACCATCGCTGATGGGCAGCAGCGTAATCTTGTTGATGGTGGTGTTGGCGTCGTCATAATAGGCGGTGTTGCGGTCTAGGACGATTTTTTCGTTGATTTGCCATTGATTGAGCTTGTAAGGACCGTTGACGACATAATTGGCAGCTTGTGTCCATGCATCGCCATGCTCTTTGACGGCTTTTGGATTGACAGGCTTGGCGGCGGTGTGAATCAGCATATCAGGCAGATAAGGCACAGGCTCGGACAGTGTAATCTCCAAAGTCTTCTCATCAATTGCCTTGACGCCAAGCGTATCAGGGGCGGCCTTGCCATCCACGATGTCTTGAGCGTTCATCACTTTGGCATCCGCCAAATAGCTGGCATAAGGAGAGGCGGTCGCAGGATCCACCACACGACGCATACTAAAGACAAAATCATCGGCGGTAACCGCATCGCCATTGGACCACTTGGCATCACGCAGCTTAAATGTCCACACTTTGTTGTCAGGGCTGCTCCACTCTGTTGCCATACCGCCAACTGTGTTGCCGTCATTGTCGGTTGTGGTTAGACCCACAAGCATTTGGCGGATGATGTTAGATTCAGGCACGCCCGAAACTTTGTGCGGATCAAGCGACTCAGGATCGGCACCGTTGTTGATGGCGACCTCTTGACTGGCTGCCAAATCACTTTCTGATACTTCGCTGACTGAGGGTTTGGGGGCGTCGTTGGCAGCAGGTTGGGCGTTGTCCTTGTTGCCACAGCCTGCCAAGATTGCAGTTAAAGCAAGCAATAATGCACTGGAGGTAAATTTTGCGTTCATAAAAACATCCTTATGTTAAAATATCATGACAAACACACAAAAAGATGTTCTATATAAACGGATAATTACAAAAATGTCAAGTGATTTTAGCACGATGTTACTTTTATGTGCTAAATATTGCTTAAATGTTATCACAAAGTAAAAAAGAGGCGATATGAAACGACTGGCGATGTGGTTTGGGTTATGCGTGGTACTGTGGGTGGTGGCGGTCGCACTGTCGCCTTATTATGCACTGTATCAGCTCAAGAGTGCCTATGACAAGGGCGACTATGACCATGTGGCAGCGATGGTGGATTATGAGCGTGTACGCCCCCATATGCAGCAGGCTTTGCGTGAGCGACTACAGACCACCTTGTCAAACAACGATGTATTGGCAGGGCTGACACTCATCATGCCAGACGCCAAAGACGCACTGACCCACCAAGCCCATCAGCTGATAGATGAGGCGGTAACAGAGGCGGTGACGGCAGACAACCTCAAGCGACTGCTCAATCAAGACATCAGCAGCGAAAGCAAAAAGCTTGCCGCGGCGTGGGCGGTGGCAAGCGATTATATTGACTATCAAAAACTCATCAAAGACATCATCGTATCAGGTGGCGACTGGCAATCGGCAAGTGCCGCCCAAGAGCCGATTGTGCGTGAGCGTGTTATCCAAAAGTTTGGGCAAGCTGCCAGCGATAAGCCAAGCTTTGGCTATTGTGGCTATGATTGCTTTTATGTGTCAGGGGCGATATCAGGACAGCCCATCGGTGCTACTTTGTACCGCCAAGGCTTGTTTGGTTGGAAAATTGAGCAAGTGCAGCTGCCTTAATAAGTCAATGAATACTTTGTGAACAGATGTTAAATTAAAATTTGTTCTGCATTCATAAGCCTTAAAGCACTTTTATCAAGCGATGATTTTGTCATCAATTTTGGGTTATCAACACATCAATTGGCATATAAATACCGCTTAATTTACAATTTAATTTATAATTGGAATTTTTGGTAAAATGATAATAACATATTATCCTATACAAGTTTAAAGATTGAGCGTTAAATTTATACGCCATTTTCAATTTTATTTAATTCATTGATTTTTTATAAACAATCAATTTTTGTAAGTTGAGTGGCAGAATGACATCCAACAATTGATAAATTTTTTAAATAAAATCAATATTTAAATTAATGTTGGGTTTCGCTTCGCTCAACGCCAACCTACGACACGTTTATTTATCAATTTTTTTAATAAAATCAATGATGTAGGTTGGGTGGAAGAATGACACCCAACAATTGATAAATTTAAATAAAATTAATATTTAAATCATGTTGGGTTTATAAACTTAACGCAAGCCTACAAAAACGATTTAAAGATTTAAAACGGTGTGTATTACACACCGTTTTAAATAAAATCTTTTTAATCATGCGTAATTTTTAATCATACGTAACGCGTGCCTAATATTAAAAAACTAATCTTGTGGTAATTTTTAAGTTTTTTAGGTATATGATGATGCATGAGAATTTGATGAACAAGAGCGAGTACCAGTTGAATTAGCTGATAAAAAATTGTATATTGATACACAAGGCAATGTGTTGCCTTAACAGTGCGATAGATTTGAATTTTATCAACAAAAAGGGTAACTGCAATGAAACATTTTTTTAAATTATTGGCATTAAGCGGTACGCTGTTTGGGGTGATGTCGCTAGGTCAATCGGCTTTGGCGTGTTCACCTAATTTGCCAAATTACGGAAATTGCATCAATATGCAACAACAACAGTGGAATGAGCAACAACGCTTGGGCTATGAACAGCAAAATGCAATGTATGGCGGTAGCTCAGGTTATGACGCTGTTTATAGCAAACCATTTATTCCACATACTTACGATTGCAAAGCAACTAAAACAGGCGGAAGGGTGTGTAACCAATACGATGGCAATGGCACATGGGTGCGTCGTTTTGAAGAAAACGCCCAAGGTAAAACCATTGTTGATCAAGGAATCAACTATGATAAAGTAACCTCGGAGACCATTTATGATGAAAAAACAGGTCAGACATACGAGACGCTCTATACCTTAACTGGTACGCCCTACAAAGTATATACGATGAATATCAAAGGTGAAGAGTTTACACAAACCGAAAAGATTTTTGATGAAGATACAGGTAAGCTTGCCCAACTTATATTTTATAAGCCAAATAAAGCGGGTATTGATAAAAAATGGATTGCACAACTGTATCAAAAAGACCCAAATCACGTCATAGAAATAGAATTTAACATAGATACCAACGCCCCTATTCGTGTAACCAACTGGGTTAATGATGTCAAACACGGCGAAGAAAAATTCTTTAAACAAAGTATGCTTGGCAAGCCAAAAGTGGTACGTACGGTGATGTGGCAGAATGGCAAACAAGTATCTCAATAAATTGACAAAGCCAAATTAAAAGGCGTGATTAAAGATGAATATTTAAACCAAACTTTTGAAAATTTTAATGATGAAAATTGGAGCAAAGAAGATGAATAAATTGATTAAGCTTAGCTATTTGGTATTGCCGATTATTTTGGCAACAACCTTGCCACAAACCACTCAAGCAAGAGCGTGGGGTATGGATAATTGCCACAAATCCCCAGAAATTAATGCTTTGTATTATTATATGCGTTGTTTTGATGATAATGGATTTGCGATTGTTACCCCATCAAGTGCTACAATGGAGCCGATGGGCATGATTGATAAAACAGGCAAAGAAATTTTACCTTTAAAATATCAGTTTATTGTTCCAGTTGAATCACCCGCCTCACCATGGAATCACCCAAGCGGTTATATTGTCAAATATCAAGATAAATTTAGTTATATCAATGATAAAGCCAAAGCGACCAATGCCATAGATTATGATGAGTTAATTGACCCTTATAGCCGATTTGATGTTTTGGTCGCCATCAAAGATAATCGTGCTGTTTTACTCAATTTAAAAGGAGAAGTGATTTCAGCACCATATGACCGTCTCTCGATCAGAAATCGTACCATCATCGCCACACAAAATCAAAAACATGGCTACCTAAATTCAAATGGTCAGCCAATCACAGCGATAATTTATGATAATGCATGGGAATTTGATGAACAAGGGCAAGCTTTAGTTGAATTGGCAGGTAAACAATTTTATATTGATACGCAAGGCAATGTGTTGCCTTAACGGTGCTATAGGTTTTAATTTTATCAACAAAAAAGGTAAATGCAATGAAACATTTTTTTAAATTATTGGCATTAAGCGGTACGCTGTTTGGGGTGATGTCGCTGAGTCAATCGGCTTTGGCATGTACACAAAACGACCCAAATTATCATTCTTGTATGTACCATAATATTTTAAATCAACCACAAGGCAGTTATAGCGGTGGCGGTAGTAGTGGGGTGATTTCTAAGTATCTGGGGCTGGCGTGGACAAAAGATGGTGAGCCATTTTTTGTAAAAAGAACCATTCGTACCAATTATGGCTTTATGGACGCTCATTGGGAAGAATACAATGCCGTTACAGTCAATGAATGCAACCAAAGCAGTCGCCGTAGCCCTTGTAGATTTTCAGATTCATTGGTGAATGGCTGTATGGCTCTTGCAAAATCGGATACAACCAATGATTCGGGTGTGCCATATATATATGTTGAAACAGGTGAAACCTGTAAAATCGCTAAGCAAAAAGCGATACAGTTGTGCCAAGCCCAAGACTCAAATTCAAGTAGTTGTAAAGCTTATAAAACCAAAAAATCCTAGGCTTGCTTAGGGTGTTTATAAAGCTTTAGAAGTAGCCGACTGTGCTTATTCTTAAATAAAAAGCCGCATTGGATTTGGTATTTTAGAGCCCATTCACGATTAATTTTTAAGCAAAAACATCAAAGCTTAATTAATTGGGACAGGCTCTAAACTTTCTATTTATCGCACCACATCAATCAAATAATCATACACACGGACGCTTACGACCACGAGCATCTTTGCAGGTGGGTTTTTCTTGTTCTGAGATTTTCCATGCTTCTAGTTGTATGGCAGGAATACGTGGCTGACCATTGACACATTCAAAATATTTAAGACCAATGGGAAGTTGGTGTTTTTGCCAAAAAGCAATAAATTCCGCCTCACTGCGAATTTCACGACCTTGACAGTCTTTGGGGAGTTTAGGCTTGCCGTTTTCACAGATAAAGTTACCGCCGATTTCACGAGGAATATTATAGTTATCTAGGTAGGCTACACTACTAATAGGAGAACCGCTTTCACAAGCTCCTACTCCTTCTCCTCTTGCATTTTTTAACCCCCAGTTAATCTTCCCATTCGCCCCTAATTCTTGTCCATAGTCTCTTAAGCCTTTGAATGGATCACAGGCTGTGAGGGTTAGAGATGATAAAAGGATTAATAAAATAAGCATTACTTTAGTTTTAATGGTGTTTTTCCTTAAGTCTTGATGGGGTTTATAAAAAAGGCGTGACGGGTATTTGTTTTAAATCTTCATTCATAGTGTACAATCAATCATAGTGTACAATAAATTCAAAATCATCACAAAACAACGTTTGCTAATTTTTAGGCATTATTCAGCGACAAATCACCGTCTTTAATCCAACCTTTGGCGTGCATTATTTTGGCAATACCCCAAGTGATGACAGCAGGCAGCACAAAATGAAAGGCAGCAATGAGCCCCCAAGTGGTCGCATTTGCTCCCATCGCCTCCACGGTGCCGATTTGCCCCACAAGCCCACTTGTGCCCATGCCCGCCCCCATGGGAATGTTGGTCATGCCAAACACAGCCGTAGCAAAGGGTGCCAAAATCGCCCCTGTCAGCGTGGGCGGCAGCCAGATTTTGGGGTTTTTTAGAATGTTGGGCATTTGAATCATGCTGGTGCCAAGCCCGCACGCCACCGCTGTGCCCATGCCGTTGTCTTTGTAGCTCATCACCGCAAAGCCCATCATTTGAGCAGCACAGCCCACCGTTGCCGCCCCTGCCGCCAAGCCGCTAAGTCCCAAGCTAATAGCAATCGCCGCACTTGAGATGGGCAAGGTCAAAATCAGCCCCATTGCCACCGCCACCACAATACTCATAAAAATGGGTGACAATTCCACCGCCCAGACGATAAACTGCCCCAACGCAGTCATCGCCCCATCAATCATCGGACTAAAGAATGTCGCCACCGCCATACCAGCCAGCAAGGTTGTGGCAGGGGTGATGATGATGTCAAAGGGCGTGGTGCGGTGAACCAGTTTACCCATCTCCGCCCCAATCAAGGCAGCGACAAATGCCCCAACAGGCCCACCAAGACTTGCTCCAAGCAGCCCTGTAATGACACTGCTAAACAGCACAAGCGGTGGGGATTTGAGAGCATACGCCACGCCTACACCAATGCACGCCCCCATCATACCCTGGGCTTGTGTGCCGACATCCATCAGCCAAGGCAGATTTGCCCAAGCACCCAAATTTTTGAGTATCAAGCCGACAATCAAGGACGAAAACAGCCCAAGTGCCATAAAATTGAGTGCCTCAATGCCGTAGCGTTGCCATGAGATGACGATATTTTGGCGGTGTAAATGGGCTTTGAATTGGCTGATTGGCATGAGTGTCCTTGTCCTTGTAAAAAAGCACAAACTTTCATTTGTGCTTTTGGTTGGGTTATTTTTTGACAGGGCGTGTCCAGTTGTCAATGGTACTTTGACGTGCTCGCCCCAAGGACAGCTTATCATCAGGGGCGTCTTTGGTGATGACCGAACCTGCCCCAATGGTAGCCCCTTTGCCGATTTTGACAGGGGCGACTAGGCTTGAGTTACTGCCCACAAAGGCATTGTCGCCAACGACGGTGTTAAATTTATTGACCCCATCATAATTACAGGTAATCACCCCTGCCCCGATATTGACATCCGCCCCAAGGACAGCGTCGCCCACATAGCTTAAGTGATTGATTTTGCTACCGATACCGACTTGGGTTTTTTTGGTTTCTACAAAGTTACCGATTTTGACTTTGTCCGCCAAGACCGTTTTGGGGCGTAAATGAGCAAAAGGCCCAATCGCGACATCAGCACCAATCACGCTGTCATCAATGACGCAGTTGGGCTTGATGTGCGTACCATTGCCAATCGTGCTATTGCTAATGACATTGCCTGCGTCAATCTGCACGCCATCGCCTAGGCTGACATCGCCCACAAACACCGTATTGATGTCAATAAACACATCGCGACCACAAGTCAGCTGTCCGCGGATGTCCACACGGCTGGGGTCGGCAAACTGCACGCCGTCAAGCTGCAGCTGCTTGATGACATGGGCTTGGTAGGTGCGTTCAAGCGTGGCAAGCTGAATGCGGTCATTGACCCCCTCAATCTCAAAAGCATATTCTGGAGCGATGGTGGCAATCTCCACACCGTCCGCCACCGCCATTTTGATGATTTCCGTCAGATAATACTCGCCTTGGGCATTGTCGTTGTTGAGCTTGGGCAAATATTGATGCAACAAGGCATTGTCCACGCAATAGACGCCGCTGTTAATCTCGCTGATTTGTTTTTGGGCGTCGGTGGCGTCTTTTTCTTCCACGATGGCGACAACTTTGCCATCTGTACGGACAATTCGCCCAAGCCCAAACGGGTTGGCGACATTCAAAGTCAGCATGGCAACGGGGCTGTCTGTGTGGACAAGCTTACTTAAAGTCGCCACCTGAATCAGCGGCACATCCCCCGACAAAATCAGGCTTTTGCCCGTTTTGGGCAAAACAGGCAACGCCATCTGTACGGCGTGTCCTGTGCCAAGCTGCTCGGCTTGCTCCACCCACTCAATGCCATCTTCTTTAAAGGCGGCTTTGACCTGCTCGCCAAGAAAGCCAAACACAACGATGTTTTGACTGCTGCCCAACTGCTTAGCGGCGGTCAGCACATACGCCAACAAAGGCTTACCTGCCAAAGACTGCAAAACCTTGGGGCGAGCGGATTTCATGCGAGTGCCTTTGCCTGCCGCCATGATGATGGTGTGTAGCGTCATGATTGTTCCTTAAAAAAATAAGCATTGACTTATTTTAACACAACAGCTTTTAACACAACAGCCCCAAAAATTTGTACAATAAATTTATGTCTTTTTTTGTTGCCACAACCAACACAGCAATTCAGCCACACACAAAATGGGTAATAAAATCATGGCATACACCAACATAGCACCTAATGTTGGTATATCGGATGAGCGATAAAACCCTGCACCTGCCAATAGCATAATAATCAATAAAGTCAATGACGCTAAAAGATATTTTCTGATTTTAAATCTGGATTGAAAGTTTTGATAAGCATAATAAAACAAAAAATTAAATAACACAAAAAACCCAACAGCAAAACCGATAAATTCCGCCCTATACCAGCTGCTTTGCAAATCATAATAAATTGGCATAATTAAACATAAAATGCTCAATAAAAAACCAATCATCACAGCATAAGATTTTTTCATAATAATCACCTTATTATGCGTGAATTTGATGAATGTATTGGGATTAAATTAATATATTGAACTTAAAAATTTAAAACATCTCACAACAAAAATATCATAAAGCAAAAAATATCACATAAGACATCACCATCGCCATAATACCTGCCAATACATCATCAATCAAAATACCAAAACCACCAGAGACATTTTTGTCCACCCATTTAATCGGAAAAGGCTTGATAATATCAAAAAAACGAAATAACACAAAAGGAATGATGAATAATAAAATCACGCTTGGATGTAGGTATGCCAATCCAGCTTTATTACCACTTTGTGCCATTGCCAATAACCACACACTTGGCAATAGTGCAATCCACATCCCCACCCATTCGTCCCACACAATATGCGGATCGTCATGCACGTTCATCAAATCAGAGGTTTTACCACAAACATAACTGCCCACCAAACCGCCAATAATCGTAATCGCCAAAAACCCAAAAAAGCCCAACATCATCATCGGCACGGCAGCGATAAGCCCACCCACCGTCCCCCAAGTGCCTGCCGCACGTCTAGGCAGTCCTGAGCCCAAACCAATCCCAAGCCAATAAATGCACCTGTCCCACGCCTTGGCGGTTGGTGGGCAGGGCGGACAAGGGTTGGATTTTGATACGTCTGGTTTGTGGTTGCTCATGTAAATTGCCCATGCTGTTTGATAAAATGTTGTTTAACAAAATATTGTTTGATAAAACGCTGTTTGATAAATGCTTTTTAATAAAGTTTATTTAACAAAATCTCGTTTATACGCTTGACGGCTTTTAATATTGCCAATAGCATCGTTTTCGTCCCAAATCTGTAATTCCCATGGATAATAAAAATTGCTGGCATTTTTAAAATACACATGAATACCAATATAACCCTCTATATCTCTTAAATACCAATTTTTTAATCCGTATTTTTCTTTATAATCATCTAACTTTTCCAAAATAACTTGAATGTCATTAGAAGGCAATACAATTCTTGCTCCAAAAATATCATTTAGAATGTTATTCACAGGATATTGATTTTGTCTTTGTAAATAGCGATTGATTTTGTATTGAATGCTCTCGGAAGTCTTAATGCGATAATAAAAATTGATGTCTTTGGTATCGGCAAACAACAAATAATCATTAATCGCTTCATGCAAATTTAGGCGATAAGACAAAATATGTTCTATGGGGATATTTTTGAGTGTACGGCTTAAATTAAGCTTTTGTACTTTACCTGTTTCAAAATAATCTTGTGAGTATTTGGCGTGAATTAAATTGATTTCACGAATTAAACGCTCGGTTTTTTCAATGTTGTTATTTGATTGAATGATTTGGGTCATTTTAATTTACCTAAAAATGCTGCCAACCTTTAATATCAAACTCCACTTTTTTGCCTTGGTCAAACAATTCAACGCCTTGTTTTTGGGTGATTTGCCCAATCGGATAAATGGGATAATCATATTGAGCAGTGAATTTTTTTAAATCATCTTGCGACAGACTAAAGCACAGCTGATAATCATCGCCGCCATTTAAAATATGTTGATATTTTTGCTCAAAAGGCAGTTGGGTTAATGAGTCATCGCAAGGGATTTTGTCCAAATCCAGCCTTGCACCGACACCGCTTGCCGTCAGAATATGCCCCAAATCTTGCCCCAAACCGTCCGAAATGTCAATCATGCTGTGAGCAAAACCACGCAACGCCTGCCCCAAGGCGACTTGTGGCGTGGGGTATTGTAGGGCTTGTCGTGATTTGGCGGACAACAGCTTTAGGGCGTTGGGCGTTTTGCTATGTCCTTTTTCGCCCAAAATTTGTGTCAAGGCCAAGCTTGCCAAACCCACCTCACCACTGACACAAATAACATCGCCAATTTTGGCGGTATGTCGGCAGATCGCTTGCCCCTTTGGCACAAAGCCCAAAGCGGTAATACAAATGGTCAAAACAGGAGAGCCTGTGGTGTCGCCACCGATAAGCTCTACCCCAAACTGCCCGCAAATATCCGCCAAGCCACTGGCAAACGCTTGGCAAAACGCATCATTCGCCATATCATTTGGCAGGGATAAGCCAAGCAAAATCGCATAAGGGGTCGCCCCCATCGCCGCCAAGTCCGATAAATTGACCGCCACCGATTTGTAAGCGATGGCAAAAGCGTCGGTTTCGTGGACAAAATGCCGTCCTGCCACAAGCGTATCCACACAGCTAACAAGCTCGCAATCGGGCGGTATTTGACTGACAGCACAATCATCGCCAATACCCAAAACAGTATGGCGATGACTGTGGGTAGCGTGTTTAAAATGCGTGTAAATGAGCGAAAATTCGGACATAAAATACCGTTTATACTATCAAAGATAACACCAAAATCATTCACAAAAAATGTTTAAGCCAAAAGTATTTAAAATCACAAGCATTTAAATAAAATGCCAAAAAATATTTAAAAGCAATAAAAAAATTAATCTGATTTAATAAATTTTCCATTATGGCATATTTTATGAATTTCATCAAAAGATATTCTTATCATGCCAAGCGTTTGTATGATATTGACTTTGCCTTCATTTGCTTTATCATTTGATAAAATTGGTTTTTGTTTGCATTCCACATAAATTGGCGTATTATTAAATTGTGTTTGCCATTTATTGCCCTGCACATTAAATTGAACCAAATGCGACTGACCCATCCATGGCGATAACAATAACATCACACTCAATAAAAACAGCGTTGCCATAGGCACAAAAATAATCAAAGAAACACTGCCTTGTACTTGCTTATTTTCACGATAAATATAATAAAACCCAGCCACAGCCACCAATATGGCAACACCAAAATAAATGGTGCTTATATGACCAAAATCTAGGGTGATGAATTTATCAATATAAAACAACACACCCATCAGTATCAATAAAAATAAAGAAGAATATGCCAAATGACCAGAGCGTTTGCCAAGGTCTTGTAATTGTGGATTGTTGGCTTTGATATAGCTTTGATTGTCAATAAACTTAGGCGTATGTCCATGCTTAATAAATATAGACACCACATCATCAAAATCATCAATTTGCCACACATTTTGAGCAATCATAAATTTTTGAGACGTTTTGCCAAATTTATCTTTTTTGCTAGCATGAACAATCAAGGCTTTATTAAAATCTTTGAGATAAGGATCGGTTTTGGATAAATGCTTACCAAACATTTCTTGCACCAAATTTTCGGTATAATCCACGCGGTCAATGTCTTTAAACAAAATCGGATTTGAATTGGGCAGTTTATTTAATAAACGAGCGTTTGTTCTGATGCCTTTATCATCAATAATTAAGGCAATGTTGTCTATTTTTGGTTTAAAATACAAACGTGCCAAAAAACAAAATAAAAAACCCACGCCCAAAGCCATCATAAATTTTTGCCAAACGCTAAACGGCAAATCCATGATAACAAAGCCCATAAAACAAGACACAACATACGCAATCGGCATAATGATTGACATCAAATAGCTGTAAGCTTGTTTGGGGCGAATGGGGTAGCGTTTGGGGTACATACATATCCTTATCAATCCGTTTGTGAGCTGATTTATGGTAAGATTAAAATTTAGAGGCGTCAATATTGAATTTAAATTTTAGGGCGTGTTGACATTTCAATTTGAGTGAAAAATTTAGAAAATTATTAAGCCTTTTTAGGCAATAAATGCAGTCAATATGAGAGTATTGACAAATTTATTAACGACAAAAGGCAAGATTTAGCTTATTTTTCACCAAAAGCACGACCAAAGCTTAATTGTCAACATTTTTTCTTAAAGCGTGTGAAATGTCAACACGCCCTACTATAAATTTTGATTTAAGCAAAAAATAAATCGCCTAACTTGATTAAAATTAGGCGATAAACAAAAAAGTAAAATAAATTTTGGCAAATCAAGCGAACGGCAAGACAGTTTTTAAAGAAACAGATGCAAACAAAACGCTGATTACGCTTTGTTGCTTGCTTGCACCTCAAGGCTACGCAGCTGTTTGGCAAGCTTATCCATCACTGCATTGATGAATTTATAGCTGTCGGTCGCCCCAAAATGAGCATTGAGTTCAATCGCCTCATCAATCACCACTTTGTAGGGAATGTGTAGGCTGTATTTGAGCTCATAAACACCAATCAACAGCACAGCAAATTCCACCGTATCCAAGCGCTCAAGCGGTCTGTCGGCATTTGCTGCGATGAGCGCAGACAGCTCATCCATCTGCAATGGAATCTGGCGCATGAGCTCGTGATAATAACCCAAATGCACCGTGTGCATGGCGTTGTCTTGACGCGTGCGCATGGCAATCGCGTGCGGCTCATTGCCCAGATACTCAGTCTCTTTGGTTTTATAAAAACGATAATCGGTCATCAGCCACTCATACATACCCTGCAAAGCAAAGCGGCGCGCCTTTCTGACGGCGGTATGACTGGTTTTGTAACCTGTCTCGCTGATGTCAAACCCTTGCTCGTCTTGTCCTGATTCGCCTTGGGTTTGGTTGTGTGTATTCATGAATTTACCTTCAAAGATTCAATTTTTGAACAAATGCCCTTGTACATGGCACAAGTTCAAGGTGCATGGTACAAGTTCAAGCCAATGCTGATGTCAAACAAGCGTTACAATTTTGTCAAAACCGAAATCATCTCAAGTGCGGTCATGCCAGCGTCATAGCCTTTATTGCCAGCTTTGGTGCCAGCACGTTCAATGGCTTGCTCAATGTTGTCGGTGGTCAAAATGCCATTGATGACAGGAATGCTGTGCGTTAAGGCGATTTGACTTAAGCCTTTGGCGGACTCATTGGCAACAAAATCAAAATGCGGCGTGCTGCCACGAATCACCGCGCCCAAAACGATGATGGCGTCAAATTTGGCGGATTTGGCCTGCGCTTGGGCAATCAGCGGTAACTCAAACGCCCCTGGTACACGCACGATGGTGATGTTTTTGCCTTGTACGCCATGACGAATGAGCGCATCCAGCGCACCCTCCACCAAGCTTTCTACCACAAAGCCATTAAAACGACCGACCACGATACAGATTTTTGCGTCCGCATTGTGATGTAAATCGCCATCAATGTGAATGACGTCGTTTTTTTGTGTCATATAACTCATAAAATACCCAATTAATTCATCCGATAATCTTGTTATTTTATCATAAAAATGGCGATTTTTATATCCCAAAAATCGCCATCAAACACATCACGCCGTCAAAATATGACGATAAGAGGTGTAATAAGTAAGCATAAATAACGGCAACAAAACAAGCCAACCCAGCATGACTGGCAAACTGGCAATCAAGGCAAACCCAACAAACACAACCGAATACCACAAAAACGGTAAAATATTTGCCAAGCACGCCTTAAAGCTTAGCTTCATCGCCTGCATGATGGACAAATCATGAAAAAAAATCAAAATCGGTGCAAACCACAGCATCATCGCTAGCGGCATGATGAATAACAGCATCACCAAAAACATCAACAATATCGTCATCACACCAAGTTCATCAAGACTGTCAAGCCCTGTCAAGTCAGATGTACCCACACCAAATAATAACGCAGCAACCACAGCCGCCACAACAATTGCAATGACCATACCAACAAAAAAGACAACATACAGTCCGATTTGGCGCAGCACATTCACCTGAAATCCTGCAAAAATATCAGACACACTGCTGTCTTCTTCACACACCTGTAAATGCGCCTTGTAAGCAAAACCTGCCACCAATATCAAACCAATAATACCAATCGCCACATCAGCAATGATGGGCAATACCGCACTCAACAGCGACAGCGCAATCACGATTGCAATATAAGCAAGTCCGCACAAAAACCAACTGAGCGCATTTTGCTTAAAAATAGTAAACGCATCTCGCCAAAAATCCCAGCCCATACCGATTGACAAGCGCTTGGGTTCGGCAAGCAGTACAACATCATCTTGCGCCACATCCGCCTGATGAACGTCATAAGAATTGTAACTCATAATCATCTCGCATTCATAAAAAATATTCCATTCTCAACTTCATTTAACTCAATTGATTGTTTATAAAAAAAATAACTTTTCGTAAGTTGGGTGGAAGAATGACATCCAACATTTTTTTAAATCAAATCAATCATTTAAAATGTTGGGTTTTTAATGTTGGGTTTCCATCACAGGGCACCAACCACAAAAACGGTTTAAAGCTTGAGAATGATGTTAAAAATGCCATTGTAACAGATGTTTTGTATTTTTTAAATTATGGTATGAGTTTATTTAACAATTGGTTGATTGACTACGTCAATTGGATGCAAAAATACATTGGCACGCTCAATAAGCACCATCTGGAGCAACTTCAACAAATCAGCTTTTATAAATTGATTTTGATAAATCAGCTTTGATAAAAAGCTTAATAATAGCCACCAAAAAAACCGACGGCTACCATCAGATGCGATAATACCATTTGATGTCCTGCCCAAACAGCGCCAATAAATCCGCCATGATGCGTCCTGTCAGCCCCCAAATGATGTCTGCTTCATGCACCCATGCACTGGTTTGAATTTTGAGCGCTTGCTCTTTGTACACAACATCCACCGCGGTATTGGTCGGTAAATTATCCAAAAAATATGTCAGCTCCACCCAAAGCAGTCGTTCAATCTCATCTTCTGAGGGCACAAGTTCCAAGACAGCATTGGGATTTAGTTTTGCCACGATTGGACGCACTTTTAGTCCTGCCTTGGAGGTTTGTACAGGCAAACCACCCATCACCGTCAGCGCAGATGCGCACACGCCGATTTCTTCTTTTGCTTCGCGAAGCGCGGTGTCAATGATGTCGCGGTCAGTTTCGTCTTTTTTGCCACCGACAAACGATATTTCCCCTGCATGGCTATTTAGATGCGCACTTCGCTTGGTGAACAACAGCTTGGCATTAGGCTCATCGGTGATGAGCACAAGCACGCCTGCATCGCTGTCATCGTGCGATAAATCTTGTGGCGCCAATGTTTTTTGCTGCAAAATTTGCCGCCAATCATTCAACCGATTATTCAAATCAAGCCCTCTTTGTTATCCATACCCACGCCACAGCCATCATCGCTGCAAAACACACTGCCCAAAGCGCAAAACCAAAAGCGCAAGAGCCAAAAGCGCAATGACCAAATTTTGAAACACAAGCAGTCATCGTGTGTCGCCTTTGATAAAAATTATGCTACAATGTGGCTTATTTGACAACCATTCTTTGTTATGAGCCAATCTTCTGTTTTGCGCTTTTGTATGCACTGTGGGCAAAGCGCGTCCTACATCATTCCAGCAGGTGACAGCAAACCACGCTTGGTATGCTCATCGTGCGGTTATGTTCACTACGACAATCCAAAGGTTGTCACAGGTGTCATTGCGGTGCATGAGGGCAAAATCTTATTGTGTCGGCGCGCCATTGAGCCGCGCTATGGCTATTGGACCTTGCCTGCAGGTTTTTTGGAAATCGGTGAGACGATGGCAGAAGGGGCGCTGCGCGAAACGATAGAAGAAGCGGACGCCATTGCACTTGAGCCGCAGCTGTATGCGCTCATCAACATTCCGCATTTGGGACAAATCCATGTTTTTTATGTAACAACACTCAAAGACGGGCGTTTTGGCTGTGGTACAGAAAGCTTGGAATGCCAGCTTTTTGCACCAAGCGACATCCCTTGGCAAGATTTATCCTTCAAAAGTGTCGTTTGTGCTTTGCAGCTGTATCTGGCAGACACCAACCAAAGCCCCCACACCCGCGCTTTGCCTGTGCATGAGCGCACGCTTTATGACACATTAACGCAGTGATTGTTCATCAATGATGGTGCGCTTTGGCATTTATGATTTGACAAATCCCTTTGGCGCGCCAAATAATCCATCTTAGCTTTACATTGATGGTATTTTTAATCGCACTAAATGCAGATAATTAATCTACCCTAATCCAAATCGGTAAGGACGATTGAGTCTGCGCGGTATAAGCGCCGTTTTGCTGATGGCTTGTGCTGCCAGATGTTTGGATGTCACCAATCTGCACCCATTGATTGCGCGCCACCACCAGCTGAGTGGTTAGATTTTGCTGATTGGGCAACGATGAAGGCGCGTAGGATGTGCCCGTTTGAGTGCTGTACTGTGACAGCGCAATGCCGACTTGACCATTGGGCAGTATTGTGGCGGTGGCATAAAACCCATCGCTTAAAGTCACCCATTGATTATTCACAAAGCGCACAAGCAGCCCTTGCCTACCCCAGCCGCCATAGTAGGCGTGATTGACAGACATAAGATTCACCAAAGTATTGCTGGTGATTTTCATGGGCGCACCCGCCAAGCCCTGCACGCGATATATGCTGGTGTTGTCAGTGCTTTGACTTGTGTTTTGCCAGCGCCCATTAACCCATACGCGCGAGTTGGACGATATGACGCCGCCCAGATTGACTTGATTATAACTGGCGTCTTGACTGCTGTATTGACCGATTTTTAAGGATAAATTTAAGCTTGTTGGCGCGGTGTCAATTCGCTCCAGCAGACGGCTGACTTTGGCGTATTCGTTGGGCGTTGCACGCAAAATCAGCTGATCTTGATACATTTGCGCCGTGCCGCCATCGGTCAGCTCACCTGCAATCACATGGGGCAGATTGGGATTGCCGTAGGTGTGGATGACGTAGGTTTGATAATTGGCAAAGCTTGATGATGCCACAAGTCCAATCCACCCCACCAAAAGCCAATTTTTTTGCCAAATGCGCATAACATTCACCCTTATGTTGATATTCTTGTATCGGAAAAAACGGTCACATTGATTTTTTCAATCACTTAACGCCATTCTCAAAAAAATTGTTGGGCGTCATTCTGCCACCGAGCTTACAAACAATTTGTTTTTTATAAAAAACAATTAAATTAAATAAAGTTGAAAATGGCGTAATCGCCTAAGATTTTAAACCCAGCACATCTTGCATATCATACAGTCCGCAAGGCTTGCCAAAAAGCCAAATCGCCGCGCGCACCGCACCGTCGGCAAATGTACTGCGCGAGGCGGCTTTGTGCGTGATTTCAATGATTTCGCCATTCATAATAAATTGCACCGTGTGCTCGCCGACAATCTCGCCGCCACGCACCGCGTGCATACCAATCTCGCCCTCTTGACGCTTGGCACTGCCGCTGCGCCCATTGACAATGACATCCATGGACTGATTGCGCGCATCGGTTACCGCTTTTGCCATCATCAGAGCCGTACCAGAAGGTGCGTCCAGTTTGTGCTTGTGGTGCGCCTCAATAATCTCAACATCCGCTGACAGCCCCAAGGTTTTGGCAGTGGTCGCAAGCAGATTCAAAGACAAATTAACCCCTGTGGAATAATTGCCTGCATACACAATCGGCACATGAGCAGACAGCGCGCGCAGCTCATCTTCTTTGGGCGCGCTCAAGCCCGTCACGCCCATAACAAGCGCTGTGCCATTGTTTTGACAAAAATCAATGGTCTGTGACAGCGCCTCTGGCAGACTAAAATCAATCAACACATCTGGGCGCGCTGCACCAGCACCAAGCGCGCCAAGTGCCACGCCACAATGCGCCTCGCCAATCAGCTCGCCTGCATCCACACCAATCAATGTAGATTCCACCCTATCATAAGCGCCCACCAACTGCGTGCGCGGATTGTCCAAAACCGCCTTGATAAGCATACGCCCCATGCGCCCTGACGCGCCCATAATGCCCACCGAAATTGTGTTGTGTGTCATAATATTCCTATTGCTTGGTATTGTTGTGTCATGAACGGCTTTTTGCTGAATGTTTGGCAAAACCGTTCATCCCGTTGGTCTTTTGTCATTCATACAGTGCCATATTGTTTTACAGTACAGCGTTATGGCACAAATGATTTATAAAAATACAACATAAAAAGCCTTCAAATTGAAGGCTTGATGCTTAGTCAAACAAATCACCCAGCTTATCAAAAAAGCCTTTTTTCTTGGGCGATTGTCCAAAATTGGTATCTTTGTCCAGACTGTCTTGGAATTTGCGCAGCAGCTCTTTTTGCTCGCTGTTTAGATTGACAGGGGTCTCCACGATGATTTTGCAAATCAAATCGCCTTTTAGGCTGTTGTGTACGGTCGGCACACCTTTGCCACGAACGCGCAACAGCTTGCCACTTTGAGTGCCTTCTGCCACTTTGATTTTGATTTTGCCCTCCAGTGTTGGCACCTCAATCTCTTCACCAAGCGCCGCTCCTGCAATGCTGACAGGCACATCCATATGCAAATCTTGCCCATGGCGCACAAACACATCGTGCGGCTTGACACGCACCTCAACGTACAAATCGCCGTTTGGCATACCTGCACTGCCTGCCTCACCCTTGCCCGCCAAGCGCACGCGATCGCCATTGTCCACGCCAGCAGGGATAGACACCTCCAAGGTTTGTTCTTTGTTTTTGGTGCCCTCGCCATGACACTCTTTGCAAGGATTTTTGATTTGCTTGCCTGTGCCATGACATTGCGGACAAGTTTGTTGCATGACAAAAAAGCCCTGCTGCATACGCACTTGCCCCTGCCCATGACAGGTGCCGCAAGTGACGATGTCGCTGTCTTTTTCAGCACCCTTGCCATGACAGGTACTACAGCTGACTTTGGTGGTGTAACTGATTTGTTTTTTGACACCAAACACCGCCTCTTCCAGTGTCAAAGTGATGGGGTACAACAAATCTGCGCCTTTGCTTGCGCGCGTGCGCGAGCTGCCGCCACCGCCAAAACCACCACCAAACGCACCACCAAAAATATCGCCAAATTGACTAAAAATATCTTCGGCGCTAAATCCGCCCGCACCAAAACCACCTGCGCCACCCATACCAGCGGACTGCTCAAAAGCCGAATGCCCCATGCGATCATACATGGCGCGCTTTTCAGCATCACCCAGCACTTCATAAGCCTTGGAAGCTTCTTTGAATTTTTCTTCCGCTTCGGGGTTGTCAGGGTTTCTATCGGGGTGGTATTTCATCGCAAGCTTACGGTAGGCTTTTTTTGATTTCCTGCTCGCTGGCGGATTTATCCACACCCAAAATACTATAAAAATCTTGACTCATAACTCACCTTAATCATTTGTTTTTTATGTCTTTTTAAGTCTTTAAGTTTGTCAATCATTTGTTATTCATAAATTTAAAAGCCAGCATGACTCACAAATTCACCCAACAAAAAAGACAAAATTTAAAATTTTGCCTTTTAATGGTGGTCATCACAAAATTATCAAGCAGATTTTTGCAATAATAGCTCTCTTATGCTTGTCGGCTTATGAATGGTCATGCGTTTTTTAAGCTTGCAAAATTATGGCAGTCCGAGATTTTTTGATTGACGTGCACAATATCACGCCCAATTTTATCTTTAAATGTAAAATCAAAATTAACCCCATCTGTCTCCATCACCTGCGCAAGTAGCGCCAATTTATCAGCGTCTTTGTTTTGAATCACTTTTTTTAATTCGGGCAACTGACTACACACCTGCTCTGTCATTTGCTTATCAAAGTCGGTCAGCGCACTTTTGGGAATGGACTCTTTGTTGATGTTTTTAAAGCGAAAGCTGTATTTGATGGTTGGATATTGATTGCTGACGGTCAATATCCCACCCAAAGGCCCATCTGCTGGCGGTACAGGACCATCATTAAAATCGTGTTTTTTGAGTTCTTGGCGAATATAATCCATCTGTTTTTGCTCGCTGTTACAGCCTACCAAAATCAAACTAAACCCAAGCAGACAAGATACCATCAAGGCGGTTGTTTTCATAATCCCTCTTATTTTAACGGTTGCTTAACCCATCAATTAACTTGTTTACAAAAAATCATTACAATTAATTACATTATACAATAAATTCAGTAAAAAAACAGGCATCAATCATCGGTCGCTCAAAAATAAACTAATTGTCAATGCGCCCAAAATCCGTTATAATAGTAAGTTGTTTTTAGGCAAGCTCTTAGGGTGCAGGGTTTGCCTGTATGAAGTGCACCCCTTTAATAGGAAAATGTTATGCTAACTAATCAACAACGCGAAGAAATCATCGCCAAATTCAAACGCGGCGAAAACGACACAGGCAGCCCAGAGGTACAAGTTGCCCTATTGACCGCTCGTATCAACGATCTACAGCCTCACTTTAGCGAACACAAAGCCGACCATCACAGCCGTCGTGGCTTGATTCGTATGGTTAACCAACGCCGTAAATTGCTTGACTACCTAAAATCAAAAGACGTTGAGCGCTACACAGCACTTATCGGTGAGCTTGGTTTGCGTCGCTAATTTTAAGAGATTGTTATGCTAATTGATATGGGTATAATAAACTTTTGATAATAAACGGTGTTTTTTTACCCAAAAAACGCCGTTTTTGTTTTTTTAAGAATCGTATTCGTGGCATTTTGACAAAATCATTTTTGATAATCATCGTCAAAAAACGTGCTTTTGTTAAAAATTGGTTTTGTTTTTTTATGTTTAATAAAACAAACACCCAAAACCAAACGAATACAAACTGCAAGATTTACCAACCTTAGAACGCTAAAAAATGTGCTTAGTCAATGTTTTATGCCGTGTTTTTGAGTACATTGTTTAGGGTTTTAATGGTTGTAAATCATCCATCCATTGACAATGATTTGTTAAAATTCAAGGAAAAATTATGTTTCACACCATCAGACAAGAATTTCAATACGGCAATCAACAAGTCGTCCTAGAAACAGGTCGTATCGCGCGCCAAGCGAACAGCGTGCTTGTGCACATGGGCGGTGTTACCGTGCTTGTGGCGGTTGTTGTGCGCCCTGAGGCAGTTGCCGGTCAAAACTTCTTTCCATTGACCGTCAATTATCAAGAAAAAATGTACGCTTCGGGCAAAATTCCTGGCGGCTATGGCAAGCGTGAAGGCCGTGCCAGCGAAATGGAAACGCTGACCAGTCGTTTGATTGACCGTCCAATTCGCCCTTTGTTCCCTGAAGGCTACTACAACGAAATTCAAGTGACCGCAACCGTCATCTCAAGCGACAAAGCGCACGATGCGGACATTGCCGCCATGATTGGTACATCAGCAGCACTTGCCATCTCACCTGCGCCGTTTAATGGTCCGATTGGTGCGGCACGCGTGGGCTTTATCAACGGTGAATATGTGCTAAACCCAAGCTTAGATGAGCTTAAATCAAGCGCGCTTGATTTGGTAGTAGCAGGCACAAAATCAGCAGTTTTGATGGTGGAATCAGAAGCGCAAGAACTCTCCGAAGATCAAATGCTTGGCGCGGTGCTGTATGGTCATGGTCAGCAGCAAGTGGTGATTGACAACATCAACGCCTTTGCCGCGGCTGTTGGTGTCCAAAAGCAAGAATTTACACCGCCTGCCATCAATACAGAGCTTGAGCGCGCGCTCAAGGACAAATTTGCCGACAAAATCTCAGACGCCTACACCATCACCGTCAAACAAGAACGCTATGCACGCTTGGATGAACTAAAAGCAGAGGCACTGTTGTTGGCTGGCGATGAAAGCGCCGAAGATTACGAAGAAAAAAGCGCACAGCTCAAAGAATTGTTTGAAACCTTAAAATACCGCACCGTGCGCGATAATATCCTATCAGGCAAACCACGCATTGATGGTCGTGATTTGGAAACTGTGCGCGCGCTTGACATTCAAGTGGGTGTATTGCCTTATACACACGGTTCGGCCTTGTTTACGCGCGGCGAAACCCAAGCCTTGGCAGTAACTACGCTTGGCACCAGTCGCGATGTCAACTTGATTGACACCTTGGCGGGCACCAAACAAGACCACTTCATGTTGCACTACAACTTCCCGCAATACTCCGTGGGTGAAACAGGTCGTGAGGGTGCACCAAAACGCCGTGAAATCGGTCATGGCAGATTGGCTCGCCGCGGCGTGCAAGCGGTATTACCAAGTCCTGAGCGCTTCCCTTATACCATTCGCGTTGTGTCAGAAATCACCGAATCCAACGGCTCATCTTCCATGGCATCGGTATGTGGCGCAAGCTTGTCTTTGATGGATGCAGGCGTACCGCTCAAAGCCCCTGTGGCTGGTATTGCCATGGGATTGGTCAAAGAAGGCGATCGCTTTGCTGTATTGTCCGACATCTTGGGTGATGAAGACCATCTTGGCGATATGGACTTTAAGGTGGCAGGCTCTGCCAATGGCGTCACCGCCCTACAAATGGACATCAAGATTGAAGGCATCACCACCGACATCATGGAGCAGGCGCTCAACCAAGCACACGCTGGTCGCATTCACATCTTAAATGCCATGAATCAAGTCATCGCAAACAGCCGCACCGAAATCAACGCGCACGCGCCCAACTACGCCACCATGCAGGTCAATCCTGACAAAATTCGCGACATCATCGGCAAAGGCGGCGCCACCATTCGCGCCTTGACCGAAGAGACAGGCGCGACCGTGGACATTGAAGACAACGGCACAGTGCGTATTTTTGGTGCCAACAAAGCCTCAACGCGTGCCGCGGTTCAAAAAATTGAAGCTTTGACTGCCGAGGTTGAAATTGGCGCCATCTATGAGGGCGTGGTTGCGCGCACCGTGGAATTTGGCGCATTTGTGACCATTTTGCCAGGCACTGATGGCTTGGTACACATCAGCCAAATCTCCGATGAACGCGTAGAAAATGTCACCGATTATCTGTCCGAAGGACAATCTGTCAAAGTACAAGTGCAAGACATTGACAATCGCGGCCGCATTAAGCTTACGATGAAAGGGATTGAGCAATAAGACTGTTTTGGTACTTTGGGCGCAATCAATCATACGCCCAAAGTCTTTGCAGACTTATCTCGTTGACCAACCTGCCTTAAAAGTTACAGCGACTTTTAAGGCATTTTTGTTGTGCATTGCTTTGTCATGCAAAGTTTTGTTACAATCACTTACAAAACCTTATAAAAATTATGGAATTAATTTAAAAAATAGAGTAAGATGGCACTAATTATGTTATGAGCAATACAAAACAATGAGGGTAGTATGTCCAGTGCAGGTCAAATGATTTATGATGATGGCGATCATAAAGTGATTGTTTTTAGCGATTTGGTGGAAGGCGATGGCATTCAGTCAAATCAATTTTTAATTTTAACCACCAATGATGAGGGCAAGCCTGAGGGCGCAATTTTGGATCCAGGTGGCGATTTAACTTACACACCTCTAACCTTGGCAACGCTCAAGCACACCGCCATCACCAACATCCGCTATGTGATTGGTTCACACCAAGACCCCGACATCATTGCCTCTTTGCCGCGTTGGTTGTTGCACACCGAGGCAAATGTTGTCATTTCAAAATTGTGGGAGCGCTTTTTGCCCCACCTAAATTCCGCATTCACCACCTCGCGCATGGAAAAAGGTCTGATGGATAGATTGATTGCCCTGCCTGACAAAGGTGGCATCCTAAAGCTTGGCAGAGGCGAACTGTTTGCCTTGCCTGCGCATTTTTTGCATTCAGAGGGTAATTTTCAGTTTTATGATCCTGTCAGCAAAATCTTGTTTTCAGGCGATATGGGCGCCTCATTGGCAGGCGATCCGCACACGGCGGTCAGCGATTTTGATGAACACATTGCCAGCATGATTGGTTTTCATCGCCGCTACATGGTCAGCAACAAAGTCACCAAATTTTGGGCGCAAGGCGTACGCACATTAGATGTTGAGATGATTGTGCCACAACACGGCAAGGCGTTTGTCGGCAAGGCTATGGTTGCGCGTTTTTTGGATTGGATAGAAAATCTGGCGTGCGGCGTTGATTTGCTCACCCAAGACGATTATGATTATGCCGCCATCATCGGTGCTCATTAATCATATATAACATACCAAAATTGTATGCACCAAACAAAAACCCCTTAAAACCAATGTGTTTAAGAGGTTTTGATATTGTATGCCACTGCATAAAGCACATACAAAATTTAGAATTTGGCGGTGATGGAGTAATCTAAGCTCTATTTACAACTTATTGATTTTTAAAATAAAAAATATTGAATATGCTATAAAATATACCAACAAAAATAAAATATATCCCTGTTGGAGCTTGTTTTTTATTAAACTTTATTAAAAACAAAGCTAACTTTTACCTTGCTAGCAGACAGCCAAAATCTGCAAGGTATTTATGGTAATTACTATCGACATTGGCAGAAACTTTCTGTTTCCAAAGCTTCATTTTATCAAAGCCCTGCTTTTCAAGCAAAGCAATCGGATTGTCGCTTTTTAAAAATTTGTATTTGAACTCATCAGCATTAACCGCATCAAAGACTTTAAACAAACCTTGGCTATTTCTCAATTCGTCACAAGCAAGCACTAATTCATCTTCAAAATTGAACGTCTGTTGCAAAATACCTTTGAGCCGACCGCCTTGTTTTAAAAAGGCAAGATTGGCATTAAAGCGTGCGATATTGCTCTGAGATTGGGCAGTGTCGGTGTCATAGACCACGAACACGGCAGTATTAGAATTAAACCATCTTGCAATTTTCTGTACGTCTTTATCCCACAAATTAAAAATTTGGATTTTGCCAATAACATTCGGCTTTTTTAATAAGTATTCTTCGGTATGCCCTTCTACAAGAATTAGATAATTTTGCATAGCCCACCTTACTCATCACACAACAAATCATCAATCGCCGTAGTGTCAGGCAATGTGCAAAATACATCGTTTTTGACGTAGTTTAGTAGCCTTCTATCGTTCTTTTTGAACATGGTTTCAGGTTGGACAAATTGGCTATACTCATTATCTTTCTGCAAGAATACATAGCTGTGAATCGGTAAATTCATGTCCAAAATATCGTAATTGTGCGTAGTATAAAAAAACTGGCTGTTGGGTTGCAATTTTTCAATAATCAGATTTAAAATCGCCTGCTCTAGCTCTGAGTGAGCATAAGCCATTTTCTCATCAAGATAATAAGTGCTAGGTACTTGACTTTCCTTAAAATCATTTATCACACGAGAGACGAACTCAGCCACCATAATGGCATCATACGTCCCCTTTGATAAGCGTTCGGCATTGGTGATTTTGCCATGCAAATCCATTAGTACGGTATCTTGGTTGCCAAATTTAATGTTATAGCCATTAATACCATCATCATCACGACTTACCAATACATCAACGATAGACCTATCAAAGGTTTGCAAAATCGCTTTTAATACATCGGTATTAATTAGCTCGGTGTTTGGCGTATTTTTAATATTTTGTGAAAATTCATTATTGGAAAATAAATAAAGCCAACCACTCTCGACTTCTTTTTTTAATTCATCAAACAAATCGCTTAATACCACGGTGTATTTTTCCGTATTATCACTGGATATATAGCGCGTATTTTGAATGGCGGTCTTGCTCTGCCAAATAGCATCAAGGCGTTTGCGAGTACTACCAACGCTGTCATTTTTACCAATAGCGACTTGAGCGTAAGTAAAACCCACGTTTACGCTAAGGGGTGAAAAATCAAGCTGTAAGCGATGCAGACGGTGCGATTTTGGTGTGGCAAATTCTACCGTGAACTGCGCTTCCCTTTCTTTGTGGTAAATATGCTCTTGAAAATTAGTAAGAACATTTTTTTGCAATACGACAAAGTTTTGGATTAAATTTAACAATGTACCAAGCGACGTTTTGCCTGTGGCGTTTGCTCCTGACAAGATAGCAACTTTTCGCACATAAAACTTCGCCCTACCGCTCAAATGCTCATTGGCGATGGTGCT
>JBGXSA010000073.1:0-5079 GCA_041811915.1 Moraxella sp. | reverse complement strand
TGACATTTCAATTTGAGTGAAAAATTTAGATAAATCGCAAGCCTTTTTAGGCAATAAATGCAGCCAATATGATAATATTGGCAAATTTATTAACGACAAAAGGCAAGATTTAGCTTATTTTTCACCAAAAGCACGACCAATTCCTAATTTTCAACATTTTTTCTTAAAGCGTGTGAAATGTCAACACGCCCTAAGATTTTGCCGACTTAAAATTATTTGCCAACTTAAAATAGCGGCTAAAATTTGGTAGCAAATTTGATAGCCAAGGTTTTTTTTGATTTTAGCATACTTTAAGAAAGAATGGCTAAAATAAATTCATCATTTGTCACAAAACTTTGTGATACAATGCATTGTTTTTAGACTTTATAAGGAATGATTATGAGACTGATTGTTGTGATGATACTTAGCGTGCTTGTGCTGTCTGGCTGTCAATCCATAAAGCCCACCGCCACAGTCATGGCGGGCGCAACCACAGGCAATACGCTGTAATTTAAGCATTTTTAATTTGATTTATTGATATGGGTATTTATGATTGTATTTAAAAAATCTTTGATGGCAAGCTTTTTGACCATTGCCATGTCTGCTGGCTTATTAGGCTGTCAAAGCTTGGCTGGTTCAAACCCAAACACTCAAGGCTTGACCAACCAAAGCCCAAACGCTCAAGACGCGCAAGATTTAAAAGCTACCGCCACACAAAACACCCTTGAGTCTTATTATCTAAACAATGGTCTGCAAGTCATTTTAAAGACAGACCGCCGCGCGCCCATCGTCATGACGCAGATTTGGTACAAGGCAGGCTCAAGCGATGAAACAAAAGGCAAAGGCGGCATTGCTCATTTTTTTGAACACATGATGTTCAAAGACAACGCGCTTATAAGCAGTGAAGATTATCATAAAATCATAAGCCAGCTTGGCGGACAAAAAAACGCCTTTACCACGCAAAATTACACCGCTTATTATGAACAGCTGCCCGCCAACCAATACCCTGTGGCACTGCAAATTGAGGCAGCAAGAATGCAAGGGGTTATCATTACAGATGATGAGGTCGCCACCGAAAATCACGTCATTCAAGAAGAGCGCCGACAGCGCATTGACAGCAACCCTTTGGCGCAAGCGTTTGAGGAATTTAACAAGCTGTCGCAACCAAACTCCCCCAAAGGACGTCCTGTCATTGGCGATATGACAGACATTCAGGGCTTAACCATGGCGGATTTGCAGGCGTGGTATGATGTTTATTATCGCCCCAACAATGCCACTTTGGTGCTTGTGGGTGATTTTGATGCCGACACAGCAAAACGCTTCATCGCTCAATATTTTGGCGACATCAAACCAAACCCCACGCCCATCGCGCGCAACGATTTGAGCGTACCATCACATCAAGGGTATCGCCATACCCAGACGCACGCAAAAATCAATGTCCCCAATCTTATCATGGGATTTAATGTGCCAAGCTTCAGCACAAACCCAACAGATGCGCTGGCGCTGTCTTTATTGCAAGACATTGCCGATGGTGGACTGTCTGCTCGTTTTGAAAAAAATCTCATTCGCAGTCGCAAGCTGCTTGATGGCGTATCAGCCAGTTATCGCCATCTGGACAAAGGCGACACGCTGTTTGTCATTCATGCCATTCCAAAGCAAGGCGTAAGCCTAATGCAGGCGCAAGCAGCGATTTTGGAGGAATTATCCGCCATCACAGCCGACACCATCAGTGATGATGAGATTACGCGCGGACAAAACAGCCTTCAGGCGTCTTTGGTTTTTGCCAATGATTCCATTGAAAATCAAGCGCAAATGTATGGCATGCTTGCCAGTTTGGATTTGCCGCTTGACACCATAGATACCCTACCAAGCCAGCTTGGCAACATCACAAAAGCACAGATTGAACAAGTCAATCGGCGCTATTTGGTACGCGACAATCTGACCAGCATGTATGTTTTACCAGATAGCGATAGCAATGGCAGTGGCGATTGATGGTTGCGCAAGTCTTTTAAACAATCTATTTGGATAAAAATAAATGATGAATAAAGTAACTTTGGCGCTTATGATAAGCTTTGTTATGAGCTTAAATCCATGCGCTGCCAACGAAGTTGATGGCACAATAACCAATACTGCAATAACCAATAACACAGCCACCACCACACCACTGTCTGGCATGAATCAGCTTGGGCAACTAAAATTTCATGTGCCAAATACACAATATTTTGAGGTGGATGGCGTACCTGTTGCGCTCACAAGCTTGCATGATTTGCCCATGGTGGATATAAGCGTTGTGTTTGATGTGGGCTCGGCATACGACAGTACCATCAAACAAAACGGCTACGGCATTGCCAACATGACAGCAAGCATGCTGATGCAAGGCACAAATGATTTGCCAGAAGATGATTTTATTGCCAAAAAAGAAATGCTCGCCATTGGGCTGTCAGCGTCCAGTACGCACGATGATTTTAGTATAGATATGCGCAGTTTGTCCGATGAGCGCACGTTGGCTTATGCGATGGATTTGATGACTGCAGCCTTGCGCGATGCCAATTTTGCACAAGATGTGTTGGCGCGCAACAAAACTCAGCTGACAACCGCCATCAAGCAAAATGAACAAAACCCAAATTATCTGGCAAGTCTTGCTTATGCCAAAGCACTGTACGGCACGCACCCTTATGCCTACCCAACATCTGGCACGCCAGATTCCATCAATGGTATTACGCGCGATGATTTGATTGCTTTTAAAACACGTTATTTGGTCAAAAATAACGCACGCATCATCATCACAGGCGATGTAACGCGCGAGCAAGCCGAAAAGCTGGCAGCCAAAATATCCGCTCGTCTTGACACAGGCAAAAAAGCAGCCATGCTAAATCCACCGCAAAAACCTGCTGCCACACACATTCATATCCACCACCCAAGCCCACAAACGGTCGTCATGATGGGCAATCTCACTCAAGCACGGCGCACCGACAAAGCAGGCGTGCAGGCGTTGAGTGATTTTTTGCTTGGCAATGAAGTGCTGGCAGGTGGTGATTTTACCGCGCGTTTGATGGATGAGATTCGCGTCAAAAAAGGCTACACTTATGGCATATCGGGCAACAATCATGTTCAAAATCTGGCAGGTGCTTATACCATAAGCTTTGCCACCAAAAATGAAGTCGCCAAAGACGCCATCAAAGACACCATCGCTGTCATTAATGACACGCTAACCACTGGCATTCGCGATGATGAGCTGGCGCTTGTCAAGGCAAACGAAACATTAAGTTATCCAAACCGCTTTGCCACCAACAGTCAAATCCATCACATCATAAGCGATTTATTCATCAATAATTATGACAAAAATCATCTCAATGGCAGACTGTCTCGCATACAAAATGCCAACTTATCATCGGTCAATGCAGGTCTAAAACAAAACATCCACCCCGATGAATTTGTCATTGTTACCGTCTCAAACAGCGCACCTGATTTGTCTGATTTGACAAGCAAATAAACAATCAAAAACAAAAAGAACGCTTGATGCGTTCTTTTTTGTCTGGCACAATCTAAATCAAGTGCAAAAATGCGCCCATCAATCAAGCGTCATAAGGATCGCGCAGTACGATGGTTTGGCTGCGGTCAGGACCTGTTGAAATGATGTCAATCGGGCATTCAATAATCTCTTCAATGCGCTTGATGTACTTTTTGGCATTTTCTGGCAAATCGTCAAATTGGGTAATGCCAATCGTGCTTGATTGCCAGCCTGGCATGGTTTCATAGATGGGCGTGATGTTGTCATAAGCCGTAGCGTCGCTTGCGCCCAGCACATCCCCTTCTTTGACTTCATAGCCTGTGCAGATGTTTATTTCTTCCAAATCATCCAAGACATCAAGCTTGGTTAGGCAAATGCCTGATAGGGAGTTGAGCACCACCGCACGATGCAAAATCGCCGCATCAAACCAACCGCAGCGGCGCGCGCGACCTGTTGTTGCGCCAAACTCTTGACCCACTTTTGCCAAATGCGCGCCTGTTTCATCAAACAGCTCTGTTGGAAATGGACCTGAACCGACACGCGTGGTGTAGGCTTTGGTAATGCCAAGCACATAATCAAAATACAAAGGACCAAGTCCTGTGCCTGTACACACGCCGCCTGCGGTGGTGTTGGAGCTTGTAACAAATGGATAAGTGCCATGATCCACATCAAGCAAAGTACCCTGCGCGCCCTCAAACATCAAGTTTTTACCAGCTTTGCGCAGCTTATCCAAATCGGTTGTCACATCTGCCACCAAATCTTTGAGAGCCTCGCGCCATGTATTGGCAAGCGCCAAAGTGGTGTCAAAATCCACACCTGCCACGCCATAATATTGCGTGAGTGCAAAATTATGAAACTCCAGATTTTCTTTTAATTTGTCTGCAAAATCCGCTCTCAACAAATCAGCAAAGCGCAAAGCACGGCGCGCCACCTTATCTTCATAAGCAGGTCCAATGCCGCGACCTGTTGTGCCGATTTTGTTGCCACCACGACGCACCTCGCGCGCTTGATCCAAGGCAACGTGCTGCGGCAAAATCAAAGGACAGTTGGGGGAGATGCGTAAGCGCTCACGCACAGGCACGCCAGCATCTTCCAAGGTTTTCATCTCTTTTAATAGAGCATCAGGTGCAAGCACCACGCCATTGCCGATATAACAAGTCACTCCCTCACGCAAAATGCCCGATGGAATCAAATGCAATACGGTTTTATTGCCGTTCACCACCAAGGTATGTCCTGCATTATGACCGCCTTGATAACGCGCAACGGCCGAGGCTTTTTCGGTCAATAAGTCAACAATTTTGCCTTTGCCCTCATCACCCCATTGGCTGCCCAACACAACAACGCTTTTTCCCATAAAAAACTCCAAAAAATTAAACAAATATTTGATTAGTCTATCATATCTTATAAATTTCACCTACAAAAATTTTTGGGCGACATGGTTTTGTCATTTTTTTTGTGACAAAATTTGCTATACTATGCGCGATTTTTACATTTTGTTAGGGCGTGTTGACATTTCAATTTGAGTGAAAAATTTAGAAAATTATCAGCCTTTTTAGGCAATAAATGCAGTCAATATGATAATATTGATA
>JBGXSA010000072.1:0-30287 GCA_041811915.1 Moraxella sp. | reverse complement strand
TTTGCATATTACTGGTTGCAGTCGTATTTTGGTTGACACTGCTACCGGTTTTGACACCGATAGACAGATCACCCTCTAGTGGAGCGACCGAGCCGTGACCGATAGCGATTGAGCCTTGGTCACCACGAGCAACACCGCCGACAGTGGTATATGCCATACCGGCACGCGCGCCTGTACCCATTGCAATGCTGCTTGCGCCCAATGATTTGGCACCATCACCGATGGCGATGTTGCTGTCGTCATAAGTCATGGCATTGTTACCGATGGCAACCGATTTACGGCTACGGTTTACGGCATTGGCGGCTTTGGTGTTGCCTGACAAGGCATCTACGGTGTTATTGACAATCTTACCGTCTGAAAAGCCATTGGCAAGGTAGTTATTGGCATTGGTACCGATGCTCACGGTATTATCGCCAGACAGCTGCGTACCGGCAGATTTACCGATCATGGTGTTATTCACGCCGGTTGAGTTTGTACCTGAATTTTGACCGATGGAGATACCGGAATTGGTAGCGATAGACTCAACATTTTGCGTGGCACCACCAGCATATACCGTCCCTGCGGCAAATGGCGTCCCTACGGCATAGGTACTACCCTTATCGCCACGACCCGAACCCGCTAGGGTACCGATGGCGACATCATCATTATTCAATGCCTCTGTATTTCTACCGACGGCGATGGAATTGACGCCGTTAGCTGTCGACGCATTACCGACCGCGACGGCATTTTGACCCAAAGTCGTGGCAGCCGAACCCATAGTCACGGTGTTAGAAGCGCTTTGGGTAATAGGGAGCATACCAGGGATAACGGTGGTTAGGCTATTTTTGGTGTTGCCATCGCCGCACAAGATTGAGTTAGTGCCTTGATCGTAATAGCAGTAGTTATTGGCGGTATTGCCTCCATTTGCGTCTTTAATCGGGTATTGGGTACCGGTAGCCGCAAAAGACTGGCTTGATAGGATGATGCCTGACATGATGAGCGAAAAGCGGATGAGCTTGCCTGTTGTGGTGCTGGCTGTGGTGGCAGGCTTGCTTGTGCCAACACTGCCTGTACTGCCTTTGCCTGCCGCGCGGGCGTATTCGGTCACTGCCACAAAGGTGCCAGTGGCCTTGTTAAATATCACTTTATAAATATGGTTCATAATGATTCCTCAAAAGTTGCCTTGGCAACATACAATGGCAATTGCATGACATCATCAAACAATTCATACAATCCAATACTCATATAAACTCTCGCAAAAATCATACCACAATTATCGTAGGTAATTGATTATTTACAAAAAAACACACAGCGCAATGCTTGCGAACGCAGTCGTGCGCGCCGATACAGCGGCACAAGCGCGATTTGGGACGTTTGCGCCATCATGCGCTTGTTTTTGTATCCATCACAACCATCGTTGATAGATACAAATGTGCAATAAATACATCTGCAAAATCATCGCTTGATTAGCAAAAAATGTCACTTGTTAAAAAAGTGACAAAATATGCCAATGTTTTGCTGGATTGTTTGTATTCATACATTGAACATGACAATTTTTGTCGCCAAATATGCACCAATTGTTATGGTAAGCCAAGCATATCATCGGCTTATGTGTTTGTTTTATGGTTGCTTGCTTTATGATTGTTTGCTTGATTGCCAATCATTCATTATCGTTTGTTTCATTGCTGTTTGTTTCATTGTCGTTTGTTTCATTTTTGGTGCCGTCTTCATGGACAGATGATTTGTGGGTGATGGGCAACACCGCCAAAAAGCGCGTTCTGCCCTGCCATGTATCCGTCATGATTGCACCCTTGTGCATTTCTACAATCTGTGCAACCAGCGACAATCCAAGCCCTGAACCCTTTTTTTCTTGCTTTAGGCGCACAAAGGGGCTAAAGATGTCCGTCCGCTTGTCAAAGGGGATGCCCTCACCGTGGTCAATGACTGCCAGCACCACAAAGCTTGGTTTTTGCTCGGTGGTTTTGTGAAAAAACTTTTGCAAAAAGGCAGGTTTGCTATCTTTGGATTTGTCGTCTTCGGCGCCATCGGACAGCGCTTGCGTGGGTTGGGTCTGAGAGTTTGTATCATCAACATCATCAAAATGGGCAAGTTTGAGCAATCTGTCGGGAATTTGCTCGGTTTCGTCGCTTGTTTGACAGCCATACAAAAAAACATCCACAGGCGGTGTGCCATGCACAAAGGCATTATTGAGCAAATTGCGAATCAAATGCGTCAACAGCTTGGGCTGGGCGGTCAAGCTGACCGATTCGCCATAAAAATTGGTATTGCTGTAGTGCTGACATTCTTCGTGCACAAGCTCATAAAAATCCACAGTCTGCATTTGCTCAAGCGCATGACCTGCATCAAGGCGCGAGACCAGCAAAATGCTTTCTATCAAATCATTCAGCCCTGTCAAATCCTTGTTGATGGCGGTGGCGCGCTTATTAAATTGCGCTTTGATGCTCTCATCCAGATGATTTGTCATCATGTCCAACATTTCAACCTGCAAGCGAATGCGCGTAATCGGCGTGCGAAACTCATGGCTTGCGTGCGCAAGCAGCAGCTGATTGGCGCAGATGAGCTGCTCAATTTTTTGCGCCGACTGATTAAAGCCGCGCGCCAGCACCGCAATCTCATCTTCGCCAGATTCATCCACGCGCACACTAAAATCGCCATCGCCAAAGCGCCCAATCTGATGACTCATCTCATTAATGCGCTTGGTCAGACTTTTGGCAAGCCAAAACAGCGCAGCACCCATAATCAAAATCAACATAACCACGCCTGTCAGCAGATTAAAAAACGCAGCAAAAGCGGACGGCTCTTTTTGATGGCGCTTTTCATACCAAATGGTGTAGCCATTTTGTGTGCGTACTTGAATGTGTGGCGCATTGTAATCAAGCAGCATGGGCAAGGCGTCGGTCAGCCATGAATTTTCTCGCATGATTTTGGGCGGCAAATTGCTGTCATCAGTCTGTAAAATCAGCTGCTTGTCTGTGCCATAAAGACCGATTTTGGCATTCAAACTTTCATCAAAAATGTCCAGCGTTTTTTTGATGACAACCAAGCTAAATCGCGCCTGCAAGCGGTTGTTGTTTGCGATGTGCTGATCCACATCCATCAAAAAAGGCTCAAGCTGATAGGCAATTTGGCGCGCGACCGCCCGATTGTTGAAGCTGTCAGAATGGTTGTGTGCAACTTGCACCCAAATAATCATGGCAATGGCAAATACAATGAGCGCCAAAAAAACACTGACAAACAAGCGCACAAATAACGAATGAGGAGCAACAATTTTGGTTTGCGGCATACTGATTATCCAACCCATTAAAGCGATTTATCATACCCAAAAAAGCCCAGCCTGTCACTTGATTTTTGCGCGCAAGCACCTCACAACAGCCAAAACATCCATCATACTCACCCAAATTAAAAACACTCTCGCAACAACATTACAATAAACACTTGTAAATTATGAATCAAAATAAATGCTTGTAAATTTTTTAAATTGCGTGCTAAATTTCATGATAAACTGCATGATAAAAATATAAAGCAAATGTGGCTAAATTTTGCTACACTATGCTTTTTGATTGCGCCATGCTTTGGCTTTTTTTTATTCATCATGTCACACACCAATGCCACAAGACTCATCATCAACACCACAGCGCAGATTTTGACGCTTTGGCACAACCACAGCGCCATCTGCCACTACCCCATCTCCACCGCCAAAAATGGCACAGGACAACAGATGGGCAGTCATTGTACACCGCTGGGTCGCCACATCATCGCCGATAAAATCGGTGCGCACGCGCCCATCGGCAGTGTTTTTGTGGCGCGCGCGCCCACAGGGGAAATCTACAGCGAAGCGCTTGCGCTTGCCTACCCAGACAGAGATTGGATTTTGACGCGGATTTTGCGCTTGGCAGGTACAGAAGATGGCTTTAATAAAGGCACTGACGCCAATGGCATAAGCTGTGATAGTTTTTTGCGCTATATTTACATTCATGGCACGCCAGATGATGAACCCATGGGCGCGCCCCACTCGCACGGCTGCATTCGCATGAGAAATGACGACATCATCAAGCTGTTTGAAGAAGTGGCTGTTGGCACGATGGTTGAAATCATTTGAGCTTTTGGATAATTTTATGATGAATACCAAATCCTTTGTCCTTGACGAGCGCTTGTTGAACGAGTTTGACAAACAGCACTTATGGCACCCCTATACCTCCATGAGTACGCCGCAAGCTGCTTTGATGGTTGCCAAGGCGACAGGCTGTCAGCTGCATTTGGCGGATGGTACGGTGCTGATTGATGGAATGTCCTCATGGTGGTGCATCATTCATGGCTACAACCACCCCGCCCTAAACCACGCCATCAGCGCACAGCTCAATGACATGGCGCACGTCATGTTTGGCGGTTTGACTCATGCGCCTGCGGTGCGTTTGGGTGAGCTTTTGCTTGAGATTTGCCCTGACAATTTGCGCCATATTTTTTATGCCGATTCAGGCTCGGTTGCGGTTGAGGTGGCGCTCAAGATGGCGATTCAGTATCAAGTCGCCCAAGGCAATCCGACCAAAACCAACATCGCCACAACGCGCTTAGGCTATCATGGCGACACATGGAATGCCATGAGCGTGTGCGACCCCATTACAGGTATGCACCATATTTTTGGCGACAGTCTGCCTGCGCGCATGTTTGTGTCCGCGCCTGCCATTGGCTTTGATGAGCCTTGGTGCGACAGCCAAACGCGCGAACTTGACGCGCTGTTTGCCACATCCGCCGACCGCTTGGCGGCATTCATCATTGAGCCCATTGTACAAGGCGCAGGCGGTATGCGTTTTTATCACCCAAGCTATCTTAAGCATTTGCGCGCGCTGTGCGATCGCTATGATGTGCTACTCATCGCCGACGAAATCGCCACAGGCTTTGGGCGCACAGGCAAAATGTTTGCTTGTGAGCACGCCAATATCCAGCCTGACATCATGTGCTTGGGCAAGGCATTGACAGGCGGCTATATGACGCTGTCTGCGGTGCTGACAAGCAGCAAAGTCGCTCATGGCATCAGCCAAAATGGCGGCGTATTTATGCACGGCCCTACTTTTATGGCAAACCCTTTGGCGTGCGCGGTCGCTTATCAAAGCATTCGTCTGCTATTGGACAGTGATTGGCAGTCCAATATTATGCGCATCAATCAGCAACTACACGCCTTGATGACGCTCAAATCACAACAAGCCGTTGCAGATGTGCGCGTGCTTGGCGCGATTGGTGTCATTGAGCTTGATTTTGCGGTGGATATGTCCATCATCGCTGATTTGTGCCTAAGGCTTGGTATTTGGCTAAGACCATTTGGGCGACTCATTTATCTTATGCCGCCTTTTGTCATCAGTGATGATGAGCTTGCTACGTTGATTGATGGCACCAAACAGCTTGTGCAAGCAGTCATTTGTCATCACAATCATGCGCAATAGTTGAGCTGTAATAGTTGGGCTGTATTGGCATTTTACACGCTTTAAAACTCACACGCTTTAAAATGTTTAAGCATTTAAAGGCATAAACGCGCTTTTGCTCGGGCGCCAAATTTCATTCGTCAAATTTATTGTATGGGTTCACAATGTCTGCGTTTTTATTTGAATCTGGCTGTTATTTTGTGACAGGAATTGACACCAACATCGGCAAAACCTATGCCACAGGCTATCTTGCCAAACAGCTACGACAGCAAGGCAAGCGTGTCATCACCCAAAAGCTCATTGAGACAGGCAGCACAGGACTGTCACAAGACATTCTCACGCACCGCAAACTCATGGGTATTGATTGCGTCCGTGAAGATGATGACAAGCTGACCATGCCTGTTCAGCTCAGCTACCCTGCCTCACCACATCTGGCAAGTCGGATTGACAATCAGCCGATAGACGTTCATCGTTTAACCCACAGCACCAACACGCTCAAACAGCATTATGACATTGTTTTGATTGAAGGCGCTGGCGGACTGTGCGTGCCCATCTGTGATCAGCTTTTGCTCATTGATTATGTCGCAAAACAGCAGTATCCTGTCATTTTGGTCACCTCTGGTCGCTTGGGCAGTATCAATCACACCTTGCTAAGCCTTGAGGCGCTGTCGGCACGCGATATGCCCATTCATGCACTGCTTTATAATGAATTTCACGACAGCCAAGATGAACTGATTGCCAAAGACACCAAAGACTTTTTGGCACGCCATCTTGCCAAGCATTTTGCGCACACTCAATTTTGGCAGATTCAATCTTTGATGTGATGCACTTAAGTTTTTATCTTGCACTTGTTTTCGTGTTAAAATAACCCAAGCAATCTCATAAACTCAAGCAACATCACAAACAAAACAATCTGTGGAAATTATTATGAAAATTGATCATCAATTGGCTGAAAAATGGATCAAACCGCATTCTAAGGTTTTGGATTTGGGCTGTGGCGATGGCTCATTGCTCGCTCATTTGCAAGACAATTTGGGGGTGTTTGGTTATGGCATTGAGCTTGATCAAAACAACATCAACACCTGCATTGCGCGCGGCGTCAATGTCATTGAACAAGACCTAAATGATGGGCTTGCGCGCTTTGCTGACGACAGCTTTGATGTGGTGGTGATGACGCGCGCCTTGCAAGCGGTCAAAAACCCCAAAATCCTGCTCAATGATATGCTGCGCGTCGCCAAAGTCGGCATTGTTACTTTTCCAAACTTCGCCTATTGGCAAAACCGCGTGTATCTTGGCATAAAAGGCATCATGCCGATGAGCGAAACCATTCCGCACGCGTGGTATGACACGCCCAACATTCACCTTTGCACCTTTAAAGACTTTGAAAAATTATGTCACGACAATGACATCACCATTTTGGATACGGTGGCATTATCAGATTCGCCCATGCTTGAGCGCTTGCCTGCTTTTGTGCCAGACAGCCTCAAAAATAAGCTCATCAAGCCCAAAATGGATATGCTCATCAAATCTGCACCCAATCTGTTGGCAGATGTGGCGGTCTATCGCGTAGCAAAAATTTAACTCACACTTTTGCACTTATCTTGAAATGACAGCACTCATCCAACGATTTTGTAACAAAATTTCATTAAATCGTAATTTTATTTGAAAAATGAATCAAACGGTGCTAAGCTAGGTAGTTGATACTTCTTTTATATATTGTAATATTCACGGTAATATTCACGGATTGCAACACAAGGCATTATTATGAAATTTTTACAATCTTGTACACTCATCGCCGCCTTGACAGGCGCAACACTCATCACATCTACCGCCAACGCTGAATTGATTGCCAATATACCGCTGGACACCTCACGTTTTGAGCGTATGGACAACGCAACATTGACTCAATACGCCAGCAATGGCAACACGCAAGCGCAGTTTTTTTTGGCAAAACGCCTACAAAAAGGACAAGGCATTGCTCGTGATTCCGCCAACGCCATCTATTGGTACACGCGCGCAGCCGAACAAGGCATTGCGCCTGCACAGCTGAATCTTGGCATTATGTATTTGCGCGGTGAAGGCGTCAAGGCTGACACTCAAAAAGCGCGCGCTTGGCTTGAGCAGGCTGCTCATTTGGGCGACAACCGTGCCAGTTTTGCACTTGCGATTTTGGACGAAAAAGACAAAAAATTGGTGGACGCCTACAAATGGTATGACTTGTCAGCACGCGACGCCATGCTGGATGACACCGTACGCGCAAAAGCACGCGGCAAAATCGGTGAGCTTGCGCTAAACCTATCCGCAAGCGAAATTGAATCCGCCAAACACCAAGCAAACATTTGGTTTCAGAACAAATGATTGAGCTGACTTAGCTTAAGTTTAAAAGCCGCTTAAAAGCGGCTTTTTGTTGTTAGCACTCAGCGGACAACATTTCATCAATCGCCACTGCAAATCTTTGCGCAAAATCTTTGGCATGAGTCAAATTTGATTGCATGAATTTGTGCCTAATATCAGCCTTAGGGTACACGCCTTGTATACCATCTTACATCAATTCCAAGGTTTTAATTTCACAATTTTTACAATTTGATTGTCTGTTGCATTCTCATCAATCAATACAACCAAATCATCACCTGTCATTGTGGCTAATCCTATCCAAGAAGTGGCTTTAGGATATTTGGCTTTTATTGCCTCTACATCAGTCCGACTATTAAATTGCTCTAAAATCACAAAATCATAGCCGCGCAATTTTTTAAGCTCGCTATAAGAGCCTGGGTTATAAATATTATCATCATCAACATTACGCTTAATAAGCTTCATAATATCGCCAGTCTTTAGACTAATGTCACCAGTTTTTGGACTATAGCTGACAAATTTGGGTGCTGTCCAACTGGGAGCCACTGCAAATTGTGAATTAACAAGGTCAACTTGTCTAACCACACTAAATGTTGTAGCATGATGAACAATCCACATAGGGCGACCTTGATAAATACTATACGCACCGTAAGCAAAAGCTGCAATTTGAATCATAATGATGATAGCCAGATCCATTTTGAGTGTTTTTTTACCGGTCTTATACACCAAAAAACCAAAAATAGGTCCAACAAAAACATCAATCATCACCATCATGGCAATAATTGGAATTACCTTCATAGCGACCGCCAAAGGCGATGGGTACCACAACAAAAAAACGATCGCCAAAAATATACCAATAACTGTAACAGAAACAGTCAAATGCGATACAAAAAAACGGTTGCGGTTTTTATCTTGTAGTAGCTTCATAATCTATCTTAAATTACATAAGTCGGCAAGAGTTGGGGCGTGGATTACAAGAAACAGTTTGTTGCAAAGACGCTGTACCACGTATTTGTGGCGTAAACGTCGTTACCTGATTGTTATGATATATAGACAAAGTCAATGTATCACCACTAGCACAGGCGGCTTGCCTAAAAGCATCGGGAGTAACACCACTAGCCGCTACACCAACCGCGGCATTCATATAAGACCTAGCTTCTGACAGACATGCTCCATTGGCAGAACGCTGAGCGTAATCTTGATAGGCAGGCAAGGCAATCGCTGCCAAAATACCAATAATAGCAATCACAATCATAAGCTCTATTAAAGTAAAACCTGCTTGGGCGGATTGAATGTTTGGCATACTTATCAACCAAATTGCAAATGACATTTAACTCAAAAAAGAGCTGCAAAATTTAAAAACAAATTGCACCCTAAAGTCAATAGGCCCTAGGGTGCAATTTTATATGCTATTATATAGATAAACTATATAATCATCACTATATTATTTTGCAACAGTACAAGTAGTGGTTTCAGCATTACAACTAGTGGTTTTAAGCAAACCTTTGGTACCACGCTCTTGTGGAGTAAATGTAAGATTACCAGTAAAGCCGGCAAAATCAGTTACAGCAGGACCTTCTGCACAAGCTGCTGGTGCAAATGCAGTAAAGTCAGAACCTGTAGCTTTAGCAGCAGCGGTAGCACTTACCCATGCTTTAGCTTCGCCTTGGCAAGCATTGTTTGCAGAACGTTGCATATAGTCTTGATATGCTGGTAGAGCGATCGCAGCCAAGATACCGATGATAGCGATAACGATCATCAATTCAATCAGAGTGAAACCTTTTTGAGCGTTCATAATGAACTCCTTATGCTGAGACTAAAAGCGGTTCAGGTTTTTAGTCGGGAAATATAAATTAGTTTTTAACTTAAGCCAGAAAAGTATTTTTCTTTGCTTACATTTATATTGTTGCAGATGTCGTGCCAACTTTTTGAACGTCTGCGCAAGATTTTGTGATTTTGCCATCAAAAATAATGAATTTGCATAATTTTTAATCAATTTTAAAAAATTAGCCAAATTTTTTTGAATCAAGACCAAATCATTTGATTATTTTTTATACAGTTTATGACGCAATTTTGCTACAGTTGACAATTTTTGTCAGTTTTTATGTACAATCGCCTGCAAAAATTTTTTGCCATCAAATTTTCATCCCAATTTTGTCAGTGATGAATTTTGTCAGCTTTTGGTTGTTTTTGATGCAAAGTGACGCTTTGTGGCATTCTTGCCAAACTTAAGACAAATTTTGTCAGTTTTGTAACCAAATGCTGCCATCATGCCCTTATCATCATTTGCTTTATGATTTTGACGCCTTATCTGTGCTATATATTGATGATAAAATACTTTGATGCTTGCTTGATTGTATCGCTGACAAAATATAATTGCAGTCACCAATCACTCTGGTAGCAGCAGCAAAGCGCTCATGCTGTTGTCCCACAACTTATCAATGAGTACATCTGCCTTGATATTCAGCAGACTGCTCAGCTCATCCACGATATAAGGTAGCGCGTCGGGGCTGTTGCGTCTGCCGTGACTGGCATGGCATGGCATGGGCGTAAAATCAGGGCAATCAGTCTCTATTACAATGCTGTCAAGCCCCACCGCTTGAACAAGCCCGCTGATGGTGGTGCGCAGTTTTTTGGCATTGGGATTGGTGATTTGTCCTGTCACGCCGATTTTAAAGCCCAAATCAACAAAGGCTTTTGCCTCTTGAATGCCACCGCTAAAACTGTGCGCAATGCCACCACAATCAAAACCTGCCGACTTGATCTGCTGCAACGCTTGCGCGTGCGCTTTACGAATGTGCAAAAGCACAGGCAAGTGCTGTGTCTGCGCCATCAATAATTGAGCATCAAAAAACGCTTGCTGTTTTTTAAAATGGTGCGCAAGCTTCATCTCATCTGTAAACGTATCCAGCCCAATCTCACCCACCGCGACACAAGGGTGATTTTGCAAGGCGCGCTCAAGTGCATCCAAATCATCCGCTGTATGTTCTTTAATATAAAAAGGATGCAGACCAAACGCCAAATGCGCATACGGTACTTGCTCGCCTGCATCTGTCTGCACAGCAAGCGCGTGCTGACAGCGCAGCATACGCTCAAAATAACGCGCCAAATAGCCAACCAATACCAAATGGCGCACGCCTGCACGATATGCTTGACGGGCAAGCTCTACGCGATCATGGTCAAATTCTGGCACATCAAAATGCGTATGCGTATCAATCAAACGAACATCGGCGGTCAAATCAGATGCCACAGCCGATGAATGAGAAGGTAAACAAAAGCTTGAGTTTGTCATAAGTCATGATAATGATATGAGCACCAAAAAACTGTCAAGTGCGCTCAAAGACAAGTTGGCATAGGATAAATTTCTAAACAGGGCTGCTGTCTGCACTGGGTGCACTTGCGGTTTGGTTATTTGTTGTTTTGTCGTCTGTAACATTGCTTTCAAATGACTGCTTGTTTGGTGACAGCTCTGCTTTGCTTGAACGGCGTGGCAACAGTACAAGCGCTGCACCGCACACTGCCAATAATAATGCTTTTGAGATTTTCACAAGATTCTCCAAATTCAAATAATTACCACAGCAATCATGATGATATTAATAACCACCATGCCAATCGTTATCCTACAAATAATTGCTGTATTATAGCACAGCTTTGTTTGTGTGCCCAAAGACAAGCGCCTTAAGTTTTTGTTTCTAAAATCGTCTTTTGTATATTCAATGATTACCCCATAATAAGTTAAAGCTGCGACATACTGTGTGGTGATATCATCCAAAGCATTATTTTGATATTTTAATATGCTTAATATTTGATACGCCTTAAAAATCAGCCATAAAACAATTGCTTTTGGCTTAAGCATTCAATAGCTTGACTTAAGCATTCAATGACAGTTTTGACAATTTAAAAGACTTATATGCTAATACATCACCAATACATCAAAAGATTAAGTTGTTTTTTGTGGTTAAGTGGCACAACTTCACACCCATAAAAACTTCAAGACAAAATTAAGGGCGCTGTTTTGCAACCTACGCCCTTAAAACAAACCCACATACCGATTTTTTTGATTATGTTGCTTTTTGATTATGTTGTTGCTATTGCTGCGGCTATATCAATGACATAATCAATATAAATATAGCTAATAACATAATTTAACCGATGTGGTTTAAGTAAGCCATTCAACAAAGCTACCAATCAATAAAATCGCCAAATAATTTCTTTGAATGGTGACTTTATTAAAAAGATATTATTTAATCAAAAAGTCTTCCAACTTTTTGCCTTGCTCAATATAAGCGATGAGCCAGCCTGGTGTGCGACCTTGACCTGACCAGCCTTGCTTTGGATTGGCAGGATCTTGATATTTGATTGGACGCTTGTTTTTAACTGCCTTACCCACTTTGGCGATTTCATCCACAGTGGTGTTGTATTCTTTGGCGATTTCTTGGAATTTACCATACGCCTCTTGCAGCTTCTCGCGTTGCTTTTGTTTGATTAATGACTTGGCATTTTTTTCAAAATAAACCAGATCTTCCAAACTCAATTTCTCTAAATCTACTTGACTCATAACTTATCTCCAAATGTATATCAAAAAATAGTTAAGAAAAAACTATTCTTTAATAGATTAACATATTTTTTTAAAATGTAAAATAAATTTTTTAATTTTTATATAAAAATTATGTGAGCGGTTTAAAAACTTTGGCAGCCAGTTTATACTCTTCAAGCTTATCTTTATTTTTTTCATTGAGCAATGAATTGGAATGATAAGGCACCAAGGCAGATGGAACAGTTGTACGCGCTGCATCAATATGCTTGATGGAATCATCAAAAAATATGTGCGGAGCAAAGCTTTTTAAGACATTGGTCTTGGACAGTCCGCCCAAGAAAAACGCCACATCCACCGATACGCCCCATTCGCGCAATGTCTTGATGGCGCGCATATCCGCTGGGGCGTTGCGTGCGGTGACAAGTGCAATGCGCACAGGATTGTCAGCGCCGTCAATATCATCTGGCAGACGCGCCTGCAATTGCGACAATTTAATCAAAAAATCAGCAAACGCGCCTTTGTCTATCGGCAAATCCGCCATGGAATGTTCGCGCTCATGAAACGCTTGCAGTCCTTTTTGCTGAAAAATAAGCTCGCCTGAATCATCAAACAACACCGCATCGCCATCAAAAGCAATGCGCAGCTGACTGGTGTCCAGATGATGAGTATCAATGGGTGTGGCGTCCAAAATCGCGCACGCGCAAATGCCTGCATCCATCACCGCCTGCGCATCATCAGTGTTGGTCGTCAAAAACAAATCCACCGAAAAATCATCAATATAATGCGCCACACTGTCGCCTGAAATAAAAGCCGAGCGCGTGATTGGCAGCTTGTGGGCGCGAATGGCATTCAGCACCTGAATGCCCATGTCTGGTGTGGATTTGGAGACAATGACCACCTCCACCAGCGGCGATTCATCTTCGTATGTCTTTTGTTGAAAGCGATTGAGATTAAGCAGCGCCTCAATCAACGCAAACCCTGCTCCCTTTGCCAATGGGTCATTTTCGTGCGCTTGCATATATTGGCGAAACTGCTTGGCGGCGGTTTTTGGATTGTTTTGCAAAAATGTCTCAAGTTTTGCTTCCACTTGAGTCAAATCAAACAAAGCGGTCGCCGAAATTGCCACAATGAGCGTCTGACTAAAATCCACTGCCATAGTTTTATTCCAATCAAAATTTTTATTGTATCACAGCCCATGTCAATCACCAACTGCCTTAGGCTCAAAAAAAAATACCGCGCAAATACTGCGCGGTATGGATATGATTTAGCATGACTTAAGATCAGTCTTTATTGCCAAATCTTTTTTTGCTCGCGGTTTGGTGAAAGACAATTTCTTGCGCGCCTTTTGAGCCAACAGATTTGCCTGCGTTTGATTTTTTACCCGCCTTAAACCCACCATCGGCAAACTGACGTTTTGGACGGCTGTCTTTTTTAAAGCCATCTTTTTTAAAGCCGTCTGCCTTAAAACCATCTTTGGCGCCTTTAAAGTTGCCTTTTTTGAAGGCAGGCTTGGCGGATTTTGAGGTTTGATTGTCATCGCTGCGGTCATCAAAGCGTGGTTCTTGCTGGTGGTTGTCAAAGCGGCTGCGCTTATCATGACGCTCGTCATCATAACGTTCATATCGCTCATCAAAACGAGTGCTTGTCGCTCGGCGCGCTTGTCCATCGGCACGGACTGGTTTTTTGTCTGCAAATTCTGACGAAAAGCCAAAAGATTTGGCTTTGGGCGCGCGTCTGCCGCCCTCACCCAATGCCTTGCGCTCATCACGTCCGCCAAATCTACCGCCGTTTTTTGGGCGACGATTGTTGGACTTACGCTCTTTTGTAATGCGCGCCATGCCTGTGTTTTTGATGGGTTCAAGCCCTTCAAAGCTTTCCACCTTCATCGTGCGATCCAAATAGCGATTGATGGCAAACAGTAAATTTTTATCATCAATGCTGCACAAATTCAAGGCAACGCCTGTACGCCCTGCGCGCCCAGAGCGACCAATGCGGTGCACATAATCTTCGGCTTGGCGCGGCAAATCATAATTAATCACATGACTAATCCCTGCAATATCAATACCACGCGCCGCCACATCGGTTGCAATCAACAGCTTGGCTTTTTTGGATTTGATGTCCGACACAATGCGGTTGCGCTTGCCTTGTGGCAAATCGCCATGCAGATAATGCGCCTTGATACCGCTGTCATTCAAGCGCTCAGCAAGCTCTTCGGTGCTGCGTTTGGTTGCCGCAAAAATCACCGCTTGGCTGATGTCAGGATTTTGTAAGATTTGTGACAAAATGGCATTTTTATGCTGAAAATCATCACAAAAATACACGCTTTCTTCAATATGCGCCGATTCAACTTGAATGGCGATTTTGATGGGATTGTTGGTGTAGCTTTCGGCGATTTTGCCCACTGCGCCATCCCAAGTGGCAGAAGACATGATGGTCTGACGACCTTTTGGCATGGCAGATAAGATGGTATTGATGTCATCACTAAAACCCATGTCCAGCATACGATCAGCCTCATCCAGCACCAACATCTGCAGCGCAGACAAATCAATGCGCTCACTTTGCAGATGGTCAATAAACCGACCTGGCGTTGCGATGATGATTTGCACGCCTTTTTTGAGTGCGCGAATCTGCCCCACATAGCTTGTGCCACCCACCAACGATGTGCTAAATACGCCGCGCATGGCGCTGCTGTACTTACGCACATTATCCTGCACCTGCATGGCAAGCTCACGCGTGGGCGTCAAAATCACCGCCATGACAGGCTTGTTGGCATGGCGATCGGTACTCACGCTGTTTGATAATTTGTGCAAAATGGGCAATACAAACGCCGCTGTTTTGCCAGAGCCTGTCTGGGCAGACAGCAATAAATCACGTCCGCTCATGGCAGCAGGAATGGCTTGGGCTTGGATGGGGGTGGGCGTGATGTAACCTGCACTTTTTAGGGCGGACAAAATCGGACGCGCCAAATTCAAATCATCAAACTTAAGTGCATTCGCATTCGGCGCATTGGATGTATTTTCGGCGATTTGAGCGTCTGTTTGCAATGATGGCTGCGCCATTTGCGCCTCATCAAAATTTGCGCTGTGTGGCAAGATGTTTGCTGATTTGGTGGAAAAGCTTGAATTAAGATGTGTCATACTACTCTCTTATTGTCAATATTCCGATGAAACCTGTTGTTATACAAATTTTTTGTCGCATCCGATTTGTTACATCAGAGAATTGACGTCAAGATTGTACAGACAAGGCTATTTGTAGAATATTGTTGGTTGCCGCTATTGCCATGCAGCTTAAATGCACATTGGCACAAAATCATCGGCAGCAACTCAACATAAAGTCCTAGCATAGAACCAATACAATAAAAACCATAAACACATTCAAAATGAAAGCAAAATGAAAAGTTTTTTGAAAGTTTTTTAATTATTATAAAGTGGCGGGCGATGTCATCAAAGCGTAAAAAATTAATTATATCATACATAATTAATTTAAACCAGCTTAATTTTAGATGTTTGATTGATTCAACACACAGCCCAAAGTTTTTATCATAATGATTGATAAAACAAAGCAATAATTTGCTATAATAGACACTCAAAAAAGGCACGACAGACAAAAACACAGTAAACAAAACACAGCCTAAACTGCTGATTTTTAAAATTAAAAATTGATTTAAAGCGGGAGAATAACAATGACAGATAAAGCAATGACAGACAATATGAAACTTGCCGAAGCATTATTATTAAGAAGTGACTTACAAAAGCAGTTGCTGTCTTTAAAGGCGCGCCTTGCCGAAAACGCCAAAGTACAAGACGGCGATCTGCCCAGTGAGTCGCCAGAAGAGCTCTTAACTCAAGCAAACGCGCTCATCACAACCTTGTATGCGCTCGTTGCGCGCATCAACAAAACCAACTCAAACACCCAATTGCCCGATGGCAGACTCATTATTGATGTGCTGAGTGAACGCGATGAGTACACAGAACGCCACAAACTACTGACTCACACCATCACCGCTGCCAAAACAGACATGGATCGCTACAGTATGCGCGAAATCAAATGGCAAAAAACCGTGGACATCAAAGCTTTGCAAAGCAAAGCAGATGAGATTGCCATCAAACTGCGTACGCTGAATCTACAAATCCAAGCCGCCAATTGGCAAGTGGATTTGATGCAATGATTGTCAATCATTTTGGAAAATGCGCGATGTGAATGTCAAGCCCAAGCCAAGCGGGCAAAAGCTTAGCTTTTCATGAATGGTTGTGGTCAGCCACCTTTTTACTCAAAAGACCTGCACCTTTTATTTTAGTACCATTCATCTTGTACCATGAACCACCAGACATTGGCGCGCATTTTCCACCCCATTGATTTTTTGAGTTGATTTTTGATTGAGCGTTTGAATGGTTTTTTAAAACGCAATGATTTGTAAAATATACAATTGTTTGCGATAATAGAGTTTATATTCAACAAGAAGGACAATCGCCGTGGTACAAATTCGTGACAGTCTACCGCTACTTGACGGCAATGCCAGCGTGGACAGCGCTGCCTTAACTGCAAGTCTTGCTGCAGGTATTGACATTCATCAAGACATCATTCACCCTGATTTCAAAAAACAATTAGCCACGCACAAGCTGGATTCTGCGCTTGACCGCTCAAGTGAATGCAGCATTCGCGAATCCGACATTGACATCAAGGCTTGGCTTGATGCGGTGAGTTTGCGCATCGGTCAAGAGGATGTGCCGCTACTCAAAAAGGCGTGTCAATTTGTGCAAACGCACACCACCACAACCAACCACATTCGCTCTGGCGCGTTTGCCACAGGTGTTGGTATGGCGGATATTTTGGCGTATTTATTCCAAGATGAGGCTGCACTTGTGGCTGCCATGCTGTACCGAGCAGCGCGGCACAAGCTTGTTGACATGACAGACATCCACAAAGAGTTTGGCGCAGATGTCGCAAGCTTGGTGGCTGATACCTTGGCGATGGGACATCTGTCTGAAAGCATTGAACAAAACAAGCGCTTGGAGGATTATTTTAATAACAATGAGCGCGAACATTTGTCCAATATTTACAGCATGCTCATCAGCACAACCAACGATGTGCGCGCAGTTTTGATTAAGCTTGCCGAACGCACTTTCGCCATGCGTGAGCTGTCTTTTGCCAGCGAAGACCGACAAAAGCGCGTCGCCAAAGAGGTGATGACCATCTATGCACCGCTTGCGCACCGCTTGGGCATTGCTCAGCTGAAATGGGAGCTTGAGGATTTGGCATTTCGCTATCTTGAGCCTGATGAATACAAACGCATTGCAAAATTACTGGCAGAAAAGCGCAGCGAGCGCGAGGCTTATATTTTGCTTGTGCAAGACAAGCTCAAAGAAGCGCTAAAAGCAGCGGGCATTGATGGTGAAATTTCTGGGCGCGTCAAGCACATCTATTCCATTTGGCGCAAAATGAAACTCAAAAACCTTTCTTTTGATCAGCTGTATGACATACGCGCCTTGCGGGTGCTCGTACACAGCAATGCCGAATGTTATTATACGCTTGGGATTGTGCATGGCTTGTGGCGACACATTCCAGAGCAATTTGATGATTACATCACCAACCCAAAACCCAATGGCTACAAATCCCTGCACACCGCCGTCATTGCCGAAAACAGAACACTGGAGATACAAATTCGCACACTGGATATGCACTTTGAGGCAGAGCTTGGTATGTGTGCGCACGTCAATTACAAAGAAGGGCTAAAAAACAAAAAAGACGATTATTTAAATCACAAAATCAGCTCATTGCGTCAATTGTTGGCAGGCGACAAGCCTTTGGATGAAGACAATCCCAACGATGAATTTGGCAATTATGCGCGGATTTATCTGTTTAGTCGTGATGGCGACATCATTGAGCTGCCCAAAGGCTCAACGGTGCTTGATTTTGCTTATCATGTGCATACCGAGGTTGGCAATCATGCGTTTGGCGCGCGCGTCAATGGTCGTTTTGTACCACTGACACATCAGCCCAAAACAGGTGAACAAGTGGAAATCATCACCAAATCCAATCGTGAGCCCAATCGCGATTGGCTCATTCCATCTTTGGGCTACATTTATACCAACCGCGCCAGAAGCAAGCTGCGCCAATGGTTCAACAAGCAAGACCGCGACAAAAACATCAAAACTGGCAAAGCCATGCTGCAGCGAGAGTTTGAAAGACTAAGCTTGGGTGAGCCCAACATCGCCGATATCACCGACACGCTGAATTTGCGACACAGTGATGAGGTGTATCTTGGGCTTGTCATGGGTGAGATTGGACTTGGGCAAATCACCGCACCGCTGCTTGAGAAAGTTGAAAAACAAGCGACAGACGCGCTCACCACCATCACCAAAAAACCCGTCACGCGCCCCAATAAATACAAGATTGACGTGGATGGACTTGATAATATTGAGCTGCATTTGGCAAAATGCTGCAATCCTGTGCATGGCGAACCGATTGCAGGGTTCATCACGCTGTCAAGTGGCGTCAGCATCCACAATAAAGCGTGTCATGAATACCAAAAACTCATTGAAGATGAGCCTTTGCGCGCAGTCAAAGCATATTGGCAAGCGGATTTTGGACGTTATCAGCCTGTGATGATTTATATTGAGGCTTATGACAGACGTGGCTTGTTGCGCGATTTGACCAACATCATTGACAATGAAAACGTCAATATTTCGCGCGCAGAAACCCTCAGTACAGATGATCACATTGCTCATATGAAATTTGCTGTGGAGGTGGCAGGTTTGAATCATTTGTCTCGTCTGCTTGCCAAGCTGGAGCAACAACCAAGCGTCATTCACGCACGCCGTCAAGTCAGCTAAGGGGTGGATGTTATGCCAGAATTACCCGAGGTGGAAACCACAAAGCTTAGCCTTGCGCCACTGATTGGCGCGCGCGTCACTGATGTTGCCGTCCATCAGCCACACCTGCGCGAAATCATGCCAGATGATTTGGACAGATTGATTGGCGCCACGCTGATTGACGTAACAAGGCGCGCCAAATATCTCATCTTGACGTTTGCCCAAGGTGATTATCATGAGCATTTGGTTATTCATTTGGGTATGTCTGGCAGTCTGCAACAATATCACGACACACCAAAACGCAAGCACGATCATCTGATGATGGGCTTTGGCGACATCACACTGCATTATCACGACCCAAGGCGATTTGGTATGATTGTCTGGCAAAAAGACAGCACCAAATACTTTGCCAAGCTTGGGCTTGAGCCGCTGAGTGATGAGTTTTCGGCGGATTATTTGTGGCAAATTTGCCAAACACGAACGCGTCCCATCAAATCCATCATCATGGATCAGGCGGTGGTGGTGGGCGTTGGGAATATTTATGCCACAGAAAGCTTGTTTTTGTCGCGCATTCATCCTGCCACAAACGCCAATTTATTAAACTACGAACAAATCAAAACGCTCGTTACCCACATCAAATCAATTCTACAAAAAGCAATTACACAAGGTGGTAGCACGCTCAAAGATTTTACGGTTGGTGCAGGCAAGGCGGGTTATTTTGCCCAAACACTATACGCTTATGGCAGACATGGCAAACCTTGCATCAACTGCAATCTACCGCTTGAAACCATCAAAATACAAGGGCGCGCCAGTGTGTTTTGCCCATCTTGTCAAAGCCTGCCCCAAAAATAGCCGAGCACAGCTTACTTAATTAATAAGGCGGTGCAACTCTACACGCGGATTTATCAATAATCTTCCACATCCACCGTCTGATACACCTCGTATGCTGGCACTTCATAAGGATGTGCAGCTTTGTAAGCTTGCACCACATCACACAGCTTGTTTTCAGGTACAATCATCTCAAGGCGGTATTCTGCCACATGATTGATTTTGCCAACTTCACCAAGCGCAGGATTGGCGCCTGCCAGTGGACGAAACTGACCCACCCCAAGCGTCTGCCAACTGCAACAATCATAGTCGCCAAAATTGCCCGCACCCGCCTCAAACATGGCAGCTTTGACCGCCTCCAAATGACTTTCTGGCACATAGCTGACTATTTTATACATTTGAAAATACATAATAATCCATCCATTCTTCAAACAGCCAAAAAGCCCACACTCGGGCTTTTTGATGTTTTTTTTATATACATTTTTAGTCAAGCGGTACGCCCAAACGCGCAGCCACCTCTTCATAGCCTTCAACCACATCGCCCAAATCTTGACGGAAGCGGTCTTTGTCCAGTTTTTTCTTGGTTTGTTTGTCCCAAATGCGACAGCCATCTGGCGAAAATTCATCACCCAGCACAACACGCCCTTGGAACAGACCAAATTCAAGCTTAAAGTCCACCAAAATCAATCCTGCCTCATCAAACAGCGCCTGCAACACCTCATTGACTTTGTGTGTCAAAGCGTGCATTTGATCAAGCTGCTCGCGTGTGGCAAACCCAAGCGAAATAACGGTTGATTCAGACAGCATGGGGTCGCCAAGCTTATCGTCTTTATAAAACAGCTCATAAGTCGGCGGCACAAGTGCTTGACCTTCTGTCAGACCCAAACGCTTGACAATACCGCCAGCTGCAAAATTACGCACCACGCATTCCACAGGAATCATCTGCAGTCGCTTGACCAAAACCTCATCATCAGACAGCTCGCGCTCCAAATGAGTCTCAATGCCCGCGTCATTTAATTTTTGCATGATGAACGTATTGAATCTGTTGTTCACACGCCCCTTTCTATCAAGACTTGCGACACGCTCGCCGTTAAAAGCGGACGCGTCATTTCTAAAATGCAAAATCAAATAATCGTCATGATCAGTAGCATAAACAGACTTTGCCTTACCTGTGTAGATAAGCGCTTGTTTTTGTGGCGTCATGAAACATTCCTCAAAATTAAAAAAGATTCATCAATAGACAACGATAATCATTGGCGAATGGCGTTGGGCGGTGCAGGCAATTGATATTGCTTGCCTGATTCATTGCTTAAGTTTAACGTGCTATCAGGCACGTTGGGTGTGGGATACAAAGGCACAAACTCAAGCGTAGCTTGACCTTTGGGCAATTCAATGGGCTCAAGCTTTTTGGCAGATTGATAATCTAAACTGCCATCATCACGCTTACTCAAAAGATTTCTCATGCCATCGGCGCTTTTTTGCAAGCTTTGGCACCCAGTTAATAACATCAGCACAAGGCATGACAACACTGCTGCTTTCATAATAATACTCTGATAAATAACACTCTAATAATACTCTGATTGGTCACATAATTCGCTAAATCAAATTGGCGCGACTTAGTCCATCATCCATGGTTTTTTGACCCTCATAAGACAACCACACCAATGGCAAACGAATGCCTTTATCAATTTTGCCCATTTTGTGCAAAGCATATTTGGCAGGTTGTGGGCTTGATTCCACAAACAAATCTTTGTGCAAATGCTCAATGCCCTCATGAATGAGCATAGCCTCATCAAATTTTTGCTGCAAAGCCAGCTCAAATATCTGACTCATCGCATGAGGTGCAATGTTGGCAGTCACAGAGATGTTGCCCTTAGCGCCACGGCGCACAAGCTCAAGCGCGGTTGCGTCATCACCTGACAGCACCACCATTTTGTCGCCCACACGTTCAATGAGTGACTCGCCGCGAGTCAGATTGCCAGTAGCGTCTTTGATGGCGACGATATTGTCAAATTCCGTCAAGCGCGCCACCGTCTCTTCGCTCATATCAACCACCGTACGCCCAGGCACGTTGTACAAAATCTGTGGCATATCCACCGCGCTTGCAATCGCTTTATAATGCTGATAAATGCCCTCTTGCGTGGGTTTATTGTAGTAAGGCACCACAAGCAGCGCGGCATCTGCGCCTGCTTTTTTGGCATAATCGGTCAAATAAATCGCCTCAGCGGTGTTGTTGGCACCTGTGCCAGCAATGACAGGCACGCGCCCTGCCACAGTACGCACAAAAAAATCAATGACATCACAATGCTCTTGCATGGACAATGTTGCCGACTCGCCAGTCGTGCCTACCGCCACAAGCGCGTGCGTGCCTTCTTGTATTTGCCAATTGATGAGCTTATCAAGCGCCTCAAAATCCACCGAGCCATCTGCCTTCATAGGCGTTACAAGCGCGGTAATGGATCCTTTTAGACGAGCTTTGATGTCGCTATAATTATCATGTTGCATAAGGCACACCTTTTTTATTGACTGTTTTATTCACATTCTATCTTTGCAATCCAATTGGCAAAATTATTATACACCGCCATTGTCGCAGTATGACAACACCAATCATTGAAAAATCCAATCATTGAAATGCTCATGTGGCAAGCTATCCTACCGACAAGCCCATTTGTCATTATGAGCGCCCATCATGAACGCATTGAATGCGTAATTTTTAGTGTATCACATTTTGGTTGTCTTTGATAGATTTAATCCATGCACTTGGATTTGGACGATTGGTTTTAGAGCATTGAGTTTAATGCCATGCAAGCTCAACATCAGACAAGCTTAACATTCATATTGATATTTTGTGAGAAGTGCATTTAATTTTTTGCATTCAACACAACCATCAAAACACCCATCATTTCATCAATTTGATTCAATGCGCAGCCCGATAATCGCTGGCATACCTTGGCGCAACAAATGCACCGTCACCACGCCTTCTTTTGGCAAACTTTTGACTGCTTTATCAAAATCAGCTGCTGACGCTATGTCCTGCTGATGAAAACGCAGCACAATATCGCCCGCCTGCAAGCCTGAACGCGCCGCCAGCCCATAGGCATCAACGAGCGTAATCACCACACCGCCTTTGATGCCCAAGCTGTGCGCCTGCTTACTGCTCAATTCTTTTAGGCTGATACCCAAACGTAATGTTTGCTGTTTTTGCGCCAAGCGATTGCCTGTATTGCCAGAGAATTTGCCGCTCACCGTGACATCTTTTCCATCGCGGCGATAGGTCAGCACAAAAGGCTCATTTGGTTTGGCACGATTGATTAAATTAAGCAAATCAGAGGCATGATGAATGCTCACACCATTAAAACTCAATATCAAATCACCGCGCATAAGCCCAAGCTCATCAGCGGTTGCATCAGGGGTAATGCTTGTCAAAAGCGCGCCTTTTGGCTTATCCAAGCCATACGCTTCTGCCAAATTGCGGTCAATGTCTTGCACGCCAATACCCAAATAGACGCGCACCACTTTGCCAGTTGTGCGAATTTGCTCATAGATGTCCATCGCCGCATCAATTGGAATGGAAAACGACAGCCCCATATAGCCGCCAGTTTCACTAAAAATGCGCGAATTAACACCAACCACTTCGCCTTTTTGGTTGAACAATGGGCCGCCAGAGTTGCCAGGATTCAAGGCAACATCGCTTTGAATGAATGGCACTGCCGCCTCTTTGCTAAAATTACGCGATTTGGCAGACACAATCCCTGCCGATGCCGAATAATCAAAGCCAAACGGCGAGCCAATGGCAAGCACAGGCTCACCCACTTTTAATTCATCTTGCATGGCGACAGGCAGTGCAGGAAAATTATTCCCCTCCACCTTCAATACCGCCACATCAGACGCCTCATCGGTGCCAATCAGCTTGGCATCCAGCTCCGTGCGGTCGTTCATTGTAATCGTAATGGTATCAGCATCCGCCACCACATGATGATTGGTCAAAATGTAGCCATCTTTGCTGATAAAAAAACCCGTGCCATAAAAATGCTCAACGGTCGGCATGGCGGGTACGCGCCCTCCAAAATACTGCTGCAAAGCGTATTCGGCAAGCTCGGTATCGGTTACTTTTTTTGTGATGCTCACACGCACCACACCATCTGCCACCTGCTCCACCAATTTTGAAAAATCAGTCACCGTAGCAGCATGGGCATGAGCGGTCATGCCAACAGGCGCCATCACCACCAAACCAAGCGCAATGGATTGAATCAGCGCACAAAGCTGTTTTTTGTAGAATTTTGTAGAAATCATCATTGCGTTGTTATAATTATCCATACAATACCCCATTCTCAACATTTAACTCAATTGATTTTTTATAAAAAAAATGAATTTTCGTAAGCTCGGTGAAAGAATGACACCCAACAATTTTTTGATAAATTTAAATCAAATCAATCATTTAAAATATTGGGTTTTGCCATTGCAGGGCATAAGCCTACAAAAACGGTTTAAAGCTTGAGAATGACGCATACAATAAGATTTGTCATTATAGCAAGTTTGCCAATAAAATGCTATGTCATCACACCTTTTAAGCCATCGGCGCAAGCGTTAAGCCATCAGCACAGGCATTGAGCCATCAGTATAAGCGCGGCTTGATTTTTTGAGTTGGTGCTTTTAGTGTCAATCCGCCAACAAACAAGCAACCATGCGTGCCAACACATCTTGTGGCGCGCCTGAGGCATCAATGACTTGCATGGCGGTATTGTGGATGAGCTGATGGCGATAGCCTGCCTCAATCCTTTGAAAAAAAGCCACATCCTCGCTTTCAAACCTATCGTGCTTGCCGCGCTTGGCAACGCGCGCCATGGCAACATCCATATCCAACTGCAATAACATGGTCAAATCAGGCATTTGCTGAATGAATTGTTGGCTTAATAGGTGAATTTTTTGCAAATATCTCTCATCGCCATCATAGCGCCCAAAGCCTTGATAGGCAATGGTAGAGTCAATAAATCTGTCACAAATCACCCATTTGCCATCAGCAAGAGCAGGCACAATCACTTGATTGACATGATCGGCGCGCGCAGCGAACATCAGCAGCAGCTCACAATCAGTCGTCATTTGATTGGATTTATCCAGTAAAATCTTGCGAATCTTTTCGGCGGTGGGACTGCCTCCAGGCTCTCGCGTGCGTACATAACAAACGCCCGCCTCATCAAACAATTGACACAGTCCATCAATGGCAGTTGTTTTGCCCACACCCTCACCGCCCTCCACGCTGATGAATTTAGGCGCCAGCGTAGCCAGCTTTTGATGCGTGATATTGATATGAGCATTAGACTGCATAGGACGCCTCAAGGGTTGGTTGTTTTAAAGGGTTGATTGTTTTAAATAGTACAAATGTTCAGACAAAAACCATCTGCCATCATTGCCCTGCCATAGTGGCGCGATACTTAGCGACCGCTTTATTGTGGTCAGCTAAATTGGTGGTAAATGTATGCCCACCTGTGCCTGTGGCTACAAAATACAAATAAGGCGTACTGTCTGGATGTGCCGCCGCTTCAATCGCTGCCGCTGATGGCAGTGCGATGGGCGTGATGGGCAAACCTGTCATTTGGTAGGTGTTGTAATCATTTTTTTCGTTGATGTTGGAGCGATAAATGTTGCCATCATAACGATCAAACAGCCCATAAATGATGGTGGGGTCAGTCTGCAACTTCATGCCCTGATTCATCCGATTGACAAACACCGACGACACCTGCTTGCGCTCTGAGGGCACGCCAGTTTCTTTTTCAATGATGCTTGCCATGATGAGCAATTCGTTTTTGTTGGCATAGGGCAGATTTTTATCGCGCTGTTGCCACGCCTCATCAATCAGCTTGGTTTGCCGTGCATACAGTGTTTCAAGGATTTTTTTGTCGCTTGTGCCTTGATTAAAATAATACGTATCAGGCGCAAACTGCCCTTCCAAATGATTGTTTTTGGCGCTGATATTAAGTGCTTGGGCAACTTGTTTGTTGTCTTGCGCCACATCTTGCCAAGTATAGGAGGGCGCTTTTGGTGATAATAATTCAAGTGTTACGCCATCGGTGGTTTTGAGTGTGGTGTACAAATCCTTAATGGTTTTGCCCTCAATGACACGAATGGTAATCATGCTTGCCTTGGCGCCTGCCTGCAAAATATTGACCGTCTCAGCAAGACTTGCCTTGGCAGGAATCCGATAAGCGCCTGCCTGTAAGGGTTTTTTGGCAGCAAATTTTAAATAAGCGCGCGCAACCAATTGGGATGAAAACACACTTTGCTGCCACGGCTTGGCAACCAATAAGCTTTGATAAGTATCGCCTTTTTTTACCACCAAAGTTTGTGTTGGTTGCTTGGATTGGGCAAAAATGGTGTGATGACACACACCTGCCAAGACACCCATCACAAAACCCAATAAAAATATCCAAGTCACAGCAGCAGTGCTGCGCTTTTTTTTACGCTGTTTTTTTTGCATGAGATACACTTTTTTGTCAAATCATTGCTCGGATTATTGCGAATCCAGCTGATTTAGCTTATCTTTGGTGTTGGCATTGGCGGCGTCCACCGCATTTTGCGCCTTATCCACCGTCGCTTTGGCTTGTTTGCCAAGGGCGCTGTCTTCTTGCGCGGTTTTTTGTTCGGCACTGCACGCGCCAAGCAATACCAATACACCCACCATCAACCCCAATTTTTTCATCACATTCACCAAATTATTTACCAATTAACAATTATTAATACTTATATTAATACTTAAAATTCTCTCAAAAACATACTTGACGCCATTCTCAACTCTATTTAACTCAATTGATTTTTTATAAAAAATAAATTGTTCGTAAGCTCGGTAGAATGACACCCAGCAATTTTTTAATAAATTTTAAATAAAATCAATCATTTAAAATGTTAGGTTTCTAATGTTGGATTTCTATCGTGAGGGCGCGAGCCTACAAAAATGCTTTAAAGCTTAAAAATGGCATTACTTGATTAAAACGCACATCAATTAAACCAAAGGCGCAAGCTTTGCGCTCATCGGCAGATGATCGGACAAATCCGACCAAGGCACGCCTGCATGAACCACCGCATCCAAAATTTTTAGATTTTTGACATAAATTCTATCCAGCGCCAAAATCGGCAACTTGGCAGGAAAGGTGGCAGGATTTTTGTCATAAATCTCTTCAAAGACTTCAACCAAGCCAAGACTTGCCAGCATGGCGGTGGATTTTTTTGTCCAATCATTAAAATCACCCGCCAAAATCAGCGGCTTGTCAGCGTCAATGGTGTTGGTGATATAATCAATAATCGCTTGGTACTGCATCACCCGATCTTTGTGCAACAAATTCAAATGCGCGTTCAACACCACCACGCCATCACGCCAGCCCTCAGGCATAATCTCACAGTGCAGCACACCGCGTTTTTCCAATCTGCCCACACTGATATTGACATTGTGCTTAGGGTCCAAAGGGTGGCGCGACAAAACTGCATTGCCATGATGTCCGTGCTCATAAGACACATTGGCGCCATAATCATTGGACAGCGCACGCTCCACCGCCAAATACTCACCAAACCACTCGTGTTGCGACTGATCGGGATATTCATTATAAGCCAAAACACGCTTGAGATTTTGCCCCTGCACCTCTTGTAAGCACAAAATATCACTTTGCACACGCTTTAGAGCGTCGCCCATGCCTTGCAATTTCACAAAGCGATTCAAAGGCGACATGCCCTTATGGATGTTATAAGTGGTAACGGTGATGGGTGTCATACAGGATTGACCACAGGTTTATAATAGCGGTGCGAGTTAATCATGCGGTTAAACGCCTTGGCAATCAGCATAAATATCCACGTCATCACCAAATAAATCACCCCTGCAGCAAAATACATCTCAAGCGTCAAATAGGTATAAGAAATGATGTCTTTGGCTTTGAGCGTCAAATCCATGATGGTGATTGTGGATGCCAAGGCACTGCCTTTGATCATAAAAATCACTTCATTGCTATAGGCGGGCACCATAATACCAAACGCACGCGGCAAGACAATGCGGCGCAGCTTGGTTATATGGCTCATGCCCACCGCGTCAGCTGCCTCAAGCTCACCAGCAGGAATCGCCTGCACCGCGCCGCGTACAATCTCTGCAATGTATGCGGTGGTATTCATTGTAAAGGCGATGATGGCACACCAAAATGGCTGTGACAGCACAGGCCCCCACAAAAAGCTGTTGCGGATAAATTCAAACTGCCCCAAGCCATAATAAATCAAAAAAATCTGCACAAGCAGCGGCGTACCCCGAAAAAAGAAAATATACGCAAAAGGAATTGCCTTGATGATTGGGTTTTTTGCCAAGCGCCAAATGCCAAGCAATACCCCAAAAATCAAGCCCAAAGTGCACGACAGCACCACAAGCTCAATGGTGGTCACCGCAGCACTTAACAAATCTGGAAAATACTTAAAAATCGCCGACCAATTCCAGCTCATAACATCCCTCCTTGGGTTTGGTTAAGCTTAGGATTGGCAACTTTTGCCAAGCGCTTAGCATAACGTGCCGCAGGCTTTGATAGATACTCAGCATAACTGATTGCCGCCATGACAATAATGGTTAAGCACAAATAAATGAGCGCCGCCGCCATATAGAAAGTAAAAGTCTGCTGGGTGGACTGTGCTGCGCGCGACGAAAAATACATCAAATCATTCAAACCAACCACCGAAATGAGCGCGGTGTCTTTTAATAAGACCAAAAACAAATTGCCAAGCCCTGGCAATGCCACCGCCCACATTTGTGGCAAAATAATGCGAAAAAAAGTCTGCACAGGTCTTAGTCCAACTGTCTGTGCTGCCTCCCATTGTCCCTTGGGAATCTCCTCAATCGCCATGCGAAAAACTTCGGTGGCATAAGCGCCAAACATAATAGACAGCGCGGTGACACCTGCCCAAAAAGGATTGACATCCACGCGCTGACTGTAGCCAAAGACTTGCAAAAGCTCTTTGAGCAAAATACTGCCACCAAAATACACAAACATCACAAACAACAACTCGGGTATACCTCGCACAATCGTTGTGTAGATATCGGCAATTTTTTTGATGGGATAGAATTTGGACAGCTTCGCCGCCGCGCCTATCAAACCAAAAATCAACCCCAACACAACGCTTGTCAAACCCAGTTTGATTGTCAAAATTGTGCCTTGCCATAGCACATTTTCATATCCATATAAATTTATCACATCTATCGCCTTGTGTTTTGTTACAGTTTCATCATTTTAAGAGAATTGGGCAGGTGCGCTTGCTGTGGTGTCTGCAGGTGCAGCTGCTTCGGCAGGTGCAGTCTCTTCGGCAGGGGCTGCTGGGGCTTTGTCTGCTGCGCCAAAATATTTATTGCTAATGGTGTCATAAGTGCCATCTGCCTTGATGTCGGCAAGCGCTTTATTGATTTTGCCAAGCAGTTCACTGTTGCCTTTGTCCACAGCGATTGCAATGTGGTCATTGATGTCAATCTCATCGCCTTTAACGCTAAAGCCCTTGGCGGCATCGCTTTTGAGCCATGTCAATGCAGGTACTTTGTCCGATACCATCGCGCCACTGCGTCCTGCTGCCAAATCCATAAAGGCATTGTCCAGTGTATCGTACAAATTAGCCTTGGCTTTTGGGTGGGTTTGCGACAGCCACTGACTGGAAATGGTGGAGCGCTGAGCTGCGATGGTGGTGCTGTCAATGTCCGCTTGGTTGGCGGGGTTGAAAGTACTGTCATCTTTTGCCAAAAATACCAATGAATTGATAAAATACGGCTCACTAAAATCCACTTGCTCGCTGCGCTCTGGTGTCACAGACATTGCCGCCACAATCGCATCGTATTTGCCTGTTTTTAGAGCAGGAATGATGCCATCCCAATCTTGCGCAGTAATCTCACATTTGACTTGCATTTTGTCACACAAGGCATTGGCAATCTCCACATCAAAGCCGCCCAATGTGCCATCAGCATTGGTATAGTTGAAAGGCGCATAAGCCCCTTCGGTTGCAATTTTTAGCACATCATTGCCGCCAGCTGCAGCTGTGTCAGCGGACTTGCTTGCGGTGGTGTCATTGCCACACGCAGTCAAAAGCGCAGCCGCAAAGGTCGCGCCCAACAATGCTTTTACAGTACTTGATGTTTTTATCAACTTCATAAACATGCTCCTTTTTGTTTGTGAAAATCAAAAATCAATCACTAAAAATTAGGGCGTGTTGACATTTCACACGCTTTAAGAAAAAAAAGTTAAAAATTAAGCTCTTGGTCGTGCTTTTGGTGAAAAATAAGCTAAATCTTGCCTTTTGTCGTTAATAAATTTGCCAATATTATCATATTGACTGCATTTA
>JBGXSA010000071.1:0-70746 GCA_041811915.1 Moraxella sp. | reverse complement strand
TTTTGGTGAAAAATAAGCTAAATCTTGCCTTTTGTCGTTAATAAATTTGTCAATATTATCATATTGACTGCATTTATTGCCTAAAAAGGCTTGCGATTTATCTAAATTTTTCACTCAAATTGAAATGTCAACACGCCCTAGAGTGTAACATCTTGACTTGATGCCAATGTATTGCGTGGCTGTACTGCAATCGCACAGCACCGATGTGGTCTTTGCAGTGCTGTGCGCCAAAATGATGTGTTAAGACAAGTGTTATGAATGAAAACTGCTACAAAAAGTGCAAATCTTGAGGATGAGAAAATGCTTGAAAGTACTGTTGATGAGGCAACGATTTATTTAAAAGACTATACGCCACCTGTTTTTGGTGTTGAGCGCGTGGATTTAAATATTGATATTTATGAAGAAGAAACCTATGTGACAAGCACGCTGGTTGTCAAGCGCGAGCATGAGGGCGATTTGGTTTTGTTTGGGCGCAAGCTTAAATTGCTGGAAATTACGCTCAATGGGCGCCCTTTGAGCTGTGATGATTATCATTTAGATGCAGAATCTTTAAGGATTGATGGTCATAAAATTGATGACGTGGCGACCATCTGTACGCGCGTTGTGATTTACCCTCAAAACAACAGTGAGCTTGAGGGGTTATACGTGGCAGGCTTGGGCAAGCAAAAAATGTATGTGACGCAGTGTGAGCCTGAGGGTTTTAGAAAAATCACTTTTTATCCAGACAGACCAGATGTGTTGTCGGTGTTTACAACTCGGATTGAGGCACCCAGCGCGTATCCTGTTTTGTTGTCCAATGGTGATTTGATGGACAAAGGCGAGCTTGACAATCATCGTCATTTTGCCGTTTGGCATGACGCCACCAAAAAGCCCAGCTATTTGTTTGCGGCGGTAGCGGCTGATTTGCAGGTGCTAAGCGATGACTATGTGACTATGGATGGGCGAAAGGTGTTGCTCCAAGTGTATGCTGACAGCAAGGATATTGACAAATGCCATGTCGCCATGCAAGCGCTCAAAGATTCTATGAAATGGGATGAGGATAATTATGGGCGTGCTTATGATTTGAATCGTTATATGATTGTGGCAACCGCGCAATTTAATATGGGCGCGATGGAAAACAAGGGTTTGAATATTTTTAATACCGCTTGCGTGTTGTCCGACCCACAAACCACAACAGACAACGCGTGTTTTCGTGTCAAAGCTGTGATTGCGCATGAGTATTTTCATAATTGGACAGGCAATCGCATCACTTGTCGCGATTGGTTTCAGCTGTGTCTTAAAGAGGGCTTGACGGTATTTCGTGATCAAAGCTTTTCGGCGGATTTTCGTTCGTCGGCAGTGCAGCGCATTGAGGATGTGGGCGTGCTAAGAGCGGCGCAGTTTACTGAAGACGCAAGCTTATTGGCGCATCCTGTACGTCCTGACAGCTTTGTTGAGATTAATAATTTTTACACCGCCACCGTGTATGAAAAAGGCGCAGAAATTGTGCGCATGATGGCAAATTTACTTGGCAAAGACAAATACCGCGCTGGCATGGACGAATATTTTGCGCGCTATGATGGGCAGGCGGTGACGGTGGAGGATTTTATTGACGCGCTTGCCACTCAAGACGATAGAATTTATCAATTTTTGGATTGGTATACACAGCCAGGCACGCCAACACTGTCGGGGCATTATGAGTTTGACGACACGACTGTTACCATTCATCTGTCACAAGCAGTGCGCCATGTGGCAGGCTATGCAGCTCCAAAAAATCTACCCATTCCTGTGGATGTGGCGATATTTGACAGCAAAACAGGGCAAATGCTTGCCAGTGATTTATTGCTTTTGACAGACAGCAAACAAAGCTTTCGGATCGATTGCGCGCTTGATGGCGTTCGTCCGTTGGTGTCGGTGCTGCGTGGATTTAGCGCGCCTGTCATGATTGACTTTGCTTATAGCGATGATGAGTTGGTGCAGCTTGTGCAATACGAGACCGATGGGTTTAATCGTTGGCAAGCCATGCAGCTGCTCATCAACCGTTATTTATTTCACAAAACAGAAGATGTGGATTTAATCGTCAATGCTTTAAGTCAAGCGGTGGATGAGTTGATTGAAAAAGATGCTGAGCTTGCCGCCAGATTGTTTGACATACCAAGCGAAAAAGAATTGGCATTTGGTGTGCAAAATGACTATGATCCGATGCTGATAAAAAACCGCCGCGATGATTTGCGCCAAAAAATCGCCAAGGGTCTAAGTCTTAAGCTTGATAAATGGTATCAGCGTCTGCCCATGCAAAGCTATGAAGACACGCCACGCGCCGATGGCATTCGCGCATTGCGCAATGTGCTGTTGATGCTACTTACGCGCACCGATGCGAACAAGGCAAACGATTACGCTGTCAATCAATACGACAATGCTGGCTGTATGACCGAGCGCTTTGGTGCGCTTGCGGCGATGGTTCATGGTAAGCTTGCCAGCAAAGATGTGTATTTAAAGCATTTTTATGATACCTATCAAAATGAAGCGCTGGTGATTGACAATTGGTTTAATGTGCAGGCGTGGGCAGAAGACAGCGATATGACAGCGATTGATGGGCTGCTTCATCATGCTGATTTTGATTGGGGTACGCCAAATCGTGTGCGTGCGGTATTGGGCGCTGTGCTTGCAAGACCTGTTTTGTTGTGGGATGACAGCAATGGCGGACTTGACAAGATTATTGATATTTTGTTGTATTTGGACAACAAAAACTCTCAATTGGCGGCACGGTTGGCAGGCGGTTTGTCGCGTTGGTACACACTAAAACGCCACGCGCAAGTGCGCCAAAAGCTTGAAAGATTGCAATCAGCAACCTCCAAAAATCTATTGGAGGTGGTTAATAAATTGCTGCAAGGCGAGGGTTGATGTGGTGCAAAGGGCGTTTGTGTGCTTTGGGCTGATTGGGTGTGTTTATGAGGCAGATTCCACCAAGGCGCTGTCCATCATGTCATCTGGATTGATGAGCGGAATATAAACACATACTTGCAGCCCACCCTCGGGGTGGTTAATAGCTTCAACGCGCCCATGATGAAGATGGGCAATGCGCCCAACAATTGCCAAGCCAAGTCCGCTGCCTTGCGTGGTGCGCGCTGTCTCACCGCGCTCAAAAGGCTGCATAATGCGCTCAAGCTCACTGTCTATCACGCCATCACCCTCATCTTTGACGCAAAGCAGCAATGTATCGTACTCGCTGTCTTGAAGATGAATGTCGCTATTTCTTAAAATTTGCGCCACAAGGTGAATGGGTGGTCGGCCGTAGCGTGTGGCATTATTGACCAAATTAATCAGCAGTCTTTTGATGGACAAAGGGCGCACCCACACTGCTTCATCCACTTCATTTTTATAAATAAACGCAATGTCGCTAAACTGCACCATGATTTCATGGCAAATGACATCCAACCGCGTGGGTTTTGCCTCTTCATCGGAGCCGTCTTTCATAAAGGACATGAATTGCTCCAAAATGGCATCCATGTCTTCAATGTCATAAATGAGCCCTTCTTTAAAAAACTCATCTGGCAGCATTTCAGCAGTCAGTCGCATGCGCGTCAAAGGTGTGCGCAAATCATGTGAAATGCCCGCCAACATGATGGTGCGCTCTTTTTGTGTTTGGTGCAAATTTGTGAATAGACGATTAAAGGCGGTATTAACCTGACGAATCTCACTTGGGCCTGAGCTGGTTGGCAAATGTGTGACCTTGCCCAGTGTGATGTAGTCGCCTGCCGCGCGTCCAAGCTGTTTGAGCGGACGATTTAGAGCGCGAATCAGCAGCAAGATTGTCAAAATCGTCAAGATTGGCAAGCCCACCAAAAACCCAATCAGTAAGCCTGTACTGTATTGTGAATAATGGCTGATGGGCTCTGCCAGCCATTGATTGGGATAGCGGCTGTCTTGTATCCACAGTTTGGGTGTGGGTTTGAATTTAAAATACACGCGCACAGGACGCCCAATTTCATTGGAGACTTCTTTGGCAAGCACATCGGTGAACAATTCCACAAATGTTTTTTCCACCACAATAGGAAATTCGTCGGGGTCGCGCACGATTTTGATGTGAGTGTGTGCAGTAAGCCACGCCCAAAACTTCTCGTCATGCGCCCACTGCTGCTGTCCGCTGTCAATCATGGTGATTTCGCTTGCCAAATAACTGGCATGATTTTTAAGCTCGGGCAAATACAAGCTGCGCCAAAACAGCCACAGCGACAAGGCGATGCTTGTAAATACAATAAAAATGACTGTAATGATGGTTTGAGAGGCGTTGGAGTGCAGCCGATAACGAATGTTGGACAATGTGCGCAAAACAGAAAAATAAGTCATAACTGCCTGAGGGTTGAATTTATTGTCATCATTATAAGTCAAACGCGCCACAGCGACAAGATTTGGCGGCATAATCAATGCTTTGCTTGGATGAGTGAATAAAAATTAAAAAATTGTTTTGAAAATTCAATCAAATTTTGCTATAATTACGAACTTTTAAAAACCATTGGCACTGTGCCAACAATTTTTTGTATTTTTATTTTAAGAGAGTGATTATGGTAGTTATTCGTCTTGCTCGTGGCGGCTCAAAAAAACGTCCTTTTTATCAAGTGGTTGTTGCTGACAAGCGCGCACCTCGTGATGGCCGTCATATTGAAAAGATTGGCTTTTTTAACCCATTGGCGCGTGGTCAAGAAGAAGCGTTTCGCATTGATTTAGATGCTTATAACGCTTGGGTTGGTAAAGGCGCGCAAGCTTCTGAGCGTGTCGCAAGCTTGGTTAAAGCACAAGCCAAAACCGCTTAATGGCAAACAAAGGGCGTTCGCTGTTTGCGAATGCTTTTTTGTGCGTTTAAGTGACATGAGTTTGTCATTAGCCAATGATGCAAATAGACAACATGCAAACAGACAATCTGATTTGTATTGCCACTTTAAAAAAGCCTTATGGCATTCAAGGGTGGCTTTGGGTATTTAGCCAAACAGAAAATCATGCCGATATTTTTGGTATGAAGCCTTGGTATATGAAAACGGCAACTGGCTTTAAGCGCTTGACTGTCAAAAATTGGCGCGTACAAGGCAAGGGCTTGGTGGCAAGTTTTCACGAGATACCAGATCGCAATGTTGCCGAAACGATGAATGGCACAACCATTTGGGTAGATAAAGCAAATTTTCCACAGCTTGCTGAGGATGAGTTTTATTGGTCAGAGCTTATTGGCTTGGTGGTTGTCAATGAAGATGACGAGACGTTGGGTGTGATTGCTGATATGTCCGAAACATCAGCGCACGCCATGATGCACGTCAAACCATCGCCCGACAGTATTGACAAGCAAGAACGTTTGATTCCTTGGCATTCACAAACTGTGCTTGAGGTGGTCAAAAGTTCTGACAAAGGCACAGGTCATGTGCTTGTCGCGTGGGGGTCGGATTACTGATGTACTTTGCTGTCATCAGTTTATTTCCGCAAATGTTTGATGCCATTTGTCAGTATGGCATCACCGCAAGAGCATTGTTCAATGAACAAGCTTGGATTGAATGTATCAATCCCAGAGATTTTGTGAGTGATAACTACCGCAGAATTGATGACAGACCGTTTGGTGGCGGTGCGGGCATGGTGATGATGGCAGAGCCTTTGATGGCAGCCATTACTCATGCCAAACAGCAAGCAGCAAATCGTGGCTTGGGCGACATTCCAGTGGTGTATTTATCGCCACAAGGTCAGGTTTTGAACGAATCTTCGGTGCAATCTTGCTTGTCCTATCGCGGCATGATACTGCTGTGTGGGCGTTATGATGGCATTGATGAGCGTGTGCTAAAGCTTGTTGATGTGGAATTGTCCATTGGTGATTATGTGCTGACAGGCGGTGAGTTGCCTGCCATGGTGCTGATGGATAGCTTGATACGCCGTCTGCCCGATGTGATGGGCGATAATATGTCTGCTGTGGCTGATTCTTTTGTGGATGGATTGCTTGATTATCCTCAATACACTCGCCCTGTGATGTTAAATGGCGATGGCGTGCCTGAAGTGTTGTTGTCTGGACATCATCAAAAAATTGAACAATGGCGATTTGAACAAAAGCTTGACAGAACCAAATTAAAACGACCTGATTTATATCACCAATTTGTTGCTCGCACGGATTTACCCAAGCAAGAGCAGCGGTGGTTACAGCATTATTTGGCAAAAACTGCCGAATAACTTAAAAGCGCACAGCGCTATGTGGTGTCGCATACAGCGACAATGATAAACGATGATACGCGGTTTAGCCTATGTCATCACAAACGGAGAAATCTTGTGAGTAATAAACATCCTTTGGTACAACACATTGAAAACAGCCAGCTAAAAGAGCATCCATCTTTTGCGCCTGGTGATACAGTCGTTGTACAAGTTAAAGTTCGTGAAGGTGATCGTGAGCGTCTGCAAGCATTTGAGGGCGTGGTTATCGCTAAGCGCAATCGCGGCTTGAACTCAGCATTTACCGTGCGTAAAATTTCAAGCGGTATCGGTGTTGAGCGTGCATTTCAATTGCATTCACCATTGATTGACAGCATTTCTGTCAAAAGACGTGGTGATGTTCGTCGCGCTAAGCTTTACTACTTGCGCGATCGTTCTGGCAAGTCTGCGCGTATCAAAGAAAAATTGGGCGCCAAAAAAGAAGATTGATTGGTGTGCCTGTTTAAAAAAACCTTAGAGTATTTTGCTCTAAGGTTTTTTTATTTACTGAATATGACTTTGTAGTGCCTGACACAACCTTTTTATATTACATGAAATCATTATAAAATTTTTATGAATATTGTATCAAAGTATAACAAAAAATTTATTTTTGCATGGATTTTTGCCCCAAAGCATTATTATATATAGAAAAAATCATACCATTTTTTAAATAAATATTAAACATCAGTGCATATTATTGGATAAAATCATGCGCTTTAGGTATTCTAGAGTCAAACCAAGTACGATTATTGATAGTAAGATTATTAATCGGATTGGTTTTTGAGGTAGTCGCAGTCGTACATTTGCTTTAAACGTACATTCACTTTAAAAGGATATTCATCATGACTTATCAATCAGCACTAGACCATGTTCGTAAAGTTAAGGAAAAATTGGGCGGCACTTGGGATGCTATTCGCCCAGAAGATGCAGCACGCATGATTGTCCAAAACCGCTTTAAGACCGGTCTTGACATCGCCAAATACACCGCCGCCATCATGCGCCGTGACATGGCAGAATACGATGCGGACAACAGCAAATACACCCAATCACTTGGCTGCTGGCATGGCTTTATCGCTCAGCAAAAAATGATTGCCAACAAAAAATACTTCGGCACAACCAACAAACGCTACATCTACCTATCAGGCTGGATGGTAGCAGCACTTCGCTCAGAGTTTGGCCCGCTGCCTGACCAATCTATGCACGAAAAAACCGCCGTGCCAAAATTGATTGAAGAAATCTACACTTTCCTTCGCCAAGCGGACGCCAAAGAGCTAAACGACCTATTCCGTGCGATGCAAAAAGCAGAAGCGGCAGGCGACAGTGCCAAAGTTAAAGAAATCGAAGCACAAATCGATAACTTTGAAACTCATGTTGTGCCAATCATTGCTGACATCGACGCAGGCTTTGGTAACGAAGAAGCGACTTACCTGTTGACCAAACAAATGATTGAAGCAGGTGCTTGTGCAATCCAAATCGAAAACCAAGTATCAGACGCCAAGCAGTGTGGTCACCAAGCAGGTAAAGTAACCGTTCCACACGAAGATTTCCTAGCGAAAATCAACGCAGTACGTTATGCGTTCCTAGAGCTTGGCGTGGATGATGGTGTGATTGTCGCTCGTACCGACTCAGAAGGTGCTGACCTAACCCAAAAAATCCCTGTATCTCGTGAGCCAGGCGACCTAGCATCTAAGTACATCAGCTACCTAGAAACTACCGAGATTGACATCTCTGAAGCTAAAGAAGATGAAATCCTAATCAAGCGTGATGGCAAACTACACCGCCCAACTCGCTTGCCATCAGGTCTGTATCAGTTCCGTGAAGGCACGCAGCATGACCGTGTTGTCCTAGATTGTGTAACAAGCCTACAAAACGGTGCGGACATGATTTGGATTGAGACGCCAACCCCAGATGTGGCAGGCATTGCAAGCTTTGTAAACGACATCAAAAAGCAAGTGCCAAATGCAAAATTGGTGTACAACAACTCGCCATCATTCAACTGGACCATCAATTTCCGTCAGCAAGCCTATGACCGCTGGGTGGCTGAAGGCCGTGATGTCTCAGGCTATGAGCGTGATAAGCTAATGGACGCCAAATACGACGGTTCTGAACTTGCGAACGATGCGGACGAAAAAATCCGTACCTTCCAAGCGGATGCAGCCCGCGAGGCAGGTGTATTCCATCACCTAATCACCTTGCCAACTTACCACACTGCGGCACTATCAACGCATGAATTGGCAAAAGGTTACTTCGGTGATGAAGGTATGCTGGCCTATGTCGCAGGCGTACAACGCAAAGAAATCCGTGGCGGTATCGCTTGCGTCAAGCACCAAGCGATGGCAGGTTCTGACATCGGTGATGACCACAAAGAGATTTTCTCTGGTGAGAATGCCCTAAAAGCAGGGGATGCGACCAAGAACACCATGAACCAATTTGGCGGCTAAAAACCGTCGTGGGTAACGCTACTACTTCGTCAAACTCGCTCGTAGTACTACTTGTACAACTTCGCTCGTTTTCCTTGTATTAGCATTTACCCACTTGGTTTTCCTTTATTTAAAAAGGCAATTCAAACGGTGTTTTGACAAAATGTTGAAACACCTTTTTTGATTTCAAGATAATGATTTTTAAGGATAAAACTATGGCGACACAACGCATCCAAAAAGGCAGCTTTGCCATTGACAAGATTTTGTATGATTTTATTGAAAATGAAGCTTTGCCATTGTCTCATGTCTCAAGCGATGAGTTCTGGGCAGGGTTTGAAGAAATTGTCAAAGACCTAACCCCAAAAAACAAAGCCTTGCTCGCTCGCCGTGATGACTTGCAAGCACAGATTGATGAATGGCATGAGAATAACGCCTATGAATTGGGGGGCGTATAAACAGTTTCTAACCGACATCGGCTATCTTGAGCCTGAAGTGGCGGATTTTACCATCACCACCGACAATGTCGATGACGAAATCGCCACCATCGCAGGGGCACAGCTTGTTGTACCTGTGCGTAACGCTCGCTATGCGCTGAACGCTGGTAATGCTCGCTGGGGCAGTCTGTATGACGCACTGTATGGCTTTGATGTCATCAGCGAAGAGGGTGGTGCGGATAAAGGCAAAGGCTACAACCCTGTGCGTGGGGCAAAGGTGATTGAATTCGCCAAAAATTTCCTAGATGAAACCTATCCGCTAGCATCAGGCTCGCACAGTGATGTCACAGCTTATGCCATCAAAGATGGTAAGCTTGTGGCGACTTTGGCAGATGGCGAAACCACCTTAAAAGATAGTCAGCAGCTACAAGGCTATAACGGTAGCAGTGATGAGCCATCAGAAATCATCCTAAAAAACAACGGCTTACACACCATTATCCAAATTGACAAAACCAGTCAAATCGGTCAATCAGACACAGCAGGCGTCAAAGATGTCATCCTAGAAGCTGCCGTCACCACCATCCAAGACCTAGAAGACTCGGTGGCTGCCGTCGATGCCGAAGAAAAAGTCGAAGGCTATCGTAACTGGTTGGGTTTGATGAAAGGTGATTTGTCAGAAACTTTAGAAAAAAATGGCAAAGCCATCACCCGTACGCTAAATAGCGATCGCACCTACACCGACCTAAACGGCAATACCCACACCCTACACGGTCGCTCGGTCATGCTACTGCGTAATGTGGGGCATCTGATGACCAATCCTGCGATTTTGGTCGATGGCGAAGAGATTTTTGAAGGGATTATGGATGGGGTAATCACGCCACTATTATCTACCATTGATATCACCGGCAAAAATACCCTGCGTAACTCTCGCACAGGCTCGATGTACATTGTTAAGCCAAAAATGCACGGCTCGGACGAAGTGGCGTTTGCGGTGGAGTTGTTCACTCGCTCAGAAGAACTGCTGAAATTGCCAAAAAATAGCATCAAAATGGGCATCATGGATGAAGAAAAACGCACCAGTGCGAACCTAAAAAACTGTATCTCGGCAGCGCGTGAGCGTACCATCTTTATTAACACAGGCTTTATGGATCGCACAGGCGATGAAATCCACACCGCCATGAAAGCAGGCGCATTCGTACGCAAAGGCGAAATCAAGGGTCAAAAATGGTTTACTGCCTATGAAGATCGCAATGTCATCATCGGTCTAAAAGCAGGGCTAAAAGGTAAAGCCCAAATCGGCAAAGGGATGTGGCCAAAGCCTGATGAGCTTGCCGATATGTACCGCACCAAGATCGAGCATCCACAAGCAGGTGCAAGCTGTGCTTGGGTACCAAGCCCATCGGGTGCAACCATCCATGCTATCCATTATCATCAGTGTAGCGTCGCCGAGCGTCAAGCGGCCCTACAGTCTGCCCAAGTGCCATCGATTGATGACTTGCTGATCATTCCGCTAGCGACCGATACCAACTGGAGCGACAGTGACAAGCAAAAAGAGCTTGAAAACAATTGTCAAGGCATTCTAGGCTATGTCGTGCGTTGGGTAGATCTGGGCGTGGGCTGCTCAAAAGTCCCTGATATTAACAACATTGGACTGATGGAAGACCGTGCCACCTTGCGTATCTCATCTCAGCACGTCGCCAACTGGCTAGCACACGGCATCGTCACCGAAGATGAAGTGTGGGCAGTGCTAAAACGCATGGCAAAAGTCGTCGATGAACAAAACGCAGGCGACCCTGATTATCGCCCAATGTCGGCAGACTTTGACAATAACATCGCCTTTAATGCGGCGGCGGATTTGATCTTTAAGGGTGCGGTTCAGCCATCAGGCTATACCGAGCCGCTACTGCACAAGGCTCGCTTGAAGCTCAAAGGCTATACGGGTGATTGATTGCCTTGGCATTAAAAAACAAAACCACGATAGGGTAACTTATCTTGGTTTGTAATGTCTATATAAATAAAGGCTTTGAGAGTTCAAAGCCTTTATTTGTTTTGCTAATATTGATGTGTTTACTAATACTGATTATCAATATTCCATATCGTCTATCGCAAGCTTATTGGCGCCCTCATCCAAATCTTTGCCGGCGTTTTTGCCTTTGAGCTTGATTTGTAGGCGCAAATCGTTCGGGCTGTCGGCGTGCTTGATGGCGTCATTGTAGGTGATTTGCCCAGATTCATACAAATCAAACAAAGCTTGGTCAAAGGTTTGCATGCCTTGTTCACGCGAACGCGTCATGACAGGCTTGATTTCATGCACCTCGCCTTTGCGGATATAATCTGCGATTAATTGACTGTTTAATAAAATTTCAATGGCGGCGCGGCGACCTTTGCCATCTGGGGTGGGGATTAATTGCTGGGCAATGATGGCGCGCAGATTCAAGGACAAATCCATGAACAGCTGATTGTGGCGATCCGCCTCAAAAAAGTGAATGATACGGTCAATGGCTTGGTTGGCGTTGTTGGCGTGGAGTGTGGCAAATACCAAATGCCCTGTTTCGGCGTATTGAATGGCATAACTCATGACCTCGCGGTTACGAATCTCACCAATCAAAATCACATCAGGCGCTTGACGCAAGGTGTTTTTGAGTCCCTCCTCAAAGGACAAGGTATCAATACCCACTTCGCGCTGCGTGATGATACAGCCTTTGTGCTGATGGACATATTCAATCGGGTCTTCAATGGTGATGATGTGTCCGCGTGAGTTTTGATTGCGATGTCCAATCATGGCGGCAAGCGTTGTGGATTTACCTGTACCTGTTGCGCCCACCAACAAAATAATGCCACGCTTTTTCATGGCAAGCTCTTTTAGGATGGGGGGTAGGTTCAAATCTTCGGTGGTGGGGATGTTGGTTTCAATTTTACGCAGCACCATGCCTGCTTTGTCGCGCTGAATAAAAGCCGACACACGAAAGCGCGCGGTTTCTTTTTTGTCCGAAATGGCAAATTGGCATTCGTGCGTTTCGTGAAATTCTTTTTTTTGGTTGTCGTTCATCACGCCTGTGACCAGTGCCATGGACTGCTCAGCGGTCAGCGGCGTTTTGGTCATTGGCAAAATTTGTCCATGAACTTTTAAAGAAGGTGGCACGCCCTCGGTGATGAATAGGTCAGAACCGTTTTTTTCAATCATCACTTGTAATAATTTATCAAAATCCATAATGACCTCTGATTGGTTGGTCATGATATTGGCAATGCAACATCATGACAGCAACAATGTTGATATAACAGATGTTTGTGTTTTATAAAAATGCTTCTGGCTGTTTGGCGTAGACGCGCGCAGTGGCTTTGTCAATAGTGCGAGAAGCAACCAGATTTTTTAGGGTCTGATCAAGCGTAATCATACCTTCGCCTGCCCCTGTCTGGATGGCAGAATACATCTGTGCGATTTTGTTTTCACGAATCAAGTTACGAATCGCAGGCGTGCCAAGCATGATTTCATGTGCTGCCACACGACCGCCACCGATTTTTTTGAGCAGTGCTTGCGAGATGACTGCTTGCAAGGATTCTGACAACATGGCACGAATCATGTCTTTTTCGGCAGCAGGGAATACGTCAATCACACGGTCAATGGTCTTGGCGGCAGAGTTGGTGTGCAGGGTGCCAAACACCAAGTGCCCTGTTTCGGCGGCAGTCAGAGCAAGACGAATGGTCTCAAGGTCGCGCATCTCACCCACCAAAATAATGTCAGGGTCTTCACGCAATGCCGAACGCAAGGCAGCATCAAAGCTTAGAGTATCGCGGTGCACTTCACGTTGGTTCACGAGTGATTTTTTGGATTCATGGACAAATTCAATCGGGTCTTCAATGGTCAAAATGTGTTCTTTGCGCGTTTCGTTGATGTAGTTAATCATGGCGGCAAGCGTTGTGGATTTGCCCGAACCTGTCGGACCTGTCACAAGCACCACGCCGCGTTTAAAGTCGGAAACTTTTTGAAATACGGGACCCATGCCCAAGTCTTCCATGGTCAAAACCTTGGATGGAATGGTACGAAATACCGCGCCTGCGCCACGGTTTTGGTTAAAAGCATTGACACGAAAGCGCGCAAGACCTGGAATCTCAAACGAAAAGTCGGTTTCAAAAAACTCTTCATAATCGGCACGCTGCTTGTCGTTCATGATGTCATAAATCAGCTGATGAACGGTTTGATGATCCATTTCTGGCGTGTTGATACGCACCACTTCACCGTCCACACGAATCATTGGCGGTAAGCCTGCTGATAAATGCAAGTCGGACGCTTTGTTTTTGACCACAAAGCGCAATAAATCTTCAATACTTGGGCTTGACATGATGACATCCTATAAAAAGGCGCCTATAAAAAAGGCAAAAGATAAAAATCGTTACTGTGTGATAACAAAATCATATAATAGCAAAAATTTTGTGATTTTGCCAAAAAACATTGCACAAACTGATTGTTTTGGCGTATTATTGGCAAGCAAATCATTCATAAAGTAATTTTGAGAATTGCTGGATTGATGATAAATAAGCCTAATTTTTGAACAATGCTAAAATGATTTAAGTGATATTAAGATAAGCTTTATGACACAAAATAATTTTGAAAATCAAGCAATAGACAACTTAAACAATAACAATCAATGTTTGCAAACAACTGATTTGTCAGAGCTTGTGGCGCGATTTGATGCCATCAAGGCGCAAATTGCGCCTTGTGTTCGCTTGCTGTGTGTCTCAAAAACAAAGCCCAGTGCGATGATTCGTGCGCTGTATGACCGCGGTCAAAGCGATTTTGGTGAAAACTACCTGCAAGAGGCGCAGACTAAGATGGCGCAATTGGAGGATTGCGCGATTGTGTGGCATTATATTGGGCATATTCAGCGCAACAAAACCAAGCAAATTGCCCAATCCTTTGATTGGGTGCACACAGTTGAGCGTCAAATCATCGCCGAGCGTTTAAATGAGCAGCGACAGGGTTTGGCGCCTTTAAATGTGCTCATTCAAATCAATATTGACGATGAGGTAAGTAAGTCGGGCTGTCGCATTGAGGATGTGTCAGCGCTTGTACAATCCATAGTGCCTTTGCCCAATTTGGTGCTGCGTGGGCTCATGATTATTCCAAGTCCTGCACATACAGACGCATTTGCGCGCACAAAGGCGCTGTTTGATGACATCAAGCGCAAGCATGATTTGCCCCATTGGGATACGCTGTCTATGGGCATGAGTGGCGATATGGCTGAGGCGATATCGGCAGGCTCAACCATGGTGCGCGTGGGCAGCGCCATCTTTGGCGCGCGCTCATAAGCTGGCAGTTTAAATACACGCTTGTAGCAGACGTAGCTCATTGTCCATAAAATCAAGCAGACATTCAATATTGGGTAAGGCAAAATCACAAGCGGTAATACCAAAATCAATTTTGTCATGATAATTGGCAAGCGTGATGTTCAATGCTTGCCCATCAAACAGCACCGAGGCAGGAAAAATCCCCGTCAAGCGCGCACCATGCAAATACAAGTTGTCTTTGGCGCCAGGGACATTGGAGATGATGAGATTAAAGGCTTGTTTGCTTGGTTTGAGTCCTGTTGCCAAATTTAGCCCAGCGGCAGCATAAATCGCCACGCTGTAGTTGATGATTTGTGTTTGATTCATATTGGCAAAGCGCGCCTTGCCGTCTGCCATGCTGTCTTTGATGGTCAATAGACGCTCTTTGATGTTGGGCTGATTGGTGGCAAGATTGGCAAGCAAAAAAGACAGCTGATTGCCAAGCGCGCTGTCATCTTTACGCAAAGATACAGGCACAAAGGCGATGAGCGGCTCATCAGGTAGGGCGTTGTGCTGAATCAAATAGCGGCGCAGCGCCCCTGAACATACCGCCAAAATCACATCATTGGTGCTGGTATCAAACGCGCAGGCGATGTTTGAAAAATCGGATTTATTAAATGAGCGCGCCAATACTTTTCGTGTGGCGCGGATTTTTTGATTCAAAATGGTGGACGGCGCATCAAATACGCTGGTAAAGCTTGCCAAATGTCGGTCAATGTAGCGCTGAATCAAGCCTTTGCCGACAGGAAAAATGCTTGTGACTTGATTTTTTGCCAAGTGCATGAATGATTTGTCTTGTGCGATTAGGCTTTGAAGGTGATTGCGCGCACCTGTAGGCAGTGCCCAAAAAGGCAAAGAGGGTGCAGCGTCTTTTGTTTTTGATAAGGACATTTGTAGCAGACGCATGGCAGCCACACCGTCCACCATGGCATGATGTATCTTCAAATACAGTGCAAAACGCATGGGACGACCCTCGGATTCTGGTGTCAAGCCCTCAATCAAATGAAATTCCCACAAAGGCTTTTGTCTGTCCATGACGCGACTGTGCTCGCGCGAGATGTATGCCATCAGCTCTTTCATGCCAGAGGGGCGCGGCAGGGCAATGTGGCGAAAATGATGTTCAACTTTAAAATTGTCTTCGGTTTTCCAAAACAAACCTTTGTCCAGCACTTGATTAAAAGGAAAAGTGGGCGGCGTGTCATTCATTTTCATATCATCAATGAGTTGATACAAAAAACCATCATCAGCACCCTCTGGCAGCTCAAATATACAAACGCCAGCCACGTGCATGGGTTGTTTTTTGGTTTCTAGCGCCAAAAAAACATGGTCACTTAATGTCAAAACGCGCCGTTTTTGCATGGATGTCCTTAAAATAGTTGTCCAAATGTGGTGTAAGTGTCAGCGTTTTTTGAAGGCGCAATGAATCAGATGGTCGTCCACCATGCCCACCGCCTGCATAAACGCATAACACGTGGTTGCACCAATAAATTTAAAGCCGTCTTTTTTGAGCTGTTTTGCCAGGCGCTCAGAGACTTCAGTTTTGCTTGGCACATCCGCCAAGCTTTTGGGCTTATTGATGACAGGCTGTTTATTGTTGGTTGTCATCGCCCACAAATAATCGGCAAACGAGCCAGTTTGCTGGATGACAAGATAAGCACGCGCATTGGCAACGATGGCCTCTATTTTTTTGCGGTGACGAATGATACCCGCATCTTGCATGAGTGCATTGATTTTGTCGTCATCATATTGGCTGATTTTTTTGGCATCAAACCCATCAAAAGCACGGTAGTAATTGTCTTTACGCTTTAAGATCGTAATCCAACTGAGTCCAGATTGCATGGCTTCTAAGCACAGCATGGCGAATAATTGCTCATCGTCATAAACAGGCTTGCCCCACTGGGTGTCGTGATAATCCATATAAATGGGGTCGCCTAAACACCAATTGCAGCGCGATAACTGTGTTTTTGGAGCGTCGTTGGTATGCTGTGTCATAATCAATTTTTATGTGTGATAAATTTTTGTATTTTACGATTGATTATAAGAAAATACAAATCATTTTATAGATTTCAATAAAAACAGTCAGATTGAACATACAATCTGACTGTCAATAAAAAACAAACGTTTAATAAACAACAAATGCTGATTAACCACCAAAATCATCCAGCAAGATGTTTTCATCTTCCACGCCCAAATCTTTGAGCATTTTGATGACGGCGGCGTTCATCACAGGTGGACCACACATATAAAACTCGCAATCCTCAGGGGCTGGGTGGTCTTTTAGGTACTCTTCGTACAAGACATTGTGAATAAAGCCTGTATAGCCCTCCCAATTGTCCTCAGGTTGTGGGTCGGATAGGGCGACGTGCCATTCAAAGTTGTCAAACTCTTCGGCAAGTCCGTCATAATCCTCCACATAAAACATCTCACGCTTGCTTCTTGCACCATACCAAAAGCTGATTTTGCGTTTGGAATTTAGGCGTTTGAGTTGGTCAAAGATGTGCGAACGCATGGGTGCCATACCCGCACCACCGCCGATAAACACCATCTCAGCGTCGGTGTCTTTGGCAAAAAATTCGCCATAAGGACCCGATACAGTGATTTTATCGCCTGGTTTTAGGCTAAAGACATACGATGACATCTTGCCGGGTGGAATGTTGTCAGGACCTCGTGGTGGTGGACTTGCGATACGGATGTTGAATTTGATGATGCCTTTTTCTTCTGGATAGTTTGCCATAGAATAAGCACGAATCACAGGCTCGGTGACCGTAGAGGTGTAACGCCACAGATTGAAATTGTCCCAATCTTCGTGATATTTGGGATCAATGTCAAAATCCTTATAATGCACGGTGTGTGGCGGTGCTTCAAGCTGAACATAGCCCCCAGCACGAAACGGCACAACCTCGCCTTCAGGGATTTTGAGCGTCAGCTCTTTAATAAAGGTCGCCACGTTGTCGTTTGAGATGACCTCGCATTCCCATTTTTTGACATCAAAAAACTCAGGATCAATCTCAATTGCCATGTCTTGCTTGACGGCGACTTGACACGCCAAACGCATGCCATCACGGATTTCGCCTTGGGTAAAATGGCTTTCTTCGGTGGGCAAAATATCGCCACCGCCTGAGATGACTTTACAGCGGCATTGACCGCATGAGCCACCGCCACCGCACGCAGAGGATAAAAAGATGCCTTCGCCTGCTAGGGTTTGGAGCAGCTTGCCACCTGCTTCTACGCTTAGGTTGTTGTCAGGATTTTCGTTGATGTTGATATTAACTTTACCAGTATTCACCAGTCTGGCACGAGCCATCAAAATGATGATGACCAATGCCATGATGATGGCGACAAACATGCCGACGCCACCAAATAAAATTCCAAAATTCATAGCGTCTCCTTATAATGACATACCGCCAAAGGACATAAAGCCCAAAGCCATCAAGCCTGCGGTAATAAAGGTAATGCCAATGCCACGCAAAGGAGCAGGCACGTCTGAATATTTGAGCTTTTCACGAATGCCTGCCATGGCGGTGATTGCAAGTGCCCAACCAAGCCCCGAGCTAAAGCCATAAACCACCGATTCGGCAAAGTTGTAATCACGTTCCACCATGAACAATACGCCGCCCATGATGGCACAGTTGACGGTGATGAGCGGCAGAAAAATACCCAAAGCATTGTACAGTGCTGGCATGAACTTATCCAAAAACATCTCAAGAATCTGTACCACAGCAGCAATGAGTGCGATATAGCTCAAAAAACCTAAAAATGACAAGTCAAGATCAGGAAAGCCTGCCCACGCCAAAGCACCGTCTTTGAGTAGATATTGATACAATAAGTTGTTTAGAGGTACGGTAATTGCCATCACAAAGGTCACGGCGATACCAAGACCCAATGCGGTGGAGACTTTTTTGGAGACGGCAATAAAGGTACACATGCCAAAAAAGTAGGCAAGTGCCATGTTTTGGATAAAAACAGAGGTGATGAATAAATTGACGTATTCCATTAGTGCCCTCTCATGCCTTTAGATTGCGGTTTCATGGTGAATTCAGCAGGCTCTTGTAGGTTTTTGTTTTTCATACGCAATAAGGCGATGAATAGTGCAATCACAAAGAACGCTGATGGTGGCAAAAGCAAAAGACCATTGGGCACATACCAACCGCCATCGGTCACTTTTTGCAAAATTTGAATGTCAAACAGTGAGCCATTGCCAAACAATTCGCGAATGACCGCCACCAAAAACAGCATGAGCGAGTAGCCTAGCCCATTACCAAAACCGTCCAAAAAGCTTGGAATCGGCGGATTGCTCATGGCAAAGGCTTCGGCACGACCCATGACAATACAGTTGGTGATGATAAGACCAATAAATACCGACAGGGCTTTGCTGGTCTCATACACCACCGCTTTGAGCACTTGGTCAACGACAATTACCAAAGAGGCAATCACCACCATCTGAATGATGATGCGAATGGAAGATGGGATTTTGTTGCGAATGAGCGAAATAAAAAAGCTGGAAAACGCCGTCACCAATGTTAAGGCAACGCCCATGACCAGTGCGTTTTTGATGCTGATGGTCACTGCCAATGCTGAACAAATACCAAGCACTTGTACAGCGATGGGATTGTTTTGCAAAATTGGGCTAATCAGAAGTTTTTTGTTGTCTGCCATTTAACTCTCCTTGCCACTTTTTAGGTTGTCCAAAAATGGCTTGTATCCTCTATCGGACAGCCAAAATTGCACCATGTGATTAACACCGCCACTGGTGATGGTCGCCCCTGTGATACCGTCCACGTAGTTGGGATTGGGTTTGGGGCTGCCTGACTTGACCACGCCTGTGATGATGTTGCCTTGTTCGTCATAGGCTTGTTTGTCCGTCCAAGTGGCACGCCATCTGGGGGTTTCAATGAGTGCCCCAAGACCTGGGGTTTCTTTGTGCTGATAAAAGCTGATGCCCTCAATGGTGTTCAAATCGCTTTTGAGGGTCAAAAAGCCATAAATCTGTCCCCAAAGTCCGTTGCCGTTAATCGGCAGTACGACGTTTTTGAGTTTGCCGTTGTCATCATTGATGAGATAAACTTTCAAAAACTGTGGTAAAGCACCGATTTGAGCGGGGTCATCATTGCCCAAATCAATGTTTGTTTTGGGGTCTTTGCTGGCTTTGGTGGCATCATAAGTACCAACATCGCTAATGCCTGCTTGTTTGAGTTCATCGGCACTGGCAAATTGCCCTGTTTTGGTATTGATGAGTTTAATTTCAACATTTTCAAACAGGCGTTCGGCATCTGCATTGCTGTCTTTGGCAGGGTCAAACATATTGGCTGCCATCAAGATATTTTTGTTGCGGTCAAGCTCAATGTTGCTCAGCTGTTTGGGTTTCATGCTGATGGCAGCGACCGACACCATGACTGAACAGACCAAGCACAAAATCAGTGCGGTCGCCATGGTACTGATGTTACTATTTTTGGCTGACATGACGTAATCTCCGTGCGGTTTGACGTTTGATGTTGGCTTGGGTTACAAAATAGTCAAAAAGTGGGGCGAATAAGTTGGCAAACAAAATCGCCAACATGATGCCTTCTGGGAAGGCGGGGTTGACCACACGAATGACCACCGTCATAAAACCGATGAGCAGTCCATAGCACCAGCGACCTGTGTTGGTATGAGCGGCTGACACAGGGTCAGTTGCCATAAACACCGCCCCAAACATAAAGCCACCAATGACCAAATGCCAGTGTGGTGCTAGGCTCATCATGGGGTTCTCACCACCAATCATATTAAAGACAAAGCTTGTCGCCACAAGTCCAATCACACAGCCAGCAATCACTCGCCATGAGGCAATCTTTGTCCACAACAGCCCCACCATGCCAATCAAAATCGCAATGACTGATGTCTCACCAATAGCACCTTGCATATTGCCCACAAAAGCATCCGTCCAAGTGATGGCATTGCCATAAGCGTCCACAAACTGATCGGCAGTCACGCCCATCGCCGCAAGACCCAGCGGCGTTGCACCACTAAAGCCATCAACAGCTGTCCACACCGCATCACCACTGATGGCGGCAGGGTAGGCAAAGTACAAAAAGGCACGACCTGCCAAGGCGGGGTTTAGGAAGTTTTTGCCAGTACCGCCAAACACTTCTTTGGCAACGACCACACCAAAGCTGATGCCCAAGGCAACTTGCCACAAAGGAATGTTGGGTGGCAAGGTCAAAGCAAACAGCACCGAGGTGACAAAAAAGCCTTCATTGACCTCATGACCACGCACCACTGCAAACAAAATCTCCCAAGCAATACCAACCACAAAGGTAACGATATAAATGGGCAAAAACTGCATGGCACCATAGGCAAAGCACGCCAAAATGCTGTTTGGGTCATAACCAAAGAGCCCTGTGATGAGCGTACGCCAGCCGTCAGGACTTACGCCTGCATGAGCCATATAAGTCAAGGCTTGAAAGCCGACATTGTACATTCCCCAAAACATGGCAGGAAAAGTACACAGCCAAACGGTAATCATGATTCGCTTTAAATCCACGCCATCACGAACGTGGCTGGCAGAATATGCTTGCGATGAGGGCTGACGAAAAAAGGTGTCAAACATCTCATAGACCGCATAGTATTTGTGGTATTTGCCGCCTTTGACAAAGGACGGCTCTAAGCGGTCAAAAATATTGTGAATAAATTTCATTTTTGGTCCTTGTTAGCCTTCCATTTCAATACGGGTCAAATTATCACGCAAAATATCGCCAAACTCATATTTGCCAGGCGATACAAACGTGCACAATGCCAAATCTTCTTCATCCAGTTCAAGCGCGCCCAAATCCACCGCCGTAACGATGTCTTCTACGATAATCGCACGCAAAAGCTGAGTGGGCAGATAGTCTTGGGGCATGACAGTTTCAAACAATCCAATCGGCACCATGGCACGCGGTGAGCCGTTGGTGCTGGTGGTAAAATTGTATTTTTTGTTTTTAAAAAACTGTGAAATGTAAATCGGCAGCTTAGAAAAGCGGTTGGCACCTAGGGTAAAAAAGTGCATACTGGGACGCTCAAAGCCTTCGGGCAATACCGACACTTGATTGGCAAATCGCCCCAAATGAGCGGTGGTTGGACTGTATTTGCGTCCTGACAGCACCGAGCCTGAGATGATGCGGTGCGTGCCATCATACAGCTCGCCATCGGTCAAATCTGCCAAATCTGCCCCCCGCTGGGTTTTGATGAGGCGAGGTTCTTTGACAGAAGGTCCGCCAAGACTGATGAGTCGTTCGGTGTGCAGTCGCCCTGTGGTGAACAGTTTACCGATGGCGATGACGTCTTGATAATTAATCGTCCAGACAGTCACGCCACGCGCCAAGGGGTGCAAAAAGTGAATGTGCGTCCCTGCCAATCCTGCAGGGTGCACGCCGCCAAAGGCGTGATAAGTGGTTTGGTTGCTGGCAGCCAAGTTTGTGGCGCGCTCCAATGTGTCTTTGCTGTGATGACAAACAAAGGTGGTTGGGCTTAAGACCGACAAAATTGCCAAGCCATCATTAAATGCAGCCATCTCATCTTTGAGCACCACCATGGGATCAACCGCCAAAGGATTGGTGTCCATGGCAGTTACAAATATCGCCGATGGAATGGAGTTAATCTCTGGTGTGCGGCTAAAAGGGCGAGTACGAAATGCTGTCCACTCGCCTGATTTGACCAGATTTTGAACCACGGTTTGTCTGCCCAGTGTGGATAAGCTGTGTGCGTCAAATTTGTCAAATTCAAGCTCATCGTTGCCTGACATTTCAATGACAATGCTTTCAAAAATACGACGTTCGCCACGGTTGATGGCGACAATGCGTCCTGAGGCAGGAGCAACATGGATGACGCCTTCGCGTTTTTTGTCAGAAAACAGGGGCTGACCCTTGGCGACGACATCGCCTTCTTTGACTGCCATGGTGGGACGCATACCGACATAATCATAGCCAATCAAGGCAACGTGCGTTGGTTTGTGTTCGCTGATTTTGTCGCTGGGCTCGCCATTGATGGGCAAGTCTAAGCCTTTTTTGATGGTAATCATAAGCCAACTACTTAAAAATTAAGACCAAAACACACCAGTGATTTATTGGTTTTTTCTATAAATAAGCAATGATTTGCCACAACAGCAACCGTATTTATGAGAATCAATAAACGCTGGCAACCAAAACCCTAATCAATAGCCAACATAGGGTTTACTTGCTTTATTGACGCGAGTTTGGTAGCTCTAACGTCATGATGTTAGCTGCTTGTAAAAGATATGCAAAATAACTTTACGATTATACACTATCTGCGCCAAAAATTACAGTTAAAGATGATGATTTGCATAATTTTTTGACAAAACAAAGCGCGCGCCTTATTGATATTCACAAAATAATGTTATCAATAAAAGTGCGTGCGCTGTGTTTTTATGAGCGATGTGCTGCGGCTGTTTTGACTGACGGCTATTGGCTGACAGCTATTGACTGACAGCGCGCCATGTGCTTTTGTCTTGCTGGTAGCAGTTGCTGTTGGCAAGCACTTGCTTGGCATTTGGTGTGCCCAGATATTTCCAATGCCAAGATTCTTGAGAGATGCCTGTCGCGGCTGAATATTCTGCCGTAAAGGTTTGATAAAAACCGTACTCATGCGCGTGTTGTTTTAGCCAGCGATAGCCTTTGGAATTGGCAAAACTGTGATCAATCGGCGTAAAATCAACCGCATAACCTGTGTGATGCTCCGAAAATCCAGGGTGCGAGGATACTTTGTAGATTTTGCTGACAGACTGTCCTGCGCTTGTTTTGCGATTGACAATACCGCGTTGATATTCTTTGGAGCGAAAGGCGGAGCCGACCGTCAAAGTAGCGCCATCAGCTTTGGCGGCAGCAACCATGTTGCGCAGAGGATTGAGTGCCTCGCGGTGCACTTGATGGCGACCGCTGTAGGTGACCAAATCGCCTGCACTTGGCTCATCAAACCTAAAGTGATAAAAACCTGCGCGACCTGCTTTGTCGTAATATTCACAGCTTGGCGCTGTTTGATTGAATGGTTGTGGCGCTTGGTAATCTTGATAGCTTTGAGCTTGGGTGGCGTAGGTGTTTTGTCGTGCGGCAGGGCCTGTGTCGCCATCAATGCCAGTCATTTGGCTGTTGAGCTGCTGCAAGGTTTGCTCAGAGCCGCTTTGGCGATTGTCATAAACAATACGACTGTTTTGGGCAGGCGTGACGGCGACAGTTTGACCGTTCATTTGAATGTAGCCGCTGCCTGTATTTTGCGTATTGCCATAAGATACGACTGTGTTGCCATTGGCGTCTTTTTGAATGGTGGGGCTGACGGTTTCTGTTTTGTAGGCATAAACGGTCGGCAATAAAATTATGCCTGCCGCCATAAGCCCAAGCCCAATTTTTTGTTGTGTATTCATAGTGTCTATCCAGCGCTGTTTTTGAAAACGAGACTTGCTTTTTTTGGCCATAGCAAAGTACCTGTAGCAACTGCCTCAAGAAAGTGGCAATCAAGATTGCAATTAATTTTAAAGAAAGTATAAAGAAATTTTGCCAAAAAGCAATGTATTTTTATAAATAATGCACAAAAACTATTGCAAGTTTTTAACAAAAAATGTACACTTTATATTAACAATTGTGTTAGATTAGCTGTACGATATTCGTGGTTATTGGATAACCGTGCATATTGATTTGTTCAATGGATGTTGTTTTTGCCAAGTTTTTTAGGCTGTTATTTAATTATTTGGCAAAGTACAAGCGTTTTAACTTAAATGATTTAAGTTAAATGATTTAAGTTAAATGATTTAAGTTAACGATTGATAGACATCTTTTGATAAACTGTTTGAAAATTTTAACGCAGGTTTAGAAATTTTTTAAAGTGTTTTTTAAATTTTTAAAATGCTTTGATTTTGAAATGTTTTAATATACGCCATTGTCAAGCTTTAAACTGTTTTTGTGGGCTTAGGTTGAGCTTACGAAACCCAATATTTAAATGATTGATTTAATTTAAATTTATCAAAAAATTGTTGGGTGTCGCACCTCCACCCAACTTACAAAAACGCATTTTTTATAAAAAATTGAGTGAAATAAAGTTGAAAATGGTGTTTTAAGGTGTTTTAATTAAGTGTCTTGATATAGTAAAGGAGAATATCATGAGTATTATGAAATTTGCTGCTGCAACCGTCTTGGGCGGTTTGTTGTCAATGTCTGCACACGCTTTGGGACCTGCCGCCGCGGCTTATGGTTCAGGCTATGCTTGCACCAATTCAGGCGGTGCTTTGAATATGCGCAGCAATGCAGGTCAAAAATTCAAAGTTGTGGCAAAACTAAGCCACGGCACCGATTTGGTCATTTTGGACAGTAAAACTGCCAGCGATGGCATGGAGTGGTACAAAGTGCGCGCAGGTAAGCGCATTGGTTGGGTGCGTTATGACTATGTGTGCGGCGTATAATGTGTGCGACGTATAATGTACGCTGCGTGTCAAGTTGAGACGCAGATAAATTTTGTACCGATATGCAAAAGCCCTTAATTAAGGGCTTTTGTTTTATTTTTTGGGTTTGGGTTTTTTGCTGGCAGCTGCGCTGTTTTTGCTTTTGGTACTGGCGCGCTTGGCTTGACTGCCTGATTTTTTGGACTCTTGAGATTTTTTGGATGTTTGCGTGGTAACAGGCAAAAAGTCAATTTGCAACAAATCCATATTGACAGAGGCGACTTTGATGCGAATGCTGTCGCCCAGACCATAAACGCTGCCTGTTTCGCCCACAAGTTTTTGCTGTTTTTCATCATAAGTAAAATATTCATTGCCCAAATTGGAGATGTGAACCAAACCATCAATGAATAAATTGTCCAATGTCACAAACAAGCCAAAGCTTGTTACGCTTGAAATCACCCCATCAAACTCATCACCAATATGGCGCGTCATATAGTGGCATTTTAGCCAGCTCTCCACAAAGCGCGACGCCTCTTCAGCGCGTCTTTCGGTGACCGATGTCTGTTCGCCTGCCTCTACAAGACTCTTGTAAATCGTGGGTGCAGGTTTTTGGTTTGTGACTTTGTCTTTGATGGCGCGGTGCAGCATCAAGTCTGGATAACGGCGAATCGGACTTGTAAAATGACTGTACTCATCATAAGCCAAACCAAAATGCCCGATGTTGTCAGGGCTGTAGTTTGCTTGCATCATAGAACGCAGCAGCATACTGTGAATGCTGGTTACATCAGGGCGGTGCGCGGTTGCTTTGATGATGCGCTGATAGTCTTCGTGCGTTGGATTTTCTTTGGGAAAAGACAGTCCAAAGTTTTTGACGTATTCGGACAGCTTGCCGGCCTTTTCGTCGTCTGGTTTTTCATGATTGCGGTACAAGGCGGGTAAATCATGTTGCAAGGCAAATTTGGCAGCGCAGGTGTTGGCAAGCAGCATACATTCTTCAATGAGTTTGTGCGCATCACCGCGTGTGCGCTTGACGATGTCCACAATGTCGCCATCTTCGCCAAATTTGATGTAAGTTTCGGCGGTTTCAAATTCCATAGCACCGCGTTCGGCGCGTTTTTTGTCCAATACTGTATAAAGTTGGTACAATGTGTCAATGGATTTGAGCACATTGGCATTTTTTATCATATCATCAGGCAAGGTGTCGTTGGTGGGGTCGTCAAAATAAGCATTGACTTGATTGTAAGTGAGGCGCGCTTGTGAGTGCATGACGGCAGGATAAAACGCACAGTCGGTAACTTTGCCCAAGCGCGACACCTTCATGTCGGCAACCATGCACAGTCTGTCCACCTTGGGATTGAGCGAGCAAAGACCATTGGACAAAATCTCAGGCAACATCGGCACAACATGGTGCGGAAAGTACACGCTTGTGCCACGCTCGTAGGCGTCTTTGTCCAGCGCGGAGTTTGGTGTCACATAATGACTGACATCAGCAATCGCCACCACCACGCGATAGTTGCCCCCTGCGCGCTTGCAGGCATAAACAGCGTCATCAAAATCACGCGAATCCTCACCATCAATGGTCACTAATGGCAAATCACGCAAATCCACGCGACCTTTGAAGTCTTTGGCGGTAGGCTCGCCAAAGCTTGCCGCCTCTTTGAGTGCTTGTGCGCTAAATTCATGGGGAATGGCGTGGTTAAATAAGGTGGTTTCAATAATAAGCTCGCGGTCATTGTGATTGTTCAGCACCTCAACAAGCTCGCCTGTGGCAAAATTCTCATAATCAGGCATATCTACCACGCGCACTTTGATGGCGGTGTCTATTGCAATGTTTTGTGTCTCTATGACTTGACTGTCTAAGCTGATGGGCTGATGGGCGTTGGCACCTGTCAATTGGCAATAATAAAAGCCGTCTTCGTCCATCTGTAAAGTGCCGACAAATTCGGTTTGATGGCGCGCGATTACCTCTTTGATGCGCCCTTCGGCTTTGCCGCGAAATTCTGTGGCGGTGGCGCGCACGGTATCGCCATCAAAGACAAGGCGCATTTGTTTTTCGTGCAAAAACAAATCGGGCATATCATCAAGCACCAAAAAGCCAAACCCTTTGGCATTGGCAAGCACTTTGCCTGTCAGCTCATTGGGAATGGGCGCGATGGTGTAGTGAATGCCGTCTGCGCGCTCAAGCTGCCCATCGCGGAGCATGGCTTTTAGGCGGTTGGTCAGTGCAAAAAACTTATCGCCATCATCAATGAGCTCAAACTGCATGGCAAGCGCCTCAAGGCTGGTTGCTTGCCCCTCTTTTAGCATCTTGGCAACTGTCTGCAAGATGAATAAGCGACTGGGGATGGGGTTTTGGTATTTGGCGGATTCTTCAGCGCTGTGCGGGTCTTGTAAGAGCGCGGATGGTTTTGTTTTTTTGGTCATTGTGTGTCCGTATTTTTTGTGTTGTATGAATGTTTGGGTTAAGACGTTAGGGTTTACCTAATGGGTTTATTCAAAAATTGGTTTATTCAAAATGAGTTGTCTTTACTCATTGTTTTGATTTGTGCCTTAGGGCGTGTTGAACATTGATAACATTTTTATAAAATATGATAAAAATTTAATGCTTTTCATCAATTTTTGCATGAAAAATGGCTAAATCTTGTTTTTCTTCGTCAAAAACTTGCTTGATAGGATGGCTATCAACCTGCGTTTTTTCCTTGAAAAACGTGCGATTTTTCTCATTTTTCATTGCAAATATCAAAGTTCAACACGCCCTAATATAGCATATTTTTATGACAAAATGATAATTTGACAACAATTCCTCATCAAATCATGACAAAATCATTCAAATAAAGATTATAAATATCAATGAGCTTGTTTTGTTAATTTTATCAAATAATGCGTCATTTTGTCATATAATGACAGAATATCCCAATAACCTTGAGAGTTTTATGATGAAAATAAGTGTTAAAAAATCACCCTTGGCGCTTGTGGTGCTGCCTGTTATGATGGCAAGCGCACCAAGTCATGCTTTGAGTCAAAGTCAGTTTGACAGCTGTTTAAATTCATTGCAATCAAACTTTGCCAGCAAAGGCGTGTCAAGCAGCACGTTTAATCGCCATCGCCCAAGCGCCCCTGATGACAGCGTCATTGCATCTTTGAACTATCAGCCAGAATTCAAAAAAGATGTGTGGGATTATTTGTCTTCGCTTGTGGACGGTGAGCGCGTACAAGACGGCATTCGCGCCAAAAACAATCATTTGGACACCTTAAATCGCATTCAAAATCGGTATGGCGTGGATATGCATCATGTGCTTGGCGTGTGGGGTGTGGAGAGTAATTTTGGGCAAACGCTGGGCAAAAAAGATTTGTTCACAAGCCTTGCAACCTTGTCGTGCTTTGACAGACGTCAATCGTATTTTCGCGGTGAATTTGCCAATGCACTCAAAATTGTCCAAAATGGCGACATTCGTGCAGAGGACATGACAGGTTCATGGGCAGGCGCGTTTGGACAAACGCAGTTTATGCCCAGTACGTTTTTGGAATTGGCGGTGGATTTTGATGGCGATGGTCGCAAAGACATCGTCAACAGTGTGCCAGATTCGCTTGCCAGTACCGCCAATTTTTTGGTAAAACGTGGTTATAAATCAGGCGAGCCTTGGGGATTTGAGGTCAAAAAACCAAGTGGCGCATGGGCAGCTACCGACCGCAAAAACAAAAAATCCATGAGTTATTGGCGCAATCAAGGCTACACCTTGCCAGATGGCTCACCGCTGCCAGACAGTTTGTCTTCGGCAGGCATTTTGGCGCCTGCAGGCAATGACGGCCCGATTTTTTTGGTAGGTAAAAATTTTGATACGTTTTATAGCTACAACGCCTCCGAAAGCTATGCGCTTGCCATTGCGCATTTGTCGGATTTGATTGCCAAAAATCAAAGCTACAACACCGATTTTGTCACGCCGTGGCCAACCGATGATGCGGGCATTTCGCGCAAGCAAGCACGCGAAATTCAGCAAGCACTCATCAATGCAGGCTATGACATTGGCAATGTGGATGGGATTATTGGCGATAAGACGCGCCATGCCATCATGGATTATCAGCGCAAAATGGGCGTCCCAGCAGATGGGCGCGCAGGGCAAAAATTTTATCGCTTGATTCAAGGCATGGCGCACAGCACAACATCAGGCGCACAGCCTTATCCATCAACCAGTACAGCTGTCAGCACCACGCCAACTGCGACCATCAGTCGAGGTTCTCGGCAGAGCGCTTATGCCGATGCTGGCTCTAATACTGGCGCTACTCGTTATCGCATGGTGGTGGATCAAAACGGTCAAAAAGTCCTAATACCTTTAAATTAATAGTATTGACGTTATTTTCAGCTTTATTTAACTTAAATTGATTGTTTATAAAAATAAATGTTCGTAAGTTGGGTGGAAGAATGACACCCAACAATGAATTGAAAATGACGCTGGTGTTTTTAAATTAATAGCACCTTTAAATTAATGGCACTTTAAATAAAAATCACCATCAGCGCCGAAGTCTTTGATGGCAAAATCAAAACCAAAATGTCCAAAGCGATACAGCCTACAACAGCCCGCAATCGGGCTGTTTTTTTGGGTAAATTTTGCTTTACAAAAGCGCTGTTTTGTGCTATTTTTTGCAAAACAATTGTTGTATTGTTTTTGTTGATTATAGGGCGTGTTGACATTTCAAACGCTTTAAAAAAATGTTGAAAAGTAGGCTTTTGGTCGTGCTTTTGGTGAAAAATAAGCCAAATCTTGCCTTTTGTCGTTAAAACTATTTTAACAAGCTTGTCAATATTATCATATTGACTGCATTTATTGCCCAAAAAGGCTTAATAATTTTCTAAATTTTTCACTCAAATTGAAATGTCAACACGCCCTAAGGAATTAACATTCACCTCAAAAATTTACTTGGGCTTAATGGCTAATAAAGCTTTGAATAAATGAAAGCTTTGAGTAAATGAAAGCTCTGAATAAATTTTTAAGCTTGTCATAAGGAGATGTCATGGCTGTTTTAAATCATCACGATGATTACCATCAAGCGCAGGATGCGCATTATTATCCATTGTTAATCAAAAACCTACTGGACAGACCCAAAGTCGCCTCACGCCACAAAATGATTCGTTATGCTGACAAATTTAGCATGACGTATGAGACGTTTTTTGGGCGTATCAACCGTCTTGCCAATGTGCTGAGCGCTTTGGGGCTCAAGCAAGGCGACGTGGTGGCAGTGATGGACTGGGATACGCACCGCTATCTTGAGCTGTATTTTGCCGTGCCGATGTGTGGGCTGATTTTGCAGACGGTGAATGTGCGCTTGTCCGAAGATAAGGTGCTCTACACCATCAACCACGCCAAACCCAAAGCGCTGTTTTTAAATTCAGAATTTGCGCCCATGGTCAAAAACCACGCAACCGACGCGCCAAGCATTGAACATGTGGTGTGGCTAGACGACAACAACACGCCAAAACCTGATGGCGTGTATGGCGAGTACGAACAATTGCTCAGCGGCGCAAGCGATGAGTTTGAGTTTCTTGATTTTGATGAAAATACGATTGCCACCACCTTTTATACGAGCGGTACCACAGGCAACCCCAAAGGCGTGTTTTTTACCCATCGTCAGCTTGTACTGCACAGCTTGTCTTTGGTATCCACATTTGGACTGAATGCCGAAGGTCAGGGCTTGCGTTATGATGATGTGTATTTGCCTGTCACGCCTTTGTTTCATGTGCATGGTTGGGGTATGCCTTATGCAGCAACGATGATTGGACTTGAGCAGATTTACCCTGGGCGCTATGTGCCAAAAACTTTGGTGGATTTGATTGAGCAATACAAGGCAAGCTTTACCCACGGCGTGCCCACCATTTTGCAAATGCTGCTTGGCGAAATGCAAAGTCGTGGCGGTCAATTTGATGGGCTTAAAATGATTATTGGCGGCTCGCGCTTGACCGAAGGCTTGTGTCGCAGTGCATTGGATATGGGTGTGGAGGTGTTTACTGCTTATGGTATGTCCGAGACTTGTCCTGTCATTACCGCCACAGTGTTTAATAAATCTGATAATCTAAGTGCGGATGAAGATGTGGCGCGCCGTATGAAAACTGGTGTGCCTGCCATGCTGACGCGCATTGAGCTTTGGGATGGTGATGGCAAGAAGCTGCCTACAGATGGCAAGTCGGCAGGCGAGATTGTGGTGCGTTCGCCTTGGCTGACCCAAAGTTATTTTAAAAATCAAGATGCTGGCAATGAGCTGTGGACGGGTGGTTTTTTGCATACCCAAGACATTGCGCACATGGATCAAAAAGGTCAATTGCAAGTCACCGACCGTCTAAAAGACGTCATCAAATCAGGCGGTGAATGGGTGTCCTCGCTTGAGATTGAGACTTTGCTGTCGCTGCACCCAAGCGTGGCGGACATTGCGGTGATTGGTGTGCCTGATGACAAATGGGGTGAGCGCCCCTTGGCATTGGTGGTGCTAAAAGCGACACATCAAGATACAAAAGCCGAGGACATCATCGCCATAGGGCTGCAAGCGGTGGAGCGTGGTATCATTGCCAAATACGCCATCCCAAGCGAGATTAAGTTTTTGCCAGAGCTGCCCAAAACCAGCGTGGGCAAGCTTGACAAAAAAGTCATGCGCCAGATGTTTGCTGAAGGACTGTTTTGATGACAGCCCAGCCACACAAAAAACCGATACGCAAGTGTCGGTTTTTATTTTGCCAGCAAAATCAGCACAACATGACAAATCGGATGTGATGGCGTAATTCCACAAAAATTATCAGGATTTTTTATGAATGTTATTGATAATCATTTTTATTTTTATTATAATAAAAAAGTCGTTTTATTGTTATTATTTGTAAAATTAGGAATTATCATGCCAAATCGTCTGATTGTATCTGCCTTGGTGGCAGCGTTACTGCTGACCGCCTGCCAAAAAGAAAACGCCAGCACTCAACCTGCCGAGCCTACCAAAACCGAAACAGCACCTAGTGCTGAACCTAGTCAAGCTCAAGCATCACAAGCTCAAACACCAGAAGCTAGTACACCAACGGCTGATTTGTCCGCTGAGACTGCCGAGTACAAAAAATGGGTGGAAAGTGAGATTGACCAGTTGGTAGCGGGCACACAAAGCTTTGTGGATGCACTCAAAGCAGGCAAGGTGGACGAAGCCAAAAAGCTGTATCCTTTGGTGCGTATGCACTTTGAGCGTAGTGAGCCGATTGCCGAAAGCTTTGGCGATCTTGACCCACGCATTGACAACCGTGAAGCTGACCTTGAAGCAGGCGAGATTTGGACAGGGTTTCATACCATTGAAAAAATTCTATGGACACAAAACACCACCAAAGGCACAGAAAACCTAGCAGATCAGCTGCTTGCCGATGTCAAAGAACTGCGTGCCAAAATCCCAACCGCTGAAGTGACAGGGGAGCTCATGGTACAAGGCTCGGTGGACTTACTAAACGAAGTATCCACCACCAAAATCACAGGCGAAGAAGAGATTTTTTCAAAGACTGACCTATATGACTTCAAGGCAAATATTGAAGGGGCTCAAAAAATCTTTGAAATCTTAACCCCAAAAATCAAAGCCAAAGACCCAGCCTTGGTAGATACCTTAAATCAAAGATTTAATGAAGTGAATCAATTACTTGCCAAGTACCAAGTCGGTGATAAAGATTATAAGCCTTATAATGAACTGACCGAAGCGGACACCAAAGCACTTGCCGAAGCGGTGAATAAATTGGGCGAGCCTTTGGCACAAATGGGTATTGTTCTGGAATAAAAACTAAGATAAAAGCTGGGCGATGTGCTCAGCTTTTGTTGTTGGATGAATGGTTTATACATTTTGGAAAAAAGTTATGGTAAATCAAGTTGTTAATAGCAATCGTCGTCAGTTTTTAAAATCATCTGCGGCTGTCTTGGCGGTGGGATCGGCAGGACTTGTGGCGTGCCAAAAAGAGAATAGCCCAAAAGCAAATGCCCAAACAGCCAAAGACACTACAAAAAATACACAAGCTACCGCACAAAATACAGGCAATACGCACTGTATGGCGGATTTAAAGTATGAGTTTTTTGGTGAACATCAATCAGGGATTATCACGCCTGTGCAGCGTCATATTTATTTTTTGGTGGTGGATTTGCACACGCAAGATATTGAAAATATTAAACAAATGTTCAAAGACTGGACAGACTTTAGCCAAAAACTAATGCAAGGCGATAATATCTTGCCCTATGGTAAAAATCCACACGTACCCCCTAGCGATACAGGCGAGGCAGATAGCTTGGGGGCGTATGGGCTGACGCTGACCTTTGGCTTGGGGCTTGGATTTTTTAAAAAATTGGGGCTAGAGGATAAAATTCCTAATGAATTTAAAGACTTGCCAAACTTTGCTCGTGACCAAATCCGCCCAGAGCTATCAGGCGGTGATATTTGCATACAGGCGTGTGCCGATGACCCACAAGTGGCGTTTCATGCGGTCAGACAGCTGGTGCGTCAGGCTCGCTCAAACATTACAATGAAATGGTCGCAGGCGGGGTTTAACTCTTTTGATAACGACAATCACACCCCAAGAAATTTGTTTGGCTTTAAAGATGGTACTGCCAACAAGCTGACTTTGCAAGATGCTGATAAGCATATTTGGGCGAAGGCAGACTCGCCAAAGTGGTTTGTAGGTGGGACGTATTTGGTGGCACGTGTTATTCAAATGCATCTAGAGACGTGGGATAGAACATCACTCAAGGGTCAAGAAGATACTTTTTCTCGCCATAGACACTCAGGGGCTCCGATAGGCAGTCAAGATGAGTTTGATGCCTTTGATGCCAATACCAAAGATGCCAATGGCAAAAATTTGATGCCTGATATTGGGCATACCACCCTTGCCAACAAAACTGGCTTACAGATTTTACGCCGTTCGTTTTCTTATAGTAGCGGTATTGATAGTAAGACAGGGCAATTTGACGCAGGATTATTATTTATCTCTTTTCAGCAGTCGCCCGAGCAGTTTGTGGTGATGCAAAACGCATTGGGGCGTGTAGATAAGATGAATGAATACACCACGCATATTGGCAGTGGCTTGTTTGCTTGCTTGGGTGGTGTGGCTAAGGGCGAGTACTTGGGGCAAAAATTATTTGAAAGTTAATGGATTGTCCCACTCTCAACTTTATTTAACTAATTGATTTTTTATAAAAAATTAATTTTCGTAAGTTGGGTGGAAGAATGACACCCAACCATTGATAAATTTAAATTAAATCCATCATTAAAATGTTGGGTTTTGCAAGCTCAACGTAAGCCTACGCAAAACGGTTTAAAGCCTAAGAAGATGTATTGATTACAAACCATTAAAAGATAAACGACCATGAAATCCATCGCTATTTTTGTATTATTCACAAGTACGCTAAGTATCAGCTTGCCAAGTTTTGCAAGTCAAATGCCAGCCACTCAAAACAATACACAAACAACCATCAATACACAAATAACCACGAATGCACCAACGCCCCAAGGACAAATAAATCAGCAAAATCAACTGGTTAATCAAACGCCCAAAATCAATTTTAGTCCGCTTTTTGTACAGTTATCTGACGCTATGGGGGCATTAAAAGCAAATGATACATCTGGTGCGGTGGCACATATGAATGAGCTTAACCAAAATTTGTCCACTATGACAGCGACCATGACAGCGGATAGCCCAGAGCTACAATCTGTCCAGACGACATTAAAAACGGCTATCGGTGAGCCTAATGAGCAAAATTTATCGGCATTTTCTAGTGCATTGTATGCCTTTGAAAAATCTCAAAATCCTGTGGATTATAGCGAAAAACGCCGTGCTTTTGCCAAAAAAGTTATGCCTGCTTTTGATGAGATGTATCTTGTGCTTGAGCAAATGAAAGCTGACGATGCTGATAGCCTTGATAAGGCAAGACAAGCCTACAATCGCTTTAATGCGATTTGGGTTGCCAATGAGCGTGTTGTACGCAACACCAGTAAAGGGCATTATGGCAAGATTGAAACTGCCATGGCACTCATACGTGTCTCCATAGAAAGCACGCCTGCCAATCCTAAGCAGGCTTTGGCTCAAGCCCAAATTCTAAAAAGTCAGCTAGATAGCTTTAATCAAGGCAAGACAAGTCAAGCGGTGGTGGCAACAGGGGTGAGCCTAAGCGATGGCGTGGCATTGTTAAAGCAAGGCTTAACGGCATTTGAGCAAGGCGACAAAGCAACAGGCGAGGCAAAACTGGGTGAATTTATCACCCTGTGGATAAGCATTGAAGGGGAGGTGAGTACTAGAAACCCATCGCTATATAGCCGTATTGAGAGCCAAATCCCCGTCATCATGGCAAGCGGTAGTGACAAAAAACAGCAAATGGTGCTGGCAGGGCTGATTGATGAGCTTGATGCCATCAACCCATCGGCTAAATACAGTGCGGTGGACTCCATGCTGATTTTGCTACGAGAGGGGCTAGAGGCACTGCTGATTGTGGTGGCGTTGTTGTCAGCTCTAAAAGTTGCCAATCAGCCCAAGGGCAAAAAATACATCTATGCAGGTGTGGTAACGGGGCTACTTGCCAGTGTGGCAGGGGCAATCGCTTTGCAACAGCTATTTCCTGCCATGACATCAGGGGCGAACCGTGAAATGCTGGAGGGCATTATTGGCATTGTGGCGGTCGTGATGATGATTGGTATTGGGGCGTGGCTACACAGTAAATCATCGGTACAATCTTGGAATGCCTTTATCAAACGCCACATGGGACAAGCCTTGAGTACAGGCAGTTTTGTGGGTTTGTTTGGGCTGAGTTTTTTGTCGGTGTTTCGTGAAGGGGCGGAGACGATTTTGTTTTATGTGGGGATTTTGCCCAATATTAGCATGAGCAATTTTTTTGCTTGGCATTGGCATGGCGTTGGTAATCCTTGCGGTGGTGGCGTGGTTTATGCTAAAAACTTCTACCAGATTGCCCATTCCCAAGCTATTTATGCTATTGACAGGATTGATTTATTTTTTAGGCTTTAAGATTTTGGGGGTGAGCTTGTCGGCATTACAACTAACCAACCACCTACCACGCACCGTCTTGCCCAGTATTCCTGCCATAGAGTGGGCAGGGTTTTATCCGACAACACAAACCATCACCGCTCAGCTGCTGTACATCATGGTGATTGTTGCTCTGTGGTGGTATTCAAAACGACAAGAGCGGCGCATGACTGGATAATGAGTCATCAAAAAAACTGATGGCTGTGAGGATAACCAACTGTTCTTGTTTGATTTTTTGTAAATAACTGGTATGTGTTCGCTCAACAAAAAAAAGCCGATGGCGAGCGCCACCGACTCATTAATGAAATCGTCAATCAGCCTTTGATACGCTCAATATTGACCGACAAGGCGCGCAGTTTTTCTTCCACATTTTCATAGCCGCGATCAATGTGATAAATGCGATCAATCACGCTTTCGCCCTCAGCGACCGCCGCTGCCATCACAAGCGACATGGACGCGCGCAGATCGGTTGCCATGACAGGCGCTGCGGTGAATTTGTCCACGCCTGTAATGATGGCAGTATGCCCATCAATGCGAATGTTAGCGCCCATGCGCTGTAGTTCGGCAACGTGCATAAAGCGATTTTCAAAGATATTTTCAATGATGGTGCTGGTGCCATCCGCCAAGCAACACGCTGCCATGAGCTGGGCTTGCATATCGGTTGGAAAGCCTGGGTGGGGCTGTGTGCGAATGTCCACCGCTGTTGGGCGCTTGTCCATTTTTAGACGAATCCAGTCATCGCCTGTGCTGATGGTTGCGCCCATTTGTTCAAACTTTTTGAGCACAGGGTGCAAAAATTCAGCCGAGGTGTTGGTGGTCAAGACATCGCCACGACTCATGAGCGCGCCCGCCAAATAAGACCCTGTTTCAATGCGATCAGGGATTACCTTGTAATGACAGCCGTGCAGTTTGTCCACACCTGTAATAATCATGGTTGTGGTACCAATCCCTTCAATTTTGGCGCCCATGCTGACCAGCATATTTGCCAAATCCACCACCTCAGGCTCTGTGGCGCAGTTTTCTAGACGAGTGATGCCTTGCGCCAAGGTAGCTGCCATGATGGTGTTTTCAGTGCCGCCCACCGTCACCATATCAAAACTGAACTCACAGCCGAGCAGTCTGCCGCCACTCGGCGCACTGGCTTTGACGTAGCCATTTTCTACCACAATGGTTGCGCCCATCGCCTCAAGCGCCTTTAGGTGCTGATCCACAGGGCGTGAACCAATGGCGCAGCCGCCTGGCAACGACACCTCAGCTTGACCAAAGCGCGCAAGCAAAGGACCCAAAACCAAAATGGAGGCACGCATGGTTTTGACAAGCTCATAAGGCGCAAAGTATCTTTCTACCAAGCTTGCATCACAGCTGACCACATCACCATCTTTTTGTATTTTTATGCCCATGCCGTCAATGAGCTTGATGAGTGTTTTGACGTCTTGCAAGCTTGGCACATTGGCAAGCACGCTTGGGGTTTCTGGTAGAATGAGTGCTGCAAGCAGAGGCAAAGCGGCGTTTTTTGAGCCAGAAATGGCAACTTCGCCATGAATGCGACTGCCTCCAGTAATTAAAAATTTATCCATAGTTTTCACTTAAATCTATTAAAATCAGCTTTGTGAGGCATATTCACTGGGTGTGAGTGCGTGAATGGTTAGGGCGTGAATTTGCCCTGAGGCGATGTATTCATTAAACAGAGCATAAATCATTTGTTGGCGAGCAACCAAGCGCTTGCCCTCAAAACTGTCGTCCACAATCAGCACTTCAAATTTGTTGCCTTGATTGGCAGCGTCAATTTTGCTTGCGTTTGTAAAATGATTTTGTAAGATGGCGATGGCGTCAAGATGAGTCATGGCTTTTCCTTAAAATGGGTTTGATTTTGAAAGATTACAATGCTTAAAGTGCTTAAACGATTGCAGTTAGGGGCTGTTGGTGCCTTGGTATAATTTGATGTAGCCACTGCCAGAGTTTTGAACTGTGGGGTTTTTGGGATTAAATTGTGTCGCCGTGCTGCCAGATGGCGTGTTTTTACTTGGGGCGGCGCTGTTGTAACCTGCAGTATTGTAACCTGCGGCATTGTAACTGCCAGCAGAATTATAACCACCAGCAGAATTGTAATGACCTGTCGCGTTGGTGGCTGCTGATGCTTGGGTTTGGGTGGTGATGAGCGTATTGACGAAGGTTGCGCCAATCAGACCGTCCACTGTGGATAGCTGCTCTTTGATGATGTTTTCTTGATAGGGTGTAAATACGCCCAACACATAGGCAATGTCATCACGCACCACGATGTCGTATTGAGATGGCTTGATGAGTGCGCTTTTGGTGAGCAGCTTGGCTTTGGCTTTGGTTTGTAGATAATTTTCGTGTACCGTATGGCTTTGGCTTTTCGGGCTGTCTGATACCTTTAAGAAGTTGTACAAATACTGCACCTCACGAATGCTCGTGACCATTTTTTGTACAGCAAACTTGGTGGATTCGCTTGGAACTTCCCCTGTCAATAGCACCGTGCCTTGATAGCTTTTGATGGCAATGCGATGATTGCCCTCGGTAAGCCCTGCAATGTTTGGTAAATTGGACAAAATCTGGCGCTCAATGCCAAAATCCGTCATGCGCTCAGGCAACGTGCGCGTGGCATTGGTGAGAGTGCCATCGCTGCTTGTTGTGGTTGTGCTTGAGACACAAGCGCTTAAACAGCAGGCGGTGATGAGCGGTATGAGTATGGCTTTCATTGTCTGTCCTAGGCTATCATTGAGATTGCTTGAGCTTGGTGCTGATGGTGGGTGCTGGATTTGTGTTTTGATTGCTGGTAATGCATCATTTGGTCTATTCAATCAATTTCAATTGACAAACAAACCATCAATAACCATCCGCCAAAAACGCACCTTGTATCCATGTGACTGAATAATCAGCCAAATAATCATCGTCCATGATGTCAAATGCAATCACATCAAAACGAACATCCATTGTATCATAGCCATGCGCAGAAATAAAATGCGACATGGTACTGATGAGTCTTTTTTGTTTGGCGTAACTGATGGTGCTGCTTGCTTGCCCAAACTGACTACGCCGCCGTGCTCTGACCTCCACGCAGACAAGCGTCTCAAGCGTGCCTTGGCGCGTGCTGATTTTTTGCTGGGCGATGATGTCAATTTCGCCCACGCGATGCACGACATAATTGCTGGCAAGGATGTGAAGCCCATTGTCAATCAGCAGTTGATGGGCGCGCCGTTCAAAGACATCTCCGATGTGACGAGTGTTGGTCATGATGGGTTTAAAGTGCAAAATGTGCATAGCATAGCAAAATTTAAGCAATTTTTAAATGCTTGTGTCATCATCTTGTGTCATAATATTGGGGGCGTATTGACGGTTTACGCGCTTTAAATAAAGTTGCTAAAATAAAGTTACATATTAAGCCTTGTACGTGATTTTGTTAAAAAAAGCTAAATTTGCTTTTTTGCTAAACGCTAAGTGGGCGGATTGGATTTTTTATAAAAATCAAAAAGTCATTACATGATTGCCCAAAAAAGTCATCATCAATGGCTTTTCATCAAAAATAAAAACAGGTGTTTATGAAATTACACATCGTTGCCATCGGCACAAAAATGCCCGCGTGGATTCAGACGGGATTTGATGATTACAAAAAGCGCATTGCGCCTTTTATCAAGACTGATGTCATTGAATTGCCCGCTGCCAAGCGCGCCAAAGCACCAAGCGCCGCCGACATTACAAAATACTGCATGAGCGAGGGCGAGAGTATTTTGTCCGCCAAAAAAGGGCGATTGTGGGTGCTGGATGTCAAAGGCAAAATGATCAGCACCGAACAGCTGTCTCATAGACTGCAAAGCGCAATGAGCGAGGGTGAGGATGTTTCTATTGTCATTGGTGGGGCAGATGGGGTGAGTGATGAGGTGCTTTTTGCGGCGGATTTTGTGTGGAGTTTGTCGGATTTGACCTTGCCACATCCCTTGGTGCGCGTGGTGCTCATTGAGCAGCTGTATCGTGCGATGAGTATTTTGCATAATCACCCTTATCACCGTGCTGACTAAAGCATAGCGGTGCTATTGGTAATTCATGCGGACGATTTATAAAAACAATTTATAAAAACAATCCATTTAAGCAATCAAAACAAACAATAAACGCGCCAAAAAAGCGCGTTTATTAGATGGGTTTATAAATGGTTTATTTGCCCATGATTTTTTTGAGTTCGCGTTCCATTTCATCATAGCGCTCTGCGATGTAGGCAGGCGGTGGCGGTGTCATCAAGCTGACCACAACGGTGGCAATCATACTGACAGCAAAGCCTGGCAAGATGGAATAAATGGCATCGTTGGCAGGTTTGCCATCAATCATAAAGCCGCCATATACCCAAATAATCACCGTCAGCGCACCACCAATCATGCCTGCCAGCGCACCAAAGCGATTCATGCGTCGCCAAGTGAGACTTAAAATCACCAAAGGACCAAAGGCTGCACCAAAGCCCGCCCAAGCGTGCGAGACCAATTCAAGCACCGAGCTGTTTTTGTCACCCGCCAACACAATAGCCACCACAGCGACCACCACCACGCAAATGCGCCCAACCAACACTTGACGCTCTTCGGAGGCTTCTTTGTCCAAAAACAGCTTATAGATGTCGCGCGTCAATGAGCTGCTCACCACCAACAATTGGCTTGAGATGGTACTCATGATTGCAGCCAAAATCGCCGCAAGCAAAAAGCCTGAAATCAAAGGATGGAATAATAAATCAGAGAAAACCAAAAAGATGGTTTCTGGGTCTTTTAATTCAATGTTGTTTTTGGCAACATAAGCAATGCCTGACAAGCCCACCATCAGTGCGCCAATCAAGCTTAAAATCATCCAGCTCATGCCAATGCCACAAGCAATCGGAACGTCTTTTGCAGAGCGGATTGCCATAAAGCGCACGATGATGTGCGGCTGCCCAAAATAACCAACACCCCACGCCATCAAAGAGATGATACCCATGACGGTCACACCATTTGTCCAGTTGAATACCTCAGGATTGACTTGCTTGGCAACGGCAAGCCCTTCGGAGACGCCACCGATGTCACTAAAGGCAACAATTGGCACAAGCAACATGGCAATCAGCATGATGACACCTTGCACAAAGTCGGTCATGGATACCGCCAAAAAGCCGCCAAACAGCGTGTAAGCAACCACCACACCTGCCGTCACCCAAAGACCGAGCTCATAGCTTGAATTGAGAGAGCTTTCAAACAATTTGCCACCACCGACCAAACTGGCTGCGGTATAAACGGTAAAAAACACAATCACAACAATGGCAGAGACAATTCTTAGCATATGACTGGTGTCGTGAAAGCGATTGGCAAAATAATCAGGTAAAGTGATGGCGTTGTCGGCAATTTCGGTAAAAACGCGCAGGCGCGGTGCGACAATGATGTAGTTTAAAAACGCACCGATGGTTAGACCTGCTGCAATCCAAATACTCACAACGCCAGATGAATACATATAGCCAGGCAAGCCAAGCAGCAGCCAACCTGACATGTCTGATGCACCCGCTGACAAGGCGGTTACGGCAGGGCCCAAGTCGCGACCGCCCAACATATAGCCCTCAGAGTTATTGGTTTGCTTAAAATAAGCATAAACACCAATGGCAATCATCAATAAAAAATAGACCGCCAATGAAATCCATACACCCATATCAATTCCGTTCATTATCCATTCCTTAAGTGTCATGAACACAATGTCAAAATTAAAAAATAAGTCATCTTGGCAGTTGTCATCATTGATTAATGGGTATCAGTAATGAGCATAAATTACCAATCATAACAAAAATTAACGACTTTAAATCAGTCAGTAAATTAATTTGGCAATTATACTCAAAAAGCACTCAATTTGCCAAAATTATTATCAAAATAACAGGCTTTAGAATGTTTTGGAGGGATTTGATGAATTTGGTTTGGTTGGTGAATTTTGGTTGGTGGATTTTGTTGTTGTTTTTGACAAAAAAGCCATGATCTTTAATGAAATATTCACAAAATATCAAGCATAATTAATTGTGAATGCGCCCTAGTTGTGTATTAACAATTAACAATTAACAATTAACAATCAAACTGCCATAGCAATCTGATTGTTAAGTCATCATGGATTAAGCTTGGCTGTCAGCCAATCAGTGAGGCGCTGGTAATGAGCCACAGCGTGTATGCCACAAAGCTTGACAGCAAAATACCACCAAACACTCGCCCAATTCTTTGTCCACCAAGCAGTGCCAATACGCACATGACAAACAACAAAAAGGTCACAGCCAGCATAATAAGAATGTCGCGCGATAAAATCTCTTGCGGCACGCTCATGGGCGCGATGATGGCAGCCACGCCCACCACTGCCAAGGTATTAAAAATATTGGAGCCGATGACATTGCCCAGTGCCATCTCGTCCTCACCTTTTTTGGCGGCGATGATGGATGATACAAGCTCAGGCAGACTTGTGCCCACCGCCACGATGGTCAAGCCGATGATGACCTCGGACAAGCCGATGGCGGTGGCGATATTAACCGCGCCCCACACAATCATGCGCGAACTTAAGACGAGCACAACCAAGCCGCCGATGAGCTTGATGGCGGCGTGTTGGATGTTGGTGTCGCTGTGAATGATTTCATCGTGATTGGCGTGTTTGTTTTTGGTAGCAAGAAAAATTTGCAACCCAAGCACCAGCGCCAAAACAGCGCACAAAATAGCGCCATCCAAACGAGTGACTGCGCCGTCTGACACTTGCCAAAATGCCAAAAGGCTGACGATGAGCAATATCAAAAAGTCGGTTTTGACCAAGCTTTTTTGAATAAAAATCGGTGCAATGAGTGCGGTTGCACCCAGCACCAATGTGATATTGACAATGTTGGAGCCATACGCATTGCCCAGCGCCAAACCTGGGCTGCCCGCCATGGCGGACAAGACGGACACCACAATTTCTGGCGCTGAGGTGCCGATGCCGATGACGAGCATACCAATCAAAAACTTTGGCATACCAAATTTGACCGCGATGGCGGACGCGCCTTCAATAAAATATTCGGCGCTATAAACAAGCAAAATAAGACCAATGACGGTTGCGATAATAGATAATAGCATAAAAAATAATTAAAAATAAATAGCGTGTGAAATGTAACACGCTCTATTAAAAAGCAGAGACTAACTCTTGGTTTTAATGACAAATATGAAATGTCAGAATGATCTAATTACAACAAACCCAGTACGATTGCCGACTGATACAAACGTTTGGCGCGGCTACCCGAATTACAAAACACCATCACAGGCTTGGGCGATTGTTTTAAAAGTTCGGCGAATTTTTGGACATCTTGTGTGCCAAGACAGCTGTTGTCAATCGGTAGATTGTGGTAGGACAGACCTGCGTTGCTGGCTGCGTGCAACATATCTTGTGAGGTGGGCTGATTGTCGCATTCGTGATCGCAGCGTAAATTGATGAGTGATTTGTAGCCCATGCGTGTTAATATTTGGCATTGTGCAGGATAAATTTGTTTGTATAATGTAATTGACTCAATCATCACAACATCTCCTTGATTTGTACATGGTTATGGTAGCTAAGTTTGCTGTGATTATCAATGCCATTTTTGCATAAGCTTACGGCGATTTTAGGTGGTTGGTGGCATGAATGGTGCTCAAAAAAACCTGACCTGACAAATCAGTAATGACAGGCGTGGACGCAATCAAATCCATGACAGGGCCTTTGATTTCACTGTAGTGCAGGCATTTGTTTGTGCTCATCAGCTCTTGGTTTAGGGCAATCAGCATTTGACTTGCGCTCATGTCAATGTGATTGACCGCTGCCATAATAAGCACAATGTGGCGCGCCGATGGGTGATTGGCGATGTGGGCGTCAATGCGTGCTTTGACAACGTCGCTGTTGCCAAAATACAAGCTTTCATCAATGCGTATGAGCAGCAAATTTTCAAAAGTTCTGACCGAATGCCTTTCAATATTGCGAAAATGCTCGCTGTCGCCAACTTGCCCAACCACAGCGATGTGCACTTTGTGCGATTGATAAATGACAAAGCCAAAAGAAACCAATAAAGCTGCCAAAAGCCCTGCATTTAGACCAAAAATCAACACACCAAAAAATGCCGTCAAATAAGGCACAAAATCCGCCGCGCCAAAATCCATGCACGCGCGCAGGGTTTTGATGTCAATCATGGTGATGACAGAGGTGATGATGATGGCGGCAAGAACAGCATAGGGCAGTCCAGTCAAAAAATCAGACAAAAACAACAAAATCAGCAAAATGGTCAATGCGCAAAAAATCCCCGCCAAGGGCGTGCGCGCGCCCAAAGACAAATTTAAACTGGTGCGCGAAATGCCGCCTGCCACAACAAAGCCGCCAAACAGCGAGCTTGCGATGTTGGCACAGCCGAGTCCGAACAATTCTTTGTTGGCGTCATAAGGATAGTGATGGGCGGTGGCGTGCTGATGGCTGATGGCGGCGGTTGAGACAAAGGCGATGAAGGCAATCAACAAAGCCGATGGTAATAATTGCATCATAATTGCCCACTCAAAAGACGGTACAGTTAGGCGCGACAAAGATTGGGGTAGGGCAGTTACGGTGCGGATGTGTTCGCCCAAATGCAACTGACGCACAAGCCAAATGCTCAAAACAGCGACCATCAAAATAAGCAGGCGAGGCGCCAATGTCTGCCATTTGGTGGGTAGGGATTGGTACAGCCATGAGCCAAATTGCCGATTGATGAGCAGAATAATGAGCGTACTTATGCCTACCAAGGCGGTGGGTGCATGAAAAAAATGACTGCTGGTGGTGCGATAAAAATTGCTCAAAATATCCACAAAACTGCCGCCTTCAATGGGGGCTCCAATGAGATTTTTGAGTTGGCTTATGATGATTAAAATCGCTGCCGCGCTGATAAAGCCTGCCGATACGCCACGACTGATGAATTGCATGATAAATCCAAGTTTTAAAAAACTAGCAGCGGTGAGCACAACACCCACCATCAGTGTAAGCAATAAGCTTAGGCTGATGTAATCCGCGGTGTCTTTAAAGGGGGAAAGCGCAGCGGCGGTCATGATGGCAGTTACCGCCACAGGGCCCACAGCTTGAATGGGGCTTGCGCCAAGATAAGCGTACACAAGTGTCGGCACGATGGAGGCGTACAAACCTGCGATGGGCGGCAATCCTGCAAGACTGGCATAGCCAAGGCTTTGGGGAATGACCAACAACCCCATCAATAAACCTGCAACGACATCCGATTGCAGGTTTTGTTTGTCATAACATCTAAGCCATGCAGGTAACCACCGCAAGGCTTTTTGGTGTATCCAATCGTTATTCGCCATAAATCTTTATGTTGTGCGCATAAGTGCAGTTTTTTTGGCGCGCGGCGAGCACCATGGCGTCATGTTCGCCATATAGGGCAGATAGGGCATTTTTTTTGTTGTTGGCTGAGTTGGATTTGCCAACCCCAAAACTGATGGTGGGGTAAATGCCGTGACGACCACCTGCAATGCCAATGCCTACACCAGTGGCGGAAAGCCCCGATTGTTCTTTTTCTTTGGCGGCTGCCAGCTGACTTACGCGATTGATTTCATAGGACAGCTCATCACAGGATTTGCTGCTGTATTTGTCGGGGCTGACATATTGAGGTGCAATGCTGCTTGTTGTGGCGCAACCTGCAAGCAGTAGTGCGGCGAAGGTAGTGCCAATGACGGCGTGAGATAGTCTCATAACAACTCCAAAATTAATATTGCCATTTGATTTCAAACAATGCGTTTGGTTTGTCTTGATGCGCTGCTTGTATGGCACAACTGACTTGCTTTGAAATTAAACGACTGTGTAATGATAAACGGTACAGTGATGAACTGTGTAATGATGCAAGGATGGTCATCCAAAGCTTGTGCTGATGACACAATGTTGTGCCAAGTATAAACGATTATTGGCAAAAATTTATATAAAATTTAGAAATTTTTTTGGGTGAATGGTTTGTGTGCTGATTGAGTCTAAAATCGGCATCCAACCAATCAGTACCTAATCAACATGATGGTCGGCAGTCATTTAATTGAGCTGTTTGATTGTGTGGTTGAATTTAGGGGCTTTTTATAACTTTAAATGACTTTGTTATCCACAATCAAGTCATTTAAAGTTATGATTTAAAATCAAGCCAGCAAAAACAAACAAAAGCTTTGTTTTTGCTTTGTCTAGACTTTGTTTTTTGCTTTGTCTAGACTTTGTTTTTGCCTTGGCAGTTGGGGCTTTGAGGCGCCGATGACTGTGCCGCCCATTCGTCTGGTGTATAGGCATGGATTGCTAAGGCATGAATGCTGCCACCATTTGCCATCATCAAAGGGTGGGTAAGCGCATAAATCATCTGGTGGCGCGCAGTCAAGCGCTTATTTTCAAACTGCGCACTGACAACAACCAAGCGAAAATGACTTTCTTTGCCCTCAAAATAGCCTGCGTGTTTGTGGCTTTCATTATCAAGCTCAAGATGGCTGGGTGCGAGCGTACTCGTCACCGCCTGCCAAATGGACAAAGCGGTGTTGCCGTGCGCTGTGGTGGGTGTAATGTCGCTCATAACAATCGCCTAACGGTTGGACTCATACAAAGGCATGACTGTTGGAATGAGTGCCTGCAAGGTTGCAATGCGATTTTCAGGATTGGGGTGCGTACTCAAAAACTGTGGCGCACGTCCGCCAGAGGCTTTTTGCATTTTTTGCCACAAGGTGATGGCGGCATTGGGATTGTAGCCTGCGCGCGCCATCAATTCCAGACCGATTTTGTCCGCTTCGGTTTCTTGAGTACGGCTGTGCGGCAATGCCAAGCCCACATCACCCAATAAGCTTGCCACCTGCATTTGTCCGCCAGATAAGCCAAGTGCGGCGCCAGCAATGCTCAACCCGCCTTGGGTTGCGACTTGGCGGCTGATTTGTTCGCGTGAATGCTCGCGCAGAGCGTGCGCCATCTCATGCCCCATGATGGCAGCGATTTCATCGTCGGTGAGCTTGAGCTTGTCAATAATCCCGCTATAAAACACAATTTTGCCACTTGGCATGACATAAGCATTCAGCGTGTCTTGATTGATGACGTGCACTTGCCAATCCCAATTGGCGGCATCCGTGCGATAAATGGCTGTTTTTGGAATGAGTCTGTTGGCGATGGTTTTTAGGCGAGCAACTTGAGCGCCATTGACATCCAAAATCCCTGCTTGGCGTGCCTCTGCGATTGTTTTTTGGTAGGCTTGATTGGACAGCTGCATGACCTCATTGCTGGACACGAGCAAAAGCTGCTTGCGTGTGACGCCGATGGCGCCTGTGTCTGTAGTGTTGGTGCAGCCAGCGATGGGTGCGGCAACGACGGCGCATAAGGTGCTGACAAGTAGTAATTTTTTCATCATTGTTCCTTATCATGAAAAGTGGATGATGGGTAATAAAAGTCGCGATTATAAAAAATGTACAATTAAGTGTGGATGATGTTGCAAACAAAAGCTTTTTTAAAATTATAATGCAATCATAAGCTTTTGCAAGTGTAATTTTGTATGTGCTGTTTGTCGCCAATACTTATTTTTGTTATAATTATTAACAATACAAAAATAATAAAGAAATAAATTAATCGTGTTTTTATTTTTTGTCAAATAAAGCTTTAAGCTTTGTGTGTTTTATAACAAAAGTCATTTTTACGCCATTCTCAGGCTTTAAACCGTTTTTGTAGGCTTAGGCCTCACGATAGCAAAACCCAATATTACAAAAGGTTTAAAACCTTGGGTGTCATTCTTCCACCCAACTTACGAAAAAGTTATTTTTTATAAAAAATCAATGAGTTAAATAAAGTTGAGAATGGCGTATTTTTTATGAAATGTTCTGCCAACAATCTCAAAAAATTATGAATGACAAGCAGATTTTAAGTCAAATGTGACAATTGTCATCAAGATGTCATAAAACGGTCATGACATTGTCATATTTGATAGGCAAACTATGCGCAATCCAAATACACCATTCAAACACACTTTAACCCTCTTGGCATGAGCCGAATTAAAAGGAATCTGTATGAATCTAAAAGCTTTACCACTTGCGATGATGTTGAGCGCATTTGTTGTTGCTGGTTGTGGCAACAATAAAGCAGAAAACACCCAAGCTGCCGATAAGCAAGACACCACAGCGCAAGCACCCGCCAGTGCCAATACAAGCGCCCCCAACACAGGCGAGAGCATCAATGTCAAAATCACAGGGGCAGGGGCGTCATTCCCACAGCCCATCTATGCCAAATGGTCAGCAGATTTTAATGCAGCGACCCAAGGTCAAGTCAACTATCAATCCATTGGCTCATCAGGCGGCATCAAACAAATTATCGCCAAGACTGTGGATTTTGGGGCGACAGACGCACCTTTGTCTATTGAAGAGCTGAACAAAGAAGGCTTAATCCAATTCCCAACCGTCATCGGTGGCGTGGTGCCTGTGGTTAATATTGATGGCGTTGCTGCAGGACAATTAAAGCTAGACGGCGAGACATTGGCAAACATCTATCTTGGCAAAATCACCAAATGGAACGACCCTGCCATCACCGCCTTAAACCCTGATGTGACCTTGCCGGACGCCAACATCACCACCGTATTCCGTTCGGACGGCTCAGGCACCACCTTTAACTTCACCGACTATCTGACCAAAGTATCTGCCGACTGGAAAAACAGCGTTGGCGTGGACAAAAGCGTCAAATGGCCAACTCAATCTACAGGGGCGGCAGGCAAGGGTAATGACGGCGTGGCAAGCTATGTGACGCGTATGAAAAACTCCATCGGCTATGTGGAATACGCCTTTGCCAAACAAAACAACATGGCTCATGTGTCTATGAAAAATGCCGCGGGTGAGTTTGTACAGCCCTCAACTGACAGCTTTGCCAAAGCAGGTGACATCGCTTGGGATAAAGCAAATGGCTTTAACACCATCTTGACCAATTCAGCGACCGCAGGGGCGTGGCCGATTGCGTCAGCGACCTTTATTTTGGTACACAAAAACCCACAAAACCCAGAACAAGTCAAAGGCGTGTTGCAGTTTTTTGATTGGGCGTACAAAAACGGCGACCAAGCAGCGATTGCTTTGGACTATGTGCCATTTAGCAGCGAAGCCAAAGCGTTGTTTGTACAAAGCTTTGCTGATGTCAAAGACGCCAGTGGCAACCCTGTCTTTACGCCTTAATCCAACTGACATTGGGATAATCTATGACCACAATGAATCACAGTCCCAATTTTGGCACCATCAAACGCAACAAGGCGTTTGATGGGCTATTTGTTGGGATTACCCGTCTGTTTGCCTGTTTGGTGCTCTTGAGCTTAGCTGGCGTGATGGTGTCCTTGTTTATTGGGGCATTGCCAAGCATCAAGGCGTTTGGGCTTGGGTTTTATACCTCAAGCGAGTGGAATCCTGCGATGGACGAATACGGAGCGTTGGCACCGATATTTGGCACGTTGGTCAGCTCATTGATTGCCATTGTCATTGCTGTGCCGATAAGCTTTGGCATTGCTTTGTTTTTGACAGAGATTTGTCCTGCCCTGCTCAAAAAACCACTGGGCATTGCCATTGAGCTGTTGGCGGGCATTCCCTCCATTATTTATGGGATGTGGGGCTTGTTTGTATTTGCTCCGTGGTTTGGCGACAACATTCAGCCTTGGATTATTGAGCATCTGGGCAATTTACCTGTGATTGGCAAATTGTTTATGGGTGCTCCGATGGGCATTGGGATGTTTACTGCAAGTCTTGTGCTTGCCATTATGATTATTCCTTTTATTACAGCGACCATGCGTGATGTGTTTGCGGTGGTGCCACATTTGCTCAAAGAATCTGCCTACGGCACAGGTGCAACCACGTGGGAGGTGGTCACCAAAGTGGTCGTGCCTTATACCAAAGCAGGTTTGGTTGGCGGCGTGATTTTGGGGCTTGGACGTGCACTCGGTGAGACGATGGCGATTACCTTTTTGATTGGTAATACCTTTAATATCAGCCCAAGTTTGTTTGCCTCGGGTGCGTCCATCACCTCAGTGCTTGCCAATGAATTTGCCGAAGCCTCAAGCGAGCTGCACTTGGCGTCTTTGCTGCACTTAGGTTTGGTGCTGTTTGTGATTAGTTTTGTGGTATTGGCAGCCTCTAAGCTTATGCTGGTCAAACTGGACAAAAAGGCAGGTCACGCATGATTTATTCCAACCCTTATCCTGCACCCAATATGAAAACCAACATCAACCGCAATCTGTACAATCGCCGTAAATTTGTCAATATTTTGGGCAAAGCTTTTGCTTGGGCGTCGGTGAGCTTTGGATTGTTTTGGTTGATTTGGATTTTGATTACGCTCACCACCAACGGCTTGGCAGGTTTTATGGAGCTGCCGATTTTCACCCAAGACACTCCGCCACCCAACACCGTTGGCGGACTTAGAAACGCCATTGTCGGCTCAAGCTTGATTGTCAGCGTGGCTTTGCTGATTGGCATTCCTGTCGGTGTTTTGACGGGTGTGTATTTGGCAGAATTTGACAAAGGCGGCTATCTTGGGCGTGCCACTCGTTTTATGAATGACATTTTGTTGTCAGCACCCAGCATCATCATTGGTTTGTTCGTGCACACTTTGATGGTGCGTGGCGGCAGTTTTTCGGGGATTTCAGGCTCGGTGGCATTGGCACTCATCATCATTCCTGTCATTGTGCGTACCACTGAAAATATGCTAAGACTCATCCCCAACGCCTTGCGTGAGGCAGGCTATGCACTGGGTGCTCCCCGCTACAAGCTTGTGTTTGCAGTGACACTACGCTCTGCCAAGGCAGGCGTGCTGACAGGTGTGCTGCTTGGTTTTGCACGCATTATCGGCGAGACAGCACCGCTTTTGTTTACCGCTTTGAACAATCAATATTTTAGCACCGATATGGGTGCTGCGATGGCAAACCTACCCAATACCATCTATCAGCTTGCCATGTATCCTGATGAAACGTGGCACAAATTGGCATGGTCGGCAGCGTTTTTGATTGCGGTGGTGGTGCTTGGGCTTAATTTATTTGCCCGCACCCTAGACAAAAAATCTTAAGGAGATAAGTATGTTTAATTGGTTTAAAAAATCTTCCCCAGCACTTGCCTTTGAAGGCGGTGGTATGACAGCAGGTATGGCATTTGATATGGCAGAACAAACACAAGTGCAAACTGGCGTGGCAACCAAGCTTGCGGTCAAAGATTTGGCGTTTTATTATGGCGATTTTAAGGCACTAAAAAACATCAATCTTGACATCAAAGACAAAAAAGTCACCGCCTTTATTGGGCCATCAGGCTGCGGTAAATCCACTTTGCTGCGTACCTTTAACCGTATTTATGAGCTGTATCCAAATATGCGCACCACAGGGCAGATTGTCCTAGATGGTGTCAATGTGCTGGACAGTCGCTTAGACGTCAATCTGCTGCGCGCCAAAGTGGGCATGGTGTTTCAAAAGCCCACGCCATTTGCCATGTCTATTTATGACAACGTTGCCTTTGGGGTGCGGTTGTACGAAAACTTAAGCCGTGCCGAGTTGGATGAGCGTGTGGAGTGGTCGCTGACCAAGGCGGCTTTGTGGAATGAGGTCAAAGACAAGCTTCATAAATCAGGTCTTGGGCTGTCAGGCGGACAGCAGCAGCGTTTGTGTATCGCGCGCGCGATTGCCACTCGTCCTGAGGTGCTGCTGCTGGATGAGCCAACCTCAGCACTGGACCCCATTTCAACCGCGGCGATTGAAGAGCTGATTTTTGATTTAAAAAATGACTACACCATCGCCATTGTGACCCACAATATGCAGCAAGCACAGCGTTGTTCGGATTATACTGCTTATATGTATTTGGGTGATTTGGTGGAATTTGGCACAACACAGCAAATCTTCCACAACCCAAACGTACAAGCCACCGCCGACTACATCGCAGGGCGATTTGGCTAAAAATTTAGAAAATTATCCGTCTTTTGGGGCGATAAATCCAAGACAATGTGATGATATTAAAAAAGCTTTTGGGTAACCAAAGGCTTTTTTGTTGTTTACTCTAAATGCCGTCCTTAGGATTGCTCTGTGTAATCGTCATGTGTAATTATCGGGCGCAAATGTTACTGGGCTATTTGATGTGTGACACTGACAGCGGTCATCATAGACAAATCTTGACTCAAATGATAAAATTGGCAAAATGTAACAAAATATGAATTTGAGTGCAAGACTGTACAAAAACGTACGGTGCTTATTAAAGATAAGGGCGTATTATGAAATCAGTGTATCAGCGTACAATCAAAGAGACCATCAGTGCAACAGGCATAGGTCTGCACAGCGGTAAAGAGGTTTTGCTGACATTAAAGCCTAGCGCGCCTGATACGGGCATTTGCTTTGTGCGCAGTGATTTGGGTGGTGCCGCCGTGCCGATGGATGCTTTTTTGGTGCAAGATACCATGATGTCATCCAATCTGGTCAAAGATGAGGCGCGCATTGGTACTGTGGAGCATTTGCTGTCTGCTGTTGCTGCGATGGGCATTGACAATCTCATTATTGAGGTATCTGCAGCTGAAATGCCCATCATGGATGGCAGTGCTGCGCCTTTTTTGTTTTTGCTTGGTGAGGCGGGGATTTGTGAGCAGTCTGCACTCAAAAAATTCATCAAAATCACAAAGCCCATCAAGGTGAGCGATGGCGACAAATGGGCGAGTATCGCACCATCTGAAGATGGCTTTGTCATGCATTTTGAGATTGATTTTGAGCACGCGGCGATACGCGCAACACCACAAACGTTTAGCTTTGAATTTTCAAGCAGTCAGTTTGCCAAAGAGGTTGCCAAGGCGCGCACATTTGGCTTTTTAAAGGACTTAGAAGAGCTCAAAAAACACAATCTGGCGCTGGGAGGCAGTTTGGATAATGCCATTGTGCTGGATGATGAGGGCATTGTAAATGAGGGCGGTTTGCACTATCCAGATGAGTTTGTGCGCCACAAAATGCTGGATGCGGTGGGTGACTTGTACATCATCGGACACGCCTTATTGGGCGAATTTTCCGCTTACAAATCAGGTCATGCGCTCAATAATAAGCTCATTCGCGCCATTTTATCGGACGTCAATTCTTATGAAATTGTAACATTTTATGACAAAAATGACTGTCCGATTGACTATTATGAAGAACAAAATGCCCCCAATCTTATGTAATAAAAAACAGATGTTTACTTTTATTGGAAAGATTACAGAAAGATTACAGAAAAGAAAAATAAGCGCCTGATGAGGTGCTTATTTTTTGTTCAAAATAAAGTGCTTGTTGTAAAATGATATCATTTATTATAGAAAATGATATTAAAATTGTATCAAAAGACCCAAAATTTAACAAAAATATTAATAATTTCAATAAGTTAAAATGATATCATTTTGCATGATATTTTGCGAAAAATGCGTTGTTTTTATCAGATTTTCTAATAAATATAAAAAATTTTATACAATTGTCTGAAGTTGTTTACATAAAATTACAAAACTAAGGTCTATTTTCACCCAATTGCGTAACATTATAAATGAGAATTGTTATTGATAGTAAGCAATGAATGCGTGAATGTGTTTATGCTTTGTTACATTTGCAAAAGATGACAATCCAAAATTGCTGTGTTATAGTACGCGCCATCAAGAAGATGTCAGTCATAACTTTTCATCTCAACATGCTCAACAATGCTGATATGAATGCTTTTTAAAGTGTCAAAATCAGCATGAAAGCCAACAAGCTGCGCCAAGATTAAGTCTGACATGGATTTTAGATGGGCAGCGATGGTCGGGTGCGGTGTGGAGATGACCAATAAATGCGTGGTAATGTGCGCGATGTGGCAGGTGTTTAGTGCATCGCTGTGAACAAGACCGCTCAACGCTGTGCGCATGATGTGCGTCAGATTTTGTAGGCGCTTGTAGTAAGTAATATAAGTGCGCGGAATTGAGTTTTGCGCAAGCAACCTATCGTTTTTGTTGGCTAAAAAGTTATAAAAATTGTGGTTGTAATAAAAAGACGACATTTTGATTACCTTAACTTTAACACGGTTGTTTGTTAAATCATTGTACAACAATCAACTTCAAAAGCAATCAAGCTTTATGACAAGTTTGTAAAGACGTGTTATAAATCAAGAGAAAACTATGAAAAAGATTTTTTGGTTACTATCCAGCATTGGTTTAACAGCGGTATCAAGCACAGCGCACGCAGAGGGTCGCATTTTTTTGTCAAGTGGTGACAGACAAGTCAGCATGAGCTATCAAGCGCCACAGACACAATTATCCAGTGAAGATGAGCTCAATGAAGCCATCAACCGCTTGTCTGCCAACGCGCAATCCTCAGAAAATCGCGCTTATGCCGCCACCCAAAATTATTACAACAATCAGCAGTTTTCTGCGTACAATGAGCCTTCTTTTGGCAGTACTGCTGTTAATTTGCCTTCATCGGCTGCGCCAAGCATTGCTGCGATGGCAGCCTCAAGAGCAGCGCACAGCAGAAGTCAAAGCCGCTGCGCTTTGTACGTCAGACGCGCTTTGCAATCGGCAGGGTATAGCTTTACGCCACAAGCTTCCGCTTATATGTACGCCACCAACGGCACGTTAAGAAGTGCAGGTTTTGTACAAATTGACAGCAGCAACTATCAGCCACAAATTGGCGATGTGGTTGTATTTAACCGCACCTCAAGAAATCCACATGGACACATTCAGATTTATGATGGCAGTCAGTGGGTATCTGATTTTCGTCAGCCAAAATTTAGCCCATACAGCCAGCACAATGGCTATAGCGTTTGGCGCGATGCGCGTTATATGGACGCAAGCAACCAAGGCACTTATTTGGCTATGAACGAGCAATAAATCACGCACGTTTATGCATTGCACCCTAAAAGTAGTGGCTTTTGGGGTGTTTTTTTGTGTTCATTTTATTTGCGATGTGCCAAACAATGTGATTTTGGTGGTGGTTTGTCTTTTCAAGTTGTCATAATTGATGTATCATGGCTGGCAAATTGATGGGCATTGACTTATCAAAACAAACACATTTGACAATATCATTCAGCAATATATTGAGAGATTATGACAGACCATCACGCGACTTTGACTGTACCGCCAAGCAAAAAAGCCAAACCAACCGCACGCACCAGAAAGCGACTGGCAGAAGCTGCGCCTTCCACTTTTGTTATTCATAATTTGGCGCACGATGGGCGCGGTGTGGCAAGCTATGGTACAGATGAGGCGCATTTGCCCGAAAAGCACGGCAAAAAAGTATTCATCAGCTTTGCTTTGCCCAACGAGACCGTATTGGTCAAAATCACCAACAGTAAAAAAGGCTTTGAAGAAGGCGATGCCATCGGCGTTTTGGCAAATCCACATCCAGAACGCCAAACACCGCCATGCCCGCACTTTGGCGTGTGTGGTGGTTGCAGTTTGCAGCATTGGCAGGCAGATGGACAGATTGCCTTTAAGCAATCCATTTTGGCTGAGCTGCTGCACCATCATGCAGGTGTGCAGCCTGACAATTGGCTTGAGCCACTTGTGGGCGATCGGTTGGGTTATCGCACCAAAGCGCGCATGGGTGTGCGCTATGTGGAAAAAAAGAGCAAGGCGCTTGTGGGCTTTCGTGAGCGCGCCAGTAATTTTTTGGCGGATTTGACCGCGTGTCATGTGCTGGATGAACGCATGGGACAGCAGATTTGTGCGCTGCAAGCATTCATCGCTACGCTTGATGGTAAATATGACATTCCGCAGCTTGAGATTGCGATGGGCGAGCAGTTGCAGTTTGTGCCAGACAGTCAAAAATCGGTGGCGGTGATTGTGCGCCACATGGCGCCTTTGTCCGATGGCGATATTGCCAAGCTCAAGGCATTTTTTGATGAGCGCCAATGGCAACTGTATCTACAGCCCAAAGGTGCTGACAGCGTGCACCGCATTGATGATGCTCATGCGCGCGCAAGCAGTTTGACTACACCGCCATCAGGCGGACTGTTTTATCATCTGCCAGAATTTGAGGTGACTTTTGAGTTTTCGCCGCTTGATTTTACGCAGGTGAATTTGTCGGTCAATCGCCAAATGACCAAGCTTGCTTGTGATTTGTTGGATTTGCAGGCAGGTGAGCGCGTGTTGGATTTGTTTTGTGGGCTTGGTAATTTTAGCTTACCCCTAGCAAAAAAAGTGGGCGAAACTGGCTTTGTAATTGGCGTGGAGGGCAGTGTGGAGATGACTGAGCGCGCCAAAATGAACGCTTTGGCAAACAATTTGTTGCATACCGACTTTTTTGCGCAGGATTTGACACAAGATTTTTCGGACAAGCCGTGGGTGGGGCAGGTGGATGCACTGCTCATTGATCCGCCGCGCAGTGGCGCGTGGGAGGTGATGGCGTATTTGCCAAAGTTTAACGCCAAACGCATTGTCTATGTGTCGTGCAATCCCATCACGCTTGCGCGCGATACCAAGGCGCTGATTGAGGCGGGCTATCGCTTGACACACGCTGGCGTCATGGATATGTTTTGTCACACAGGACACGTTGAGAGCATTGCGCGCTTTGAAAAAGTTGAAACGCAGAATTAGAATGCATTGAAATTTTGCGCGCTTAAAAAAGCCGAACATTAATCTTTGATGTGCTAAGTTTTTATGTACTAAGCTTTGATGTGCGCTAAGTTTGTATGCCTTGACAAAAAGTTGAAACCTTGTCTTTTGTTTGTTCTTGGTGATTGATAATTGTTACAAGCTTTGTTGATGGATTGACAAAGCTTATGGCTGACAGATTTAAGATTAAAATATCAACATACCCTAGCAAAAACACCAACAAATCGCAACAGTTTTTTTGATGGTTTGGCGATAAAATGTTGGTGATGCGGTAAAGGTGTCAGCACGATATGGGCTGATTGTGATGTTTTATTTTTTTAAGGACAATATTATGAGCAAAATTTATTCAACCACCGCCACCAATGTGGGTGCGCGTACAGGCAGTGCTACTTTATCCGACAGCGATAAAACGTTTAATTTGGTGCAACCAGGCTCAAAGCAAGACGGCGTAAATCCTGAGCAATTATTTGCAGTGGGGTATTCAGCGTGCTTTCACGGTGCATTGGGGCTGGTCAAAAAAGCCTTTGGCAAAGAGTTTGACTCAGAGGTACAAGTCACCGTTGAACTCAACAAAGAAGGTGATGACAATTTTTATTTGACAGGCAATATCCATGTGGTTGCCACAGGCGATGTGTCGGCAGAAGACTTAGAAAAAATCGTTGCCAAAACGCACGAAGTCTGCCCTTATTCCAAAGCCGTTCAGGGTAATGTGGATATGAAATTATCCAGCGAAGTTAAATAGTTTGATTCATGATAAAAAACCTTTGTTCATTCAAAGGTTTTTTTGTTTTTGGGTTTTTGTTTTTTTTTTGGCGTTTTATTTTTGGCGGTTTTATAAAAACTTGATTTAAAAACTTGCAAAAATACGCTACAATAAAGGGTTTATCAAATTTCACAAAAAATTAAAAAAATATGCCAAATTTGCCCAATACTCAACACTCAGATTTTTCCCATGAAACGGTTTTGTTAAATGAAACCGTCGCAAGCGTTTTGGGTGTAAAATCACTGGATGACTTAAGGGACAAAAAGTCAGGCGTTTTTGTGGACGCAACCTTTGGGCGTGGTGGACATAGTCGGCTTTTGTTGCAGTGTTTGGCAGACGATGCGATTTTGATTGTTTTTGACAAAGACCCGCAGGCAATCGAGGTTGCCAAAAATCTTGCCAAAACCGACAATCGTGTGCGTGTGGTGCATGACAGTTTTGCCAATATTGTGAATGCTTTGCACAGCTTGGCGATTGATAAGGTGGACGGTATCATGGCGGATTTGGGTGTGTCCAGTCCCCAGCTTGATGACGGTACGCGTGGCTTTAGTTTTATGCGAGATGGGGCTGTTGATATGCGTATGGACACCAGCCGTGGGCAGTCAGTCGCTGAGTGGCTCAAGGTGGTGGATGAACAGACACTGGCGGATGTTTTGTATGAATATGGCGAAGAGCGACACAGTCGGCGTATTGCCAAAGCGATTAAGCAGATGGAAAACTACAATTCCACACTTGAGCTGGCTCAGGTGATAAAGAATGCCCACCCCAATTGGCAAAAAGGCAAACACCCTGCCACCCAAAGTTTTCAGGCAATGCGGATTTTTATTAATAATGAATTGGGTGATGTTGAGATTTTTTTAAAGGATTGTATCAAAATTTTAAAGACAGATGGACGGCTTGCTTTGATTAGTTTTCATTCATTGGAAGACCGTATGATTAAGCAGTTTTTTAATAATCACAGCCGTGGTCGCTATGAGGGTGATGATAAACTGCCGATACCAGTCATCCGCCCCAAGTATTTTGCTAAGCCTGAACGCATCGCACCAAGTGATGATGAGATCAATAAAAACCCTCGTGCCAGAAGTGCGTATTTGCGCTCGGCAAGTCGTACGGCATTGGCAATGGAGGCGGTGTGATGAGTCAGCAAGACAGTCCGACAGGCTCAGATGGCAGCCGCTTATATTGGTTCATGATGGTGCTGTTTGTGGTTATTATTTTGATGTCCGCCATAGCAACCACCAAACAAACGCAAACGCGCCATGACTTGTATCAGCAGCTGATGGATTTGCGCAAGCAAACCCGAGCGCTCAAGGTGGAAGAGCAGCGCCTGATTATAGAGCAGCAGACTTTTAGCGCTACGCCGCACATCGCCAAGCGCGCCATCACTGAATTAAAAATGTTTTATCCAGATGACACAAGCCGCTTGGTATTGACACCGCCCATTCCTGATGCGCCAAACAAGCAAGCGGACGCGCCTTGATTGCCAGTGTTGCTGACAAGGATGATTGAAATTTAACCATGAATAAAAAGACAAAAGTTACGATTTTATGAAAAATGACGACAACACACAATCGTGGCAAACCACAAAACCATTAAAACAGCGTAAAAAATCTGCAGACAAATCTTCTGCCAAATCAGCACCATCCAACAAAGCAGCCGCAAAGCCAGTTGTTTTGCAGTCGTCTGACAAAAAAAGCATGATTCAAGGTTTGATGGCCAAAATATCACCCAATCATAAATTTAAAATATTTTCCGCCAAAAATAAAAAATCAGCCGAACAAATGGCAGGCAAGCAAGACATTTGGCGTTTTTTGCTGGTGTGGCTTATTATTGCCTTGTGCTTTTGTGTGCTGACGGTGCGCGCCTTTTATGTGCAAGTGAGTGGGCGCGATTATTATGTGCAAAAAGGCGAGCAGTTCTCCACCTCGGTTGTGACCACGCCTGTCATTCGTGGCATGATTACCGACCGTTTTGGCGTGCCATTGGCGGCGACCGCGCCACTTGTGACGGTGGCTTTTAGTCCGTATGATTATGCTGTGGAATATTATGAGCGCCTAAAAAAATACCAAAACGCCAGTCAAGCAAAAAAAGAGCAAGCGCGCATGGCCTTGGATGAGATGGATTTGACCAAAATCGCCGCCGCTGCCAATTTTCCCATTGAGCGACTGACGGAGGCAGTTGCCATCAAGTCTGATGTGGATGTCAATGACCCAAAAGCCATAAAAAACGCCCTACCAAAGTCCAAATATATGGCGCTTGTGAGCGATGTTACGCCAGAGATGGCGCAAAGTGTGATGGCGCTTGATATTCGTGGTTTGTACACTGATGATAAAAGCAAGCGATTTTATATGCAAGCTGAGCCTGTGGCGCAGGTTTTGGGCTATATGGCAAATTCCGATAAAGACAACAGCTACAAGGGGCGCGCAGGGCTTGAGGCGCAGTTTGATGATGTGTTGTCTGGCAAGGCAGGTAAGACGCTTGTGTTAAGATCAGGCAAGCGCAATCAATTGCAATCGCTTGAAGAGGTGAGCCCTACCGTTGCCAGTCAAGACATCACCACAACCATTGATTCACGTCTGCAATATGTACTCTATAAAGAAATGGAGCAAGCAGGTCGCCATCAAAATGCGCGCTGGGTGTCGGGCATTGTGGTGGATGTGCAAACAGGCGATGTGCTTGCCATGGGCTCGTGGCCGTCTTTTAATGCCAATAATTTGGCGACACGCACAGGGGCAACTGAGCGCAATCGTGTGCTGCTTGATAGCTTTGAGCCAGGTTCTGTGATGAAACCGTTTACGGTGGCAGCGGCATTGGAATCTGGGCGCTACACGACGCAGTCGCTGATTGACACAAGTCCGGGCAGCTATCGTTTGCCTGGTTATACCATTCGCGACGGCGGTAATTATGGCGCCATCACTTTAGCCAAGCTCATCCAAAAATCCAGCAACGTCGCCTCCGCCAAAATCGCCCTAAGCCTACCGACAACAGCGATTACCGATATGCAGCATAAGTTTGGCTTTGGGCAAAAAACCGCGCTCAATTTCCCTGCTGAGGTGGCAGGCAAGCTTGAGGCACCCACCGAAGAGCAAACCGCACGGCGAGCGACACTGGCGTATGGCTATGGACAATCGGTAACATTAGCGCAGCTTGCGCAAGCGTATGCCGCGCTTGGTAATGGGGGCGTGATGAATCCGTTGCGCCTTGTGCAGGGTACGCCAAACAACGCACCCATACAAGTGATTGACAAAACACACGCCGATGACATCATCAAGATGATGGAGCTTGTGACCGAGCAGGGCGGTACTGCCAAACAAGCCGCCATCAATGGCTATCGTGTCGCTGGCAAAACAGGCACCACAAGACGCAACAACCCAGCAGGCGGTTATTATAATGACCAATATCGCACGGTGTTTGTGGGCGTTGCCCCTGCCAGCAATCCAAGATTTGCAGTGGCGGTCTTGCTTGAAGATCCCCGCGAAAACAAATACGCAGGCCCTGCGGCAGGCCCTTTGTTTGCAAGTGTGACCCAAGAGGCGCTAAGACTGTACAATGTACCTTTTGATAAACCATTAAATCAAACAAGCGCATCAAACCAAACAAATACATCAAGTCAAACAAGCGTAAATACCGCCAATGATGTTTATTAAAAGCTTATATCTAAGGAAAAATCATGCAATTACAACAGTTTAATCCAAATGATGAGTTAAAAAAATTGCTCCATTCGGTATTGCATTTACCATTTAACAGCTTGCAAGTGGATAGCCGACAGGTGCAAAACGGCGATGTGTTTATCTTATTAAAATCACAAAATCCCAATGCCAAAACGGATTTAGATACCCTAAAAACTTATTTAAATGCGGTAAAAGACAAAGCGGTGTTTGTTTTATCAGAGATGGATGTATCAACCATTGCTGATGAATTTGCCTTTGACATCATTTATTTGCCGAGCATTCGTGAATTTTTGGGTGATTGGCTTGCCACAAGTTTACAGCTAAATGACCCCATTCAATTACCCAAAATTATCGCCACGACAGGTACCAATGGCAAAACAACCATCAGTCAGCTGGTCGCCCAGCTTATCTCTTTTAATGGCGAGAAAGTTGGCGTGATGGGTACGGCAGGCAATGGCGTGATTGACAATGGTGTTTTGAATTTAACGCCTGCCACACACACCACGATGGAGGTGTTTAATCTGCACCATGCGGTACATGACTTTGCCAAAGATGGCGTGACTGTGCTGTCCATTGAGGCAAGCTCTCACGGTTTGCATCAGTCGCGCTTGCAGGGCTTGCCCATACAGGTTGCGATTTTTAGCAATCTATCACGCGACCATTTGGATTATCATGCGGATATGGAGGATTATGCACGTGCCAAAGCACGGCTGTTTGACAAGCAATTGTTCCCAAGCCTGACTCATGCGATTATTAACGCCGATGATGAAATGAGCGAGGTGTTTATTGATACCGCCAACTCATCTAATTTGACGGTGTGGACGTACAGCCTAAGCGATGACAAAGCCAACTTTTTTGCCAAAACCATTACGCCAAGCCTAGATGGTGTGGATTTGGACATTATCACCCCATTTGGCGAGATGACGGTTAAAAGTCCGCTTTTGGGACGGTTTAATGTGGCAAATTTATTGGCAAGCATAGCGGCTGCCACGGCACTTGGCGTGTCGCTTGAGACCGTGCAATTTACCATAAGCCAGCTCAAAGGGGCGACAGGGCGTATGGATAGAGTGCCGTCCAAGGCTGGGGCGTTTATTGTGGATTATGCTCATACACCAGATGCTTTAGAGCAGGTATTAAAAAGCCTAAAACCGCATTGCAAGGGCAATCTGTGGGCGGTATTCGGCTGTGGGGGCGACCGTGATAAGGGCAAACGTCCTTTGATGACGCAAGTCGCCTTAAAATGGGCAGATAAAGTCGTGCTAACCGCAGACAATCCCAGAACTGAAAATCCGCTTGCCATTTTAAAAGATATGCAAGTGGGCATGGACTGCGAGGCACATTACAAAACCCAAATTGAGCCTGACCGCAAAACGGCGATTGAATATGCGGTGGAGCATAGTGGTGCCGATGATATTGTGGTGATTGCAGGCAAGGGACATGAGACGTATCAGGAGATTAATGGCGTGCGGCATGATTTTGATGACAGTGTGGTGGTCAAAAATGCACTACAGAGGTTTAAAAAATGATGGCTCATAATTTGGAAAATCCTAATTTGAAAGCGCAGAGTACATTATATCAGTTAAGTAAAATAGAAGAAGGTGAATTTTTGTTGCAAGAATTTGGCAAGCCATTACAGGGTAATGGAGAAATTTTACTGATTTATGCGGCAAAAACGTGGGAAGAGGCAATGACAATTAAACATCAATTTTTGGGTTTTGAGCCTTACAAACCATTTTAATGTGCAAAATTAATTATGAAAAAAATCTACCTAATCCGCCATGCCCAAAGCGAAAGCAACGCAGGACTGGCAATCCGCCCCAATCATTTGATTGATTTGACCCACCTTGGCAACACCCAAGCGGTCGCCCTTGCTGATTGGCTCACTGACAATATCCATGAGCCGATTGACGGCGTGTTCATTTCTGCCTATGCGCGCACGCACCAAACTGCCCTGCCATTTTTACAAAAAATCGGCAAAACCGCTCAAATTTTGGAGGATTTGCATGAGTTTAATTATCTGGACTTTGAGCGGATTAAAGACTTGAATTTGTCTGAATTGCGCGCGCTTGCTTGCGATTTTTGGACAAAGGGCAGCGACTATCAAGACAGCGATGTGACCGACAGTTTTGATAATTTTATCAAGCGTGTCAAAAATGTGCGCGCTGCATTTGATGCCCTGCCAGATGGCACTTATGTTGTGTTTACACATGGTATGTGGCTGGGTATGCTCATGTGGCAGCTTGTGCATGGCGACAGTCTTCGCGTGCAAAACATGGCAAAATTTCGCGAGTTTGAGCTTGTTGTCCGTCCAAAAAACTGCGAAGTGTTTTTGCTGCAAAATGGCGGTATCCACAAAGTGCGCGTGCGGCATGACAGCGACAACAATCCGTATGAGGCGGATTGATAAAATATGTTTATAATGACTTTGGATGACACATCATCACCATCACACCATTAACCAATATATAAAGGCAAGAGTATGAGTGCTTATTTATGGCAATCTGATAATTTAACACAAGCGCTTGGCGCACTTAGTCCAACTTGGCAAAACGCAGCAGGGTTTGTGAGCAGTCAAAGGATTGTCACCGATACGCGGCAGATTGTGGCGGGTGATGTTTTTTTGGCGCTCAAAGGCGAGCAGTTTGATGGGCATGATTATTTGGCAGAGGCGCAAAAAAAAGGCGCTGTGCTTGCGATTGTCAGTCGTCATGTGGATTGTGATTTGGCGCAGCTTGTGGTGACGGATACGCGTTTGGCGCTTGGGCTTTTGGGCAAATTTCGCCGCGACACTCACCCCAATCTAAAAATCATCGCCATTACAGGCAGCAGCGGCAAAACAACCGTCAAAGAAATGCTTGGTGCGATTTTTGGTCAGTTGGCGCCCACATTGATTACGCGTGGCAATTTAAATAACGATTTGGGCGTGCCGATGATGTTGTTGGAATTGCAAGATGAGCACCGTTATGCCATCATTGAGCTTGGGGCTAATCATGTGGGTGAGATTGCTTATACAACCAATTTGGTGCGCCCTGATGTGGCGTGTGTGCTCAATATTGGTACGGCGCATTTGGGTGAATTTGGTGGTAGAGACAACATTGCCAAAACCAAGGCTGAAATTTTTCAAGGATTGGGCGCGCATGGTGTGGCAGTGTTGCCATTTGGTGATGATTATTTTGACGATTTACAAGCGTTTGCACAGGCGTTTACGGGCAATGTGATGAGTTTTGGTGAGCGTCATGTTGCCTTGCATGAAGCAGGGCTTGCGCCAGAGGACATTCATGCTGCAGGGCTGACACAGCAAGATAGGGTGCTGCTGATGGGCGATGTTTTTGCAGATGATATTGATATTTGCGCCACGCACAGCCAGTTTAGTCTTAATGTCAATCTGACGGCGGACGATGTGCAAAGCAGTAACATTACTTTGCAGTTTGCAGGTGAGCACAATGTAACCAATGCATTGGCGGCGGCGGCGTGTGCGCTGGCACTTGATGTGCCCTTGACAACCATTACAGCAGGTTTAAATCGCGCCGCCCCTGCAAAAGGTCGCTTAAATTTTTACAAAGTGGGTCGTCATACTATCATTGATGACACCTACAACGCCAATCCTGCGGCGGTTTTGGCGGCGCTTGCGGTGCTCAACAATCAAGATGGTCAAACTTTGCTTGTGCTGGGTGATATTGGTGAGCTTGGTGATGAGGCGGTAAGTGAGCATGGCAAGTTGGGTGTGGACATTGCGCGCATTGGCGTCAATCAGTTGTTTGCAGTGGGCGATTTGATGGCGCATACCAGTCATGCCGCCCAGCAAAACGGCGTACAAGCCCAACATTTTGCCGACAAAACAGCACTGACAGAGGAGATTGTTGCCTTATTGACACAGAGTGATGAATCATGGGCAGTCTTGTTTAAAGGGTCGCGCTTTATGGCGATGGAGACAGTGATGAATACACTGATGGAACATCTGTCAGCTTAAAAAAATTTTTATTTGCATCTAAAAATTGTGAATTTAGCCTTTAAAACGTGCTATAATCATTTGTTGGTTTGCAAAAAAGGCGATGAATAATGTTGTATTGGTTGGCACAGTTTTTAGATCCTGATTTGGCATCGCTGTCATTGCGTGCACTGTTTGCGGTGATGATATCTTTGTTGATTGTTATTATGGCGGGCGAGCCTGTGATTGCTTATTTGCGCGCCCTAAAATACGGTCAAGCTGTGCGTACGGACGGACCAAAAACACATCTGGCCAAGCAGGGCATACCCACCATGGGCGGTGTGTTGATTTTGGCTGCCATTGCCATTGCCATTTTATTGTGCGCAAATCTTGCCAATCCGTATGTATGGATTTTGCTGCTTGTGATGGTGATTTTTGGTGCGGTGGGTTGGCGCGATGATTGGCTAAAAGTCAAGCACAAAAACCCCAAAGGGCTTGTCGCCTCCAAAAAATACTTTTGGCTGTCTGTGGGCGCGCTCATTGCGGGCGGATCGCTGTATTACATTGCCTTGCAGCAAGATGCCACAACTTACCACGCCATGCTGGATTTACTCATTCCTTTGGACAAGCACAGAATCATTCCGCTGTCGGTCATTCCGTTTGGCTTGGGTTTTATTATTTTTACTTATTTTGTCATCAATGGCTCATCCAATGCGGTTAATTTGACCGATGGTTTGGATGGGCTTGTGTCATTGCCTGTTGTGCTTGTGGCGGCAGGTTTGGGTGTTTTTGCTTATGTGTCTGGCACGCCAAATTATGCCGATTATCTCAACGTGCCATACATCGCCTACAACAGCGAAGTGGTGATTGTATGCGCTTCTATGGTGGGCGCGTGTTTGGGCTTTTTGTGGCACAATGCCTCACCTGCCAAAGTATTTATGGGTGATGTTGGCGCGCTAAGCTTAGGCGGTATGCTGGGCACGATTGCTGTCATGACACGTCAAGAGTTGGCCTTTGTTATTATGGCAGGCGTGTTTGTGGCGGAGGCGCTGTCTGTGATTTTGCAAGTTGGGTCTTATAAGCTGCGCAAAAAACGCATTTTTTTGATGGCGCCTTTGCACCATCATTTTGAAGAAAAGGGCTTGCCTGAGACCAAAGTGGTTGTGCGTTTTTGGATTGTGACCATTTTGCTTGTCGTGGTTGGTATCATGACCTTAAAATTACGCTGACTTTCAATTTTAACCAAAAATCATTATGCCAATCAACCACTCCACCTCTCATCTAGTGCCACAGCCTGTCACTGCGGTCGTTCTTATGAATTTGGGCACGCCAGACGAACCAACCCCATCGGCGGTACGGCGCTATTTGCGTGAATTTTTGAGTGATCAGCGCGTGATTGAGCTGCCCAAATGGCTGTGGCAAATTATTTTAAATGTGTTTGTCTTGACTACGCGCCCAAAAAAAGTGGCGCACGGCTATCAAAGCGTTTGGCAAGAAGATTCCCCCATTCGCGCCATCTTACAGGCACAAACCGAAAAATTAAGTCAGATGGTGGGCGCTCGCGCCAAGGTTGTGATGGCGACCACTTATGGCAATCCTAACATTCGCGATGTTTTGTGGCAGCTTGGGCAAGAGGGTGTGGACAACATCATTGTTTTGCCTTTGTATCCGCAATATTCTGCCACATCCACAGGTGCAGCTTTTGACGCTGTGGCAAGAAGTCTTATGAAAATGCGCGATGTTCCAAGCATGCATTTTATTAAAGATTATCACAATCACCCCTTGTATATCCAAGCGCTGGACAAAAGTGTGCGCAACTTTTGGGCAAATCATGGGCGCGCTGACAAGCTTTTGATGAGCTTTCACGGCATTCCAAAACCTTATGTGGATAAGGGTGACCCTTATGCCAAGCAGTGTCACACCACCGCCAAGCTGTTGGCAGACGCCTTGGGTTTGGCAGACGATGAGTGGCACATTTGTTTTCAGTCGCGCTTTGGTGCACAAGAGTGGGTCAAGCCCTATACCGATGCTTTGCTGCAAGAGCTTGGTCAGCAAGGCGTTGAATCTGTGCAAATCATGAGTCCTGCGTTTTCGGCGGATTGTTTGGAAACACTAGAAGAGCTTGCGGTGGAAAATCGCGATAATTTTTTGAGCGCTGGTGGTAAAAAATACGCCTACATTCCTGCACTTAATGCAGATGATGTGCACATACAACTGATGTATGCGCTTGTTGAGCCTTATTTGTCTTAAAAGTCTGTCTGTTTGCTGCGTTGAATTGTGTTTTTAGATTTCTGCGCTTTAGATTAATGGCGTGCGACAATCGGTATGGGTTTTAAGATTGTAATTTGATGTTGACAAGACGTTTGCCGATGGATTGACCTGTCAGTAGAGCGTGCGCAACTTGTTTGTGGCGCACATCAGCAAAATCCTGAATGACGATTGTTTTGCCATCCACAATGCGTAGTTCCTCTTCAGAGTCTTGAATGACGGCGTGCGCACTGAGAGTGTGGGTGATTTTTTTGTGGCTAAGCTTATAAGGCTCAAGAGTTAATTCGCCAGCATTGATGACAATGGATGGTCTAGACTGGCGATAACGGTTCCAAAAAAAACAGCCACAACCAAGCGCAAACATTGCTCCAAGTGCAATCTTGGCGGGTGCAAGTACGCTGATGGCAATCACGATAAGCGCAGCTGCCATCAATAAACAGCTGTACAAAAACAGCTTATCGCGATGCGCCTTGCCAACCAAAGTGATGATGGCGCCATTGTCAGTCAGTCGGAGCATATCAAAAACCAAGCGCTTGTTTTTGTAATTCAATCAGTTCTTTGATGCCATTTTCGGCAACACTCAACATGCTGTCTGCTTGCGCGCGCGTAAAAGGCTTGTCTTCAGCTGTGCCTTGAATTTCAATAAAACCGCCCGCTTCAGTCATGACAACATTCAAATCAGTATCGCAGGTTGAGTCTTCACTGTAATCCAAATCCAACAAAATCTCGCCACCCTTAACACCAACAGACACCGCAGCAACAAGCCCAACAAAAGGATCGCTTTTTAGCTTGCCTTGGCGCTGTAGAGCTTCTAGCGCATCCACCACCGCCACGCACGCGCCTGTAATGCTCGCTGTACGCGTGCCGCCGTCGGCTTGAATGACGTCGCAGTCAATATAAATTGTATTTTCACCCAATTTTGACAAATCAATCATCGCGCGCAAACTGCGACCGATGAGCCGTTGGATTTCTTGGGTGCGTCCAGATTGCTTGCCTTTGGCGGCTTCGCGTTGTGTGCGTGTGCCTGTTGCGCGCGGCAACATGCCATATTCTGCGGTAAGCCAGCCTTGATTTTGACCCTTTAACCAACGAGGCACTCCAGCCTCAATGCTGGCAGTACACAGCACTTTGGTGTCGCCATAACTGACCAGTACAGAACCTTCGGCGTGTTTGGTATAATGACGCTCAAAGCTGATGGGGCGTAGCGCGTGCGTGGCTCGGTTGTTGTGTCGCATAAATGTCTCTTTTGTTTAAAATAAATTGATTGCGGTGTCAATATTTGATGGGTTAATCATTTGAAAAATTCACAAATCATTTGGCAATAAATCCGCTGTCAATGCATCAGTATTGACAAGTTTAAGATGATAAACGACAAAACTTGACTTTATTATCAAAAATCAACCAATATTTTTTGAGTTTATATCACCAAAATCCATTATCAACATTGAGCACCGCTTAAATGAGTGCTGTCTAAAATCAGAATGCTGCTTGAAGCAATAAAATATCAGCACGCCTTATAGTAAAACGATTTTTTAAAAATGGCAATCAAAAATTTATTCATCAAACCAGCTTGGCTTTTGCATGATTGTCATAAATCATCATAAATCGCGCAAATCGTGTTACAATGACAGTTTTGTGCAGCACCAACAAAACCAAACCAACAAAGCCCAACAATTAACAAGTAAGGTGTCGTATGCAATCAATTCCGCTGATTTTAGCTTCCACTTCTACTCGTCGTCATGAGCTTTTAAAGCTTTTGGGCGTCAATTTTGATGTCATGGCGGTTGATATTGATGAGACATGGCAAGCAGGTGAGCGTGCAGAGGATTATATTTTGCGCATGGTGGATGAAAAGTCGGTGTGTGCTGCTCCGCTCGTTAAGGCAACGGCGCTTGTCATCACAGCAGACACCATTGGCGTGTTAGCAGATGACGAGGTGCTGACAAAGCCTTGTGATAAAGATGATGCCTTTAGAATGTGGCACAAAATGTCTGGCACATCGCATGAGGTGTGGACAGCCGTCAAAGGCAGCGTGGTGGCAGATGGTGACATCATTTGGCAGCGCAGCATCATCAATAAAACCACGGTGCATTTTGTCAAAATGTCCGTGCAAGACATGGAAGACTACTGGCAGACAGGCGAACCGATTGACAAAGCGGGGGCTTATGCCATTCAAGGCAAGGGTGCGCGTTTTGTTGAGACAATTTGTGGCAATTATACCAATGTGGTCGGTTTGCCGCTGCCAGATGTGGCAAGGTTGATTGATGATGCTGATGCGTTTGTCGCCACAATGAATGCGCCCTAACTGATTTATTTATCAATTGAACACTCATTTACCATGTCCAATACCTTACTTGTTACACAGTGTCGTCTGGCTGATTTAATCAAGCAAGATTTTGCAAATGATGCAGTGAGTCATCACGCAGCGCTCATTTGTGATGATGAGGTGTGTCAGTTGTCTTTACAGATGTCGCGCAGCTTGGTTGGATGTGTGTTTATGGGTACGATTGTGCGCATTGTGCCCGCGCTGTCTTGTGCGTTTGTGGATATTGGGCAGCGTAATCATGGCATATTGTCTTTTAAAGACATGGCACAAAAACAAAGCTGTCATCAAGGCGCCAAAATCATCGTCCAAGTCAAGCGCGATGCGCTTGGTGACAAAGGCGCGCAGTTGAGTGGCAAAATTTATTTGCAGTCAGCGCACATTGTATATCAGCCCACCTTGCCAAGCGCCATTCACATCAGTCATAAAATCAAAGATAAAGACAGATTAAAAAAAGCACTGCTTGATGGACTATCGGAGCCAATCGTGGGTGATTTTATTGTGCGCACCAGCGCAAAACAATTGTCTGCAGACAAGATATTACAAGAAATGCAAGTATTGACGCAAATCTGGCAAAACATACAGCAAATGCGCAGTAAGCATTACAAAAACAAACATCAGCTGCTTTATCAAGCGCCACCAAAATTCATCCTAAATCACATTCATGACATTCAGTCCATCACAAGCGATGATGAGGTGTTTTTAAATCAGTTACAAAATTTGGCGATTTTTAACAATGTCAAGTTTCATTTGAGCCACAGCTCAGCCCCACTTTATGATGCGCCTGTAATACAAAATGCCATAAAAAGCGCTTTAGCAAGACGCATAAATTTACCTTCAGGCGGGTATATTGTGATTGAAAAAACCGAAGCAATGACGGTGATTGATGTCAATTCTGGCAGTCAAACAAATCATTCATCAGCGCAAGCCATTAACATTGAAGCAGCCAAACAAATCGCCAAACAGTTACGCCTAAGACAAGTGGGCGGCATGGTGATTGTTGATTTTATCAGCATGAGTCAGGCGGATTATGATGATTTTTTTGTCGCAATCAAACAGACGTTTAATTTTTTAACACCAAACATCTACAAAGTCGCCTTGGGATTGATACTGCTTAATATTGAGCAAACACAACCAGATGTCGCAGGTGTCATCAGTCAACATGAGCCTGTATTAATTAAATAATAAACAGCAACATACGTGGCCGCGCCAAAAATATCATAAAAAGTGCTTGCAATCAAAAATATGTTTTGATAGAATAGGCGGTCTAGTTTGGTGATTTAGAGTTTTTTAAAATAAAAAATAATTTAAAAAACCCCTTGACACCTAAAAATATTCGCGTATAATACGCACTCACAACGAAGCGATACATTAAAAACTCGTTAATTATCAATAACTTAAAAGAAATTGATAAATCGTTGAAAAAAAGTTTAAAAAAATGCTTGACTTT
>JBGXSA010000070.1:0-6789 GCA_041811915.1 Moraxella sp. | reverse complement strand
TTGACATTTCAATTTGAGTGAAAAATTTAGATAAATCGCAAGCCTTTTTAGGCAATAAATGCAGTCAATATGATAATATTGACAAATTTATTAACGACAAAAGGCAAGATTTAGCTTATTTTTCACCAAAAGCACAACCAAATCCTAATTTTCAACATTTTTTTCTTAAAGCGTGTGAAATGTCAACACGCTCTAATCATTTAATCTTTAAAATTATTAAACTGCAGCGGCACGCCAAATTGCTTTTCTTTTAAAAACGCCATGGCAGCTTGCAGATTGTCCTTTTTCTTATCATTAATGCGAATTTTATCGCCTTGAATGCTGGCAGACACTTTCAAGTCTGACTCTTTTAATGCCTTGCTGATTTTTTTGGCGGTGTCCGCATCCAAGCCATCTTTTAGGTTGATGATGCGCTTGATTTGCTTGCCTGTGGCGCTGTTGTCCTGCGGGTCAAGCGACTGCAAGTCCACCCCTCTTTTGATGAGATGTTTTTCAAACATGGCATACACATTATCCAACTGCAAATCATTATCGCAAATGATGGTGACGGTTTTGGCTTTTTCGTTCAGCTCAATTTTGATGTCACTGCCCTTAAAATCAAAGCGCGTAGCAACCTCTTTTTCGGTGTTTTGCACCGCGTGTTTTACCTCAAAAGTTTGTAATTCTGATACAACATCAAACGATGGCATACTATTCTCCACATCAACAAAAACAATCAAAAAACCCTTACAGTTTCATTACATAATTTATCAATAAAATGAATGTTTTATCAAGTGCTATTTTGTATAATAATGCGCAGCGATTTCACAAAGTCATTTAATCAAATTAATTCAACAACTTCATCGGAGCACGATATGGCATTTACCGACATGACAGGACAAAAAGTACCCAACGTTACCTTTCACACCCGCCAAGGCGATGCGTGGGCGGACATCAGCACCGACGATTTATTCAAAGGCAAAAAAGTGGTGGTTTTTTCACTGCCTGGCGCCTTTACGCCAACTTGTTCATCCACACATTTGCCGCGCTACAATGAGCTTGCGCCAGAGTTCAAAAAACTTGGCGTGGACGATATTTTGTGCATTTCGGTCAATGACACCTTCGTCATGAACGCATGGGCGCAAACCCAAGAATGCGGCAATGTGACGGTCATTCCAGATGGCAATGGTGAATTTACCAAAGCCATGGGGCGCTTGGTAGAAAAAGACAATTTGGGCTTTGGTGCGCGCTCATGGCGCTATTCTATGCTTGTGGATGACGGCGTGATTGTCAAAATCTTTGATGAACCACAAAAAGACGGCGACCCCTTTGAAGTATCGGACGCCGACACCATGATTAAGTTTTTGAACCCTGATTGGCAAGACAAGCCATCGGTTGCCATCATCACAAAGCCAGGCTGTCCACACTGCGCCAAAGCCAAACAAACTCTAAGTGAGCAAGGGCTTGATTACGAAGAAATTGTGCTTGGCAAAGACGCAACCATGACCTCTGTGCGCGCCATGACAGGTCGCGATACTGCGCCACAAATCTTTATTGGCGGCAAGCACATTGGCGGCAATGACGATTTGCAAGCTTATTTTGCCAAATAGCTTATTCTTTTAGCTTATTTTTTGCCAAATATGCCACAAACCAAAACAAGCAAAACCAAAACAAAGGACAGTTAGCTGTCCTTTTTTGTCTTGATGCTGCAAAACTGCATGGATTTGGCACGCCGCCCTCGATGGCACACTTGCAAAAAAGACAAACATACCCTATTAAGCATTATTTATTTCATCTTTTTTAATGCTTGTATCATCCGTCAAACACGATGAATTCAACCATCCAGACACAAAAGAGATTACCATGAGCCATGATGCCATCAAAATTCGCGGCGCACGCACGCACAATCTAAAAAATATTGACATTGACATTCCGCGCGACAAGCTTGTGGTCATCACAGGATTGTCAGGCTCTGGCAAGTCTTCTTTGGCGTTTGACACCCTATACGCCGAAGGTCAGCGCCGCTATGTGGAAAGCCTGTCAGCCTATGCGCGCCAGTTTTTGAGCCAAATGGAAAAGCCAGACGTGGACAGCATTGAAGGCTTGTCGCCTGCCATCGCCATTGAACAAAAATCCACCAACCACAACCCGCGCTCCACGGTCGGTACAATTACCGAGGTTTATGACTATTTGCGCTTGTTGTTTGCGCGCGTTGGCACGCCATTTTGTCCAGAACACCATCTGCCAATGACCGCCCAAACCGTCAGTCAAATGGTGGACGACATTCTAAAAAAACCAACCGACAGCAAAATGATGTTGCTTGCGCCTGTGGTGCAAGAGCGCAAGGGCGAACACATCGCCTTGTTGGACGGACTACAAGCGCAAGGCTATAGCAAAGTGCGCATCAACGGCGAGATTTATGACATTGAAGAGCTGCCTACGCTGGAAAAAAACAAAAAACACACCATTGAGGTGGTGGTGGATCGCTTCAAAGTGCGCGATGATTTGGGCAATCGCTTGGCAGAAAGCCTTGAGACCACATTGGCACTGGGACAAAACATTGCCTTGCTTGTCAATTTGGACACCGAAGAGACGCAAGTATTTTCCGCCAAACACGCCTGCCCCAAATGCGAGCGCGCTGTCGGTGAGCTTGAGCCGCGCTTGTTTAGCTTTAACAATCCCTTTGGCGCTTGTCCTGCCTGCGATGGACTTGGCAAACGCCAGTTTTTTGCCGCCGAGCGCGTGGTCGCTTTTCCTGAAAAATCCATCAATCAAGGCGCGATTCACGGTTGGGACAAGGCGCACGCCTATTATTTTGGGCTATTAACCACGGTGTGCCAGCATTTTAACATTGATATGGACAAGCCTTGGCAAGATTTGCCCAAAAAACACAAAGACATCATCTTGCACGGCTCAGGCAAAGAAAAACTCACCTTTAATTTTACCGATGAGCGCGGACGCAAATCCACCAAAACTGTCGCCTTTGAGGGGATTTTGCCTTATCTTGAGCGCCGCTATCAAAAAACCCAATCCAGCTTTGTCAAAGATGAACTTGCCAAATATTTGGCAGACACCACCTGCGACACCTGTCATGGCACACGTCTGAACGAAATCGCGCGCCATGTGGAGGTGGACGGCAAGACCATGGGTGATGTCATTGTCATGCCCATCGGTCAAGCATGGCAGTATTATGAACAGCTGAGTTTGAGCGGCCACAAAGGCGAGATTGCCGATAAGATTTTTAAGGAAATCCGCGAGCGTTTGGGGTTTTTGACCAAAGTGGGCTTGGAGTATCTGACCTTGGCACGCTCAGCAGAAACGCTGTCGGGCGGTGAGGCACAGCGCATTCGCTTGGCAAGTCAAATCGGCGCAGGGCTGATGGGCGTCATGTATGTGCTGGATGAGCCGTCCATTGGCTTGCACCAAAGGGACAATGACCGCCTGATTGAAACACTCGTCCATCTAAGAGATTTGGGCAACACCGTGGTGGTGGTTGAACACGATGAAGACGCCATTCGCCACGCCGACCATGTCATTGATATCGGCATAGGCGCAGGTGTGCATGGTGGGCGCGTCATTGCTGCGGGCACTGCCGATGAGATTGCAAAAGATGACAATTCTTTGACAGGACAATATCTGTCTGGCAAAAAGCGCATTGAGGTGCCCAAAGTGCGCCACACACCCAAAATGATTGACATCAAAAAAGGCAAAAAAATCACCCAAGAACCCGCCTACATTCGCTTGACAGGCGCAAGCGGCAACAATCTAAAAAATGTTGATTTGGCAATACCACTTGGGGTGATGACGTGTGTTACAGGCGTGTCAGGCTCTGGCAAATCCACGCTCATCAATCGCACCTTAATGCCACTTGCCGCCACAGTGCTCAATGGCGCAACCACGCTTGTACCAGAAAAATACGACACCATCACAGGGCTTAATCATCTGGACAAAATGGTGGACATAGATCAAAGCCCCATTGGCAGAACGCCGCGCTCAAATCCTGCCACCTATACAGGCGTCTTTACGCTCATTCGCGATTTATTTACCCAGACCGAAGATGCGCGCGCACGTGGCTACAAGGCGGGGCGCTTTAGCTTTAATGTCAAAGGCGGTCGCTGCGAGGTTTGCCAAGGCGATGGACTTATCAAGGTGGAAATGCACTTTTTGCCTGATATGTATGTGCCTTGCGACACTTGTCATGGCAAGCGCTACAACCGCGAAACCCTTGAGGTGCGCTACAAAGGCAAATCCATCGCCGATGTGCTTGACATGACGGTTGAGGAGGCGTTGGCGTTTTTTGAGGCGATTCCAAACATTCACCGCCGCCTACAATCGCTGTCTGATGTGGGGCTTGATTATATTCGCTTGGGTCAATCAGCAACGACATTATCAGGCGGTGAAGCGCAGCGCGTCAAGCTTGCCAAAGAGCTTGCCAAACGCGACACAGGTCAAACCTTGTACATCTTGGATGAGCCAACCACAGGCTTGCATTTTCATGACATTTATAAGCTGCTCAATATTTTGCACACTTTGCGCGATCGCGGCAACACCATTGTGGTCATTGAGCACAATTTGGACGTCATCAAAACTGCCGACTGGGTGGTGGATTTGGGCTATGAGGGCGGCAGTGGCGGCGGCGACATTGTGGCTGTTGGCACACCCGAAGAGATAGCCAAAGACGACAAATCGCACACAGGGCGCTTTTTAAAGCCAATGCTGACCGCCAGCACCACAACATGACATCAATTAACACAAGCTTGCCTGACACAGGGTTTGGGCAAGCTTGTGTGCTGCTGCTTGACAGTGCCACTTGACAGCGCTGATTGACAAGCAGCATCAAAAACAGCTTGGCAAAAAGCCTGCCAACGTCTTTGTAATTTAAGTTTTATAAACACACAAAATCCTTTATAATAAGGCGCACATCTTGACAATTGGCATGGCTGATTTGTCGTCTTTTGATATAAACCCAAGCAAATTTGAGAGCATTATGACCAGCAAAGTTCGTACGCGCATCGCCCCCTCGCCCACAGGCTTTCCCCATGTTGGCACCGCCTATATTGCCTTATTTAATCTGTGCTTTGCCAAGCAGCACGGCGGCGAATTTATTTTGCGCATTGAGGACACCGACCAATTACGTTCAACCGCTCAATCTGAAAAAATGATTCTAGACTCGCTCAAATGGCTTGGTCTTAATTGGGCGGAAGGTCCTGATGTTGGCGGGCCTTTTGCGCCTTATCGTCAGTCGGAACGCATGGATATTTACAAAAAATACACCTTTGAGCTTGTGGACAAGGGGCACGCCTTTTATTGCTTTGCCACAGAAGAAGAGCTTAATCAAATGCGCGCCGAACAGCAAGCCTTGGGGCAAGCGCCCAAATATGATGGGCGCGGCTTACTGCTGTCCGAACAAGAAATTCAAGAGCGTCTTGCCAACAACGAGCCTTATGTCATTCGTATGAAAGTGCCCAGTGAGGGTGTTTGTAAGTTTAATGACATGCTGCGCGGCGAGGTGGAAATTCCTTGGTCGCAAGTGGATATGCAGGTTTTGCTCAAAACAGACGGTCTACCCACTTATCACTTGGCAAACGTTGTGGATGATCATCTCATGCAAATCACACACGTCATCCGCGGCGAAGAGTGGATTTCGTCAGCACCAAAACATCAGTTGCTTTATGACTATTTTGGTTGGCAAATGCCTGTTTTGTGCCACATGCCCCTACTGCGCAACCCCGATAAATCCAAGCTGTCCAAGCGCAAAAACCCAACCTCCATCAACTACTACAAGGACATCGGTGTACTGCCTGAGGCGCTGCTCAATTATTTGGGGCGCATGGGCTGGTCCATGCCAGATGAGCGCGAAAAATTTTCGCTGGATGAGATGATTGCCAATTTTGACATTACGCGCGTATCGCTTGGTGGTCCTATTTTTGATGTGGAAAAATTATATTGGCTCAATGGGCAATACATCAAAGCCATGAGCGCCCCTCAGCTTTTGGATACACTCTTGTCGTGGCAAAATGACCGCCAAAAACTGACCAGCATCGCAGAGGCGATACAACCGCGCATTCAGCTACTGAGCGAGGCGGTGGATTGGTCGGCGTTTTATTTCAACCATCTGCCTGCCATCAGTGCCGAGCAATTCGCCAATAAAAAAATGTCCGACGAACAAGTGCGCCAAAGCCTACAATTTGCAATTTGGCGTTTGGAGAGCCTAGCTGCGTGGAATAACGATACCGTCAGTCAGACTTTGGCAGAGCTGGCAAATCAGATGGGTGTCAAGCTGCGTGATTTTATGCCGACGTTTTTTATTGCCATTGCAGGCTCAACCAGTTCCACACCCGTCATGCAATCCATGGTGCTGATTGGACCTGACCTTACTTTTGCTCGCTTGCGCCATGCCCTTGCACTGCTTGGCGAGCCCAGCAAAAAAGAGCTTAAAGCATGGGAAAAACTCAACGAATCACTCAAACAATCGCCAGTGTGATAAATATTTTGAAAAACGCTTGACAGGCATATTATTTATCCATATAATATGCCCACCTTAACTTAAGGGGCTATAGCTCAGTTGGTAGAGCACTTGCATGGCATGCAAGGGGTCAGCGGTTCGACTCCGCTTAGCTCCACCAAATTAAGTGAGGCAACGCAAGCACCTAGGCAGTGTTTACTTTGGTAAATATCCTTGCGTTGTAAAATAATCCAAGCAAATCTTTGCTTTTTGCGTCCCGTTCGTCTAGAGGCCTAGGACCCCGCCCTTTCACGGCGGTAACAGGGGTTCGAATCCCCTACGGGATGCCAATATTCTTGAAGCCA
>JBGXSA010000069.1:0-109208 GCA_041811915.1 Moraxella sp. | reverse complement strand
CATTCACAAAAGCTATCTGGAAGCTGGGGCGGACATCATTGAGACCAACAGCTTTAATGGCACGCAGATTTCTATGGCGGATTATCACATGGAGCATCTCACCTATGAAACAGCTTTGTGTGATGATTTTGGGTCTTATGTTGTCCGTATCGGTCATGGCAAATACCGCCTTTGAACAAGGCATGTATTATTATAGTCTCGGCACTAGTGATGGTTATCGTCAGGCGTTTACATATTTTAGTCAAGCCGCCAATCAAGGGGATGCAGACGCTCAATATGGTCTTGGGGTGATGTATGATCAAGGTCAAGGCGTCCGCCAAGATTATGGGAAGGCGATAGAATGGTACACCAAAGCCGCTAATCAAGGATATGCCAAAGCTCAACATAATCTCGGGGTGATGTATTACGATGGTCAAGGCGTCCGCCAAGATTATCAAAAGGCTTTTGAGTGGTACACCAAAGCCGCCAATCAAGGAGATGCTGCTGCTCAATATAATCTTGCGTTGATGTATTATGAGGGTCAAGGCGTCCGCCAAGATTATGGGAAGGCAATAGAATGGTACACCAAAGCCGCCAATCAAGGAAATGCAGACGCTCAATCTAATCTTGGGGTGATGTATGATCAAGGTCGTGGCGTACGCCAAGATTATGGGCAGGCTTTTGAGTGGTTTACCAAAGCTGCCAATCAAGGAAATGCCGTTGCTCAATCTAATCTTGGGCAGATGTATGATCAAGGTCAAGGCGTCCGCCAAGATTATCATCAAGCAGTGGCTTGGTACACCAAAGCCGCCAATCAAGGACATGCAAGTGCTCAACTAAATTTAGGTTATATGCACACTCATGGTTATGGCGTACGCCAAGATTATGGGCAGGCTTTTAACTGGTATGCCAAAGCAGCCGCACAAAATAATGCCATGGCTCAATCCAATATCGCCGCCCTTTATTATAATGGTCAAGGCGTCCGCCAAAGCTATTCGCTTGCCAAAGAATGGTATGGCAAAGCCTGTGATAATGGTAGCCAAAAAGGCTGTGATGAATATCGTAAGCTAAATCAACAGGGTTATTGATATCGGGCTTGTCACAATGCAAGAATTAAAAATCAGTGCTGCTGCGATACTCATGTTGATGGGCGCTGGGGCAGCTGCTTGGGCGGATACGCTTGTCTATCCTTTTTTGGATTTAAGTCAAGAAGAAAAGGCGCATGTCGCCATCTCTATTTGTTTGGATACTTCAAGTCTGGCAATACAAGCGATGAATGATAGACAGTCCAATCTACCCTTGGATGAGAGCAAACAGGCAACTTTGGCGTTTAGTATCGCGCAGAAAGATAGCGAGAACAAAAATCAGTTTTATAAAAATTTGATTGACGAGCAATACAAGCTTGCCTATAGCTATCCTGTCGCCACAAATAATCAAGAAAAATATGAACTGGTTAAACAGCTGCGTGATAGAGAATTAAGTCGCTGCGGCAATATTTATGGCGTTCAAAACATCGGGCAATATTTGATTTATTTTAACGGCTATACCGATTTAAGACCCAAAGATTTTGTGTATGATGAGGTGAATGAGCGATAAAATGCGTCTTTTGCTCATCATCATCACCAACAAAGAAGTGGGGGATAATTTACCGCCTACACAACTTATGTTACAATAGATTATTTTGTTTAAATAAATCTGTTATGAACAATCAATCCAATCCAAACTCTGCTGTGATGATTCGCTTGGAAGATGTCAGCAAGCGGTTTAATATCAAAAAAGATGGCAAAGAAATCAGCTTTGATGCGGTGCACAGCACTCATCTTGACATTTATGCAGGCGAGATTTTTGGCTTGATGGGCTATTCAGGTGCAGGCAAATCCACGCTGCTGCGCCTTATTAATCTGCTTGAGCGCCCAGATAAGGGCAAGGTCATTGTAGATGGTCAGGACTTAATGACGCTTGGTGCCTCCGAATTGCGTTTGGCGCGCCACAACATTGGCATGATTTTTCAGCAGTTTAATTTGATGGCAAATCGTACGGTCTTTGAGAATGTCGCCTTTAATCTGCGCGTGTCTTATTACAAGGGCGACATCAAAAAGCGAGTGCTGGAATGCCTTGATATTGTTGGGCTTTCTGAACGCGCGCATTATTATCCTGCGCAGCTGTCAGGCGGACAAAAACAGCGTGTCGGCATTGCGCGTGCCATCGCACCAAACCCAAAGGTGCTACTGGCAGATGAGCCAACTTCTGCCCTAGACCCAGACACCACGCGCAGTCTGCTTGGTGTGCTAAGGCAAATCAATCAGGATTTGGGTGTTACAATTGTGATTGTAACGCACGAGATGTCAGTCATCAAAAAACTGTGCCATCGCACAGCCTTGCTCAACCAAGGGCAGCTGCTTGAGGTGGCGCAGATTGATGAGGGGCAAATCTTGGCGCATACCGACATCGGTAAGCGGCTTATCAGCGATGAATGACCATTTGCAATGCAAATTAAACCCAGCAAATCTTAAACCCAGCAAATTTTAAATTTGGCGAACCCTAAACTCAGCAAACCCTAAACCCATTCACATATAATGATTATTATGAAAAATCTGTCCGAGAGCATTGACAGCTTGCAAAGTATGCAACCTGAGATTGTGCAAAGTATCAAAGAAACCTTCATCATGATGGGGCTATCAACTACCGCGGCGGTGCTGTTTGGCGGCATTATGGGGGTTGGGCTGTTTTTGTTTGGTTCTAAGGAATTGTTTTTTAACAAAAGTGTGTATGGGCTGCTTGGCGCGCTGACCAACTTTATGCGCGCATTTCCTTTTATTATTTTGATGATTGCCATGGGTGGCATCACAAAGCTGATTGTCGGTACCAAAATCGGTCCTGTGGCGGCAAGCTTGGTGCTTGCGGTGGCAGGTACGTTTTATTTTGCCAGATTGGTTGAGCAAAACCTAAAAGATGTGCCAAAGGGCATTATTGAGGCGGTGGACAGCATGGGCGCAACACCGCGCACCATGATTGCGGTGCTGCTGACTGAGGCGCGCTCAAGCCTTGTGCTGTCGGTGACGATTTTGTGCATCAGTTTGTTGTCTTATTCGGCGGCGGCGGGCATGATTGGCGGCGGCGGCTTGGGTGATTTGGCGGTGCGCTATGGTTATATGCGCTCACGCACTGAGGTGACGGTGTTTGTGGTGGTGATTTTGTCTATTTTTGTCATCATCATTCAGGCTGTTGGCAATATGTTGGCAAAGGCGCTGGACAAGCGATGATTTGAGCGCATTAAAAAAAGCAAGCCTAGGCTTGCTTTTTTGTTGTAATCAACCATAAGTCAAATCGGTGGTTTTGCCTCTAAATACCCAATATGCAAAAATGCTGTATGCAATAATCATGGGCATGGTGATGACAACACCAATCAAAGTAACCACCATGGTGGGTGTACTGACGGCAGACTCGATGACGGTCAATTCATTGATGACGATGTAAGGAAATAGGCTGATGCCAAGTCCAAGCGAGGTCAGCACGAGCGCCAGTACGGTAAAAATAAACGGCTTCCATGTGCGTTCACGCTTTAAAGAGGCTTTGGTGCAAAATAAGCAAACCGCTGTCAAAATGGGAATGGGCGCAAGCCAAATAAAATTGGGCATACTAAACCAGCGCTCATAAACGGTGCGACTGACATAAGGTGTTGCTAAAGAAATCAAAATCAAGCAGGCGACCACAGGATACCACGCTTGATGTGCCCAGCGCGCCACTTTGTCTTGTAGGCTGCTTTCGGTTTTGGCAAGTAGCCACGTTGAGCCAAGCAAAACATAGACCGCTGGCACAGACAAGGCAATGCCGAGCGAAAATAAATAATTGAGAGTGCCTGTTTGAAAGCCTGTGACATAGCGCCCAAGCATCCAGCCTTGCATAAAAGCAACGACGGTGGAGGCGATGTGAAATGCCCAATTCCACAAAGGCTGATGGTGCAAGCGTGCTTTGACCCGAAAATCAAAGGCAACACCGCGCACCATGATGGCAACGAGCATAAAAGTCACAGGCAGATATAAACTGCCCAAAATCAAAGAATGCGCCGATGGAAATACAATAAACAATACGCCAACAACAAGCACAAGCCATGTTTCATTGGCGTCCCAAAATGGACCAATGGAGGCAACCATTAGGTTTTGTTCGGCTTTGTTGGCGCGCGGCATGAGCATACCAACGCCCAAATCAAAACCGTCTAAAATCACATACACAGTCACGCTAAACGCAAGTAGTCCCAAAAACACATAAGATAAAATTGTATGCCAATCCATTTTTGCTCCTTAGTGTACTTCGTTGGCGGTTTCTGCCATGTATTTAAGAACCGTGACATACGCTGTCAATAATACCGCCGAAAAAAACGCATATAATGAAAACGACAGCACAATGTGGCTGCTTGGGGTGACTTGAGTGACCGCATCGGAGGTGCACAAAAGCCCATAAACCAAAAACGGCTGACGACCGATTTCTGTCACATACCAACCCGCCAAAGTGGCAACCCAGCCAGAAAACGTCATGGCAGAAAACACCCAAAGCAGCCAGTTGGGCAATTGCTCTGGTGAATAGCATGCTTTGCGGTAGCGATACAAGCCATACCAGCTGACGCACAACATCAACAGCCCCATACCCACCATCACGCGAAACGACCAAAACATCACAAACACAGGCGGCCTGTCGGCAAACTCATTCAAGCCTTTGATTTCGCCGTCTGCACTGTGCGTCAAAATCCAAGATGCGCCATTGGGTATTTTGATGGCATAATCATTGTGTTGGGTTGTTTCATTGGGTAGGGCGAACAACAATAAAGGCGCACCTTTTTCGGTGTGCCACACACCCTCCATGGCGGCGATTTTGGCGGGCTGATGTTTTAGGGTGTTTAAGCCATGCATATCGCCAGCAAACATCTGTAGTGGAATGGCAAGTGCCGCCAAAACAAGCCCTGTTTTTAGGGTTTTGGCGGTGGCGTGGGTGGCGGATTTTTTGATGATTTGCCATGCTGACAAGCCAATGACCAAAAACGACGCGGTCAAGACCGACGCCAAAATCATGTGCGCCAACCGATAAGGAAATGAGGGGTTAAAGACGATTTGTAGCCAGCTGACAACATGAATCACGCCATTTTCATCAACGCTGACGCCTGTGGGCGTTTGCATCCATGAGTTGAGCGATAAAATCCAAAATGCCGAAAAGGTTGTGCCCAAAGCAACAACAATGGAAGCAAGCGTATGTATGCGATTGCTGACGCGGCTGCGCCCAAAGAGCATAACGCCCAAAAAGCCCGCCTCCAAGAAAAACGCTGTCAATACCTCATAGCCAAGCAACGGCCCTGCCACATTGCCTGCTTTTTCCATAAAGCCTGGCCAGTTGGTGCCGAACTGAAAACTCATGGTAACGCCAGAGACCACGCCCATCGCAAAAGACAGCGCAAAGACTTTGATCCAAAATTGATACGCCTTGAGCCAAGCGTCATCTTGTGTGCGGTGATAGCATTGCCGAAAGAAAAATAAAATCCAAGCAAGTGCAATATTGATGGTTGGAAATAAGATGTGCAGACTGATGTTGAGGGCAAACTGAATGCGACTTAAAATTAACGGATCATCTAGCATAAGCATTCTCACTTATAAAAATCATTACCCAAACGCTGAATAATGACTGACTGGAGTGGTGAAGAGAGTCTGGCTTTGGGTTTGTAGCGTTTAGCATTCAAAGCGTTAGCAGAAAGTGAGCAAAGATAAAAGTCCGTTTTTGACGCCGACTGTCTGGGCAGCAAGACTGTCTTGATTTTGGTTATTTTACATCATAAAATTCTTGCGCGATATACAAAATAATCATGATTAGCGTCATTATTATTAAAGTTTTGCAAAACAAAAAAGCAAGCACTGTGCTTGCTTTTGATGGGCTGCGTCAATTGGGCTGCTGACCCAGAATAATCAATTATTAAAATAATCAATTAATTTTGGTCGGTGGCAAACTGATAGCCAACACCACGCACGGTGATGATGCGTTTTGGTTGGCGTGGATTGTCCTCAATCAGCGCGCGCAGGCGTGAAATGTGCACATCAATGGCGCGGTCAATATTCTCTGAGCTGTCGTCGTTTGGCATGGCTTGCCACAGTTGTTCGCGGTTTAATACTTTGCCTGCGTGTGACGCAAAATAGTGCAGCAGCTGAAATTGATGGGTTGTCAGGCGCACAGGCTCGCCGTCAATGGTGACTTCATGGCTGTCAGGATATACCGTCAAGCGCCCAAAGCTTAGACTGCCGACATTGATGTCTGCTTGATTGGGTGTTTCGTGACGGCGCAATACCGCACGAATGCGCGCCAACAGCTCACGCGGCTCAAAAGGCTTGGCGATGTAGTCATCCGCCCCCATTTCAAGCCCCAAGACGCGGTCGGTGGTGTCGCCTTTGGCGGTGACCATTACAATCGGCACTTTGTTGATTTGCGGATTTTTTGAGGCGCGGATTTTTTGACAGACTTGCATACCGTCCATGTCAGGCAGCATTAAATCCAAAATGACAAGATTGATTTCGCGCTCTTTGGCTTCCAGTAAATCAATGCCTGCTGTACCATTGGGCGCGTGGTGGACGGTATAATAATTCATGGACAAATAATCGCTGATTAAATCTGCCAAATCTGGATCGTCTTCAATCAATAAAATTTGTTTACTCATAAAAACTCCTTATGATATATTGATATTGTTGTGTGTCACAAATCAAGCCATGCTATAAAATTTGGGTTTAGTCATCAATGTTTGATTATCAATGTACAATCATCAATGTTTATCACGAATGGTTGCATGATACAGCACAAATCAATGTGTTTAAATGTGGCTGTTAAATGTGTCTGTGACAGTTGTGTCTATATTGCCAAAGCTTGCTGATTTGCACAAGCGAATAATTGTTGTTTTTTGAAAGAGTAATTTTAACTAAGCTTTATTGTCAGTAACATTGTAACAAAATATTTCAATTAACAGCACAAACCAAAAAGTATATTGACGCACAAAGCACGCTTTTGCCGCCTTGCACATCGTTTGTTGTGGGCTATTTTGATGTGGTAAATTGTTGATATGGCAGATTTTGGTATGATGGGGCGGATTACAGCCATTACCATACACCCAAGATAGGCGCACCAAAGATAAGCACATCAAAGATAAGCACATCAAAGGCATACAACGCAAATGGCATCTGCCATCTGGCAATAACAAATCAGTCAACAACACATTCAGTCAATAATACATAATGGCGACAAAGCTATGTACCTACCAACGATATTTTGTGAAAAAGATGAAGCGCGCTTGCACAAGTTGATACACGCACACCCTTTGGCAACCATGATAAGTCATGATGAGGCAGGCGAGCTGTGGGTGGATGTGTTGCCTTTTTTGCTTGTACAAGATGACACAGGTGAGTTTGTGCTATTGACGCACATCGCCAAAAACAACCCAAGCCATCAAAGGCTGAATGGGCAGTCGGTGCTGCTTTTGTTTTATGGGGAGAATGGCTACATTTCGCCCAATTATTACCCAAGCAAAGCCATTCATCACCGCCATGTGCCCACTTGGAATTATCAGGTGGTGGAGGTGCGTGGGCGCGCCAGTGTGTTTGAAGACAACAAATCGCTTGTGGCGCTGCTTGGCAAGCTCACCAAAAAACACGAGGCAGACCAAACAGTGCCGTGGGCGATGAAAGATGCGCCCAAAGACTATTTGGCGCAGGAGCTGGCGGATATTGTTGGCGTCAAAGTCAGCATCAATCACATGGTCGGCAAATATAAGCTGTCGCAAAATCGTGAGGCGGATGATTTGGCAGGCGTGGTGACAGGCTTACAACAAGCAGGGCAGGACAATCTGGCAAATGAAGTACTAAAAGCCTATCAAAAGCGCGATTAGCGAATCACAACAGGCAGGTTGTGCGCTGTGGGCGGCAAATTGGCGGTGACGATAAGGCTCGTTTGACTGACGCCAACAATGAGATAGTTTTTGGTGGTGGGGTCGTATTCCACAACGCTCACCTCGGTTAGGTGCAGTCTGCCATCTTGCTCAATCACCCAAACTTTGGCGGCGATGGGGCGCAAGGGCTTGTAGGGCGGTCTTGACAGTTCTTTGAGATTGGCGCCATCAGCAATCGCGTGTTGTGGCACAACCACACCGACCGCCAATTGACCGTAATCCACCTGACCTACAAGCTGCATGCCTTTGTGTAAGCTGTTGTCATTGGATTTGATTTGCACGGTAACGGCAATGTCTGCGCCTACAGGACGGATGTCGGTAATTTGCCCAGCAAAGCTTGTGTTGTGCAGCTCACTGAGCTCGCCTAGGCGTGTTGTGGGCGCTTGGGTTGGGGCGTTGGTGAATTGTACGGTCTGACCGATTGTCAGATAGCGCTCAAAGCTTGATGGTAAGGTTGTTGCAAATTCAAACAGCTCTGTATCGCCAATCAAAGCAATGGCATTGCCTTTATGAATCTGTGCGCCATCGGTGTGATAAATTTCAAAAACATGACCTGTGATGGGGCTTTTGATTTGGGTGGGTGGAGCGGTTGGCTTATTTTGCTCTGGTTGGGTTTGCTCTGGCTGAATTTGTTTTGGGGTAAGTGCTTTGGGCGACGTGCGGCTGCTGTGCGCCTTGGCTGTATCGCCATGGGTGCTGTCATCGCTGTTATTATCGTCATTGGCGTGATTGACATCATTGGCATTGCCCTGATTGCTTTTGTCGTGGGCGCGCTTTGTGTCGGATGTGTCATTTGTAGGATTGTTGGCTGTGTCGGCTGGACTGTTTTGTGTGTTTGCGGTGTCTTTTGTGGGGCTTGTTTGTAAGGGGATCAATAGTGCGATGGTGTCGTTTTTTTGTACCAATTGATTGACCTTGGCAACCATCACAAGCGTGCCGTCATGAGGGGCGGTGATGTTGGCTTGATATTTGGGTAGGATAATGCCGCTAAGCCCAAAGCTTGGCTGATATAAATTGGTTTTGACTGCCATAATGTGGCTTTTGTGCAGCACGATTTCGTCATTTTGGATAAAATAAGGAAATTCCGATGGTTTTTTGCCACCAGTGGGCTGGCAGGCGGTTATGCCAAGTACACCAAGCAGTAAACATCCAAGACAAAAAGCTTTCACGCCGCACCCATCTTATTGTAAGAAATGTCTATTTTACCGCTTTATCGGCATGGGGTAAAGCCATAATTTTGCCAGAAAAACTTACTTTGTATTTATCCAAAACATCCATCAAAAGATGTGCCAACGCCATTTTTATCTTATCATTCTTTAAAAAAAGTTATTGCTAAAATTTGCATGCTTTGTCTGAAAATAGTAGCAAATTTTGTCAATTTATGGTAAAAAGATGCTATAAAAGTTTTGCCCAAAAATTGTGTCAAATAATATGAGTGAAATCATATGATTAAATGAACAGCGCCAAAGTCTTTTGGCGGGCTAATTGCAGGGCTGTCTTTGTATCAAATACGCTCATCGTGCTGCGCTAGCCTGTCTTGTTGATTGCTCACTTGGTGTGTTGGTGTTGATAAAATGCCGACAAAAGACATGAAGGGCAAGTTTGTCATTGTTTATTATGTTTAGTGTTATTATTTTAGTTTAATTTAGGATGTACTCATGGATACTAATTTTCAAGGTCTTAAAGTCATGATTATTGATGACTCAAAAACCATTCGTCGCACTGCTGAAACCTTGCTACAAAAAGAAGGCTGTGAGGTCATCACTGCTGTGGACGGTTTTGATGCGCTCTCCAAAATCGTAGATACCAATCCTGATATTATTTTTGTGGACATCATGATGCCACGCCTTGACGGCTATCAAACTTGTGCGCTCATCAAAAACCATCCAGAATATGCCCAAAAGCCAGTCATTATGCTGTCGTCCAAAGACGGCTTGTTTGACAAAGCGCGCGGACGCATCGTGGGTTCTGATGAATACCTAACAAAGCCTTTTAGTAAAGAAGATTTGTTTGCAACAATCAGTCAGTACCGCAAATAATTAAATCAACGTGAGTTCGGTAAAATCATATTGGTGGGTCGGTGCTTGTAATAAACAGCGCTTGTCAATGTGCCGGGCTTTAAGGGTGTTGGACTTTAAGGCAACTAAAAAGCAACTAAAAATAAATTATTTTTAACAAAATCAATTGCCTATAGTTGTTAATTGCTTCTTATAGCTATTGACTGCTTGACACCATCAAATGGTTCGTTGCAATCATTGTCAATTGACTGTGCAATAGTTATCAATTGATTGTTATTAAAACCAACCGATTATTAAAACCGACCGATGTCACGTTAAATTAAGAACCTACTCATGATTAATTTTTTTGGGCAAAAATGAGATAAATTATAAGCTTTTTAGATAAACTATAAGTTAAGGAAAAATGCAGATTGATGGTGATTCTATCGGCTAAATTTTTGACGCTTAATTTGACGCTTAAAAAGCAAGATTTAACCATTTTTTGACAAAAAGCGATGATGTTTAATGCATGAGGTTGAATGATTGATAACAATATGCAAGCGTAATTAATTGTAACAGGTTCTAGATTAATTGTTAATCAACCATGAATTAATCAACGATAAAAGGTACAAATTATGACCACAGTATTGGTAGTTGATGACTCCCCATCAGAAATGATGCGTTTTAGAGAAATTTTATCAAAGCATAACTATACCATGATAGAGGCATCAAATGGCGAAGAGGGCTGTCAAAAGGCGCTTGAGCATTTGCCAGATGTGATTTTGATGGACATTGTCATGCCAGAGATGAACGGCTTTCAGGCGACGCGAAAAATTACAAGAGAGCCCAAAACCAAGCACATTCCTGTCGTCATTGTCAGCACCAAAAACCAAGAGACAGACCGTGTTTGGGGTAAGCGTCAAGGTGCAAAAGAATATCTGACCAAGCCGATTGATGAAAATGAGTTGATTGCCGTTATTCGTTCTGTATTGGAGTAAGATTGTGGCATCTCGTGGATTCATTGAGCTATTGCGTTTGGCAGACCTTGCCAAAGCGCGACAGACAGGGCGAAACAACCCTGATCATGAGCATTGGCAGGGCATTGCTTTTGAGCTTGCAGGCGAGCGTTTTGTTGCGCCCTTGGGCGAGGTGTCTGAGGTGCTTGCCATGCCTGAGCTGACCAGTATGCCATTGACCAAGCCTTGGCTGCTTGGCGTTGCCAACGTGCGCGGACGTTTGTTGCCATTGACAGATTTGGTGGCTTTTTTGGGATTGCAAAGCACGGTGCGCCTAAAAGATCGCAAGGTGATGGTCATTGACCACGGTGATATATTTGCAGGCATTTTGGTGGATCAGGTGCTTGGTATCATGCGGTTTGTTAATACGCAATATGTTGCAGAAGAGCTGCCAAATGACTCTGTTTTTATTCGTTATCATCATGGCAAATTCACCAAAGATGGTGAGGATTGGCAGGTATTTATGCCAAGCTTGTTGGTTGGTGATGAGCGATTTGGCAATGCTGCTGATGAGTAAGATTGACAGACATTTGTAATTTAAAATATCTATTTGAATTTGTCACAATTGTACAAAAAAATTTTAAAAGGATAGCACGATGAGTGAAATCGACACCCCACAACTGCCCCAAGATGATGGTAGTCAAAGAAAGTGGATGATGATGCTGATGTTTTGTGGCATTGTCAGCTTGTTGAGTTTGGTTTATTTGGTGAACTCCATGATGAAGGTGACTGACTATTTGGGTCATGTCAATCGCATGGAAGTTGCGGCAGCCAATATCGTCAAAGATGTGAATGATGCCACGTTTTCGCGCGATTTTGAGGTGAGTAGCGGTGCTTATGAGCGCTTGGCAACCGATGTTACCAATTATGAAAATGCACTACAGGGCGCAAAAGCCTCTAATTTGGGTGGTCGTGCGGTTTTTGATGAATTGACCAAAGATTGGCAAACCAAAAAAGAGCAGGTGGATTATATTTTAAGTCATCGCAATGATATGAATGCTTTGCAGGATTTGCAAAAGCAAGTCGCCGATGCCTCAGCAAGCTTGCAAGCAGATTATAGCGCCGCCATTGATCAGGGCTTGGCAAAACGTTTGGATGCCAACACCATCAAAGCGCTACAAAGTCAGATTTTGGCAGCTGAGCGCCTATCTGCCGAAATGAACAGCATTACCACTTCTTCTACCGCCAATTCCGATGATTTCAAAAAACAAGCTTTGGCACTTGGGCAAACTCTAGAACAACAAGCCACAAGCTTGGGTCAATTGCTGCCAGCGCTGGTATCTGCAGACAAAACCTATAAGCAGATGATTGCACCTGTCAATGAGCAGCTGACCAATCTATCAAATCCTGCCATTCAATCGCGCGAGGCTGCTCAAGCATTGACCGATGTGGCAAGCAACACCCAAAACAAATTGGCAAATATTGACAGAAGTGTCATCGCGCAGCCAAAAATCATTGGTTCAGCGGTGGCGCTGTTGCTGGGTATTTTGGGCTTGGCGTTTGCTTTATCCAAGCTGTTGTCTCAGCGCAATCAAGCCGAACGCTTAGTGAGTACCAAAGAAACGCTGCACGAGCGCCAAGAGCGCGAAATGGAGCAAGAGCGCGCCCGCAAAATCCAAGAAGAAAATGAACGCAGTCAGATGGCAATTTTGCGTCTTTTGGACGAATTGGGCGACTTGGCGGAAGGTGACTTGACGGTAAACGCCACCGTATCGGAGGACTTTACAGGGGCGATTGCTGACTCGGTAAACTTTGCAATTGACCAGTTGCGTCAATTGGTATTGGCGATTAACACCACAGCCGATAGAGTTGCGCAGTCTTCACAGCAAACGCAGATGACCGCCGTTGAGCTGGCTGAGGCATCTGAACATCAGGCACAAGAGATTGCTGGAGTGTCTGCCGCGATTAATGAGATGGCGGTATCCATTGACCAAGTATCTGCCAACGCCGCCGAATCTGCTTCGGTTGCGCAGCGTTCGGTTGCCATTGCGCACAATGGGGCGGAGGTGGTACAGCGCTCCATTGAGGGCATGAACATCATTCGTGATCAGATTCAAGAAACCTCCAAGCGTATTAAGCGTTTGGGTGAATCATCTCAAGAGATTGGTGATATCGTTGGATTGATTAATGACATTGCCGACCAAACCAACATTTTGGCATTGAACGCTGCGATTCAGGCGTCTATGGCAGGTGAGGCGGGTCGTGGTTTTGCGGTCGTTGCAGACGAGGTTCAGCGCTTGGCGGAACGTTCAGCAGCAGCAACGCGCCAAATTGAAACCTTGGTAAAAACCATTCAGGCGGATACCAACGAGGCGGTCGCTTCTATGGAAACCACCACTGCCGAGGTTGTTAAAGGGGCGAAATTGGCAAAAGACGCTGGTGAGGCACTTGAAGAGGTGCAAAGCGTTTCTAACAACTTGGCGTCGCTCATTCAAAGCATCTCAAACGCCGCTCAGCAACAAGCAATTTCTGCAGGACACATTTCAAGCACGATGAATATCATTCAAGACATCACCTCGCAAACCTCATCTGGTACGATGGCGACTGCACGTTCGGTTGGTCGTCTAAACGAGATGGCGGCAGCCTTGCAAGAGTCGGTGTCTGGCTTTAAATTGTCTGATGATGATGCGCCAAATTCTGACAAGCTTGGCGGATAAAAGTCTGTGCAGGTAAATTTACCACTTTGGTTGGATTATTTGGAGATGCACATTGGTTTTGTGTTGCCAAAAACATCACACCAATGGCTTGTTAATGCCATTCGGCAAACTGCCGAGGCGCACGACATGACAGTCAGCGCTTTGTTCGTTGCAATTCGTACGGACGAGGCGCTTAAACAAGCGTTGATTGACGCCATCACCATCACCGAAAGCCGTTTTTTTAGAGATGAGCCTGCCATTGAATGGATTGGCGAGTTGTATCAACAGCATTTGACAAAAAACGCACTTCAGCCATTTTCGGTGGTGAGCTTGGGCTGTTCTACAGGTCAAGAATTGTGGTCAATTGGCATGGTGTGTGAAAAGATATTTTTGCAACATCACAAAGCGCCCTTGAGTACTGCCAGAAGTTATCGTTTGCTTGGGCTTGACATCAATCAAAAAAACTTAAGCATCGCAAGACAGGCGCACTATGCCAACCGATTACTTGGTGAGATTGATGAGAAGTTTTATGATGTGCTTGAGGATGTGCCAACCGAGCTGGGTGTGCAGTGGCAACCCAAGCAAGCAATACAAGACAATGCAGACTTTGCCAGTTGTAATTTGTTTGATCAAAACGATTTGAACGATGTATTGACAGCAATGAACATGAAGCCTGCTGTGGTGATTTGCCAAAATGTATTGATTTATTTTCGCCGCTTTGATCAGCGCGACATTTTGGGTCGTACAGCGGCGGTGATTGCCGATGGGGGTTATTTGATATTGGGTGCGGCAGAAGGGCTGTTTTGGCAAGATGCGCGCATGACAAAAGTTCTGCACACATCGGTCAACGCTTGGCAAAAGCATGGCGACTCTTCGCTTGACATACAATCCGTGGCATCAATTTAAGTTTAAAAACATTAAAGTTAAGTTAAAAGCAGCAATTAACAGCATTTAAAGACAGCAAAACGCGTTAGGAAATCTTGACATGAGTAACAATAAGTCTAATGAACTTGTGGCACTGGAGTGGTTATTGACGCCACTGAACGAGCAGATGGATGCAATTCACGCCACTTGGCAGCAGTCAGGCGGTCAGGTTGATTTGGCACAAATGTCAAGCAGTTTTCATGCGCTTGCCAATGTGCTTAAGGTTGCCAATCTGTCGGTTTTTGCGGAGCTTGCGCAAACGCTGAAATTGGCGTGCTTGAATATTTTTGAGGGTAAGCTTGAACGGGCGGTTGCGCCCAAGGTGTTTTATGCCAGCAAATTGCTGCAGCATGAGCTGAATCGCTATGTGATTACAGGACTTGATAACACAACGCTTGTGGCGCTAAAGACGCATTATATTGATGATTTGATTGGCAGAACGCACGGGCAATCAGAGGGCGGTTCGGTGGTTGATGATGTGCGCTTTAGTACACGTTTTGCCGCCATTTCTGGTGAGCTTTTGAAGCTGTCGGATGACAATTATCAAAAGCTGTTGGCAGCGTGGCGACACGCAAGTATGCAGCTGCTTGATGTCAATCGCAACGACAATGAGCATTTGGGCAATCTAAAAAAAGTCGTGCAGTATCTGCGCCAAGCAACCAATGACCATGCGCTCAAAAATCTGTGGCAATTGACCAATTTTTGGCTGTCAAGCCTCATGGCAAATGACGAACCTGTGCCATCCAATTATGCTTATCTGCTGTCCGAGCTTGATAAAGCAATCATTTTGCAACAAAACTTCGCCAATGACGTGGATTCTGTGGTTTGGCTTGAAAATGTCTTGATTGATATTTATGTGCAATTGGGCGAGCTAAAAACCGCGACCGAAGAGACGCATGAATTATTGTCTGGTCTTAACAGCAGTCTTGCCAGCGAACAAACCTTTTTTCCGCATATTTTGGGTGTACTTGAGGGCGTGCTGTTTGGGCTTGCGCGCGGTGAAATTTTTGTGGAGGTTTTGGAGGATGTCAAAGAGCAGCTGGCGCACCGCGGTTGGTCTTTTTATGAATCTTATACCGATCAAATCATTCAGGACATTCGCTCAAGTCAGCACGATCCCGAGCTGTTTTCACAAATGCAATGGCAAATCAATACCCAATTACAAGATTTGTATAGTGCCATTCAAAGCACGCATGAAGCGATTGAAAATAAAATTGGGGATTCTATCGCCTCACAACCTGTCCACACCGATGCTGCGGATGTAGATCCGCTGCGCCGCGTACGCATTTTGGTGGAAGATCTCAAGCTGTCCTTTAGTGATTATTTGCACAGCAAAAATGTATCGGACTTGGCAGATAAAGCGCATTTTAACGAGCTTGACCAAATTTTTGGTGACATGGCAATGTATGAGGTTGCTACCATGTCAAAGCAGCTGTCGGTTTTGTTTGAGCAATTAAAACAACAAAATCCCGAGCGCGTCAGCTGGCAGTTTGCGCACGCAACCGCAGATGGCTTGTCGCTTTTGGAGTTATTTTTGGACGGCTTGGCAAAACAAGTGTTTGACAATGCACTGCTGACGCGCGCCAAAGAGCAACTGACGCGCGCCAGTGAAGCGCTGGGCATTGCTGTTGATGAATCTGATGAATTTAGCGACAGCAAATCAGTGGGCAATGAGGTGCGTTATGACGACAGCGGAGAGGTGATGACACAAGCAGAGGCGTCCGTCGCTGCTGATGTTGATGGTGATATCCACTCAACCGAGATGTCATTTGATGAAGCGTCATTTGATGAGGTGGTGTTGGATGATACAGTCGTATTTGAGGATGTGTCGCCTGCGCACGATGTGTCTGACACTGATATGGTTGCCAATGACGCGCCTGCCAATGATACGCCTATTGATGCGCTGTCCGATGAGCCATCAGAAGAATTGTCGGAAGAACAATCAACAGAGGCTTTACTGCTGACGGACACCAAAACCAATGAATCACTAAGTACGTCAAATGAATGGAATACAGCACACGAAGATTCTACGTCTGCAGACACAGCACAAGCTTTGGTGGTGGATGAGTTGTCAGAAAATTACTTGGCAGCCAAACAGTCTTTAAAACCAGATGAATTTGACTTTGATGAAGACATTCGTGAGATTTTCATTGAAGAGGCGGATGAGGTGCTGACGGCGATGGCGGAGCTGTTGCCTGTTTGGCAGAATAATCCGCAAAATCTGACACCACTCAAAGACATTCGCCGCGGATTTCACACCTTAAAAGGCTCTGGCCGTATGGTTGGCGCCTTTAGCGTGGGCGAAATGGCTTGGTCGGTGGAAAATATGCTCAATCGTGTGCTGGATGGTACAGTATCATCCAGCAATCAGATTGCCGATTTTGTCAGTCAAACTGCCGAATTGATTCCTACATTGGTCACTGATTTTGCAAACAAACAAGAGCCTTCTTTGGATCCTGCCATTGTGGTCTTAAAAGCCAATAATATTTTGGCAGGGCGCGCTGTGGATGATGGTGTGCCTGTAAGCGTGGCGCAATCTGGCGATGACTTACAAGTCAATGACAAGAATACCAACAAGGGCACTGATAAAGACGCTGACAAAGACGCCCACAAAGATACCAATAAAGACACCCACAAAGATGCGCCAAGTACAAGCGATGAGTGGTCGCGTGACGAGATAGTGGCGCTGGCGGATGAGTCGGATGCATTGACTGATTTGGTGCAGCTGGATGAGTCGCAAGATGTGGCTTTATCAGACGTTGAGAATGTTATTCTTGATGAGGTGGATAATGAGACTTTCATTATTGAGCCATCTGTGGTTGAGCCATCTGAAATTGCATCATCAGACGCTTTGCAACAAGATGACAGTATAAATGACAGCACAAATAATGCCGATGAACAGCCGATGGATGAGCAGATTGTTCATGATGTGTTGATTGATGATGATGTGATTTTGGTGGATGAATCACACCCTGCCGATGAGCTGTTTATTCACAATGCCGATGAATCGTTTATTGATAATGAACAATCTGATGATGTATTGAATGATGATGTGTCGGTTGAGGATGCAACAGGTGAGCACGCCGATGTTCTGACTGCTGATGAGGCGGCGGCTGTGACATCAAATGCCGATAGCATACTCGCAGGGCAAATGCCTGAGGTGTTGCTGCCATTTTTGGCAGACGCGCAAAAACCCATTGAGTCATCACTGGATGAGGTTGATGAAGACATCAAAGAAATCTTCATTGAAGAGGCGCTGGAGGTGCTTGAAGACATCACGCCCAAATTTGAAACGTGGCAGCAAACCCAAGATGATAAAGCACTATTGACGGATATTCGCCGTGGATTTCACACCCTAAAAGGCTCTGGCCGTATGGTTGGCGCAACCGAGCTTGGCGAGCTGGCTTGGTCGGTGGAAAATATGTTCAATCGTGTATTGGACGGTACCATTGCCATGAATGATGGTATGTGTGCGCTTGTGGCGGATATTTTGGCGCAGTTTGCGGATTTGGTCAAAATCTTTGAAAACAACGGCACGCATTATCCAGAGCAGGTTGTGCTGTGGACAGCGTGCGCCCATGCCTACAGCCGTGGACATGGTGATGAATTTGATTATCGTCAGTTGAGTGCCAATACCGACCAAAACTCAAAAACCAACCAAGACTTGCAACAAGACAAATCTTTGGATGAGTCGCTTGCAGGCGATGACATTCAAGATGATACTCAAGATGACACTCAAACAGAAGATGTCATGCAGACGGCGGATGATGAAGCGCCTACAGATGCACTGCATTCCATCAAACATGAAGTAAAAGACGTACTGTCCAATGCGCAGATTGTTGCGCCTTTGAATGACGAAGAAAGACAGCTGTGCGACATTTTTATTGAAGAGGCGCGCGATTTGTTGGCGTCAATTTCTCAATATTTGGCAGAACATCAAGACAGCGCAGACATTCCTGTGAGCGATGACATTGTGCGTGCGTTTCATACCATGCGCGGCGCTTCTGCGCTTGCACCATTGGCTGCGGTGAGTGATGTTGGTGCCAAGATTGAGCAGGCGCTACAAGTCTTGCAAAAAAATGACGAACTGATGACCAAAAATCATCTGAAGACATTAGCAGTCTCGGTCTCTATGATTGGGAAGCATTTGAACTCATACGAAGCACATGTCAATGGTAAGCTTGTTGATACAAATCCAGAACAATTGGCAGAAGAAAAACATCTGATTGAAGATTTGCTTGCCGAGACTGAATCAAAGTCAAACAATGGCATTGAGGTTTCGGAGTTGATTGATGGCATTGATGTGCTGCTGGATGCTGAGCTTGAGCTTGAATCCGCCATGGCAAGCGGTGCAGACAATGTGCAAAGCTATGCCAAAACCATGCTTGCGCAAATTGAGACGCTTGAAGGGCGCACCACACAATTGGGCAAATTCCAGCGGTTGCTGACCAATTTGTCACATGGCTATGATGTGTTGGCGCGCCATTCAGAGCAAGCCTCTGATGACGTGCTGCTTGATCGCTTGCTTGCGGTGCATTCGGAGCTGACAGGCTTGTTTGACTCCCTTGCAGGCAGTATGTCGCTGCGCCTAAACGAGCAGGCGCTGACCGCGCTTGATGCAAAAGTTGCTGATATTCAAGAATATTATCGCGGCATTGACAGTCATGAATTGATTGAAGTGAAGGCAGATGGCGCATTGGACGATGTGGCTGATTTGCAATCTGAATTGGTTGAATTTCAAGAGGTTACCACCGATGATGATTTGCTTGAGATTTTCTTGGAGGAAGCAGGCGAGCTTGATGCAGCGATTGGCGAGGCGTTTGGGCAGTGGCGTAGTGATATAAGCAACACAGAGGCGCTCAAACAATTACAGCGCCATCTACACACCATCAAAGGCGGTGCTCGGTTGGCTGGCATCAGCAGTATTGGTGACTTGACCCACGAAGCAGAGACTGTCTATGAGCAGATGGTGACGGGGCGTTTGGCGCCATCGGCAGGTTGGGTGCAGGCAATGCAAGGCGTGCAAGATATTTTATCGTTGCAAATTGAAGAAGTGCGCCAAAACAAACGCTCATTTTTTGCCACACAAGCAGTCAGTGAATTACAAGCCTTTTTGGCAGCAGGGGAGGTGCCTGAGGGCGCAGCGCTTAGTCTGCCCATTTTGACACAAGCTGAATCAACCGAAGCGGCACCAGTTGAGATGGTGCCTGCCGATGAACCCAAATCCGATTTTGAGATTCGTCAGCAGCGTTCATGGCAAGGACAATTGCCTGACAAAGACATTTTGGCGGTGTTTTTGGAAGAAGCTGAAGACTTGGTTGAAACGAGCGCAGAAGATTTTCAAGTCTTTAGAAGCAATACTGGTGATGTTGCGACGTTGCAGGCATTGCAGCGCAAGCTACATACCATCAAAGGTGGTGCGCGCATGGTGTCTGCCAATGGCGTTGCTGATCTTGCGCACAATATGGAGACGGTGTACGAGGATTTGGGCAGTCGCCGTCGTCCAGCCACCAGAATGGTGACCCAATTGCTGTTGGCGTGCCACGATTGGATGACGCAAGCGATTGTACTACTAAAAGCCAATCTAAATCCACCACGTCCTGCACCATTGATTGAGGCGCTTGAGAATTTTAGTCGCCGTCCTGACAGCTTGACAGAAGTGCCTGTGGTGTCTTTGTCTGATGAATTGGATGCCATTGCAGCGCACGAAGCATTTGAGCGTCAGCGCCGCGGCGGTCATGACATCAGCCGTATGCCGCCGATGTCTGGATTGTTTACGCAATCTGAAGAAAATACCAGCAACAACGAAATGATTCGTATTTCTGCAGGTTTGATGGAGCGCATGATTAACCTATCGGGCGAGGCTGCCATTAACCGCGCGCGTATTGACATGAGCATGACAAGTCTGACGGCGAGCATTGAGGAGATGGGCTCAACCGTACAACGTCTGCACGACCAATTGCGCCGTATGGACATTGAGCTTGAGGCGCAGATTTTGGCACAAATTGACGATAAGACATTGATTGACAGTGGCGAATTTGACCCCTTGGAGATGGACCAATATTCATCACTCAACCAATTGTCCAAATCGTTGTCTGAATCAGCATCGGACTTGCTTGACTTAAAAGCAACCTTGCTTGAAAAAACGCGCGATGGTGAAAATCTGTTGCTACAACTATCGCGCACACAAACAGAGTTGCAAGACGGTTTGATGAATTCGCGAATGGTACCGTTTTCGCGCTTGACACCGCGTTTGCAGCGCATTGTGCGCCAGATTTCTGCTGAATTGGGCAAAAATGTGGAGCTGAGCGTCATCAATGCCGATGACGAAATGGACAGAACAATCCTTGAGCGCATCACATCACCGCTTGAGCATATGCTGCGTAATGCCATGGACCACGGCATTGAGCTGCCAGATGAGCGCGCTGCCATGGGCAAATCGCGCACAGGACATATTGTGCTTGAGGTGGTGCGTGAGGGCAGTGAGGTTTTGATTCACCTGACGGATGACGGCGCGGGCATTAATGTGGATGCGGTGCGCAAAAAAGCCATCAGTCAAGGCTTGATTGATGCCAATGATACAACGCTCACCGATTTGGACATCATGCAGTATATTTTTAACGCGGGTCTTTCTACCACCAGCGTTGTGACGCAGATTTCTGGCCGCGGTGTGGGCATGGACGTTGTGCGCAGTGAAATTCGCCAGCTGGGCGGCTCGGTGTCTGTGGACTCGGTGCGCGGACAGGGTTCTAAATTTACCATGCGTGTGCCATTGACTGTGGCGGTGTCGGATGCGCTCGTTGTGCGCGCTGCTGACCGTCATTACGGCATTCCGCTTGTGCAGATTGAGCGTGTGACTCAGGTCAGCCCAAAAGAATTGTTGGCATATTATCAATCCAACCAAAGCACTTTTGTGATTGACAATCAAGAATATCGTTTGCGTTATTTGAATGAAATTTTGTCTGGGCATAACTTCAGTGAACTGATGAACGCCAGCACTTCTTTGCCTGTTATTATTGTCAAAAACCAAGCAGGTCAAAACCTAGCGCTACAAGTGGATGAGATTATCGGCTCGCGTATTGAGGTTGTGGTCAAGCCGCTTGGACGTCAATTGTCACACGTTGCAGGCATTTCGGCGGCAACCATCATGGGTGACGGCTCGGTGATGTTGATTTTGGATTTGATGGCACTTATCCGTAATGCACGCGCACGCGTGGCAGCACAGATTGAGGTACCAAAAGAAAATCGTCGCCCTGTGGTGTTGGTGGTGGATGACTCGGTGACTGTGCGTAAAGTAACCTCGCGCTTCTTGGAGCGTCAAGGCTTTGAAGCGGTGGTTGCCAAAGACGGTGTGGATGCCATTGAAATCTTGCAAGAGCTGAACCCTGATTTGATGTTGCTTGACATTGAGATGCCGCGCATGGACGGCTTTGAGGTAGCAACTCAAGTGCGCCACAATCAGCGCCTAAAAGATTTGCCAATCATCATGATCACATCGCGTACGGGTGAAAAACACCGCGAACGTGCGTTTGAGATTGGTGTCAGTGATTATATGGGTAAGCCTTTCCAAGAAAACGAATTGCTTGAGCGCATTACAGCCTTGCTGCCAAATGGATTGTTGGTTAAATAGTAGTGCAATATGCAATCAAGGGTACATCACTTAAGATTTGTGATTGTGGCTGATGAGCGCCAGCAACGTATGGCGCTTGCCGAAACCCTGCAAGCGCTAGAATTGCGTGCGATGGCTTGTGTCAATAGCCAAGAGCTGCTTACTGGCGGGCTTGATAACACAAAGGTGATGAGTGATTGCGTTTGGCTTGTGGATGTTGCAGACTATGGCAGATTGGAAGAGGAAATTGCGCTGTTTGAGCCCAAGCTTGTGCTTGTGGGTTTTAATCCTGCGCCAGATTATGGCAATGCCAATTATGAAAAATGGCAACGCGCGCTCACTCGCAAGCTAAGCCAGGCATTGCAATCGCCTGCGCTGCTCAAAAAAAAGCCGCCCATTGTTCATAAACCTTGGCGTTATGTGGTTTTTTTGGGTGCATCCATGGGTGGACCCAAGGCAATCAAGGCGTTTTTGGATGAATTGTCGCCAAAATTGCCGATTGCTGTGCTGATTGCACATCATTATGATGCAGATACGATAGGCAATTTGCCCAAGATATTGACACGCCAAAATGATTGGCGCTGTCAGGTGGTGAGCACAACTCAAAGTCTGCAATCTGGATTGTGCTTGATTGCGCCTGTTGATCGGCAGGTGGTGTGTGACAGTACAGGTTGGGTGATTTTGACCAAGCACGGTTGGCAAGGCGACTATCGCCCCAACATCGGCATGATGTTAAAAAATGTCAGCGAGGTGTATGGGTCGCAGCTCATTGGCATTGTGTTTTCGGGAATGGGTAATGATGGCAGTCAATTTGCCAAAGAGCTCGTTAAAAATCACAGTATGTTATGGGCGCAGGACCCAAAAAGCTCAGACAGTCCAAGCCAGCCACAAGCATTCATTGATACGGGTGTCTGTCAATTTGTGGGTACGCCACAAATGTTGGCACAAAAGCTCAATAGTATGATTGCGCCTTATTTGATAATGAGTGCATGGCAAGATGATTTTGATGAAAACCAGCATGAATCAAACCGACCATGAATTCAATCAATCATGAATCCAATGCTATCAACCAAATGTTGCCTATGTTAAGAGTATTAGTATGAGAAAAATTCAAAAGCACAGCTTTGAGGCAGTCAGTCTATTGACTGTAGAAAATGGCTTTTTAGACGTGACCATCATTCCTGCCAAAAATCAACCTGACTGGCTTGTGCCGACAAGCTTGATTATGAGCGTGGAGAGTTATGATGAACGCATTTGGACGTATTTGTGGAACAACCAAGAAGTTGCTGTTTATCATTTGATTCCCAAAGGTGAGGTGCCTGACAAGCTCATTATTTTGGAGGGCAATACCGAGGTTCACCGTCTGGCATTGCAAACCAAGGGCGAGCTTAGACAAAAAAGCGTAGCAATCAGTGATGTCAAGGACATTGAGCTGCCACAAAACATCCAAGAGCATATGATGGCACACATTCCAAGCTTGATTAATAATGAAGACAATCGCTTGGATTATATGTATCAGGCGGTCTTGATGAATGATAATATCTATATCGTGCCTGAGCTTGACTTGATTAGTCACCGATTGGTTGATTTGGATAGCTAAAGCCTTTTTGATTGCAAAACAACCAAAAAGTAAACCCCCTAAACCCCACCCCAAAAGTTAGACAACCTTTGGGGATTTTGTTTGCTGGTTTTTGTTTGCTAGTTTTTATTTGATAGATGCGTGCTGCTGATATGGCTTTGCCAATCAAGACAAAACGCGCCTCAATTATGGCACAAATACAATTTGTGATAAAAATTGACAAAAATAGTCTTATTTTCACAATCAGACTTGTTATAATAATGCTCGCATCAAGTAAATTTTATCAAGCCACAGTTTTGTATTGCAAAGTTTTGTGATACAGCTTATAAGCGTTTGAGGGCAAATGCATTTGGATAATGACGATGAATGAGAATACAAATATGACAACAGTCACAAAATACAGTGCGCTGGCACGGGTATTTCATTGGGGTGGCGCGCTTTTGATTGTGGCGGCATGGGCGGTCATGGAATTTGACGGCTTGACAGGCACAATCTCAGCGCTCAATGTACACAAAATGATTGGGCTTGCCTTTTTGATTTGGACGGTATTGCGCTTGGGTAATATTTTTGTCAGCAAACGTCCGCCCATGTTGCCCATGCCGCATTGGCAAACGCTCATCATGCACGGCGTACATGTTGGGCTGTATGTGTGTATGTTTGCCATGCCGATTTTGGGTATTTTGACAGAGCAATCATCGGGCGTGAGTGTCAGTTTTTTTGGACTGTTTGACTTGCCCAGTCTCATTGGGCAAAATATGCAATTGTCGCGCACCTTTGAAAATCTGCACAAAGATGTGGTATTCACTGCGCTGCTTTTGCTCATTGCAGCTCATGTTGGCGGCGCGCTGTATCATCAATTCATCATGAAAGACAATTTGATTGCCAGAATGCGTTAATTGCAAACACACAAAAATCCATCATAACTGACCTTTTAATAAGCCATGCCAATGCAAATAATCAGGCATGGCTTTTTTGACGCAAGCCCAAAACTCTGGGCTGTGATTGGCGTGGTGCAGATGACACAGCTCATGCACAAACACATATTCGGTGCATGGATAGGGGTGTGCGGCAAGATGGGTGGACAGCCAAATGCGCGCCGCTTTCACATTGCAGCTGCCCCAGCGCGTGCGCATTTGCTTGATGAGTACCTTGTGTGCAGACTTACCAACGATGGGTTGCCATGTGTTTTGTAGAGTTGTGATGCGCTCAAGCATTGCTTGCCTATAAACCTGCAAGCGATGAGTCTCATCATCAAACGCATGGGGTTTGCCCCACAGCTGTGTGATGTGATGGGTGTTTTTTATGTGTTTGTTTATTAAAGCATTGTGATGGCGCAGCACCCAAGGCACACGCTGTGTGATGAACTGAGACAAGGTGCGCTCATCTATAGATAAAGGCGCCGATACAAAAAGTAAGTTTGGCTTTAGGCGAAAATTGATGTTTTTGACGCGCTTATACTCAACCATGAGCTGTATGCCGTATGTGGCAAATGTACCACTAAGCTGATTGAGTGTTGGGGGAATAGGTTTATTTGTACTAAACTGATTCATGAGGCTTTGAGCTGCTCGGCTTGTGGGGATTTTTGTATATTTTGAGTGATTGTCAAAAAATTAGCAAGTTTGTAACGCAGGCTTGGGTAAACAAAAGGCGATAAAAAACAAAAAGACAGGATAAATGTACCCTGTCTTTTGTGCTTTAGCCTTGTGTTGTGATTTGGCTTGATTTTGCCAAGCTTTAATTGCTTAAAGCCTTAATTACTTAAAACCTCAACCAACAATTCATAACACACGGACTATTGGTTGTTATTGATTATTGACGAGGCGCCAAAATAGTCATTTCAACACGGCGGTTGGCTTCATAAGACGATCCAAATTGAGAGGTTGCGCCATGACCAACGGCACTTACGCGCGCTTGGCTAACGCCTTGATTGACCAGGAAGTTGGCTACGCTGGCAGCGCGATTTTGTGATAATGTTAGGTTGAAGTTAGGATTGCCTTCAATAGAAGCATAGCCATTAACAACAACTGAAGATTGGTCGTATTGTTTTAGCGTGCTGGCAACTTGGCTTAGGGTGTTATAAAATCCAGGCTTGATGGTTGCTTGCGCCACATCAAAGGTGATGGCTTCTGGGATTGCCAAATTGATGTTGTTGGTAACAGGGTCGCGTGTTACTTCAATGCCTGTACCTGCCGTTTGCTGACGCAGCTTGGCTTCTTGTTGTTGCATATAGTAACCAACGCCTGCGCCCAATGCGGCACCGATGGCAGCATCACGACCAGTTTTTTCGCCACCAGTGGCTTTAGAGATGGCAGCACCACCCAATGCACCGCCCAATGCGCCCAAGGCGGTTTTATTCACAGTTTGCTGACCTGTAGTCGGATCGGTGGCGCAACCTGCCAATACCATGCTTGATGCAACTGCAGCAACGATTAATTTTTTCATAATATACCCTTAATCTTAATTAAATTATTTGACAGTCCTTGAGACTGATGACCACACATTTGAGTTCATGTGCGTATTATGCAACTAATTTTCACAAATAGTGTATAAAATCTGTGATAAAGTGTCTGTGTTTTATGAATGCTTTTGAGTAAAACTGATTTTTTTGCCCAGATTTGACAAAATTTGTAACAAATAATCATAAATTTGGTAAAATAGCGTACAATGGTTCTTGTGATTTTTTGAACTGATATGATTTTTTAGAATACATCATGGTGGACAGATATATGGATTTTGTTAAGCTGGGTAAAGGGTATGGGGTGATTATTCAACAAAGTGTTGGCTTTGCGCCCAAAGTGTTTGGTGCAGGCATAAAAAAAATAATCAAAATCAACCAACAAAAGCCGACAGCGGCAGAAGATGAGGTGATTTTAACAATCGCGCACAAATGGATTGCCAATAACAATCGCAATCTGGATGCTCTTATGCCCAATAAAGACTGGCGAATCAGCTTGCCAGACGACCTTAAAAAAGACGGTCAATATCTGTTGATTTGCAATCACCAATCTTGGGTGGATACCAGTGTGATACAGTATATCAGCGAGGGCAGATTGCCCTTGACGCGGTTTTTTGCCAAGCACGAGCTTATGTACATTCCCATCGTGGGACAGACGTTTTATTTGCTGGACTTTCCTATGATGAAAAGGCACAGCAAGCAAAAAATCAGCAAAAATCCCAATTTGGCTGGGCGTGACTTGGCGGAGGCAAAGCGCGCGTGTCAGCTGCTGCAAGACAAGCCGTTTGTACTGCTCAATTATTTGGAGGGTACGCGCTTTACCAAAGATAAGCACCAACAGCAAGCATCGCCTTATCAGCATTTATTAAAGCCAAAGGCGGGTGGATTGGCGCTTGCCATTGAATTGCTTGGTGAACAGATTGACGGTATTTTGGACATGACGATTGTTTATCCAAATGGCATTCCAAGTTATGGGGATTTGTGGCTTGGCAAGGTGGACAGATTGGCGGTGGATATTGAGCAGTTGAGTATGCCGACAGCGCTGTTTGACGCCATCAAAGCAGGACAATACTACAGCGACGACACCATCAAAGCGCAGTTTTATAACTATTTGGATGGTGTGTGGCAAAACAAGGACGATAAAATCACGCGCATGATGGCGCAGTTTTGATTTAAGCGGTTTTGATTTAAACAGTGGTGCAGTTTGAGTGATTGCTGATTTTCGCGCTTGATTTCTTTGCTTGATTTTTGCGCTTGCTGTGGTCTGACAACCGAATGATTTGTGTATTAGTGTGAAATTATGATTGATAAAGAGACGTTGAACCAGCCTTATTCGCCCTCTGAGCCAACGGTGATTACACCGATTGATGTGGACAAAGATGTCATTCCAATTTATACGCACAAAAAAGACACTAAGCCGCCCAGCAAGCTTAAGCTGTTGTATGACATTGCCATTTTGGTGGTGATTTTGCTTGATTTGAGCATCATTTTTTTTAATCAAATCGTCATGAGTGCAAGCTTTGCCAAGGTTGCGCCTTATTTGGGTTTGACAGATTGGCTTGTGATGTATGAACGGGCGATTCATCCAAACATCTCTGCTGTTGCAGGGTTTTTTACCATATTTTTGATTGCTGAGCTCTTGGTACGTTGGCTGCTTGCCATTGTCAAAAAAACTTATTATCGCTGGTTTTTCTTTCCGTTTGTGCATTGGTATGAGGTGCTTGGTTGTTTTCCGCTGCTGCGTCCTTTAAGGCTTTTGCGCGCGGTGGTGATTATCAAGCGCTTGCATGAGATTGGCATACAAATCATCCCAAGTCGCTGGATTAAGACGGGTAAATTTTATGGTCATGTGCTGCTTGAGGAGCTGTCTGACAGAGTGATTTTGACGGCGGTGGATAATTTTCGCATTCAAATGCGCACATCTACCACACATCAAAACTTGATTGAGCAGACCATCAACAACAACCGCCAAGAGCTTGAGGCGACATTGCTGTCTTTGTTGCAGCGTGAACTTGTGCCAAAATTGCAAGACGAGCTAAAAACACAGTTGAATGTGCGCTTGGCGAACAATGTCGGTTTTGCTGTTGAAAAGGCGCTGTTAAGCACCCCAGAGCTGCGCCGCGTTTTGCGCATGATTCCAATTGCAGGCGCTATGATTGAAAATCAAATGACTGACATTGGGCGAGGCATTGCCGAAAATGTGGTGATTGCCGTCAATGAACAGCTTTTGTCTGATGATGCGCTGCAATCGCTGATGGCGCAGATTGCGCATGGGGTGGCAAATATTGACACGACCGATGAGCGACTACAGACATTGGTATCAAGCTTAGTGGATGATGCGCTAAGCGCCTTTGAGGCTCAGGTCAAAGTGCAGCAATGGAAGCATACTGAGCAATTGCATTTGTGATGATTGTGTTTGTGATGATTGTATTTGTCGTGATGGCAATTGGTAAATGTCGTAAATTATGCTATGATAATGGGTTTAATTATGCATGGGCTTTTGGAGTGCGTTGATTATTTATACGCCTCACACAAACGGACCTTTTGATGGTATTTTCATGACTGCAATAACTTTATATGGCAAAATGCTTGCTTTTAGCCGACTGCAAATTCATACATCTGACCTTGCGGACATCCAATCCTCTCTTGCCAATACGTTGGGCGCTGACAGTGCTTTGCCTGTGCCCATTGTGCTGGAGGCGGCAGATGAGTTGACGGTGAATGATGTTTTTTTTGATGAGCTGATTGCGCTTTTGTGGCAAAACAATTTGGCAGTCATTGCGGTGATGGATGGAGTGTTTGCGCCGTTTGCGCGCACCAAAAAAATGGCGATATTGCCCAATGATGGCAAGCGCATTGCGCGTATCAGCGAACAAAATAAAGAGCAGATAGCGGCGGATAAGACGACTGACGAGACGGCAACCGCCTATGTGGCGACACATTACAGCGCCCATGACAAGGATGATTTGAGCGCAAAACACGAGGAGCACAGAGAGCCGATTCGTGTTTATCATCAAATGCTGCGCTCAGGGCAAAGCATTCATCACATGGGCGCAGATTTGGTGATTACCAATGTGGTCAATCACGGCGCTGAGGCGGTTACGGACAATAATTTGCACATTTATGGCAAGGCGCAAGGCAGATTGGTGGCAGGCGCGACAGGCGATGAAAATGCACACATTTTTTGCCAAGCCTTTGAACCAAGCTTGGTGTCGGTGGCTGGTACTTATTGCCTAAAAGAGGACATACCTGCCGATGTGTTGGGCAAAGCGGTGCAGGTGAGCTTTGATAAAGAATCGGGTCTTGTGTTCAAAGTCATGCAATCTGGACAAAATGTCAAATAAAACAGATGAATAAACAAAAAGTCGCCATGAATGTCGCGCACAGCGCATAAAAATCGGCAAAATTATGTTAAAATATATGGTTTATGTAGGGCGTGTTGATATTTTAATTTGAGTGAAAATTTAGAAAATTATTAAGCCTTTTTGGGCAATAAATGTGAGTCAATATGATAATATTGGCAAGCTTGTTAAAATAGCTTTAACGACAAAAGGCAAGATTTGGCTTATTTTTCACCAAAAGCACGACCAAAAGCTTAATTTTCAACATTTTTTCTTAAAGCGTGTGAAATGTCAACACGCCCTAAAAAATAACGTGATTAATTTGGAGTGAATGTGGCTAAGATTATCGTAGTGACTTCAGGCAAAGGCGGCGTCGGCAAAACAACCACCAGTGCATCTGTGGCGGCAGGACTTGCCATGCGCGGACATCGTACGGTGGTGATTGATTTTGATGTGGGTTTGCGCAATCTTGATTTGATTATGGGCTGTGAAAATCGCATTGTCTATGATTTTGTGGATGTCATCACAGGGGCGGCGCGCCTATCGCAAGCGCTTGTCAAAGACAAACGTTTGGAGAACTTATTTATTTTGCCAGCATCACAAACACGCGATAAAGACGCTTTGACCGATGAGGGCGTCGCTGAGGTGATGAATGAGCTGTCTGCGCAGTTTGATTACATCATTTGCGACAGTCCAGCGGGCATTGAGCGTGGCGCACAGCTTGCCATGTACCACGCCGATGAGGCATTGATTGTTACCAATCCTGAAATCTCATCGGTGCGCGATTCTGATAGAATCATTGGTATTTTGCAAAGTCAAACCAAGCTTGCCAAAGAGGGCAGCAGTGTGCGTGAGCATTTGATTATTACGCGCTATAACCCTGAACGTGCGGCAGCAGGGGAGATGATGGACATTGAGACCATTTCCAATGACATTTTAAAAGTGCCTTTGATTGGTGTGGTGCCAGAATCAGCGGCGGTGCTTGAGGCGTCCAACCGAGGTGAGCCTGTTATTTTTGACACCGAATCGGTCGCAGGACAGTGTTATGATGACATTGTGGCACGCTTTTTGGGTGAAAATCGTGAGTTTCGTCATCTTGACATCAAGAAAAAGAACTTCTTTCAGCGCCTATTTGGAGGTTAATGATGAAAAAAGCATCATGGCTTAGCCGCCTTTTGGGACATCAAAGTGCGCCAAGCAGTGCTGAGATTGCCAAAGATCGCTTGACTGTATTGGTGGCAAGTGGTAATAATCGCCTGCAAAATCGCTTGACCGATGAGACAATTGACAAGATGAAGCGTGAGATTTTGGAGGTGGTCAGTCGCTATGTGGCAGGTGTCAATCTTGATGATGTTGAGATTAAAAAAGACAAATCTGAAGAGACTGGAAATATGGATATCTTGGCTATGTATATCAATTTGCCAGATAAGACCTAGGATGTACTAAACACTTGATATTTAAGTTTTGGTGTTTGGGCTTTGGTATTTGAGCTTTTCACCATAATCACAACCAACACACTTGCAGTGTCAACATTAATGACGTTGCAAGTGTTTTTATTTTAATTGATTGCACTTAAAATGACTTTGTGATGAAATAATGATTTGGTTAAATACCAGTAATCACAACAAGGAATGTACATGTTCAAAGAATACAGCCAATACGACGCCACAGGACTTGCCAAGCTGATTGATGAGGGACAAGTCAGCCCAAAAGAAGCCCTATTGGCAGCGATAGAGCGTGCCGATCGCCTAAATCCCACCCTAAACGCCATCATTCACCGCTTTGATGATAAGGCACTGGCGGCGTGCGATACATTGCCCAAAGGGGCGTTTTTTGGCGTGCCGTTTTTATTAAAGGATCTATTGTACGAATACGCAGGCGAGCCTTTATCCATGGGCAGTCGCAGTGTGCGTGTGACACCTAAGCGCGACAACGAAATCGTCAAACGCATCAAGCAAGCAGGCCTCAACTGCTTTGGTAAAACCAATACCCCAGAATTTGGACTAATCATCACCACCGAACCCAAAGCCTTTGGAGCAACGCACAACCCTTTTCGTTACGGCTACAGTACAGGCGGCTCATCGGGTGGCAGTGCCGCTGCTGTCGCCAGTGGCATTGTGCCGATGGCAGCCAGTGGTGATGGCGGCGGCTCCATCCGCTTTCCTGCGGCGTGGTGCGGCGTTTTTGGGCTAAAGCCCACGCGTGGCAGAAATCCCATTTCATCACCCTTGGGCGAAGATTGGCTTGGGGCAGTGGCAAATCATGTCATCACACGCACCGTGCGTGACAGCGCCATGATGCTCGATGTGCTAAGTGGTGCTGAAATCGGCGCGCCTTTTGTTCTGCCGTCTGACAGCTTTTATCAGGCAAGCCAGACACTGCCAAAACGCCTAAAAATCGCCCTGCACAAACGCCCCTTAGTCGCCAACACAAAGATTGATAGTGATGTCATGGACTGCCTTCATGCGACTGCCAAGCGACTTGCCGATATGGGACACATCATTGAAGAGGCTGAGCCTGATGTGGATATAGAAAGGCTGTGGCAGGATTTTTTGGTGGTGGTCGGCTGTCATACGGCGCATTTGGTGGATGACATTGCGTGCACGCATGGCAAAGCGATGATTGCAGGACTAGAACCACAAACTCTAAACCTTGCCATGTTTGGCAGATCCATGACAGCACTGGATTTATTGACCGCCAAACAAGGCTGGCACAGTGTGCGTTATCAAGTGGATAGGCTGCTGCAAGACTACGATGTCATCCTCTGCCCGACCGTGCCCACGCCTGCCGTACCGCATGGACAGCTACCGCCAAAGCCGATGGATGAGTTTATGATGGGTCTCACCAATCCTTTTAAATTTGGTAAATGGCTGCTTAAATCAGGCATCGTAGAAAAATTAAGCCATCCTGTCCAGTCCAAGATGGCGTTTACCATGCTTGCTAATATCACTGGCATGCCTGCGATGAGTGTGCCTGTGGGCATGAGCCGTGATGGCTTGCCGATTGGGATGCAGCTCATCGCTCGGCTTAATGATGAAAAGACCCTATTTGCCATCGCAGGTGAGATGGAGCGGGCAGGGTGGTTTGTTGCTTTGCCCAAGATGATCCAAATTTGATTGGCAAATGCGTTTGACTGTGCAATGGTCGCTGTACTGCCTAAAAGACGAATTATCAAGCGGTGCGCCACTATGAGATTTTTTGTAGCAGCGCCACAATATCCATAATGCCAAAAGGGTAATACAAGCTGTACGTCTTTGTGGGCGTGCGCGCGATGAGTACAGGAATGCGCGCGGCAAGTGCTTGTGCAAATTCATCTGGCAAATCCAAAACATCCACCATACAATCGGTCAGCAGTGCAGGATCTATGCTGTAGGCGGCAAGCTTTAGATTGTCGTAGGCGCTGTCGCACAAATGACAATCTTCGGTTGCGATGAACCAAAGCTTTGTAGGTTGGTAGGCTAGGTGGTGTGTGGATAGATATTTCACCAAGCCATCCATGTCTATGGCGGTGTTGGATGAATGAGTCATAAAATAAGTGCTGTTGCCAAAAGCCTTTATTCTATCAAACAATGCTTTTATCAAACAATGCTTTTATCACATGATGGCACATGGCGACAAATTTTATCAAAAACAGCATTGTTTAATTTTGATAATGTGGTAAATTGATAAGCGGTAAATGAACTGCATAAATAAATTATAATTGGTTGTCAAATGTCCGATACGTCTTTTTCGCCTGAGTTACCCACTGCACCCAAGCCCAAGCGCAGCTTTTGGCGGTTTTTGTGGCGTTGGCTGATTTTGCCGTTGTTGTGCTTGTTTGTTGGTTTTCACATCATGGTGGCGGCGCTGTTGGCGGTTTGGGGGTATTATCCTGTTACCAATTCCATGTTTATGTTGTCACATCGGCTGACAGGGGGTGAGGTTGTGCAAGAGTGGGTGGAATACGACCAAATCGCCAAAAATGTCAAACGCGCGGCGGTTGCCAGTGAAGATGCTACATTTGCCAGCCACAATGGCTTTGATGTAAAAAGCATTGAGGCTGCCATGAAGACCAACGAAGCTTCAGGCGCGGTCTCGGTGGGCGGTTCCACCATCACTCAGCAGCTGGCAAAAAACTTATTTTTGACCTCACACCGCTCATACATTCGCAAAGCAGAAGAGGCAATCATCACCGTTATGATTGAGCAGATGTGGGATAAGCGCCGCATTTTGCTTGTGTATTTGAATGTGGCGGAGTTTGGCAATGGCATTTATGGCATTGAGGCGGCTGCCCAGCATTATTACAACAAAAGCGCAATCAATCTAAATAAGGAAGAGTCGGGGCTGTTAATCAGTATGCTGCCCAACCCCAAATATTATGAAAAGCACCAAAACAACCGCCGCCTACAAAACAAAAAACGCATTATTATGAAGCGTATGCCAAGCGCGCAAATCCCTTGAGCTTGATGATTGTTTGTGGTTATAATCAAGTTTGTGTAGATTGGGATTAAAAAAACGATTACCGCAAGACATGACAAAATTGGAGAAGTGATATGACAAACCAAAAACCATCCGTTCAAGCAATAGACGATGAGCAAGATTTTGACAGCGAGCTTGCCAACAATACAGCGCCCCATAAAGATGACAAAAACCTAGCAGATTTGTCTATTGAGCGCTTGGCAGATGGCAGTTATAGTCCAAATGCCTATATCAATCGTGAGCTGTCCACTTTGCAATTTCAACTGCGCGTGTTGGCACAAGCCAAAAATACGCGTATGCCGCTGCTTGAAAGAATGTTTTTTTTGATGGTATTTTCGTCCAATATGGATGAATTTTTTGAGATTCGTGTGGCAGGTTTGTTACAAAAAATCAAACAAAACAACGACCTTGCCACAAGCCTAGACGGACTAAAACCAAGTCAAGTGGTTGAAGAAATCAGCCGCATTGCGCACGTGGCGGTGGACGAACAGTACCGCATTTTGAATGAAGAGATTTTGCCAGAACTGGCAAAAAATGACATTCGTTACCTAAAGCGCGATGAGCTCAGCGCCGCCCAGCATACATGGATGCGCTCATACTTTTTTGATCAGGTGTTGCCTGTATTGACGCCCATCAGCATTGACCCTGCGCACCCTTTTCCGCGCTTGGTGAATAAATCGCTCAATTTTATTGTAAGCTTGGATGGGGAAGATGCGTTTGGGCGGCGTTTGCATTATGCCATTGTGCCTGCGCCGCGCAGTTTGCCGCGCATCATTCGCTTGCCTGATGAGCTGACAGGCGGTAAACAGCATCATGTGCTGTTGTCGGCGGTGATTCATGAGCATATTGGCGAGCTGTTTTTGGGCATGAAGGTGACGGGCTGTCATCAGTTTAGATTAACCAGAAACGCCGATTTAGCATTGGCGGACGATGTGGATGACATTGCCAAAGCGCTTGAGGGTGAGCTCAACAACCGCCGTTTTGGTCACAAAGTGCGTCTTGAGGTGGCAACAAGCTGTCCTGATGAAATCAGCGATTTTTTGTTGCAGCAGTTTGAATTGGATGAATCGCAGCTGTATCGCGTCAATGGTCCTGTGAATTTGACGCGCTTTAGTACCGATTTTGATGTGGCAGGACTGCATTTTGATAAATTCACCCAAGCCATTCCTGCCGAATTTCGCAAACTGGATGACGAGGGAATGTTTGGGGTGATTGACAAGCAAGATGTGCTCATTCATCACCCATTTCATGCCTTTAGTCCTGTTGTGGATTTGTTGTGGGAGGCGGCAAACGACCCCAATGTGCTTGCCATCAAACAAACGATTTATCGCTCTGGTACCAATTCACAAATCGTGCAAGCGCTTGCGGCAGCTGCGCGCAATGGCAAGGAAGTGACGGCGGTGATTGAGCTGCGCGCGCGTTTTGATGAGGCAAGCAACATCGCGGTGGCAAATATGCTGCAAGATGCTGGCGCGGTGGTGGTGTATGGCATTGTCGGTTACAAAACCCACGCCAAAATGATGCTCATCGTGCGCCGTGAGGGCGATAAGTTGCGCCGCTATGCGCATTTGGGTACGGGCAATTATCACGCAGGCAACGCCAAAGCCTATACTGATTATGGGCTGTTTACCGCCAATGAGCTGGTGTGTCAAGATGTGCATAATGTCTTTCAGCAGCTGACTGGCATGGGGCGCCCTGTCGCCAGCAATGAGCTGTTGCACGCGCCTTTTACACTGCACAGCACTTTGCTTGATTATATTGATCAAGAAATCAAGCACGCCAAAGCAGGCAAACCTGCGCGCATCATCATCAAGGTCAATGCGCTCACCGAGCAAGATTTGATTGACAAGCTGTATGACGCAAGTCAAGCAGGTGTTGAGATTGATTTGATTATCCGCTCCATCTGCTGCTTGCGTCCACAAGTGGCAAATCTGTCGGAAAATATCCGCGTACGTTCGGTGGTTGGGCGTTTTTTGGAGCATACGCGTGTGTATTATTTTTATAATGATGGCGATGAGCGTTTGTATTGCGCGTCGGCGGATTGGATGGACAGAAATTTACACCACCGTGTGGAGGTGGCATTCCCCATCTTGGATCGCGCGTTGTTTCATCAGATTTATCAAGACGGTCTGATTAATTATCTCAATGACACCGTGCAGGCGTGGACGCTGGATGGCTATGGCAATTGGCACAAGGTGGAAACGGACATTGCGCACAATGCCCAAGAGTATTTGCTTAATAAAATCACCTTTTAGGCTGACAGACCGCGCGATTATTTTTTTGAAGCAATCATCCGTACAAAAATGGGCGAATGATTGTTTTTGGGTGATTGTTTTTTGAGAGATTTTGAATAATTTTTTTAAAAAACGGCTGATGAATTATCGGCGATATGATGGGCTTGTTTGTCGGTTTTGTACAAAACTGACTTTTTAAAGGGATTTGTTTTTATAAAGGAATTTGTGAGCATTTGTTGAGCTGATGGTGAATGGCGCTTGCCATCATGTCAGCGCTGATGCCGTAGCGATTGTCTTGAAATAAATTATCGCCAGCCAGTGCGTGCATACTTACGCACTCAGATACAGACAGATTGTGCGCCGCGCCAAGCCCTGCAATCATACCGCTTAGCGCATCGCCCATCCCTGCGCTTGCCATGGCAGGATTGCCAAAGGCGCATATATGAATGGTGGGTTTGGTGCATGGCTGCGTGATTTGTGCAGTCAAAGACCCTGCGCCTTTTAATACCCAATGTCCGCCGTAGCGCTGTTGCAAACAAAGCAGACTTGCCAAGCGGTTACTTTCAATGTCTTCTGAGCTTTGATTGAGTAGGCGCCCTGCTTCAGCGCTGTGGGGCGTACACACAAAGCGCTCATCCAGTACACAGTCGTCTTGTGCCAAAAAGAACAAAGCATCCGCATCAATGACAATGCGCTTTAGGTGTGTGGCTGTTTGTAGAAGTGGCATTAGGCGCTTGTAAATGCTCTTGGCTGTATCATCGCGCCCCAAACCCATGCCAAACGCCACGGTGTCTATTTGTGCCAAATAGCGCGCCATGTCGTCTTGATGTACATCGTCCATGTCTTTGACCATGATGCTTGGCTTGCGCGCTAAAATCGCGCTGTGGTGGCTTTTGTGACACATGATGCTCACTTTGCCTGCGCCTGAAGCAAACGCGCATTCACCAGCGATGATGACAGCGCCGCCCATATTGGCGCAGCCTCCAATGATGAGCGCGTGTCCAAAATCGCCCTTGTGCGCGGTGATGGCGCGCGGTGTGCCTTTGGGTGGGCGCGTGCTGAGCGTAGCAAGCTTGTCAATGGCATCATGCTGTGGTATCAAGGCGATGTCAATAATCTTACCTGCGTACCGCTTGCCTTGCCCTGTCAATAAGCCCATTTTGAGCGCAATCAAAGACAGCGTATAGTCTGCTTGAAACGCCACAGGCAGGGCAACCCCTGTATCTGGGTGCAGCCCACTTGGTACATCAAGCGCAATTTTTAGTGCGCGGACGGCGTTGTATTGATGGGCGAGTGCTTGGTATGTCTCATTAAGCGCTTGATTAAGACCAATGCCAAACAGCGCATCCACATAAATCGGATAAGTGGTATCAAATGTATGACAGATGGTAATTTCGCTCTTGTCTGCGTGGGATTTGGCGAGGCGAGCCTCGGTAGACTTGGGCAAGCTGGGTGCAAAAATCGCCACGGTACGCCCAAGCTGTTTTAGATAATGCGCCGTCATATAACCATCAGCGCCATTGTTGCCTGTGCCGCAGCAAACCAAAATCGCGCATTCATCGCGGTAATTATTTTGGTGCAACAGCTGACAGATGGCGCGCGCCGCCAACAAAGAGGCCTGACATACAAGCCCAAAGGACGAATTGCCTTCATCAAACCAAGTATTTTGCCACGCGCGTATGTCGGCTGCGCTATAGACGTCGTATTGTGCGGGTGTATCAAAAATTGTCATAAGCATCCATTCATCATTAGCGTACATTCATACCGCATATCGCCCCAAAACTTATCCAAATTGAAGGCAGACATCCTTGCTTGGCGCACCGCTGTGAAAGCGAAACACATCATCTTCGCTTGTGATGAGCTCATTTTCAATCTGACGAAAAAACACCACGCGCGCATCAATCGGCTCATCGGACAAGCTTTGCGCCAGCGCCAAATAATCCTCAAAATGCCGACTTTCTGATTTGAGCAAATAGCGATAATAGCGCGCCAATGGCTCATCATCAATGATGTCAGCAAGCGCCGCAAAGCGCTCGCACGAACGCGCTTCAATAAACGCGCCGATGATGAGCACATCCATCATGCCAGCAGGCTCAAAGGTGCGCTTGTGCGCAAGCAGACCCTTGGCGTAGCGCCCTGCCGACAAATAGCGCCACGGCTGATTGCGCTGTGTCATGAGCTTGCGCACTTGCTCGTAATGCAACATCTCTTCGCGCACCAGTTGCGCCAGTTGAATCTGCAAGTTTTCATGAAATTCATAACGAAAAATCAAATTCATCGCCGTGCCCGCCGCCTTTTTTTCGCAGTTGGCATGGTCTTGCATGAGAATCTCAAGATTGTCTTTGGCGACAGCAAGCCACGCTTGCGGTGTGGCTGCGCCCAAAAAATCAAGCACATGGCTGATGTCGTGTGCGCGCTTTTGAGTGGTGGTGATGACAGCCAGTGAATCGCTGTCATCAAAGTCTTGTACGCCAAAATCAGAGGCGCTTGGCTGTTCTGTGGCGGTATCTGTTAGAATGTTGTGTGTCATGGTAACTATGAATCAGTCTGAATAATGAATGTGGACAAAATAATGAATGTGAACAAATATCTGTAATATTGTAAAAGGTTTTGCGCGCTTTTGCTAGAGTGCAACAAAACTTTGTGGGCAGCACGCTTTGATGATGTATTTTGACAAACTATAAAGAATCCGTATACCATCACTGTCAAATCATGATGTCATCAAAACGATGTTGTTAAACAAATATTATTACAGTATTGTTACAATGCAATGATAAGTTACTCAATTATAAATGAGAATAATTATTGATAATAACAAAAAAATTAAGGATTTTTTTTGTTTTAAGTTATTGATTTTTATAATAAAAAAAATATACATCAAAAAAAATGCAAAAAAAATGCTCAAAAGGTGTTGCAAAATATGTCAAAGTTGGTATTCTAGTACACAAGGTATGAGTTTGGTAACTTGTTTTGCAATTTTATAAATTGTGTTACAATAATTAAGCTCACCAAATGAGCAATTGTCAGTATGTATTTTATATACTGGTTGCATGGGCGAAAGCGTTGAGCAGCCCATAAAAATGTTAAATGTTAAGTGGAGAATCCCATGAAAAAATTACTTTTAGCGTCAGCTGTTGCTGCTCTATCTGTAACCGCTGCCCAAGCAGCACCAACCGTTTATGGTAAAGCGTTTTTAACTTTAGACTTAAATGACGGCGATACTGATGTTACAAGAACTACAGGCGCCACTGCTACTACTTCTTCTACTGATTGGAATAGCCGTAGTCAATTAAATTCTACTGGTTCACGCATTGGTTTGCGTGGCGCAGAAGCATTGACTGCCAATACTGATTTGGTATACCAATTGGAATACGGTATTGATGTAGATGCTAATGACAATGGTCGTGATCAATTCTATTCACGCGACACTTACCTAGGTCTAGCCAATAAGCAATACGGTACATTGCTAGCAGGTCGTTTGACCGCCATTGACGATATGGTTAACTATGCCAACGTAACTGCTGGCGGTGTATTGGGTGGTGACGATGTATTGGCATCATTCAACGCTCTACGTGCTAACAATGCCTTTGCTTATGTATCACCAAGCTACAATGGTCTAAACTTCCTAGGCATGTATGTGATGGATGAGAATAACAACACTGACTCTCTAGGTCGTGATGCGTTTGGTGTGGGTGTACAATACACCCCAGCAGGTCAAGCTTATCGCGCAGGTGCAACTTATACCCAAGCAGGTGATTTGAAATTCACTCGTTTGAGCGGTGATTACAAATTAAACCCAGCATTGACTGTGGGTGCTTTATATCAGCTAAGCGATTATGATACTGACAATAACGAAAATGCTTTCACTGTTAGCGGTCAATACAAAGTAGCACAAACACCTTGGACTACATACGCGCAAGTTGATTGGGTTGATAATGTATTAGGCGCTTCAAATGCAGATACTCAGCGTTTGGTTGTTGGTGGTAAATACGCATTTAATACCAACACAACAGGTCACATCTATGGCGCTTACCTAAATGGTGAAACTACCACCACTACTGGTGCGACAACTACTAAAATAGAAACTGATGGCTTTGGTATTGGTGGCGGTATTGAATACAAGTTCTAATCCAAAACTTATCTAGCCAAACAAGCCCATCCCAAGTTATTTGGGGTGGGTTTTTTGTGAAAAGATGTATTGGCTCGTGATGAGATATTTATTCGTAGCAACTTATCTGCCATAGAGCGCAATGAGGTGTTGGATGCTTTGTTGTCGGTGAGTCAGTGGGTTCGGATATTTTATTTGTGGCGACCCAATTTAAAAGATGAGGGCGATAATCATTTAATTGAGCTTGCGGTGGCAGGCGGTGCAAATTGTATCGTAAGCCATAATTTGAAAGACTTTAATCAAAGCGAGCTTAAGTTTGACATAAAAATCTGTACACCACGGCAATTACTAGGAGAGGATGATGAGTACTTTAACCATTAGAATCAGTGATGATAAACATGAGCGTTTAAAATCTATGGCAAAAGCCCAAGGGCTTAGTGTTAATCGTTTGGTGGATGAGTTGGCGAGCATGGCATTAAGCGAGTTTGATGCAAAAACACGCTTTCAAATCCGAGCCAGTCGTGGCAATCCTGCTTATGGCATTGAGTTATTGAATAAAGCTTTAAATTCCAATTAAATAAAATGTTATAAATAACATAGGGGTATTATGTATTTTGGAAAAATACAGTTTGCCCCTATATTTTTTGGCTAAATTTTAGTAAAATTTGCCTTTACCAACTACCCAAAAGATGATTATGACAACAGCACATTCTATTAGCAATACTTCAACCAAATTTATTTTTGTCACAGGCGGCGTGGTGTCATCGCTTGGCAAGGGCATTTCGGCAGCGTCTGTGGCGGCCTTGCTTGAGGCGCGCGGACTAAAAGTAACCATGGTCAAGATGGATCCATACATCAACGTTGATCCTGGGACGATGAGCCCTTTTCAGCATGGCGAGGTGTTTGTGACCGAAGATGGGGCGGAGACTGACCTTGATTTGGGCTATTATGAGCGGTTTTTGAAACATTCAAAAATGACCAAGCTCAACAACTTCACCAGTGGGCGAGTGTATCAAGACGTCCTAGAAAAAGAACGCCGTGGCGACTATCTTGGCAAAACTGTGCAGGTCATCCCTCACATCACCGACAACATCAAAGAACGTGTGCTAAAGGCAGGTCAGGGCTTTGATGTGGCGATTGTGGAGATTGGCGGTACGGTGGGCGACATTGAATCTTTGCCGTTTATGGAGTCGGTGCGTCAGCTGATGGTGGAGCTTGGGCATGGACGCTCTATGCTCATGCATTTGACACTTTTGCCGTATATCGCCTCCGCCAGTGAGCTCAAAACCAAGCCGACTCAGCATTCGGTCAAAGAGCTGTTGTCTATTGGTATGCAGCCTGATATTTTGATTTGCCGTACCGAGCATGATGTGGATGAGGACACCAAACGCAAAATCGCTTTATTCACCAACGTGCAACAGCGTGCGGTTGTGGTGTGCAAAGACGCGCGCAGTATCTATGAAATCCCACGCACTTTTTATGAGCAAGATGTGGATGACTTCATCTGTGAGCGGTTTGGCTTTGATTTGCCAGAGGCGGATTTGTCGGATTGGGACAAAGTCTGCGAGGACTTGTTCAATCCAGAATTTACCGTGCGTGTGGCGATGGTGGGCAAATATGTGGAGCTGCCCGATGCTTACAAATCGGTCAATGAAGCCTTGTTGCACGCGGGTATCACCAACCGCGTCAAGGTGCAGATTGACTATGTGGATGCCGAAAGCCTAGAGAGCCAAGATGAGAGTGAGATACTCAAAACCGCCGATGCGATTTTGGTGCCAGGGGGATTTGGCGAGCGTGGCACCGAAGGTAAAATGAAAGCCATTCGCTATGCCCGTGAAAATAACGTGCCGTATTTGGGCATTTGCTTGGGTATGCAGCTTGCGGTGATTGAGTTTGCGCGTCATTGTGCAGGCTTGACAGAGGCGACCTCCACCGAGTTTAACAAAAAAACCAGTCAGCCCATCATTAGCTTAATTACCGAATGGCTGGACGAAAAAGGCGAACTGCAAGAACGCAGCGATGCCTCAAATTTGGGCGGTACCATGCGTTTGGGCGCGCAAACTTCCGAGCTGTTGGAGGGTACAAAAGTGCGTGACATCTATGGCTCTGCTGAGATTGTGGAACGCCACCGCCACCGCTATGAAATGAACAATCATTTTATCAATGACATTGAAAAAGCGGGCATGAAAGTGTCTGGCTATTCACCGCAAAAACTGGTGGAAACGGTGGAAATCCCATCACATCCGTGGTTTGTGGCGGTGCAATTTCACCCAGAATTTACAAGCTCACCACGCGGCGGACATCCTTTGTTTGGTTCATTTGTCAAAGCCGCAAAAACCAAGCATTTGGGCTAAGTCAATCAAAAAATTGGCATAAAAATAATTGTGCCAATTTAAAAAAGAGGCAAATATGATTGAAATTGCGATTGATTATATGGAGCAAAAAAGTATTGCCCAAGCACTAGAGCGGGTATCGCTTGGCGAACAGTTACTACTATCCAGCAATGGCAAAACTTTTGTGGTGTTGCCAGCAGAACAAGCGACCACTGTTCATCGCCATAACCCCAAAGCAAGCATGAAAGATGTTTTTGCGGCAATAAAAATCAAATTGCCATCGGATTATAAATTTGATCGCGAAGAGGCAAACAGTCGTTGAGAGCTGTCTTATGAATACAAAATGCTTCTTTGATAGCAATGTTTTGATTTATTCCTTGAGTGATGAATATCCTAAAAATCAAATCGCTCAGCAATTGCTGAGCCAAACACAAGTGGCGATCAGCACGCAAGTCATCAATGAATTTTGCAATGTGATGATTAAAAAGAAATATGTTGATTTTGATAAATTAACTTATATCATTTCGGCTTTGTGCAATGAATATGAGATTGTATTGGTGGATGCTTATTTGATTATAGAGGCTTTAAACATCAAAAACCGCTATCATTATTCTTATTGGGACAGTCTGATTATCGCCAGTAGCCTAAAAGCAAAAGCGACAATTTTGTATTCTGAAGATATGCAGCATGGGCAAGTGATTGACAATCAATTAACCATTATTAATCCGTTTTTATAATTCATTTTTTATAACTCACTTTTTTATAACTCATTTTTTTATAATAAGGTAATTAAAATGACCGCATTAAGTGCACAACCCACCATTGAATTAAATGGTTTTGAAATTGGCAATGATAAGCCATTTGTTTTGTTTGGTGGTATGAATGTGCTAGAAAGCCGTGAGCTGGCGTTTGAGATTGCCCAAACCTATGTGGATATTTGTCAGCGTTTGAATATCGGCTATGTATTCAAGGCAAGCTTTGACAAAGCCAATCGCTCAAGCTTGCATTCTTATCGTGGTTTGGGCATGGAAAAAGGCTTGCAGATTTTGGCGGATGTCAAAGACAAGTTCAATGTGCCCATCATCACCGACATTCACGAGCCCTATCAAGCTGACCCTGTGGCAGAAGTTGCCGATATTTTGCAGCTGCCTGCTTTTTTGAGTCGTCAGACTGACCTTGTGGCAGCGATGGCAAAAACAGGCAAAATCATCAACATCAAAAAAGCACAATTTTTGGCACCGCACGAAATGCGTCATATTCTGCACAAGTGCTTGGAGGCGGGCAATGATAAGCTGATTTTGTGTGAGCGTGGCAGTGCGTTTGGTTACAATAATTTGGTGGTGGATATGCTTGGCTTTGACACCATGAAAGCGATGAATGTGCCTGTGTTTTTTGATGTGACGCACGCCTTGCAAGAGCCAGGGGCAAGGGTGGACAGTGCAGGCGGTCGCCGTGCTCAAATCACCACGCTGGCACGAGCGGGCATGGCAACAGGGCTTGCAGGGCTGTTTTTGGAGGCTCATCCAGACCCCGACAAAGCCAAATGCGATGGTCCTTGTGCTTTGCGGTTGTCGCAGCTGGAGGCGTTTTTGAGCCAATTAAAACAGCTGGATGATTTGGTCAAAGGCTTTGCGGTGCTTGACACCAAATAATAAGCTTAAGTTAAATCAACTTACTAATACAGCTTTGTGAAGCTTGGCTGTTTTGTTGGCTTGATTGGCTGATGTTTTAAGATGTAATCCCATGTGGATTTGTGCTAAAATAAGAAAATGTTGTGGCTTATGCCTTTTATAAGTGTTAAAAATTTTATAAGTGCTAAAAATTAAGGATAAAATATGTACGCTGAAGACCAAAAAAAATGCGGTTCAAATCACCGATATTCGCGCCAGAGAGATTTTGGATTCTCGTGGCAATCCCACCATTGAGGCTGATGTTACGCTTGCCAATGGCGTTGTTGGTCGTGCATCAGCACCCAGTGGGGCGTCCACAGGCTCTCGTGAGGCGTTGGAGCTGCGTGATGGCGAGACCAATCGCTATTTGGGCAAGGGTGTCAAAAAAGCCGTCGCCAATGTCAATAGCCAAATCAGAACAGCACTCATGGATATGCCTGCCGCCAATCAACAGGACATTGACCGCACGTTGATTGAGCTTGATGGCACTGACAACAAAGCCAATCTTGGAGCAAATGCCACGCTTGCGGTGTCTTTGGCGGCAGCTCGTGCGGCGGCATTGTCACAAAATCTGCCACTACATCAATACATTGCCAATCTGCGTGGGCAGACGTCTTTGACCATGCCTGTGCCGATGATGAATATCCTAAATGGCGGTGCTCATGCGGACAATACGGTGGATATTCAAGAGTTTATGATTGAGCCTGTGGGCTTTACATCATTTTCTGAAAGCTTGCGTGCGGGCACAGAGATTTTTCATGCACTCAAATCTGTCCTAAAAGCACAAGGACTAAATACCGCGGTGGGCGATGAGGGTGGTTTTGCACCCAATTTACGCTCCAACGAAGAGGCGATTACTGTTATCATGCAAGCCATTGAAAAAGCAGGCTACAAAGCAGGGCAAGACATTTATTTGGCATTAGACTGTGCCTCCAGCGAATTTTACAAAAATGGTCAATATGTCTTGGCAGGCGAGGGCAACAAAGCCTTTAGCAGTAACGAATTTGCCGATTATTTGGCAGGGCTTTGCCGTCAGTATCCCATCATCTCTATTGAAGATGGCTTGGATGAGTCTGATTGGGATGGTTGGGCGTATTTGACATCCATTTTGGGCGACAAAGTGCAGCTTGTGGGTGATGATTTGTTTGTAACCAATCCAAAAATCTTGCAAGAGGGCATTGATAAAAAAATCGCCAATGCAATTTTGATTAAATACAACCAAATCGGCACACTGTCTGAAACACTAGACGCCATCTATCTTGCCAAAGCCAACGGCTATGCTACCATCATCAGCCACCGTTCTGGCGAAACCGAAGACTCTACCATTGCTGATTTGGCGGTGGGTACAGCAGCAGGGCAGATTAAGACAGGCTCATTGTGTCGCTCTGACCGCGTCGCCAAATACAATCAGCTGTTGCGTATTGAGCAGATGGTAACGGCAAGCTATCATGGCAAAAACGAATTCATCGGATTGCGCGGCTGATATGACAACCACCAACAAACAGCACCATCGTGCTGTTTATTTGCAACTAATTGGCAGAATCGCATTATTGGTTTTGGCGTGTGTGGCTGCGGTTGCTATGGTTCATCATTATTATTATGGTGAAAATGGCTATTATGCGGTCAGACAATTAAAAGCAGAAGTTTTGCAACAAGAGCGCGACTATCAAATCGCCAAAATGCACAATCGCCAATTGATTGCTGATGTGAATGACTTAAAAACAGGGCTTGGGGCAACCGAAGAGTATGCGCGTAAAGAGCTTGGGCTTATCAAGCGTGGCGAGACTTTTGTGCAGCTGTCCACAGCCCCTGTGCTGTATGATGCCATCAAGCCTGACATCAACGAGCCTGACGCCATAGAAGAGATTGATCCGACGGTGCCAGATGAATCTTTGAATAACCAACCCATTACTACCAACAGCCAATAAAGCACAGTTCGCTTTATTTTGCCACCGCGTTTTATTTGTCCATTTGCGATTATCTGATAGTCATGACCTTATCCAACCATTCACCACGCATTCATACTTTGATTGTCGCAGCTGGCAAGGGCGCGCGTTTTGGTGCAAAAAAAGCCAAGCAATATCAAGAGATTGATTTGACGGATTTTGGTATTAATATCAAACAAACCGTGTTGCAATTTAGTGTGGCGGCATTGGCGCGCCATCCGATGATTGAGCGCTGTACTTTGGTGGTGGCTGCTGATGATGAGCTTGCCAAGACGCTTGATTTTGACTTGGCGTGTGAGTTTGTGATTGGCGGTCAGACGCGCTTTGAGTCTGTCAAAGCAGGGCTTAAGCACATTGCAGGATACGCCAAGCCCAGCGATTATGTGCTGATTCATGACGCGGCGCGCCCTTGTGTGTCGTTGCGTGACATCAAGGCGGTGATTGATCAGGCGCTCCACCACAGAACAGCAGCAGGTGCGATTTTGGCACACCCTGTTGCCGATACGCTAAAATCCACACAAACAACCCAAACAAGCACCTCTATACCAAACACCTCTATACATGCTCACAGTATAAGCCAAACCATCAGCCGCAGTGTCAGTCGTGAGCATTTGTGGCATGCGCTGACGCCGCAGGTATTTCACCTTGAGCGCTTATTGACCGCCATTGATGAGCTGCAAGTGGCTGATGAGTGCATTACCGATGAGGCATCTGTGTTTGAATTGAGCAAAAATCAACAAGCTGTTTTGCTCACGCAGGGCAGTCGCGCCAATCTTAAGCTGACTTATGTGGATGATTTGCCGATGATACAGTGCATTTTGGCGCATACGATTTTAACACAGCATGACGCCAAATCTGTTGTGGAAAGCAATTAGCTTATGTTTTATTTGGGTGTGTTTGCCATTGTATTGTCGGTATTTGCTGTATCGGCGCTGGCGATGCAAGGGATTTTGCCACTCGGTTTAGAATCATTGACAGCGCACAGCTGGCTGCCGATGGTGCTGATGGCGACAGCTTGTTTGCTTGTTTATGGCGCATACCGCACCTTCCAAAGCACTCATTTGGCAGATGGCTTAATCATTCACCCCACAAAACTCATGACGCAAAGCTTGATTGTGGCGGCTTTGGTGGCTGTGTTTTGCTTTAAGACATTGCTTGATTTTGAGCGTTTTTATGCTTTGGTGCCAAGCACTGCTGTGACGGTGACTGCCAATGTACGCATTGATGAAATCAGCGATGGTGTTTATGATTCCATCAATCCTTATGCTTATCGGCAAAAGGCGGTTTTGACCGACATTACGCCTGTTTTTGAACGTGCGGGCAAAACACCCAATCCTTTTTATCACAAAGAATTGACATACGTCAGCCCACCGCCAAGCGCCTTGCCCGCACAGATGACGGTGCTGCTGCGCGCCAATCTGGCAAATGAACAGGATCTTAATGCGCTAAAAGTTGGCACAACCGCCAAAATGACGCTCAATTTAACCGCCTTGTCAAGCACGCCAGATAATTCGGTGGGTTTTGATACGCGGCGTTATTTGATGACGCGGCACATTCATGCCGATGCGCGCATTTTGAGTATAGACTCAATCAACAAAACAGATGTGGCTTGGTATGACAGAGGGTTTGTGTGGCTACAAGGCTTGCGCCAAACGCTGCGCACGCACTTTTATGATGTATTCATCAAACCAAAAACACAAGCAAAAGAACAATCAGCCGCCGCGGTGACGCTCAGCTTATTGACGGGCGACCGCGCGCTCATTGATGGGCAAACCAAGCAGCTGTATCAGTGGGCGGGCATGAGTCATTTGCTTGCTATTTCTGGTGCGCACGTGCTGTTTTTGGCGGTGCTGCTGACAAAATTGGTGGTGTGGGCGGTCAATCAATGGACGCCAAGGCTGTATTATTACATTGCCAGATGGCAGCTGCGTTGGTGTGTTATGCTCATCAGTGCCTTTGTTTATGCGCTGTTTGTGGGCGCTGATGTGCCTGCCATGCGTACGGTTTATTTGCTGCTTGCTGTGGGTGTGTTAAAGTGGCTGCTTGTGGATATGAGTATCAGCCGTGTGTTGGCGCTGGTTGGGCTTGTTATGATTTATATCAATCCGATGAGCCTTTGGCAGGTGGGATTTTGGTTGTCCTTTGTGGCGGTGTGGCTGCTCATGCGCTTTGGCATGGCAGAGGATGGGCGCACGCAAACGGTGCGTCAGCTCATCAAAATGCAGCTGTATTTGTTTGTGGCGATGTTGCCCATCAGTATGCTGCTGTTTGGCAAAGTGTCTGTGGTGGGCGTCATCAGTAACTTGTTTATGGTGGGGCTGTTTGGTTATGTGATTGTGCCCATCAATTTATTGGCAGGTCTGTTGTATGGACTTGTGCCAAGCTTGGCGCACATACTGTGGCAGTTTATCATCACTGTTTTGAGTCATGTGCATTTTGCGCTGATGGTGATGCAGCTGAATTTTAATCAGGCTTGGCTTATCACACCGATGTCTGTTATGATGGTTGCGCTTGGCTTTGTGCTGATTGTTATTTTGCAAAGTCCGTGGCTGCACCGCCATTGGCTAATCTTGCCCGTGCTGATGATGACATTTGCAATGAGCGGTACAAAAGCTAAGACAAATGGCATTTATGTGTTGCCCAGCAATTTTGCCGTACAGCAAACCTTGATTGTCAAAGATGAGGTGTATTGGCTGATTATAAGCAGTGATGGCAAAGCGCACATCAATGATGAGAGGTTTGCCGATGAGCTTTTGATTACACTTAAGCGTTTTGGGCTGACGCGACTTAATGGAGTTGTGTTGCAGCACGACAACGAAAAATTGGCTTATGCCATTGGGCGTATCAGTTTGCAGCTGCCTGTTGATGAGTTTTGGTTTGCTGGTGAATCCAAACGTTTTGGGAATGTGACAGCGCGTGCGTGTATTATGGATAAAACATGGCAAGAGCACGGCTTGAGCATTCGCGCCTTGACTGGCTGGCAGACGCTCAATAACCCACAAATGCATACTTGTCAGATATGGGTTGGTGCGGATGGCGGTGTTATGCCGATTTATTCAGACAAAACGACGTTTTATGAATCTTCTGCCAAAAAGCTACCCACAGACACATCGCGCGGTGTGCTGATTGAGGCAGATAGTGATGATAAAGTGTGGGCATTGTGGCAATTGTTATGCCCAACTGCGCCAGATGTGGAGGTGATTGTCGGTCGGAATGTCTCAAAAGCCAAGATGGAGGCGCTGTTTGGGCGCACATTTGTGCAGAGTAATTCAAATGATTGACTTGAATTTGCGTGAATTTAACACCATACAATCTAACCAATGTTTAAAATAAGGAATCGTTTATGGCATGGCCACCAAATCCCAACAAAGATCCCAATGAGGGCTTGCGCCAAGCGCCAAATGGTACACAACCCAGCTCTCAAGAGTGGCGCTTGCTTGAAAAAACGCTCATGGCAAGCATTGAGGAGCAAAGAAGGGCACGCCGTTGGGCGATATTTTTTAAATTATTGACTTTTTTGTATTTGTTGTTTGTGGTGATTGCGCTGTCCAAAGGCTGTCAGCCCACAGCCACCAATAAAGCCATGATTGGCGCTGGCGAGCCGCATCTTGCGGTGGTGGATGTCAGTGGCGTGATTGCCAGCGACTCACCCGCCAACGCCGATGACATCAGTGAGGCATTGACGGATGCTTTTGACAATCCAAACAGCGAGGCGGTTGTGCTGAACATCAACTCACCAGGCGGTTCACCAGTGCAGTCTGATGAGATTTGGCAAACCATCATGGATCTAAAAAAACAGCACAGCGACAAAAAAGTCTATGCCATCATTGGCGATATGGGTGCAAGTGGCGCGTATTATGTGGCGTCTGCTGCCGATGAAATTTGGGTTAATCCATCAAGTTTGGTGGGCTCTATTGGGGTGATTATGCCCAATTATAATGTTGAAAAGCTGCTGGACAAGGTGGGTGTGGAAGATCGCACCATGACATCTGGCGAATACAAAGACATCTTGTCCATGAGCCGACCCATCAGCGAAGCAGAAAAAGCGCACATTCAACAGCTGCTTGACAGCACGCACCAAAACTTCATTGATGCGGTGGTTGCAGGGCGTGGTAATCGTCTCAAAAATGCCGAGCAAAATAAATTATTCAGCGGACTTTTTTGGACAGGCAAACAGTCTGTGGAGCTTGGTCTGGCGGACAAGCTGGGCGGACTAAATGCACTCAAAAAAGAGCTGAAAATTGATAATGATGTCAATTATACACTCAAAGACCCAATGCAGCAGTTTATTGATCGCTTGGGTGTTCAAATGGGTAAGGGCTTGGGTGCAGGCGTGCAACAAAGCTTGCGCAGCGATGAGGCATCCTTACGTTGATTGTTGATTAAGAGGCGTTGTTAAGAGACATTAATTAAGAGATTGTGCGGTGATTAAGAGACGTTGATTAAGAGACTGCGACAACCAATAAAAATCATCAGCAGACAAACAAAGCCTAGAGTGAGTCTAGGCTTTGTTTTTGAAGTGTGTTTTTAAGTTTGATGTTTTTCCAGTGCGGATTTAAAGATTTCGCTCAGGCGCTTGATGTCATTGACCCGCGCATAATTAAGACGGCTGATAAAAGCCAGCTTGCGGTGCGGGCCAGGCTCTGCCAAAGGAATGGGGACCACATCATCTTGGGTGATTTGCTCAATTGCCATGTCGGGCACAAGCGTGGTGCCCATGCCTGCAATCGCCATTTGGATTAAGGTGTTCAAGGTGGCGTCTGAAAAGTTGGGATTGAGCTCATTTTTGGACAATGAGCACACCGACAAAGCTTGGTCTGTCAAACAGTGCCCTTCACCAAGCAGCAGCAAATTGCTTTTGGAGAGTTGATTGCCGGTGATTTTTTTGAGTTTGGCGTAGTTTTCGTCTTTTTTGGAGACGATGGCAGAAAAATTCTCCTCCCAAAACTCAAATGTATGCAGTCCATCTAGCGGATAAGGCAGCGCGATGATGGCGGTGTCAATATGACCGTAGCGCACTTGTTCAATCAGGCGTTCGGTTTGCTTTTCAATCACATAAATAGAAAAATCTGGAAATTGCTCGCTCAGTGTTGGCAGCACTTTGGGCAATAAATAAGGTGCGATGGTTGGGATAATGCCAATCGTCATGGGGTAGGCAAGCGGTGTTTGGTGATTGTGCGCCAATGCGGTCAAATCATTGATGTCTGAAAAAATCCGCTGCGCGCGCTCCAAAATCTCCTCGCCAATGGGCGTGATGAGCACTTGTTTGTTGTTGCGCTCAAAAATCTGTGTGTCAAGCTGTTTTTCCAGTTCGGCAATACCCAAACTGAGCGCCGACTGCGAAATGTTACACTCTTCTGAAGCGCGTTTAAAATGGCGGTGCTTGGAGACTGCCAACGCAAATTCCAGTTGTCGCAATGTAATCATGATGTACAATGTTCCTATACAAATTCACTTAAAAAGTGCTACAATGCCAAATACATACGCTTTGTGTTTTGCAGCTTTATGGTGCGGCGGTTTGTATTTGGCTCTTCAAAATTGTTGCTGAATCTGCGAGCCATAAATTTTATATTTATTATAAATTTTTTAAACTAAATTTAAAATAACTAAATAATACGGCCTTGTTGCTATTATACTAAAAAAAATATGTCATCACCATGTATTTTACAAAATAAAACAATATCTTTGAAAGTTTTAATTTGATTAAACAATAAATTTTGTTATGATACCAACATAGACAAGTAAAATATGTCTATTTTTAAAAATCGTTTAGTTTTTTAAATCGTTTAGTAAATTTCTAACTGCATAGAGGTGTTATTATGACAGCAATCATCAATCAACAAATCCCAGAGTTTAAAACCGAAGCGTTTGTAAATGGTGAATTCAAAACCATTTCAAGTGATGACGTCAAAGGCAAATGGGCGATTTTCATGTTTTATCCGCACGATTTTACCTTTGTATGCCCAACTGAGCTTGAGGACATGGCGGCGCATTATGACGAGCTAAAAGGCTTGGGTGTTGAGGTGTATGCGGTATCTACCGACACGCATTTTGTACACAAAGCATGGCACGACGCTTCACCTGCCATTGGCAAAGTAAAATACCCAATGCTTGGCGATGGCACAGGTGCAATCACTCGTGGCTTTAATGTTATGATTGAAGGTCAGCACGCTGCGCTACGCGGTACTTTCTTGGTTGATCCAGAAGGTTTGATTAAAGTGGCTGAAATCCACGATTTGGGCATTGGTCGTTCTGCCAAAGACATGATTCGCAAAGTCAAAGCCGCTCAATACGTGCGCGACAATGACGGCGAAGTTTGCCCAGCGGCGTGGGAGCAAGGTCAAGAAACCTTAAAGCCAAGCCTTGATTTGGTTGGTAAAATCTAATTAAATCTAAGCTGATACGCTGATTTTAAAAAAGCCTCAAAATTTTTTGAGGCTTTTTGTTTGGATTTTTTGTAAAAATCTGATTCATGTTTGAACAAACATGGGGTAAACCTAAGACTCCAAGCCTGCCATCCACAAATTCACCGCAAATCCAATGAATAAAACGCCCACAAGCACCATGGCGACACTTGCCAAAGCGCGCTGTTTGGCAAAGGCTGTGGCAAGTTTTTCGCCCAAAACAATCAGTACATTCAAATACAAAAAACTGATGAGCTGCAAAATAATTGCTAAAATCAAAAAAGACAACAATGGATTTGGGTAAGTGGGCTCAACAAACTGCACAAAAAATGACAAGAAAAATAAAATCGCCTTGGGGTTTGTCAAGCTAAGCAGCAGCGCGCGATAAAAAGGATGGGACTGGACTGCTGTGGCATTGGCGTCTGTGATGTGCATGGGTGAATGGTGTCTTAATTGCCATTTGCGCGCACCTGCCTTGATGAGATTAAAGCCCAAATGCGCCAAATACAATCCGCCCAAAATTTTGATGGCAAAAAACAAAGATGGATATAATTTCAGCAAACTGCCAGCACCAAAAATCGTGGCGATGATGAGCGCAGAGTCGCCAAGCAAAATCCCAAGCAGCGCCTGATAGCCTGCTTTTTTGCCAGATTTGGCGGTGATGCTTAGGCAAAACAGAGAGTTTGGACCGGGCAAAAGAATAATGGCGATGGTGCCTATGATGTAGGTGCCAAGTGAGCTAATACCAAACATGATGTAATTTTTAAGACTTGAACGAATGTTTGTTTGCTTAATACAAACGGTGATGCCAATAAGCTGTGATACCAGTAATCAAATATCAATTCAAATACCAGCAATTAAATACCAAACAATCAAATAAAAAGCCCTATTAAAAAATAGGGCTTTTGGATAACCCAAACCTTGAGAATTTAAGCCTTAAGCGCTTAAGCTTTTTTGCTTTCTAGGTATTTAAACAGCTCATCTTTTAGAGCCAATTTTTCTTTTTTCATCTCTTCAATTTCGCTTTCGCGGCTAACGCTTGCCACTGGGTCGTTTTCAAGATTGATGATTTTTTCGTCAAGATCGTTATGAGCGTTGAATAGTTTTTCAAAATGCAAATCATTTTCGGTTTTTAGTTTGGTGATTAATTCTCTATGCTCTGGAAACATATTGTTCGTCCTTCTTTTGTGTATGAGATAGCAAAAATCTCAACAATTTTTGCGGCTAAATATCACCAAATGCAAGCCACTCAATGCAGACTTGTTTGTTTGGCGATGACTGTATTGTAACAAAAAACGGCAAGCTTGTGTATCTTTTTATTTTTTAAAAAATTAATTGATTGTCAAAAAACATTTAATTTTATTAATTATAATCTTTGGCAATCCAAGCTTGCCAAAGCAGGTGTTTTTTTCCATAATATAAAAAATGTGATTGAAGCGCAAAACGATGCAGCTGTTGCAATCACGCCTACAACAAATTTGGAGCAAAACCATGATTGACAAAAGTTTATTAGACGCCATCAAATCCTACAGCGAGCGTATGACGCGTGCCATTAGCTTTGTGATGGGCAGTGGCGAGCACGCCAAACGTGCTGAATTGACTGAATTTTTGAGTCAAGTTGCCAGCACGACCGACAAGATTGTGCTTGCGGACAATACCGATGACAATTTATCGCCTATGAGCTTTAAAATCCAAACGCAAGGGGCGGATACGGGCATTGTATTTAGTGGCATTCCTTCTGGGCATGAGTTTACCAGCTTGATTTTGGCGGTATTGCAAGCAGGCGGTAGCGAGCTAAAGCTGGACGCCGCCATTCAAAACATCATCAAAAACATCAAACAGCCCTTAAAATTTCAAACCTTTGTGTCATTGTCTTGCCACAACTGCCCAGATGTGGTGCAATCATTAAACCAATTTGCCTTGCTCAACGACGGCATTAGTAATGAGATGATTGACGGTGGTGTATTTCCTGAGCTTGTCGCCGAAAAGAACATTCAAGGCGTGCCAGCGGTGTTTTTAAATGGCAAACCCTTTGCCAATGGTAAGATTGACACCGCCAAACTGATTGAAAAATTGCAAGAAAATTTCCCTGATTTGATGGTTGACATTGCCCCAAGCGAAAGCTTGCCTTTGCAAGATGTGACGGTGCTTGGCGGTGGACCTGCTGGCGTGGCGGCGTCTATTTATACCGCACGCAAAGGCTTGAAGGTTACGCTTGTCACCGATCGCATGGGTGGACAAGTCAAAGATACTCAAGATATTGAAAACTTGATTTCGGTGCCATTGACAAACGGTAATGAGCTTGCCAATAATTTTGCCAAGCACGTCAAAGAATATGCCATCACCGTCAAAGAAATGGTGAGCGTCAAAACCGTGTCCGAAAATGACGATTTGACTTATCAAATCACACTAAGCACAGGCGAAAGCTTTGCCACGCGTACGGTGATTGTCGCAACGGGTGCAAAGTGGCGTAAGCTTGGCGTCAAAGGCGAAGATGAAAACATCGGCAATGGCGTGGCATTTTGTCCGCACTGCGATGGTCCGTTTTTTAAAGGTAAAAATGTGGCGGTTATTGGCGGCGGTAATTCAGGCGTGGAAGCGGCACTTGACTTGGCGGGCATTGTCAATCATGTGACATTGATTGAATATGGCGATAAACTGCGTGCCGACCAAGTGCTTGTCGATAAAGCTCGTGAACGTGCCAATATTGATATCATGACAAGCATTGCTACTCAAGAGATTACTGCGGATAATGGCAAAGTAAACGCCATCGTCTATCAAGATCGCAATACAGGTGAAAACAAAACTCTTGATTTATCAGCTGTCTTTGTGCAAATTGGGCTTGTGCCAAACTCTGAGGTGGTGAAGCATTTGGTAGAAACCACCAATGCAGGCGAGATTCAAATTGATGTCCGCTGTGCAACTTCTCGCAAAGGAATCTTTGCGTGCGGTGATGTGACGACTGTACCCTATAAGCAAATCAATATTGCCATGGGCGAGGGTGCCAAAGCTGGATTGTCGGCGTTTGAGTATTTGGTCATGCAATAATTCACATAATTTGCTTAATAGCAAAAAACCGTTTGAATTAATCACACCCCAAAAGTTAGCTGACCTTTGGGGTGTGTTTGTATATTGTGCTAGGCTTTTTGTTTTTTTAGAATTCATTAAAAAAACAATTGTTTTTTGTCAAAATGGCTAAATTTGCTTTATAAACGTCAAAAACTTGCTTGATGAAATGACCATGAGTCTACATTTTTCCTTAAAAAGTCTTTGATTTATCTTATTTTGTCTAAAAATTAATCTTAAGCAGGTTTTAAGAAATTGTTTTTGAGATGAAGCCATTAAGATTATAGGCAGGATAACAAAATTTTGTTATACTGATGATTTTAGTGTAATGAGAGCGCCATGAATCAATTCACTCAAGAACCGACCGCACTGCAGCGCCGTACGATTTATCAAGCGCGCCGAGGCTTAAAAGAGCTTGATTTTTATATTGATTTTTATGTCAAAAATTATTATCTGACAGCCCCTACCGATGAGCGGGCGACTTTTGAGCATTTATTGACTTACGAAGATCCAGATTTGTTGCTTTATTTTTTGGGTCAAGCCAACTGTCCCGATGAGGCGGTGATGGCTTTGATTCAAAAAATTAAAGCTTATAAATATGCCGAATCGGCAGTCAAAAATACACCTTGATGAGCACTCAAGTTGAGTCTGCAGTTTGGATTGATGCTGAGCTTGCGCCATCACGGTTGCTGTATTGGTATCAATTGGGGCTTTTTGCCTTGCTCATAATCATTGGGCTTGGTATGTCTTATGCGTGGTGGCAGTGGCTGCTGATTGCACTCGTTGCGGTTGTAATTTGGCTTGGTGTGCGCGCACTTTATCCCAAAACCTTGCAAAAACTTGTGATTGATGACAATTTGTGTGTGCAATGCTTGCTAAGCACTCATCTTGGTGATGAGCTTTGGCGTGGGCAACTGATGTCTTGTCAGCGTAAAGGTCACTATGTGCTGCTACACATGAGCATTGATGAACCAAGAGAACAAAAGGTATGGTTTTGTATCTTTTGTGATCAGCTGGCGCCAGATGATTTTCGCAAAATTTGTGTGTTGGCGCGATTTTTACCATCCTCACAAATTTCATTATAACGAATTGATGGTAGGGCGGTAATTGATGGCAAAACAGCAAGCACATAATGAATAACGTTTGTGCTTAGTCTTGCTTGTGATGGTGTAGCCTTAAAAAATAATTTTTACCAAAAGAATAATTTAACCAAAAGAAAAAGGTTTTGGAATAACACCAAAACCTTTTTTAAATTGGCTGTCATGTTGTCAAAATCAGCTGGATTCGGCAATCATATAATCAACGGCATTTTTAACTTCTTCGTCAGGCAAATCAGCACCGCCTTTGGCAGGCATGGCGTTAAAGCCATTGATGGCATGATTGTAAAGCGTTTCTTTGCCTTTGGCGATGCGAGGACCCCAAGCGCCAGCATCCCCAAGTTTTGGCGAGCCAACCAAACCTGTACCGTGACAAGTGGCGCAGACGGCGCTATAAATCGTTTTGCCATCGCGTGGTTGACCGTCCACCGCAGCAGCAAGCGCGGTGATGGTGATGTCGCATTCTTCGCCCTCAAAACAAACGCGACCATAAGGCTGAATGCGCGCAATCAATTTTGGGTATTGTGTCAAAAGTTTTTGTACTTGTGGGCTGACTGCAGGCTTAGCAGGTGCGGCTGCTGCAGGTGCAGTGGCTGCAGTATCTGTAGTGGCAGGTGCAGAAGCGGCTTGTACAAGCTGCATGCTACCCAATGCGGACATCAAAACGGCTGCTGATAAAAAAGCAAATTTTTTCATATTGTCATCCAAGCTGTGGCAAAATGCCAAATTTGTGTCAATCAAATCGTTATCAAAGTAGGCTAAACCGCCTTGCCAAATTCTCCCTACTATTATAAGGGAAAAAGGGGAGTAATTGCCATATTTTTTGCAAAAAATATCAAAATTTGTGCAAAAAATGCGTCACTTTGTATCCGCTTGATGAAAAATCATGCAATACAGATAATTTTGATGGATTTTTGGGCAAAGACATTTTATAATAATAAAATCTGTGCCTGTAGCTCAGTTGGATAGAGTATCAGCCTCCGAAGCTGAGGGTCGTGGGTTCAATTCCCGCCAGGCACGCCATTTATTCCAATATTCTGCATTTTCTTTGTCTATTTCTGCCTTAACTTCTAAGAATGTTTGCACTGGGTCAAGTCCGATATATTCTGCTAATTTAAATATTAATACATCATCGGGCTTACGTCTGCCAGCCTTATAGTCGCCAAATCTGTTGTAAATCACATTGAATTTTTTAGCCAGCTCTTGCTGTGAGCCTGCTTTCATTTCTGCTTTTTTGATTAAAATTTGTAACATTTGTTAAATTCTCCTTGCATTTAGACCAAATTTGGTATATCATTGTTTTTACCAAAAATGGTATATTTTTTTGATTTTTAATATACCATTTTTGGTATACCCAAAATAGCAACAATCACTAATCTATCGGCAAACTGGTGTACATTGCTTGAATTTGATAAAAATTCGGTAATCATAAGAAAAATCCTTATGTTTCAGTTAGTTGGTTTTGAAATAGATTAAGTTTAAGGGTGCTGTTTACACCGCTTAAACATTATTTTTGGGTTACCCAAAAACGGTTTACCTAGTCATATCAATGTAAATTTTTATGCCTAGCCGTAAAAGTCCAATAGCAAAGATTGATGAGGCTATCCAACTAGCCATGTCATAAACATTCATAAGTTAACCTTGTGATTATATGCGTAAATGTTGTAATTGGAAGTTTAAGGGTGCTCGTTACACCGCTTAAATACCGTTTTTGGATTATTTTATCACAGTTTTTTAAGGTATGTCATTAGCTCTTTGCATCCCACATACACCAAGCCAATGCCAACGCCTAATATAAAAGCATCAGATATATTTGCATGACGCATAATGTCAAGCGCTAAAAGAACATAATCGCTCATTTGAATTTCCTTGTGCTATCTTGGCTCATTTGAATTTTCTTAAAGTTGATGGGTGATATGTCGGCTTGGGGGTGCTGCTAACACCGCCCAAGCAAACTTTTTACTTTTTTCTAGCGTATTTCCACATTATAAAGACTACGCCAGATACAACAAACACTATAACGCTAATAACGTCTATTTGATTTGTTGCAAAATCAACGTTCATAATTTTTATCCTTTGAAAATTGTGTGTCAAGTTAGTGTTAGTGTCGGCTTGGGGGTGCTGTCAACACCGCCCAAGCAACTTTATATTTTATCAAATATTTCGTATGCGGAGCGAAAAAAATGAACAAAATTGGGTGTGGTGGGAATCTCTCTCAATCTATACAATCTAAGCAATCAATAAAAGATAGGCTTTTTAAAACACCTAATTTTCTAGAACTTGTTTTTAATTTGTATTTGATTACTTTTATTTTTTATACTTTTTCTTTATCTAACAAAAATTTAGAAGAAGAAGTGACTAGAATTGATTCAAAGATTGTTTTAATTCAACAGCAAATTGATATTTTAAATCAGCAAAAGTGAGGATTAAAAATGCAAAATGAACAATACGAACCGTCTTTTTTTTCTGCTGATGAGTTTATTTTTTCTTGGTTGTTTTTTGTCTTGTTTATTTTTTAAATTTTTTGATGATTGATGACTTTTAAGTGTGCTTTTTTAATCAGACTGTGAAATAAAAATTTTGGCTTTTTAAAATTTTTATTGAGCAGTCCAACGGCTCGCAAATGCATTGTAAAAGATAGATGATGTTGCCTAGCCGTTACTATACTGAATTTTTTAATTTGCTTGTTAATTTGTTCCGCCGATACCCCTTAAGGGTGCTTTATTTGATACTTAAATTTGATGCCGATTTGAATCGGTAAACGGCAATTGTAACTACGCCGTTTACAAATTTTTAAACTTCGCGCAATGGTGTTTTTATGACGAATGCTACTAATAGACTGGATGAAATTTCAACTTTACAAAATCGTTTGATTGTTGTTGATGGTCAAACCAAGGTTGTGCCTGTTCGCGTGCCTAATGCTGGTCAATATTGTGTCAATGATGGCGTGAATTTTACTGTAAGCGTGGATTCATTTGCTTGCAATGAGTTTTACTCATTAAAAACTTCTGTATCAGAAATTTTATCCATAGATTCGCTTGACTCTACGCAATACAGCTATGTCATGAATCTTGTTTTTGAGCGCATCGCATCTGATGTGTTATCAATCTTTGGTGATGATTTTGCCAACTATGAGCAAATGAAAGGTTTTTATCATTTCCACCGTCACGGCTTTGTATTCAAATCAAGCCAGGGCGAACCGCTTTTAAACATCGGCATTGGTAGCAAGCATAACACGGTTTTATTTTCCTTAACTGGCATGGGTGCTAAATTTGCTTCTGATGGCTGGGAACATCGTTTATATCACTGGCTTGACAATGTTTCTGTAAATCCAAAAATCACGCGTTGCCACATCGCTTTTGATGATTTTGACGGCAAATTTACATCATTCAATCACTGCAATGAACAAGAATCATTAGGCAAATTTATGTTGCCCAAAACGCGCAACCGTCCATCTGTGCGCATCCTTGGCGAATATAAGCACAATGACCCCTACAATAAAGGCTTAACGCTCTATGTTGGCAAACGCGAAAATAAAAAAATGTTTCGTGGCTATGAAAAAGGTAAACAGCTGGGCGATATCCTTTCTAGTTGGTTCCGTGGTGAAATTGAAGTTGGCGCGGATGATAAGCATTTTATTCCCCTAGATATTTTAATCAATCCTACCGATTATTTTTGTGGTGCATATCCTTATTGCTTGGAGCTTGTTGAATCGGCAAAAAAGTCTTTGGGGGATTGTCCCCAGATAGATGCCAAAAAAAGACAAGTCATAGAAAATCAAGCCATGATTTCGCTCAAAAAAGCCATTGCAACTACCAAAAACCAATTTGGGCGTTATTACAAGACTCTGGGCGAAATATTCACAATCAAAGACGATAAAGGCAATGTAACGCCTGATTATCAAAAAATCTATGAGCTCGTTATCACCGACAAGCAAGATGACTTCTACCCTAAACGGCTTAAAATCTGCTCTAAACTGCATAAACAAAATTCAATCATACCGCAAAGCAAGATTCTAAAAGCCAAAAAGACATTGCAAATTTTCGTGAAACCGTCCCACGAAAAAGACAAATCAAGTGACGGCATTTTAAATAAGGGCTTATATTATGAATCAGACCGCAATTTTGCTTGGTGCTAAGCGCTCAAAAGGTGTTTTAGAAAATGGCACCGCTTACGACATCACCAAAATTTATGTTCAAACACAAATGCAACAAACACCCGATGCCGTGGGCTTTGCTGTATCTGAATTCAACTGGGGCACATCAGATAATTTTGCCAAAATCAAAGATTTGTCATTTCCTACAGAAGTGTCATTATCCATTGATTTTGCAACCAATGGCAAGACATCCAAAATGATTGTAACAGATGTTCAGCCAGTTAAAACAGCTAAGATTTAACCATGACTCAAAAACAATTCGTATGTGCTAACCTTGAATTGAGTGAAATCAACCAAGGTATAGAGAAATATGAATGTAAACAGTGGGCTGCGCTATCTGTCCAAGAAAGTAGCCCACCTTTGACGAAACAGCAAGCTGATGAAATTACTGCCGCCGTTTTGGTTGTTTTGGTATCGGCTTTTTCTTGGGCAATACTTATCAAAGTCATGAGGATGTATTCTGATGAACTTAAATAAAGCTAAACAAGCTGTTAATGATCACAGCTTGAAATTGGTTGCGGTCACAGCTGCAACACTGGCGACAACGCCAGCATTCGCCGCTATTGATGTCAGTGGAGTTGTTACAGACATCAAAGCGCTTGATGATCCAATCAATAAGATTGGCGCTGCCTTGCTTGGCTTGGCTGTTGTCATCTTAGGCTGGCGCATTGTGCGTTCTGTTGTGCGTTAATCAACAAAAACTACATTCTTAATCAATAGAATGTAGTTTTTCTTAAAAAATCGGTAAAAAAATGGAATATATTCAGTTCATACCCCACATTTTAGGCATATTTTGTGTTACTATAATGTTTCTATCATTCCTTTTTTAGGTTATTTTATGAAACATTTAATGAACTTGATTGCGCTTTTATTCATAAATGCAATCTTGTATTACCAGTATGACATGTATTTATTTCTAGAAACGCATTATTATGGCTCTGATGTTTATAATGACTTTCTAATATCAATGATATTGCTTGGTATTGCTCAATTATATACATTCATCAAATTAATAGTGGGGTTTTTTAGATAATGTTAGCTCATGTTGTAATGATATCTTTGATTTTAAATGTTTGGCTTTTTTATCATGTTAATTCTGATATCAAAAAACAAACTATAGGCTCTATTGTTACTTCTTGTTTAATCTTATTTTTACTTGACTATTTTTCTATTTGGGAATATTTATTTTAAATGCGCTTTGCTGTCTTTGTATCCAGTCTAATTATTGCATTATATCCGTCATTGGTTTTTGCTAATTTGCCTGCGCCTACTGGCGTTGTTTTAGATACTTATCAGAAAAAGGATGGCACCTGGCATGCTAAATTACCATCTTCATATAAAGGCACTTTGGGCAAGGCTGGCGGATTGATTAAAGGTGTTCCCAGGGTTGCCGGTCATCCTGTTGTTGTTGGTGGTCTTGTTGTTGGTGACATGCTTATGGATTGGTGCAAAGCCAATAAAAAGAAATGCCGCGAAAAAGTCGGTGAAGATGTTTATTGTGTGATTGCTGGCAATTGTGAAGATGATGACTCTAATAATAATATGACTTGTTCATGGCGTTATGGTCATCCATATTATAAAGATGAATTATTTTCTAAGCCCAATCGCACGCTTGAGCAATATTATAATGATACCATGGCGTCAATTTCTAAACCAACTTTTAAGCCTGATGATTGGTATGGTGATATGCCAGAAGTTGAAGAAAAAGTTATGGATAGAATTTCTGATACTAATAAGCCCTCTATTGGCTATCAAACGGGCTTTTTTAAATTCGGTGATTCTGCTTCTGGTCGTGTTATTTCAACAGAAGCACATATTACTTATCGTTGCGGTTATTATGAAAAAGATGACCAAGCAAAACAAGATGACTTGCTCAAAGCTCTCAAAAAACTTCATGACTCACTAGAAGACGATGAAATTAAAAACATTGTCAATAATTACTATGGTGATGACATTGACATTGAAAAGCAGTGCAATGGCGCATACAGCTGCACTACAATCAATGAAGGTGATGACAATGACACCACCAATAACACCACTAATAACGATAATGACACCACTAACAACAATACTAAGAATGACAATGATACCACCAATAATAAAACCAAAAAAGAAGATGAAGACACCACTAACAACACCACTAAAGGCAAAGGCGATGAAGACGAATTAGAGTGTAATGATACTGATTTATCCAAAGCTGTCTGCAAAATTATTGACTGGCTGGATGATGAAGCTGAAGACCCAGATGACCAAAAAGCCAAAATCAAAGATGAAGATTATGACGATGATTTGGATGATGACACAATTAATGTATCAAAAGGCTGTCCATCTAATGAAACCATCAGTTATAGCATGATGGGCTTTGGCGCTTCTATTGAACTGCCTTATCATTCTATTTGTAAGTTTGCTCAAATGGTCAATCCTTATGTCACCGCAAGCGGTGCTATTGTTTCTTTTTACATTATAACTGGCAATCGCCAAAGCTAAATTAACAATGTTGAAGGCGCGTTGTGCGAATGCGCAAGCGTGAGCACGACGCGCCCGAACATAAAGAGGCATATTTGAAATGGGCGAATTACTGTTAAAAACTGGCAATTATTTATTTGATACGGCGATTAATCGCATGCTGACTGCGGCAGGGCTCACACTTGCCACAGCTTCCATTTCTTTGCCAGTACTTAATAATTTAATCAATAAAGCGCGTTCAGAGCTCAATGGCTTATCTGATTTGGGTCTTGCGGTCATTGATATGTCTGGTCTTGATAATGCGCTGTCGCTCACAATTAGCGCCGTTCTTGCGCGCGTGACTATGCACCAAGCGCAATTATTTTTAATGAAAATGAGTTGATTTATGCTTCTTTTAATCACTGGTACTCCTGGCGCTGGCAAAACTTTATTTACAGTAACCAGGCTTATCAAAGAAATTAATGACAATCCTGATCGCACCATTTATAGCGATATTGCTGGTCTTAAAATTGATGGTGTTTTACCAGCGCCAGACGATTGGCGCGACGCTAAAGACGGCTCATTGATTATTTATGATGAATGCCATTTTCGCCCCATGTTTCAAAAAGACCGTGGGCGCACAAAATACCAAGCGGTTAAGGATTTAACCACTCACCGCCACCGTGGTTTAGATATTTGGTTTGTTACCCAGTCGCCTAATTTTTTGCATTCTGATTTATTAGCGCTCATTGGTGAGCATATCCATTTAGACAGACCCATGGGCGCAAAGCTTTCTAATGTCTATCAATGGCGCACCGCGCAAGAAAAGCCCAACGGCGTAACTGTCAAAAGACGTGCCGAAGATACTTATTTATTTAAATACAATAAAGAGTATTTTAAATACTACAGTTCTGTTGATGTGGATGACGACAAAGCCAATCACAAAAAATTAAAAATCCCAACATGGCGCGTGCTGCCGCTTTTGGCTGGTTTGATTATTTGCGCATGGGCTTTTTATTCAATTGCTTTTAATGGCATTCAGCCTGTGAAATCTGACACCAAAGCCAAGGAAGTAACTAAAGATGAATCTACAACAGCTATTACAGATGGTATTACGCCAAATCTTATATCAGGCAATCAAGAAAATAGTGAACAAGCTAATGCGCTAAATGAGCGCCGCATATACTTATATCAAAACGAACTGCCAAAAGACTATGAAATACGCCGTAATGACCCTATGTTACAAGTGCGCGGTGTTGCAATGATGGGTAATAAATGTACGGCTTATAATGCGCTGGGCGATATGATGACTTTAAGCCTTGATGACTGTAAATCTTATGTCGGTACTGGTAGGGTTTATAAATCAGACTATACGACAAATGGCGGTGGTTCTGTTGCCCAATCGTCTGTTGCTGAATCGTCTTAAATGCCTTATAATTGTTAAAACAATCAAGGATTTTTATTATGATTCATGATTTAGAGAACTTAACAGATGATGAATTAACAAGGGTTGAACGTATGTTAAACATTAATAAGATGATACAAGAAACTAATCAAAATCATGAAATGAACATGGCAACCATTGCCAAGATGAAAGCCGAAACCGAAAAAATAAGCAAAGAAACACGCTTTTATCCAATGCTTACCGTGTCCATGGGCATTGTTGCTGTGATTGGTGGTATTGTGGCTGCACTCATTACTAAATTTTTGTAGTTGCTTACAATTTATTTATCCTTGTAGTTGTGCAATGTCGCACAGTTACAAGGATTTTTATTATGAATAGGGCGTGTTGATATTTCAATTTGAGTGAAAAATTTAGAAAATTATTAAGCCTTTTTAGGCAATAAATGTAAGTCAATATGATAATATTGACAAGCTTGTTAAAATAGCTTTAACGACAAAAGGCAAGATTTAGCTTATTTTTCACCAAAAGCACGACCAAAAGCCTAATTTTCAACATTTTTTCTTAAAGCGTGTGAAATGTCAACACGCCCTATAATTAACCAAAAATGACATTTTGTTGCACTTGTTGTTGTACTTGGTTTTTTGGACTTATTTATCGTTTATCTTAGCAATATTTATCTTAACAATATTCATCTTAACAATCAATAAACAGCATGATAATCACACACAGCATGGTTTTTGTTGATGCGGCGATACAGTGATTGAATGTCTATGAATTGAGCATTCATCAGTTGATACAAAAATCTAAAAAATTCATCATTTTTTCACCAAGAAATGGATGTGGTTATTGTCAAAAAATGCTATCATGCACGCCTAATATTTGTTGTATTAGCCATTGAGCTGTATTAGCCATTGAATGTATCAAACCTATAATCCAAAGTTATTAGCCGAAAGTTAGCCAGCCATGTCAAAACCTGAATTGTCACAACTTGAATCCGCTCACTTGTCCGCCCATCCGTTGCCACTCAAGCGCTTTCATCATTTGCTTGATGAGCGTCCCACAACCGAATTGTTGGATAAGATTGATACGCCCATGGATATGAAGACGCTTGATGATAAGGCGCTTTGGCAGCTTTGTGATGAGCTGCGTGCGTTTTTGTTGTACTCGGTGGGGGTCAGTGGTGGGCATTTTGGCGCCAATTTGGGCGTGGTGGAGCTGACGGTCGCCCTGCACAAGGTGTTTAATGCGCCCTTTGATAAGCTTGTTTGGGATGTGGGACATCAAGCTTATCCGCACAAAATACTGACAGGCAGACGCGAAAAACTCACCAGCATTCGCAGTAAAAACGGCTTGACTGCATTTCCTGAGCGCGCCGAAAGCGAGTATGATACTTTTGGTGTGGGGCATTCATCCACAGCAATCTCGGCTGCGCTTGGCATGAGTCTTGCCATGCGCCATCAGGGTAAATCTGACCATGTGGTTGCCATTGTTGGTGATGGTGCGATGACAGGTGGCATGGCGTTTGAGGCGATGAATGACGCGGTGCAACAAAATGCCGACATCATGGTTGTTTTGAATGACAATGACATGTCCATCTCGCAGGCGACAGGCGGATTTTCTAAGCATTTGGCGACATTGTGGCAACGCCAGCTGGCAGTGGATATGGATAAATTTGGCAATCCCATCATCACAAAACGCAGTATCAGCAGCGAAGACAGACGCATTCGCCATTATTTGCATATGGCAAATGACGCACTGGATGATTTGTCGGTCAGATTACCCAAAAAAATCTCTGAAAAATTAGCTGAGGGACTGCCCAATCCTGCCAAAGTCATGGCGCTACCAGAAAAAATTGCCAATAAATTGGCGGACAATATTTTTCCAGAAAATTTATTTAAAGCAATCGGCTTTCAGTATTTTGGGCCGTTTGATGGGCATGATGTGGTGAAATTAACCCAAGTGTTTGAGCGCGCAAAACAGCTCAAAGGGGCGGTGCTGATTCATGTGCATACTGTCAAAGGCAAGGGTTTTGCGCCTGCTGAGCTTGACCCCATTACTTATCACGCCATCAGCAAATTACAAAAAAAATCTTCTGTAACGGCAAACAATGCACCCAAAACATCTGCCGCCAAAAAATACTCACAGGTGTTTGGTGAGTTTTTGATGGATACTGCCAAAGATGATTTTGATCTGATGGCAATCACACCTGCGATGGCGGAGGGCTCTGGTATGGTTGAATTTGCCAAAGCGTATCCCAAGCAGTATTTTGATGTGGCGATTGCTGAACAGCACGCGGTGACCTTGGCGGCAGGCATGGCAACACAAGGACTTAAGCCTGTGGTGGCGATTTATTCCACATTTTTGCAGCGCGGTTATGATCAGCTGGTGCATGATGTTGCTTTGCAAAATTTGGATGTGACTTTTGCCATTGATCGCGCGGGGCTTGTTGGGGAGGATGGGGCGACGCACGCAGGCGTGTTTGACATCAGTTTTATGCGATGTGTGCCCAATATGGTCATTGCTTGCCCAAGCGATGAAAATGAGTGCTATCAGCTGCTGCGCGCGTGCTATCAGCACAAAGGACCAGCTGCGGTGCGTTATCCACGCGGCGAGGGCGTGGGCGCGATAATTGACAAAAATACGACATCTGTACACGAGTATCCGATTGGCAAGGCGGTTTTGCAGCGTGTATTGAACGAGGCTCATAATCATTGTCAGGTTGTGTTATTGGCATTTGGCTCAATGGTGAATGTTGGTGTACAGGCTTGTGAAATTTTGGCAAAAAATTTCCCCAATCATACATTTTCGGTTTATAATATGCGGTTTGTTAAGCCCTTGGATGGTGATTTGCTTGATGAATTGACATCAAAAGATTGTCATATCATCACTTTAGAGGAACATCAAATCATGGGTGGTGCAGGCAGTGCGGTGAATGAATATATTATTGCCAGTACCAACAAACAAAATACCAAGCAAAGCACTATCAAGCACAATAAGGCTGTGCCATCCATTCTAAACATTGGCATTGCTGATGAGTTTGTGCCACACGCCAGTCATGCCGAACAAATGGCGCACTGTGGACTGGATGTGGCAGGGGTCGTTGCAAAAATCACGCAACACCTGCACAATCTCAATTGTTGAGAGCAAGGCTGTTTAAATGTTTGGTATGGATTGTTATTGGTTATGTCATTCTCAGGCTTTAAACCGTTTTTGTGGGTGGGTGTTGAGCTTACAAAACCCAACATTTTAAATGATTGATTTTATTTAATTAAAAAATTGTTGGGTGTTATTCTTCCACCCAACTTACGAACAATTTATTTTTTATAAAAAAATCAATGAGTTAAATAAAGTTGAGCATGGCGTATTGGTTTTAATCACTTAAATAAAAAAGGTTAATTATGGAACCCATGGTTGTAATTTTGGCGCGTACCGCCAAAAAAGTCGGATATGAAATATTAAAAGCGCATGAAAACCGTCATCGCTTTGATTTGGGCGTGGAGTCCAAGGGCTTGGATGGTTTGGTAACCAAGATTGACCGCTATGCCGAAGAGCTGACCATAGAGACCTTAAAAGAAAACTACCCCAATCACTCATTTTTGGGCGAAGAGTTTGGATTGCAGATGGGTCGTGGTGCAGATGCCGATTGGTGTTTTGTGATTGATCCTTTGGACGGTACGCAAAACTTTGTGCATGGCGTACCGCATTTTTGTGTGTCAATCGGTGCGCAAAAAAACGGCGTCACCGAGCACGCGGTGATTTATGATCCTGTACGCGATGAGTTGTTTTCTGCCAGTCGTGGTCGTGGTGCCAAGCTCAATCAGCGCCGCTTGCAGGTGTCCGACAGAAAAGAGCTGGCGGGCGGTTTGTTTACCACAGGTCATCCTTATGAACGCATGATTGACAATGTGCGCACAAGTTTTGCTGCCAATCATTTTGCTAGCTTGCAAGCATTGTGTGAGTCAGGTGCGCAAGTGCGCCGCACAGGTTCAGCGGCGCTTGATTTGTGCTATGTGGCAGCAGGGCGCTTTGATGGTTATTTTGAGATGAGTATCAAGCCTTGGGATGTGTGCGCAGGTGAGCTGATTGTGACAGAGGCGCGTGGTACCGTGGTGGATCATCGCGGGGCTAATAGCGCCATGACGACAGGTTCCATTTTTGCCTCCAACATCAAGCTGTTAAAGCCACTCATGCAGCTTGTGACACCGATTTGGGCGGGTGCGCTGATTGATTGATGAGACTGATTGATGGCTTTGAGGCTGTACAAAAACCCCAATAAGTAGATGGCTTACTGGGGTTTTTGTATGGCGTCATGTTGTTGCTTGACTTATCTTCTTTTGGTTTATCATCGTTTGGCTTTATTTTGCATTTCAATCAAGCGATTGATGGCACTCACCAAATCCTCTTCGCTAAATGGCTTGCAAACAAAACCTCTGGCGCCATATTGCAAGGCTTGCAAGGCGGTCATCTGATCGGCAAGTGCCGATACAACCAAAATACTGACCCCTGTATTATAAGCCACAAGCTTTTGAATGCATTCCAGTCCATCCATTTTTGGCATGGTCAAGTCCATCGTAACCAAATCAGGCTTGGTTTCTATGAATTTTTCAATCGCTTGCAGTCCATTGCTGGCAACAGCGACAATTTCAATTTCAGTTTGATTAAAACTGCGTTCAATGCGATTGCGAATAATATTGGAGTCATCAACAATCATCAAACGGTGCGTCATATAGGCTCCTTAGATGTGAGTACTGGGAAAAGTGATGGAAATGTCAGTAAATTGATTTGGTTGGCTGTTGAGACTGATTTTTCCGTTTAGGTTCTGTGCCAATTGATGAATGATGTCCATGCCAATGCCGCGTCCTGCATCTTCATCTTGATGGTCGGCGGTAGAAAAACCAGAGCTGAACATGAATTTTAATAAGTCACGCTGTGTCAAGTTGTGTGCGTTTTCTGCGCTCACGAGCCCTTGTTCAACGGCTTTTTGGCGGATTTTTGCCCAATTGATGCCTTGTCCATCATCGCGAATGTGCAGTTTGTAGTTGTCATCAGCGGGTAATAAGCTTAGGCTGATGCGTCCGTTTTGTGCTTTGTGGTTGGCTAGGCGCTGCTCTGGCGCTTCAATGCCGTGCACAATGGCGTTTTTGAGCAGCTGCATGGCGATGTCTTTGCAGGCCGCGCTGATTTTTGGGTGACTATCCAACAGCTCAAAGCCTTGTACATCCACCTCTACCTGCTTGCCTTGGCGCTGTGCGATGTCATTGGCATAATTGGCAAAAAAAGATGTCCATTTGTTGTCGTGCGGCGTATTTTGGTGCGCGGTGTTGTCATCAAACGCCACAAAGCTGTTGTTTTGCATGGTGGATTTGATGGCAGTATTGCCACCCAAATTGAGACGGCGGGTCAAATCTTCAATAAATCCAATCGCACTCATCAGCTCATCAAGCCCAACGGTAAATGGCAAAAAGTCGTTGCCTTTTAGGTCAAACTTGTCGTTCAATGTTTTGAGTAGATTTTCTTGTTTTTCGGCGATGTCCACAATGTTTGCAAGCTTCATGGCAGACGCATCACCTTTTAGGCTGTGTATGTCGCGGTACAGCTGATTGACTTTGGCGGACAAATTGTCTGTATTGTGCACTTTTAGAATGTTGTTCATTCTGTCAATGCGGTCTTTGGTCTGGCGGATAAAGCGAGCAAGCTGGGCATCGTCCACAGTCAATAGATAAGAAATGGTGGCGATTTGGCGGTCATGCTGCTCTTTGTCTTTGTCCAATTGATTTTGTAGGCGAACCTCTGTGGTAATGTCTGTTGCGCTTACAAAGACGTTTTTGATGGTTTCTTCATCATCCAAAACGCGCAAAAAGTTGAATTTTAAAAACTTGGTGTGCGACAGCTGCTTGTCATCCACATAGGACACCAATACCTGCTGCAAGGGGTTTAAATCTTTGATGAGCTCTTCAACAACCCACGGATTGTACAGCTGTTCAATAAACAGCTTTAGCGTGTCCATGTCTTTTTGGCTAATCATACCGCGCAACACATCATACAAGCTGCGGCCTGCCAAGTTTTTTTGTTGCATGATTTCTTCAAGCTTGCCTGAATATTTGTCGGCGATGATCAAATCTTTGTCCACCAAAAACAAGCCTTCGTTGATGGTTTGCATGATGTCATCGGTTTGACGTTGGGCGATTAGCAGCTCTTCATCGGTCTGACGTAAGCGGCGCAGCGCCCCAAACACAATCGCCAAAAACACACCAAATGCAAGCAAAATACCAATAAACTGTACACGCTTGACCAAGATGGTTTGGTCTTGAATGAGCGTGTTTAATGCTTGGCGCATACTGGCAATGTCGCTGTTGATTTCACCTGAATGTAGGCGCGTGTATTCAACCAGTTGGTTTAAGGTTTGTGTGTTGATTTGACCTGTGCCAGTTTGCTTGATAAATTCTTGGAAGGGCTTGCGGTGAGTTTGCCAAGAGCTTGCGATTTTTTCCACCATAGGGCGCAGCTCAGATGAGGTCAAACCATCAGTATTGATGGTTGTATCAGCAAACACCACATCGCCACCGTCTTGCAGAGCGCTGACCGATGAATCAAAGGTCTGGATAAGACTTTCCAATTGCTTAAGCTCTTCTTGTGTTTGTTTGGGGAGGGCACTGATGGCAATGGTGTCGGAGCTCATACCTGTTGATTGTGCATTGTGTTCAATTGCCGAGTGCACATCTGTTAGATTTTCATTAATACGATAGGATACCAAGCCTTGACGAGTGATGATTTCAAGCTCATCTGTCGCGCGCGCAAAGCGCTCAGCAGAATATACCGTCAATAACGCCAACGCTGTCGTCAGTATCAAAAACGCCGCAACCAATATCGCCAATGTGCGATATTTGCTGTATTTGCCCAAAAAACCTGTGGGCTCATTCAAAACATCCAGTTTTTTATTCATGGTTTATCCCATACTTATTAATAAAGACACATTTTAATAAAAATACATGATGACACAATCCCATCGCGTGACATCATCCATCAGCGTTCGCATATTTGTAAAATACCAGTTGGCAACATACCAACAAAAATCGGCGCGCCTCAAATACATCACTCATGTTAAGCTTGTTTAATATTAAGCTTTTGGGTGTATTTGTGTCGTCATAAATGTGCTCATTATGGGTGTGCACAGACAGCTTGGATTGATGTTACCAGCGATGAATGGGCTTATCTTACTACAAGCAAGCGTTTATTCGCAAGCAAAATTTATGAAAGGTTGAAAGTAAATAATAAATACAAAATCATTACCAAACAACACTTTTTTTTGGCGTTGGTGATTTTGAGTAGGTAAGATTGTGCGCCAGTCTGCTCTTTGTGTCATCTCACTAAAATGCACTCAATAAAATCAATAAATCACATCTCATGACCATGTCATGCCCATGATTGGATAATAAGATAAAGCAGCATAGGTTTGCCACAAATCACAAAATGGCAAATAAAATACCAATACCAATACCAATACCAATAATAACAAAGATATTGATGATAAAAATATTTTTTAATCCAAATTATTTTTATAAAAATTTTTATTAAATAATTGCTTTGTATTTGATTTTATGTTAAGTGCTTTTATATAAGAAAAATGCGATTAAAAGAATGCAAGATGTCAGGTGGAGATGTTTGAGTGCTAAATATTACTTATTGTGTTATTTGGTTATTTTGATGATATGATTTGCTTGACACAAAATCTAAAAAACACACGACATTGCCATAAAAATAATAAGGATTTTGAGTAAATTCAATAATTATTTTGTGGATTTAAATTCAAACACTTTTGTTGCTGTTTGATGTAATGTCGTCCAAAATTAATAAAAAATATCAATAAAAACATAGTATTGCATTCATTAATAATGATATTGCATACTTACAGACGCTTTTGGTGTCATAACGGATGTATATTTATTAATAATGAATTTTTAGTATTGTAATTTGCTTTGTTTAGTTTTAATTAAAATTAATCCAATGCCAAAAAAAGACTGTTTAGATTTTTTTATTAATACAAAAGATTTTTATGGATAATCGTTATAATTTTTATGATTGGGGTTGAATATCTTGTGTTTTGATGGTATTTTATTTGCCTGATGATTATTTATAGGTTTTTTGTAAGTAATAAAGGAATTTGGTAATCAATTCTTAACCCAATCATGCAATCTATCAAATTGCTTTTCTAGCATAAGGAAGAAAGATGATGAATATTATTTTTCGTATGTCTTGTATGGCAGTGGCGGTTGGTTTGGCAGGGTGTGGCGCCAATCAATCCAGTGAAACAACTCAAAATGTTGTGGAGCAGGTAAATCAGCAGTACGTCAGTCCTTTGCCCGATTCAGCACCTGTTGTCAAAGTCGCCACCACAGGCACCATGCCACCGTTTTCATACCAAGATGAGTACGGCAACATGATGGGAATTGACATTGAGGTCATTCGCGCCATCGGCGAAGAAGAAGGCTTTAAGGTGGAGTTTTATCAGGACACTTGGGCAAATCTATTCCCAAGCGTGGTTGCAGGACAGCGCGATTTGGCGATTTCGGGGATTTCTTATAATGACGAACGCAATGGGCGCTATGGCTTATCGGATTCTTATTTGATTAACCCATCTGCGGTTATGTACAAAGATGTCAATATGCAGGTTAATGGTCTGCCAAGCTTGCGCGGCAAACGCGTCGCGGCGATGACAGGCTCCAAGCAAGAAGAGCAAATGCAAGCGGTTGGCGGCTACAGTGAGCTGATTTCTGAGCCGAGCACGTTTTTGCTGTTTGAGGCGCTCATGCAAGGCAGAGCGGATGCTGTATTGCAAGATGAGCCGCTGCTGCGCTATACCGCCGCCAATTATCCAGAATATCAGCTTAAGATTACGCCTTATGAGGATCCCAATGCGCCAGGCTCACAGCAGGTTGTTCTGCTTGCTAAGCAAAACACCGAGCTTTTGAACAAAGTCAATAGCGGCATTGCCAAGCTCAAAAGCAGCGGCAAACTCAAAGCCATTGAAGACAAATATCTTGGTACTAATAAATAAGGTGTTGATGATAAAGTTGAAATATATGACAAATACTTGTCGTATATTGATTGACACAACCATTGATTGACACAATGGTTTGATATTTTGCAAACTCATCATCAATAAGCGCTGCGCTTGGGGTGGAGATATTATGCAAATATTGGTTTTGATTGCCATTTGCCCATGTTATAACAGTCAAGGTGGCGACATGGGTGATGGCAGATTCAAGGATGAAAAGCTGGTTTGCATTCTTGAATGATACAGACAGTAAATTTTGTAAATGGGGGAAATTTATGGCAACACAACAAGCAGATAACAAGCGTTATCAAACCTTAATCATTTCTATTGCTGTGTTTTTGGGTCTTATTGCGCTTTTGTTGGCATTTACCTTTTATACATCAAGTCTGCTTGAGCGTAACGCAGCTTTGATGAACCAAACCAACCGCGTATCCAATGCGGCGCAATCGGTGATTAAAGATTTGTTTGACCTTGAAAACAGCTATGGCGAAGATGTGCGTTCGCCACACATCAAAACGGTCTTGGCGCGTTTGCAACAAAACAGCCAAATCATCAGCGATTACATTCCTATTTTGAAAAACGGTGGCGAGATTGAAACCGATAATGGCACCATCAAGCTGCCTGCTGCAAGCTCGCAAATCGCGCAACAAAATTTGGAGCTTGCCGAGTCACAATGGGCGCTGCTCAATCCAAAAATCACCACTTACCTAAAAAGCGCTGCCAATGTGGAGGTAAACTCTTCTGATGCGCTGTTCCAAGCAGCCACGCAAGCCAAAACATCCAGTTTGCTTGTGAACGAATCCTTGGATAATTTGGTTCAGCAAACCACGCTCACCACCAACCGTCAGGCAGCGACCATTCGTTTGGTGCAGCTGATTGGGGTTGCCATTATTTTTGCTTACTTTTTGATTTTTATCTTCTTCTTTATTCGCCGCTTGCGTGAAGCTGACTATCAGGCGGATGTGGCGCGTCAAGAAACCACCGAAATCATGCAGACGGTGAATACAGGTCTGTTTTTGCTTGATAAGGATTTGACCATCGGTCAGCAGTATTCCAATGCGCTAGAATCCATCATTGGTGCAAAAGATTTGGCGGGCGAAAAACTAAGCTCGGTGCTGCGTAATCGTGTGTCGGATAAGGATTTGAGAACTGCTGAGGAATTTATTGAGCAGCTGTACAATCCAAAAGCCAAAGAAAAGCTCATCAAAGATCTAAATCCTTTGCAAAAGGTGATGATGCAAAATAGCCACGACAACAAAACACGCTATTTGGATTTTAAGTTTTCGCGCGTTTATGAAGACAAGCAAATCAAGCGTATTTTGGTGAACGTCAATGATGTGTCGGATGCTGTATTGCTTGAGCAAAACCTTGAAAAAGAGCGTGCGCACAATGATATGCAAATTGAGATGCTGACCACGATATTAAACGTAAGTCCACACATCATCAATGAGTTTATTTCAAATACCTATGCGCACATCCAGCGCATGAATGATGTGCTCAAAAACCCAGGCAGCTCTCAATTTGAATTGGAAGGCAAATTAAAGCTGTTGTACCGTGAAATGCACAGCCTAAAAGGCGAGGCATCAGCGCTGAAGCTTTCAAGCTTTGCCAAAATCGCCTCAGAAGCCGAAGACAAATTGCACGTTTTGCAAAACCAAGGCAAACTGTCTGGCAATGACTTTTTGGCATTGACAGTGCATTTGGATGAGCTGTTGAGTCTTTCTAATGTCATTGCAGGCTTGGGTCAGCGCATCAACAGCCATACCGATGTGGAAGCCCTAAAAGCACCTATCAGTGCGCCAGTTGCAGCACCAGTAGCAGCGCAAGACAATCAACAAGATGAGACAGATGACATCATTACTTTGACAGATGATACGCAAGCAGCACCAGCGCAGGTTAATGTGCGTTCTGAATTTGCAGATTATTTGGTGGCATTTGGTGCAGACATCGCCAAGCGCCAAAACAAAGAAATTTATGTGGATGTCTCAAGACTTGGCAACATCAATCTGCCCAAGCGCCTATCTACCACCGTGCGTGAAATCTGTGTACAGCTGCTTAGAAATGCCATCGTACATGGCATTGCTCCTAGCGATCAACGCGTTGAGATGGGTAAACCGCGCCAAGGTCGCGTGAGCATTGTGACGACCACGCAAGACAGCGGCTACTTTGTGTTTTATGTGGAAGATGATGGGCGTGGTATTGATTATGAGGTTATTCGCAATAAGCTTGTGACAAGTGGACGCATGGATGCCGAAAAAGCAGCCACGCTCACCAAATCTGAGCTGCTTAATGTGATTTTCAATTCAGGCTTTAGCACCAAATCTGTGGTGGACGAGGACAGCGGACGCGGCATTGGTCTTGACATCGTCAAAGATCGCGTGAAAATGGCGGGCGGTAAGATTGCTGTTGAAAGCGAAAAAGGTAAATTCTGTCGCTTTACCATCAAGTTGCCCATTCAATCAGCATTGCCAGTGGCGTAATAGGAGAATTTATGTACAGATTAATGATTGTAGATGACTCTAACATCATTCGTAATCGCATTCAGCGCGCTTATGATGAAAATCATTTTAAGCTTGTTGCAACTGCCATCAATGGCGAGGATGCTTTAAGTAAGTTTAAGGTGCATAAGCCAGATGTAATCACCATGGATTTGACCATGCCCAATATGGATGGTTTGGAATGTATTGAAAAAATCGTGGCAATAGATGATAATGTCAGAATTTTAGTGGTATCTGCCTTATCTGACAAAGCGACAGGCATTCGTGCCTTGGCGCTTGGTGCGGGCGGATTTTTGTGCAAGCCATTTTCAGAAGAAGAATTGGTGTCTGCCTTGGATGAATTGATGAGTGATTAGGTGAATGCTATGAAAGAAGAAAAAGTACAAGCCTTTGTGGATGTTGTCAAAAATTATTTTGAACAATTTTCAGATGAAGAATTGGTCATTGATACGCCGTATTTGTTTGAGGGCGAACAGCCAAACCTATACGGCTATACAGGTGTCATCGGCATTTCTGGTGTGATGAAAGGGGTGGTGTACATCAGCGCCTCCAAAGAGCTTTTGCAGGTTGTGCTGCAAGATATGCACGAAGATGATGTGTCCGATGCGATGTTGCAGGACTTGGTGGGGGAGATTGCTAATACCATTGCAGGCAATGTGCGCAAGGATTTTGGTTCTGAATTTCACATATCCATTCCTTTTGTCATCAAAGGTGCACCTCAATCAGTCATGCTGCCCAAAAGCGGACGCTTATTCATCATTCCTGTGCTATGGAAGCATGAGCGCGGCGAAATTGGCGTGTGCTTAGAGGATTAATAGCATAAGCTTTGATGAGTGTGTTGGTGTCATCAAAGCTTATTATAACAACAACTTATTGTAAGGCTTGATATGAAAGCAGAAAAATTAAATGTTTTTATCACATCGGTGAGTATGTTTTTTGAGCAAATTGGCGAATCGCTCACTCAAATTGACACGCCTTATCTAAATGACAATGACAATCCCTTGGCGTATGACTACACAGGATTTATCAATATTGTAGGCGCAATGCAAGGACTGGTTTATGTCAGCGCACAAAGTGCATTGCTGCGTAAATTGCTGCGCTCGCTTGGCGAAAATGAAGGCTCTATTGTATTGCTCAAAGATTTGATTGGTGAGATTGCCAATACCGTCTCGGGCAATGCGCGTACGGAGTTTGGCTCTGATTTTATCATCTCGCCGCCAACGGTGGTTGAGGGTGTACCACCACCCACACAGTTGCCCAAAGACAAGCGTTCTTATATCATTCCTTTTTATTGGGCGGGGGATAAGGGCATGATTGGCATTTGTGTGTACTGATTGACTGTGACTGTTGATACAGCCAAAGCGCATGACAGCCAACCACTTGTCTAATCACTTAAAAATTGTTATAATAATATGCTTGTTTAGATGACAAGCATATTGTTTTTTTGATGTGCTTACTTTTAGACAACATTCACTCATGCAAAAGCGCATAATCATAGCGCTGCTGCGATTTTTAACAAAAATAACTCACACATTTTTGATTAAATTATGGGGTGTTTTTTGGCTTGATTAATCCATCACGTTTGATTCAATATCAACGCTTGATTGAAATCATTTATGGATGCGTGCCAAAAAATTCATAATTTTAAAATGTGGACGTTTAACCCAACTTAAGGACTTATCATGTCAGATAAAAACCCAACCCAAATCTCAATGCGCGATTTGCTAGAAGCAGGCGCACACTTTGGTCACCAAACACGTTTTTGGAATCCAAAAATGAGCCAATACATCTTTGGTGCGCGCAACCAAATTCACATCATCAATCTTGAGCATACAGTCAAGCAATTCAACGAAGCGCTTACTTTTGCCAACAGCGAAGCGGCAAAAGGCAACAAGATTTTGTTTGTTGGTACCAAGCGTGCTGCAGGTCAAGCCATTCGCGAGCAAGCTTCTCGTGCGGGCATGCCTTATATTGATCACCGCTGGTTGGGTGGTACATTGACCAACTGGAAAACCATTCGTCAATCCATCACTCGTCTAAAAGACTTGGAAAAACAACGCGATGACGGTACGTTTGCAAAATTGACCAAGCGTGAAGCGCTAGAGCGTACGCGCGATATGGAAAAATTAGAGCGCAGCTTGGGCGGTATCAAAGAGATGGGCGGTCTGCCAGACGCTTTGTTTGTTATTGGCGTGGATCATGAAGCGATTGCCATCAAAGAAGCCAAAAACCTAGGCATTCCAGTCATTGGTATTGTAGATACCAACTCAAGCCCTGACAATGTTGATTATGTCATCGCAGCCAATGATGACGCCATCCGCGCGGTTACTTTGTACGCAAGCGCCATGGCAGACGCCATCATTGCGGGTAAAGAATATGCCAAAACTCAAAGTGGCGGCAAATCATTGGACGACAGCAAGCAAGCCAATCGCGACAATGCAACTGCCAAAGTTGAAGACAAGATTGATCAAGCTGGTCAAGTGGTCAATAACTACTAAAAATATCCAGCCTATCCGCTTTGGGTGGATAGGTTGTTTTTGTTGATAACAAACTAAAATAAGGTAATCCAAATGACTCAAGTATCTGCAAAACTTGTTAAAGAATTGCGTGAGCGTACTGGCCTTGGTATGATGGAATGCAAAAAAGCATTGGAAGAGGCCAATGGCGATATTGAGCTTGCCATTGACAACTTGCGTAAATCAGGTCAAGCCAAAGCCGCCAAAAAAGCAGGCAACATCGCAGCTGATGGTGCGATTGTGATTGCTCAAGACGGCAACAAAGCTTTGTTGTTGGAGGTGAACTGTCAAACTGACTTTGTTGCCAAAGACGAAAACTTCACTGTATTTGCCAATAAAGTCGCTGAATTGGCGCTACAAAACAACACAACCGATGTTGAGCAAATTGCTCAATTGCCTTATGCTGACGGTCAAACGGTTGAAGAAGCGCGTGTTTCATTGGTTCAAAAAATCGGCGAAAACATCCAAATCCGTCGCGCAGAGGCGATCGAGGGTGCTAATTTGGCAACTTATCGTCATGGCATTCGCATCGGTGTTGTGGTATCATACGAAGGCGGCAGCGAAGAAGTTGGCAAATCTGTTGCCATGCAAGTTGCAGCATTTAATCCACTTGCTGTTAATGAAGATGGCGTACCTGCTGATATTTTGGCGCGCGAAAAAGATATTATTGAAGCCAAAGCCAAAGAATCTGGCAAGCCAGAGGCTGTGATTGAAAAAATGATTACAGGCGGCTTACAAAAATATTTGAACGAGGTCACGCTGGTTAATCAGCCTTATGTCATGGACAACGAGAAAAAAGTTGGCGATGTGCTAAAATCTGAAGGCGCAAACATCGTGAGCTTCAAGCGTTTGGAAGTTGGCGAAGGCATTGAGAAAAAGCAAGAAGATTTCGCTGCGGAAGTTGCTGCTGCACAGGCTGCTGCTGCCAAGTGATTTGGACGCTTCTAAAAACACCCAAATCATTTGGGTGTTTTTTATATGCACAACCAACCACATCCATCATTGCAATACATCCACTTGTATAAAAAGACAGGTCAATGAAACAACCAAATCGTATTTTTAATCTGCCCAACAACTTAACGATTGCGCGCATTGTTATGATACCGCTGTTTGTTGCGATTGCCTATTGGCCACCTGCGCTTGGAATTGGCGTCGCCCCCATTCCAGACAACGCCATTGCTCGGCTTGGCATGATGCAATACAGCGACAGTGTTGTAAGACATTTTTTGCTGACTTTTTTATTTATCTTGGCGGCGATTACTGATTGGTTGGATGGTTATTTGGCGCGCAAAATGCAATTGACATCCGCTTTTGGGCGTTTTTTGGACCCTGTGGCGGATAAGCTTATGGTGGCTGCTGCGCTCATTATTTTGGTGCAGTGGCATCCGAATGTGGTAATGTCCATTGCGGCGATTGTCATCATTTCGCGCGAGATTGCCGTGTCAGCACTACGCGAATGGATGGCTGAGCTTGGCGCGCGTACAAGTGTTGCAGTTTCTTATGTTGGCAAGCTAAAAACCACTTTTCAGATGATTGCCATCAGTGTGCTTTTGCTCAATTGGCAAAGCCTTGAAATGCTGGGCTATGGGCTTATGGTAATCGCAGTTATTTTGACCTTGTGGTCAATGGTCATTTACCTAAAAGCAGCGTGGCCGTATCTTAAGCAGCCTTAAGTCAAGTCAACAAGTCAAGTCAACAAGCCCAATCAACGCACAAAATTCAACATTTAAAACATTGCTTTAAGACATCACTAAAATCGCTGCGTGTTGCAAACGAGTTTAAGTGCAACTTAAATTGCGGTGGTATAAGTTAGATGTGTTAAGTCAAGGGCTGTATTGTGCTCATCCTTGAACAGCTAAAGCAGTACAAGACTGATTGCCAAAACTGTCATGCCTGCCACAAGTCCATAAACGGTCTCATGCCCCACAGAATAACGCTTGGCAGCGGGCAATAATTCATCCAATGCCAAAAATACCATAATGCCAGCAATGATGCCAAACACCGCTCCAAACACAGGCGCAGAGATGAAGGGTTTTAATAAAAAATAACCGACAATGGCGCCAATAGGCTCTGCCAATCCAGACAACAAACACGCAAAAATCGTCAGGCTTTTATTTTTGGTGGCATAATAAATGGGGGCGGCGATGGAAATGCCCTCTGGAATGTTGTGAATGGCAATGGCGGCAGCAAGCGACATTCCAAGGGTTGGTGAATCCAGCGTTGCAAAAAACGTCGCCAAACCCTCGGGCAGATTGTGCGCAGTAATAGCAAATGCCGCCATCAAACCGATGTGCTTGATGTATTTTTGGTTTTTTTGATGGAAATTGGGGTCATTGACATCCAAGCTTTCGTGGGGGTTGGGAATGAGTCTGTCAATCAATACCACGCTTATGATGCCAACCAAAAAAGCAGCGGTGGCGTATGCATAGCCTGCTTCTCCATAGCTTTGACTAAAGTAGCTGACTGATTTATTAAAAATTTCAGTCAAGGACACAAAAACCATAGCACCACCTGCAAAAGCAAGACCAAAAGCCAGCGTTCTTGGATTGGGTGTTTTTTCAAAAAAAACAAGCAAACTGCCAAGTGTGGTTGCCAACCCTGCCAGTAGTGTAATGATGAGTGCTGTGACGACGTTTGATGAAATGAGCTCGGTCATTGTGGGTATAAGATAAATGGATAAAAGCCCATTAATCAAGAATTAATGGGCTTGTTTGGCAAATGAATTGATTTATTTGCCTTGTACTGAAACGTAACGGCGGTTAAATTGACCTTTGGTTTCAAATTTAACGACACCATCTGTTAGAGCAAATAGGGTGTGGTCACGACCCATACCCACGCCTTCGCCTGCGTGGAATTCTGTACCACGTTGACGAACGATGATGTTACCTGCAACAACGTCTTGACCGCCAAATACTTTTACACCAAGCATTTTTGGGTTTGAGTCACGACCGTTACGAGTTGAACCTGCGGCTTTTTTGTGTGCCATGAGAATCTCTCCTGTATGAGCACCGATAGGGTGTTAAAAAATTGGATTAAGCGTTAATTGCTTTGATTTTTAGCAAGGTGTACCATTGACGGTGGCCTTGTTCTTTGTGGTAGTGCTTACGACGGCGATGCTTGACGATGCGTACTTTTTTGCCACGACCGTGCTCAACCACTTCTGCTTCAACGCTTGCGCCGCTGACGATAGGTGCGCCGATGGTAACTTTGTCGCCATCTACAACCATAAGTACATCTTCAATTTTGATGGTTTCGCCTTTTTCGGCTTTGATAAGTTCAACCTTCAAAAGTTCATCTTGGGCAACGCGATGTTGTTTACCGCCACTTTTAATGACTGCGTACATTGTACTCTCCTAGACCTGTCTGCCGTGGTTGCCGACCTGACAACGCTTGATAACGAACACAACAAGGATACAAAAAGGTGATTATTTTAATGCATATCTGTCAAAAAAGCAAGGTTCAAAATCATTTTGTTGGTTATTTTTGGGTGTTTTTATTGGTTGCAAGTGTAGTAGGTATGGCGTCAAGCGTATTCGGTTTGTCGGTAATGCAGGTGTGGCGCTGTTGAGATTGGGATTATGAAATGTCATTTTCAAGTTTTAAAATCACAAATTTATTTTAAAATCCAATACTCCAAAACAAATTCAATGACGACTTTTGCCAAAAATCCAAAAAAACCGCCGCCCAATGCGATAAAAATCCAAAAAGTACCATTGCGCCCTGCGTTGGATTTTTTGGACAAATCCCACATGATAAAAAACAAAAACCCAATAAAAAGTGGCAGCAAGCCATACAAGCCAAGCTTTGTGATGGTTTCGTTGGAGATGGCTAAAATCATAGCATTCGCCCTTTGTTGGATGTTTTTGTTGATTTTAATGCCAAAGATTATAGCACATAATGAGACAATCCCCAAATCAATGTCATTTTTTATCACAATCAATTTTTATTACAATCAATCGGCACTTGCTTAAAAATAAGATGAAAAATATAAAAAAATTTGTTATATTTAAGAGTATTTTTTTGTAATTTATGAGTTTTTTATGTCAAGTCATTCTACCACACACAAAAGCACTGCAACACATAATGACGTTCAGCAAGCATTAAGTCAGCTGTTTTATGATGCCATCAACACACTGGTTGCTGATGATGTTTTGACGAGCGCGCCAGATAACATCATGCTGATGCGCACCAAGGACGCCACACACGGCGATTATTCATGCAATGTGGCGATGATGCTTGCCAAAAGCGCAGGCAAAAACCCAAGACAATTGGCGCAATTGATTGTTGATAAGCTGCCTGCCAGTGCTTTGGTGGATAAAGTTGAGGTCGCTGGCGCTGGGTTTATTAATGTGTTTTTGAATGCCAATGCCAAGTTTACCATTTTGGATGTGATTTTTGAGCAAGCCGCCAAGTTTGGCTTGTCCAAAGTGCACGCAGGCAAAAAAATCCAAATAGAATATGTGTCTGCCAACCCCACATCAGCTTTGCACGTTGGGCATGGGCGCGGTGCTGCTTTTGGCGCAAGCTTGTCTAATTTGTTGTCTGCCACAGGTTATGAGGTGCAGCAAGAATATTATGTCAATGACGCAGGTCGTCAGATGGATATTTTGGCGGTCAGTACGTTTTTGCGCTATCTTGAGCTGTGTCAAGAGGCGGTTGTATTCCCAAGCAATGGCTATCAAGGCGATTATGTGATTGACATTGCAAAGCAAATTTATGACAAATACGGCGATAAATTCAATGTGTCCTTTGCCAAGATTGCCCAAGATGTTGCCCAAGATGCGCTGTTTGAGATACAAAATGAGGAAAAAGTACAAATATCAGGCGACAAAGAAGCGCATATTGATGGCTTGATTGCCAATGCGCAGCGCTTGCTGGGCGAGGATTATGAGATTTTTCATCACACAGCGCTGAGCGTGATTTTGACGGATATCAAAGAGGATTTGACGCAATTTGGCGTGAATTTTGATGAGTGGTTTAGCGAAAAATCCGTACAGCAAGATGTGGAGGATGCGCTAAAAGTGCTTGATGAGCGCGGCTATTTGTACACCAAAGAGGGCAATGTTTGGTTCAAATCCACCGCATTTGGCGATGAAAAAGACCGTGTGGTTAAGCGTGCCAATGGTCAGACCACTTATTTTGCCTCGGACATTGCTTACCACAAAAATAAACTGGACCGCGGCTTTGATACGATTATTGACATTTGGGGTGCAGACCATCATGGCTATATTCCGCGTGTCAAGGCGGCGCTGTCGGCGATGGGCTATGATGCAAATCGCTTGGAGGTGATTTTGGTGCAGTTTGTGGCGCTGTGGCGTGGCGATGAAAAAGTGCAGATGTCCAGTCGTTCAGGTCAATTCATCACATTGCGCGAACTAAGACAAGAGGTTGGTAATGATGCGGCGCGTTTTTATTATGTGGCGCGCACGCCCAATGTGCATATGGATTTTGACTTGCAGCTTGCCAAAAGTCAAAGCCGTGATAATGCGGTGTATTACATTCAATACGCGCACGCTCGCATTTGTCGTGTGTTTGAAAAGCTTGCGGATTTGGGGCTTGCGCTTGATGTGTCGGTGGCAAAAACGCACTTGAATGCGCTTAATAAGCCGATTGAAGATGAGCTTATCAAGTTATTATCGGCTTATCCTGAGGTTGTTTTGAAGGCTGCTGATCAGCGCGAAGTGCATTTGGTGGGCAACTATTTAAAAGATTTGGCGTCGGTTTTTCATAGCTGGTACAACGACGAGCGTTTGTTGCCAGTGTCCTTGGGTACGCCAGATGTTTTGGAGGATGAGCTTGTGCTTATGCAGGCGCGTTTGTATTTGGCGGCGGCTGTGCGCCAAGTGTTGGCAAATGGCTTGAGTGTGCTTGGGTTGTCCGCCCCGCGCGTGATGTAAAGGAGGTGTTATGCTCAGTCGTAGACCAAAAGGCGGTGCCGTAGACAAAGATGAAGAGCGCCGCACAAGCAGTGGCTTGCAAAGCTTGTTTATGATGTTTATGGGTGCGCTGATTGCGGTGATGATTGGGGTATTTTTGTATTTGTCACCGCTTTTTAGTCAGCCCAAAGCCCACGATGGCGCCATTCAAGCGCCCGCCGAGGTTCAAGTATTACCTGCAAAACCTGAACAGGTGGGTCAATATGAGTTTTATGAGATTTTGCCCGAGCAGCAGTTTGAAAGCCGTGAAGAAAATCTGGCGACAAGCCGTGACAACAGCGAGCAAACACAAGCAGCGGTAGATGCGGTGGTGGTTGATGACAATGCACCCAAAGCGCAGACAGATGATGTGCAAGACAATGCCGACAGTCGCGATGCGCAGACGGACAGTGCTGTTGCAAGCGAAAATGCCACATACGATGAGCCGTCTGTGCAGATTGAGCGGGCGCAACCAAACATCACTTATATTTTACAAATCAGAAGCTTTACAGACAGTGATGAAGCTGATCGCCGCCGCGCAGAAGTGATTATGGCGGGTGTGGATGCGCAAGTGGTTAAGCGCCAAAATAACGACACCGTTTTGTATCAAGTGGTCTCCACCAGTCTGCCAACCAAAGATGCGGCAACCAAAGCTTATGAACGCCTAAAAAACAATGGCATTGATTCACTCATCATTGAGCAAAAACACCGATAAATCAAAACATCAATAAGCCACAACAACGATAAGCCAAAACACCGATAAGCATAACAAACAGCTTTATCGGTGTTGTGGATTGAGCTTGTGTTAAGACCAAAACTTACTTTTGTGGTATTTTTAATCTTGTCTTGGTTTATGCTCTTTAGATTCTGCGCCATGTGGTGCCAGCACGACCATCTTCCAGTTCAATGCCACAGCTTTTGAGCGCATCACGGATGTGGTCAGCCAGCGCAAAGTCCTTGTTGGCTTTGGCGGCTTGACGTTCGGCGATTTTGGCTTGTATCTCATCATCGCTTAAGCCATCTGTTGTTTCGTGACCGATTTTGGCTTGCAAAAATTCATTGGGATTGGCTTGAGCGATATTCAAAACACTTGCCAAAGTCTTTAGAATGACGGCGTGTAACTGTGCGCTTGCGGAGTCGTTTGCTTTGATGGCGCGGTTGATTTCACTGGCAACAGCAAACAAAACGCTGATGGCGCGCGCGGTATTAAAATCATCGTTCATAGCCGCTGTGAATTGCTGTCCTGCCTCGCTTGTCCATGCCTCGCTTGTACACGCACTGACATCTGTTGAAATCTCACCAAAGCTTTCAGCGGCTTTGATTGCCTGATACAGCCGTGTGAGTGCTGTGCGACTTTCTTTGAGTGCGCTGTCCGAAAAATTAATGGGACTGCGATAATGACTGGATAAAATAAAAAAGCGGATGGTTTCGGCATGAAAGTCTTGTAACACATCGCGAATGGTAAAAAAGTTATTGAGTGATTTGCTCATTTTTTCACCGTCCACATTGACAAAACCGACGTGCATCCAATAATTGGCGTATGTTTTGCCATGTGCGCCCTCAGATTGCGCGATTTCATTTTCATGGTGAGGGAATTGCAAATCATGTCCACCACCATGAATATCAAAGGTTTCACCAAGACAGCAAGTGCTCATGGCGGAGCATTCAATGTGCCAACCAGGGCGACCCACCCCCCATGCCGATTGCCATTTGCTCTCATCAGGCTCGTGCGCTTTGGCGGATTTCCACAGCACAAAATCAAAGGGGTGTTTTTTGTCGCTGGCTTCCGTTACGCGCTCACTTGCGCCAGCTTGCATATCTTGCAGACGGCGTTTGGATAATTTGCCATAGTCGGCAAACTGCTGCACAGCATAATACACATCGCCGCCATCACCTTGATAGGCCATCTTTTTTTGCATCAGTGTCTCAATCATGGCTTGCATTTGTTTGATGTGTTCGGTGGCTTTTGGTTCGTGCGTGGGGCGCAGACAGCCCAAATTATCAGCATCAACGTGCATGGCGTCAATAAAGCGTGCGGTCAAATCAAAAATGGATTCCTTATTTTCACCCGCGCGTTTGATGATTTTGTCGTCAATGTCTGTAATGTTGCGCACATAAGTGACCTTATAGCCCAAATGCATAAGCCAGCGGTAAATCACATCAAAGCTCACCATCACGCGCGCATGACCAATATGACAATAATCATAGACTGTCATGCCGCAGACATATAATCCAACCTCATTGGGACGAATGGGTGTAAAATGCTGTTTTTGGGCGCTTAAGGTGTCATACAAAGATAAGGATTGCATAAAAAACCTGCTTGAGATGATTTTGGACAAAATGATTATAATACTCAATTTTTGATAAAAATGCCATCACTTCAAAGCAATGTGTACAAAAACTGCCGCGTCACAAACATTCATAAAGCCGCTCAAGCAAATTGTCTTTGTTGCAAACTGTCTTTGTTAAAGAAAAAATAATTTTTTTAATCATTGACAATTTTTTATAATTTGGATAAAATAAGCCGCTAATTTTATTTATAAGACTTTCGGAATGAATCAAAAAATTGTAAAATTGGCGATAATCATTGACTATTAAAAAGGCTAGGCAAATTGTGCTTAGCCTTTTTCGGTTTTTATCTGCCTAATTTTTTAATTTATCCTGTTACAATTTACAATGAAAAAATAAACGAGGTTGTTATGTTAAAGATTGTCAATGAAGCACTGACCTTTGATGATGTGTTGTTGTTACCTGCTTATTCAGAAGTTTTGCCAAAATCGGTGAATTTGCAAACACGTCTGACTCGTGAGATTACCCTAAACCTACCGATGATTTCAGCGGCGATGGATACCGTCACCGAAGCCAAAATGTCCATCTCAATGGCACAGCTTGGCGGTATGGGTATTATCCACAAAAACATGGACATTGAGCGTCAGGCACGCCAAGTGCGTCATGTCAAAAAATTTGAGGCAGGGACGGTGGCAGACCCTGTGACAGTCGGGCCTGAGGCGACTGTTGGCGAGCTTATTCAAATCACCAAAGCCCACAAAATCAGCGGTGTGCCAGTGGTTGATGATAACAAACAAGTGGTCGGCATTGTAACCCACCGTGATTTACGTTTTGAAGAAAACCTCAATCAGCCTGTCAAAAACGTGATGACACCAAAAGAAAAATTGGTGACTGTGCGTGAGGGCGAATCCACCGAGAACATCAAACGCTTACTGCACGAACACCGTATTGAAAAGGTGATTGTCACCGACGATAGCGGACGTCTAAAGGGCTTGATTACCGTCAATGATTTTACCAAAGCAGAAAATAACCCCAATGCCTGCAAAGATGACAAAGGTCGCTTGCGTGTGGGTGCTGCGGTGGGTACAGGGGCGGATACTGAAGCGCGCGTGGAGGCATTGGTTCATGCAGGTGTGGATGTGATTATTGTGGATACGGCACATGGGCATTCCAAAGGCGTGATTGACCGTGTGAATTGGGTAAAGAAAAATTTCCCACAAGTGCAAGTGATTGGCGGTAATATCGCAACAGGTGATGCAGCATTGGCACTGCGTGACGCTGGGGCAGATGCGGTCAAAGTAGGTATTGGACCGGGTTCTATTTGCACCACGCGTATCATTGCAGGGGTTGGCGTACCGCAAATTTCGGCGATTGATAATGTAGCAACAGCCCTAAAAGACAGCATTCCGCTGATTGCTGATGGCGGTATTCGCTTTAGTGGCGATATGGCAAAAGCCATTGCGGCAGGGGCAAGCTGTATTATGGTGGGCAGTCTTTTGGCGGGTACAGAAGAAGCACCAGGGGAGGTGGAGCTGTTCCAAGGGCGTTATTATAAGGCGTATCGTGGTATGGGGTCGCTGGGTGCGATGAGTGGCTCAAATGGCTCATCCGACCGTTATTTCCAAGATGCCAAAGACGGCGTGGAAAAGCTTGTGCCAGAGGGTATTGAGGGGCGTGTACCGTACAAGGGTCCTGTGGTGGGTATCATCAATCAAATGGCAGGTGGTTTGCGTTCTAGTATGGGTTACACAGGCTGTGCCACCATTGAAGAGATGAGAACAAAACCTGAATTTGTACGCGTCACATCCGCAGGTATGAAAGAGTCGCACGTTCACGATGTGCAGATTACCAAAGAAGCACCGAATTATCGTCAAAACTAAGCCCATCTGGTTTGACAACACATCCGTTCAATCTGTGTGATTGGACGGATTTTTTTATCAAATCTCAATCAAATCTAAAATTGAAAAATAAATAAAACTTTGCTATGCTTAAAAAGTAAATTTATAAAAAATATTTAGCACAAAACAAATATCTCTGACCATTATTGAACGTTATCTGGGCGACTGATTGTTATTTGGACGACGACTTTAAACTATTGTGTTCCATAGTATTGTACAAGCAGTATTACACAAATGGTTTGATGATTGAACAATTACTTTTTGTTTTGAGCTTTTGTTGATAAGGGTAAAAAATGAGCTATTTTGGTACTGATGGTATTCGTGGTAAGTTTGGTGATTTTCCCATTCATCCAGAGTTTTTATTAAAGCTTGGATTTGTGGCAGGGCGTGTGTTGATTGAGGAGAATGGCAATCCCAATCATCGCACCAATGTTGTCATTGGCAAAGATACAAGACTGTCAGGTTATGTCATTGAGGCGTGCTTGCAGGCGGGTTTTAATGCCGCAGGTGTGGATGTGCATATGCTTGGGGTAATACCGACACCTGCGATTGCGCACTTGACGCGCAGTTTTCATGCCGATGCTGGCGTTGTCATTTCTGCCAGTCACAATCCATATTATGACAATGGCGTGAAATTTTTTTCGCATGATGGTAGAAAGCTGTCCGACCGCCTACAAGAAAAAATCAACGAGCAATTAATCCAATTGGATGGCAAGGCGTGTCCGATTGATGGGCTTAATTTGGGGCGGCATTACCGCGTGGAAGATGCCAGCGGGCGCTATATTGAGTTTTGTAAAGGCAGTTTTCCTTATACTTTATCTTTGGAGAATCTTAAGGTTGTGGTGGATTGTGCCAACGGCGCAGGTTATAACGTAGCACCAAGAGTGCTGAGTGAATTGGGTGCGCACGTGATTGCCATTGGTGATACGCCCAACGGCATTAATATCAATGACAACATCGGCTCAACGCATATTGAGGCCTTGCAACAGGCGGTGATGGCGCATGGTGCGGATCTGGGTCTTGCTTTGGATGGCGATGGCGACCGCATTATTATGGTGGATGAGCAAGGTCAAGTGGTTGATGGCGATGCGATTTTGTACATTTTGGCAACCCAAAGCGAGCAAAAGTTGACAGGGGTGGTTGGCACGCTGATGAGCAATATGGGGCTGCAGCTGGCGCTGACAAAACGCGGCATTGAATTTGTGCGCGCCAAAGTTGGCGATCGTTATGTCATGCAGACACTTACTGACAAAGGTTGGGTGTTGGGCGGTGAGCCATCTGGACATATTTTGACCTTGGATAAGGCGAGTACAGGCGATGCGATTGTGGCGGGATTGCAGGTGTTGGCGATTGTTGCGCAAACAGGCAAAAAACTCTCCGAGCTGACTGAGGGTTTTGGTCAGTTGCCACAAGTTTTGGTGAATGTAAAATTGTCCAAAAAACAAGACCCTTATGACAATCCAGTTTTGGCGGCGCAATTTCTTGAGGCTGAAAAACTGTTGGCAGGGCGCGGCAGATTGCTCATCCGTCAATCAGGCACAGAGGCTTTGATTCGCGTTATGGTGGAAAGCGATGATGAAAAAGAATGCCATGCATTGGCTCATAAGCTTGCCAAGCTGATTCAAGATGAGCTTGAGCGATGAGCATTTTGAATGAAATTTAAGACATTAAGGCGAGGTTATGATGAGCATTGATTTTAGTAGCAAACGAAAATCGTACGAAAAAAGTGAACTGATGGAAGCTGATTTGCCCAATCTGCCTTATCCGCTGCTTGAGCGGTGGATGTTGCAGGCGGTGGCAGAATATGAAGCAGAAGCTTATTCTTTTAGCTTGGCAACTGCCGACAAGCATGCGACGCCTCATGTGCGCACTTTATTGATGCGCGAGATTAATGAATGTGATGACGGTGTTTCTTGTGTGTTTTATACCAATTATGACAGCCAAAAAGGTCAAGATTTGGCGGACAACCCAAAAGCAGAGGCACTGTTTTTTTGGGCAAGTTTGGAGCGTCAGATTCGCATTGCAGGTACAGTCAAGCGAGTGGATGTGCAAAAATCCAAACAATATTATCTGTCGCGCCCCACAGACAGCAAAGTGGGTGCATGGGTAAGCCGACCACAAAGCGGCGTGATAGCAAATCGCCAGATGATGGAGGATGAATTTCATGCACTGTCTGCACAGTTTGGCGAGGATGTGCCGTATCCTGAGTATTGGGGCGGTTATGAGCTGGTTGCCACGCGCATAGAATTTTGGCAAGGACGCAAAGGGCGCCTGCATGATAGAATTGTTTATGTGCTTGAAGAGGGTGTATGGCATAGACAGCGTTTGCTGCCTTGAATTTGTAATAAAATGCGCTGATACTTATCCATTTACCATCTGCCAAATATACTTGGCAGTCATCAAAAAACACATCAAAATCACAATGGGGCGAATGATTTTGGCGCCCCCTTTGATGACAAAGTTTGCGCCAAGCGATGCGCCGATGATTTGTCCTACAATCATGACAATGCCTACCGTCCATACAATATGCCCACCTATCACAAAAAATATCAATGAGGCAAGATTGGTTGCAAAGTTGAGCAGTTTGGCGTTGGCGGTGGCTTGTACAAGGTTCATCCCACGCAGCGCCACTGCACCGAGCGAAAAAAACGTACCTGTGCCAGGACCAAAATAGCCATCATAAAACCCGATGATTGGCACACAAAATCTTTGCCATGAGGATTCTTTTATTTTGGGTGTGGCGTGAATTTGTTCTGCAGACGGCAAAAACAAGGTATAAAGCCCGATGGCGGCAATCAAAATGGGAATGATGATTTTTAGAAAATCAGGTGCCGACAATTGCACCAAAATCGTACCAATGCTTGAGCCGACAAACGCCATGCAAAGCGCAAGTTTTATCCTGGATGGGTGTGCCACGCCTTTTTTTATCATTGCTATGGATGCTGATAATGAGCCTGCAGAGGCTTGTAATTTATTGGTAGCCAGTACCGACACGATGGGCATATTGGTGAGCATGAGCATGGGAATGGTCAATAATCCACCGCCGCCTGCAATGGCATCCACAAAGCCTGCCACACCCGCCACCAAAAACAACACACCCAATAATTCAATTGTCAATTCCATATCACCGCCAGTTTGCAAGTAATGAGTTTGTGGATAATGAGTTATTATATCCAAATTATCATACAATTGGTAAGATGTGTGCTTGAATGTATAAAAAATTGTTATAACAATTTGTGACAAAGCGCCCATAAAAAAATTCTTTTTAATGCCATTATTTTGTGTTACATTACCGTAAGAATAGCTTTGGCTTAATTTTATCCAAGCAAAGGTGTGTTTATGTCATTGAAAATGCTCAAAGAATTTTTCAAGCTTGAGGCAGCGGGCGGTATTGTGCTTGCGCTTGCGGCTGTGCTTGCCATGGTGGTGGCAAATTCTCCTTTACAAGACTGGTACAATGCTTTTATTCATGCGCCTGTGGAGGTGCGAATTGGTAATTTTGAAATTGCCAAAGACGCTCATCATTGGATTAATGACGGCTTGATGGCGATTTTCTTTTTCTTGGTGGGGCTTGAGCTTAAGCGTGAGGCACTGATTGGCGAGCTGTCCGACATCAAGCAAATTTTATTGCCTGCCTTGGCGGCGGTGGGTGGCATGATTGTCCCTGCGCTCATTTATATGTTATTTAATTTCAACACCCCTTATTTGCAAGGCTGGGCGATTCCTGCAGCGACAGACATTGCGTTTGCGCTTGGGGTTTTGACTTTGCTTGGCAGTCGCGTTCCCAACGCGCTGAAGGTGTTTTTGGTGTCCATTGCGATTTTTGATGATTTGGGTGCCATCATCATCATTGCGCTGTTTTATACCAGTGATTTGTCGCTGATTTCGCTGGGCATTGCGCTTGTTTGTTTGCCTTTTTTGTGGCTTTTGAATCGCATGAATGTTGTTCGCTTGACGCCTTATTTGCTGATTGGGCTTGTCATGTGGGCGGCGTTACTAAAGTCTGGTGTGCACGCAACCTTAGCAGGCGTGATATTGGCATTTTTTATTCCATTGACTGACAAATCCGACCCCGAGCATTCGCCTTTGGAGGAGCTTGAGCACGATTTGCACAACACGGTCGCTTTTGGCGTGTTGCCGTTATTTGCCTTTGCCAATGCAGGAATTTCTTTGGCAGGTGCGAGCATGGGCAGCTTGTTGCATTCTGTGCCGCTTGGCATTGCCTTGGGACTGTTTTTGGGTAAGCAAATTGGCGTGATGGCAGCAACAGTCATCGCCATCAAATGCAAATGGGCAGGACTGCCCAAGGGTGTGACCATGATGCAAATTTATGGCGCATCGCTGCTGTGTGGCATTGGTTTTACGATGAGTTTGTTTATCTCGGGTTTGGCGTTTGGTGGTATTCCAGAGGCGTTTGATCCAAGACTTGGCATCATCATCGGCTCAATCATTTCTGGGGTTGCTGGTTATTTGATTTTGCGCCGCTGCATTGCGGATGCGGATCATCCCACATTGACCAAGAGTGAAGAGACAGGCTTTTTGAGCAATTCATAAGCCTTTATTGCTTGGCGTCATGCCATAAAGCCAAGTTAAATATAAATTGGTTAAAAATACATATTTTGTTACAATTTTGGTAAAATCACCAAAAATTAATGACAAAACTTTAGTAATTTTAACGCAATTATTATATTTAAAATAAAAAATTTGCATTATAATAATATCATCAAAAGCAATGTGGTTTTTGGTGATATTATTTTTTTGAATTATTATTTTGAGGTGTATGATGAAAAAATTTGCATTAGTTGCGATGGCAGCAGCGGTTGCTATGGTTGGTTGTACAACAAACAACACCAAGCCAGTTCATGATTCCAAAACTGTTGTCAATCATGACAAAGGCGATATGAAGCGCAAAAAACATGGCGACCATCCACACGTCTATCAATGTGAAAACGCAGTGGACGCTAGCAAATCTGCGCTTGTTGTTGCCAAATACAATCCAAAAGCGGACACAGCGCTTGTAAACATCACAGCGCCTCAGTTGGGATTGCAACGTGCTGATGTTGAGATGAAGCTTGCAGTTTCAGGCTCTGGCAATCGCTATGTCAACGACACCAACCCTGCCAGCCTTTATGAATGGCACGCCAATGGTAATGAAGGCGTATTGACTGTCACGGTTAATGCTGCAGACTATCAATACAACTGCGTCGCTGACAAAATGCCACCAAAAGGACATCCAGAGGTTTAATCGTCGGCGCTGATTTACAGATGCTAAATCCATAGCAAGACTTTATGACCAAAACTTTATGACAATGCCGCAATTTGCGGTGTTGTCATTACAAGCTTTTGTGTCATTAAAGGCTTGTAATGATGGACAATCGGTGATTGATGTGTTGTTTATGGATGTATTCGTGTTGATATTGTGAATGTTGGCATGATATTGGGTAATTGTGATGATTGCAAAATTGCCATCATCAGCAATAAATTCAAAAAGTCCAAATTCAAAGTCCAAATAAGCAACAAATCAATCTTGATTGTTGTTAAAAAATTAAATCAATCCAGTTTATGCAGAAAATACAACATGAAATGTTGTTCATTATTGCAGTTTTGTGTTAAAATAACTGCGTTGTACTTCGCATATTACAGTAAAATCATTGGCTAATTATTGTGTGGTTTTGCGATTATGGTGTAATTATTCGGTTGGGTTTATTATATTTTTTAATAAATTTTGATTAAAATTACACAAAACTTGCATAAGTTACACATTAGTACAAAAAAGTGCGAATTAGATAATGACAAAACGGTCAAAATCGTTTTTAATGAGTCTAACTACAGCAAACGACAAGAATTATCTTGTGATTACTTTAGGAGAACTTTATGAAAGCTGTTAAATTGAGTGCATTAGCAATCGCTACTATGATTTCATCAACTGCCATGGCAAACGTTGTTACCAACACTGCTGGCACTGTTGTTGATGGTACTCGTACTATTTTTTCAACCATCACCAACCCTGCTGCTGTTAGCCTTGAGGTAGGTTCTTTGGGTTATGGTGCTAACATTGCATGGGCAGTAAACGACACAACCGAAATCCAAGCAGGTTGGGCTGGTGGTAACATTGCTGAAGCCATCAACGATAATTTTGATGCTAATGGTGTAAACTACCAAGTGGAAACTGATTTTTCCAACCCATACCTTGGTGTACAAATGCGCCCTGCGGCAAACTGGTTTACCGTTGGTGCAGGTGTGATTGTTCCTGATAATGAAATCAAAGTGCGCGCAAATTCTTATGATCAAGGTGTATATCGTGTTGGCGGTAAAGAATATGCGCAAGCAGATGTAGGGGTATTGGCGGGTAATTTAGAATATCGCAATAAGCTTGCTCCTTATTTGACGATTGGTTTCCGTCCAAACATCAATAATCATTGGGGTGTATTTGGTGAAATTGGTGCAACTTACTTAGGTAAAGCAGATGCTAACATTATTGCTGAAGAACGTGGTATTGTTACAGCAACTGATGGTACTACAACCACCAAACGCGCAATTGCTGATCAAGCCGAGCGTGATATTGAAGATAAAGAATACTCAAATTGGTTCCCTATTGTTAAGATTGGCGCAACTTATCGTTTCTAATTTTAGTATAAGCTAAAATTGATAGCTGAGTTAAAGCCAATGCTTAACAAAAAGCTTAATCTCAAAAAGACAGTAACAATGCGTTGCTGTCTTTTTGTTTGCTCTTACCTTTGCCTTGTTTTTAAGCGGTGCGGGTGGATTTTTTTATCAAAAAAAGGCATAATAGTTGGTTGCGCGCGATTGTTAAAAAAACACAGACATTGGCGCATCAAATGACATCAAATCTTTTGGCGTGATGCCAAAATGGCGCCAAACATTAATTGTAGCATTAGGTACAGCATGGCGATTTGATGAACAATAATTGATTAAATATTGTGAGTGACAGTGACTTTTGAGATTAATTGGCAAGTGGCTTATGTGGCCTTGAGTGCTTTGGTTGCAGTAGCGATTTGGATACAAAATACGATTCTTAAAAAAAATAATGGCAAATTGCCCGATACGCCGATTTTTTATGTGTTGTCCATGTTGGACACCGCTTGGGTGGTGATTTCTGCGGTTGCGATGTATTTTTTGAGCTTTTATAGCATTGTGATGAGCATTCCTGTGGCTTATGCCATTTATACCGTCAGCGCTTGGGTGTATGCTGCGCGCACCATGAATGGTGGAGAAATACCAACAACGCCTGAAGACATTGTGTTTGATAAGCGGTATTTGGATTTTTGCCAATCGTTTTCTGTGGCGTTTTTTGTGTTGTGCGCTGTTGTGTTGTTTGTTGATGTGACTAATTTTTCTTTGATGCAAAGCGCATTGTAGGTTTACGTCGTAAATTACTAAAAATAAAGAGTGCTTTTTATTCGGAAATTTGCTAAAATAGTCATAATTTATGCCTGTTGTTGTTTGTGATTAATCGTCAATGCCTTTCGCGTACTGTACGTGTCAATTGTCAGTTAGTTCAAAAGCTAGACATGAATTAACGAGTGGCTTTTGCCATGTTTATTATTTATTGAGGAATTGACTATGTCACAAAAAGTATTTGGCACCGTAAAATGGTTTAATGACGCAAAAGGCTTCGGTTTTATTGCACAAGAAAACGGTGGTCAAGATGTGTTTGCACACTTTAGCGCGATTCAAGCTGAAGGTTTTAAAACACTCAAAGAAGGTCAGCGCGTATCATTTTTGTTGGGTGAGGGTCCAAAAGGTCCACAAGCTGAGCAAATTGAAATCGCATAATCGCACAAGACAGATGTTTTGTTGATGATTTAAAAAGACGGTATGTGCCGTCTTTTTTGTTGGTTAAAGATTTAAAATGACCCATTGGTCACACTATTCTTGCTTCTGTTTACATTTATCGTCTTGACGATAAAGGCTAATAAAATTATAGTTAGGGTGTTTTTATGACTTGTCAAATTTTGACAAAATAGTTATTAATCCAGAGAGGACGATTATGAAAGCATTAGTTGCAATTAAACGTGTGATTGACCCCAACGTAAAAGTGCGCGTCAAGGCAGACGAAAGCGCTGTTGATTTGGCAAATGCAAAAATGGCAATCAATCCATTTTGCGAAATTGCGGTTGAAGAGGCGATTCGTCTCAAAGAAAAAGGCGCGGTGAGCGAGGTTGTTGTGGTGACTGTTGGCGCAAGCGTTGCCCAAGAGCAATTAAGAGCGGCTTTGGCATTGGGTGCTGACCGTGCAATTTTGGTTGAAACAGAAGAAAAAGCCTATCCATTGCAAGTTGCCAAAATTTTAAAAGGGGTGGCAGAGGCAGAAGGCGCACAAATTGTTCTGCTGGGCAAGCAAGCCATCGACGATGACAACAATCAAACAGGGCAAATGTTGGCGGCTTTGATGAATGCGCCACAAGCCACTTTTGCCTCCAAAGTTGAGGTGGCGGGTGACAAATTGAACGTGACTCGTGAGGTGGACGGCGGTTTACAGACAGTTGAGGTGGCGCTGCCTGCAGTGGTTACAACAGATTTGCGTCTAAATGAGCCACGTTTTGCCAAACTGCCCAACATCATGGCTGCCAAGAAAAAACCATTGGATACCAAAAAACCATCCGATTTTGGCGTGGACATGACGGCCAAAGTTCAAACGGTGAAAGTATCTGCACCAAAAGAACGCAGTGCAGGCATCAAGGTATCATCTGTGGATGAGTTGATTGATAAATTGAAAAATGAAGCCAAAGTCATCTAATACAATCACAAAAGGAGAATAATAATGGCGATTTTAGTTTATGCTGAACACGATAACAAAAGCTTAAAACCTGCAACCCGCGCTGTGGTTACAGCGGCGCAAAAAATTGGCGCAGACATTCATGTGCTTGTGGCTGGCAGCGGCTGTCAAGCGGCGGCTGATGAAGCTGCCAAAATCTCAGGTGTAACCAAAGTTTTGCTTGCTGATAATGCGGTTTATGATAATCAATTGGCAGAAAATATTGCCGAGCTTGTCAAAGAGCTGTCGTCTGGTTATAGCCATATTTTGGCGGCTGCCAGCACCACAGGCAAAAACTTCTTGCCACGCGTAGCAGCATTGCTTGATGTCAATATGGTGTCTGACATCAGTGAGGTGGTGGATGCCAATACTTTTGTGCGTCCAATCTATGCAGGTAACGCATTTGCAACTGTCAAGGTGAGCGAGTCTATTATTTTGGTGAGCGTGCGTCCCTCGTCCTTTGATTTGGCTGACACAACAGGCTCTGCCAGCATTGAAAGTATTGGTACAGCAACAGATTTTGGCAAATCAAAATTTGTCGGCGAACAATTGGCAACGTCCGATCGCCCTGATTTGGGTTCTGCGGAGATTGTGGTGTCTGGTGGTCGTGGTATCGGTAGCGCAGATGGCATGAAAACCTACATTGAGCCTTTGGCAGACAAGCTTGGCGCAGCCGTTGGCGCAAGCCGTGCTGTGGTGGATGCAGGCTGGGCACCAAATGATTTGCAGGTGGGTCAAACAGGTAAGATTGTTGCGCCCAATCTGTATATCGCGGTGGGCATTTCAGGTGCGATTCAGCATTTGGCAGGTATGAAAGACTCCAAAACCATCGTGGCGATTAATAACGATCCAGAAGCGCCGATTTCGCAAGTTGCTGATTATTTCTTGCAAGCAGACATCGCAAGCGCTGTGCCTGAGCTGATTAGCAAGCTGTAATTTTGTATTGATTTGATTTTGATATTCAAATCAAGGCATTTGACACCAAGTTTATGATTAAGCTTGGTGTTTTTTTGTTTATCAATAAATGTTAATTTAAGATTTGGTATGATATATTCCTAAATCCAAAAAAAATTTGCTAAAATATCAAAATTATACCAATCTAATTGTACCAATCTTAAGGATAAATTATGACAAGTCATTATGATTATATTGCCATCGGTGGCGGCTCTGGCGGTATTTCCTCCATCAATCGCGCGGCAAGTTATGGCAAAAAATGCGCAATCATTGAGGCAAGGCACATTGGCGGTACTTGTGTGAATGTGGGCTGTGTGCCCAAAAAAATCATGTGGCATGGCGCGCAAATTGCAGAAGCGATTAAACTTTATGCGCCTGATTATGGCTTTGATGTAACGGTTAATCGCTTTGATTATGGCACGCTTGTGGCATCGCGCAATGCTTATATTGAGCGCGTGCATGGCTCGTATCAGCGCGGCTTTGAAAAAAACCAAGTGGATGTTATTCAAGGGTTTGCCAAATTGATTGACAAAAATACCGTTGAGGTGCAGCTGACCGACGGCTCTACAAAAACCATCACTGCCGATCATATTGTCATCGCCACGGGCGGTCGCCCTCAAAGACCAGACATTGAAGGTCAAGAATATGGCATTGATTCGGACGGCGTATTTGATTTGACTGACTTGCCCAAGCGTTTGGCGGTTGTGGGCGGTGGTTATATTGGTGTTGAAATTGCAGGGGTGTTTAATAGTTTGGGTGCGCAAACACATTTGATATTGCGCCAACAAAAGCCTTTGCGTGATTTTGATGAGGACATTGTGGATGTGCTTGTGGATGTGATGACCAATGAGGGCATTTGTTTTCATACATCCACCACCATCGCCAAGGTTGTCAAAAATGATGATGGCAGTCTTGACATTCATTTTAATGACAGCGATGACATTTTGACGGTGGATTGCTTGGTGTGGGCGATTGGGCGCGCGCCTGCTACAGATGAGATTGGGCTAGAGTCTGTTGGCGTGGCGATGAATGACAAAGGCTTTGTCAAGGTGGATAAATTTCAAAACACCAACGTTTCAGGCATTTATGCGGTAGGCGACATCATTGAAAATGGCGTTGCTTTGACGCCTGTGGCGGTGGCGGCAGGTCGCAGATTGTCCGAAAGATTGTTTAATAATAAGCCTGATGAGCATTTGGATTATGATTTGATACCAACGGTTGTGTTTAGTCATCCGCCGATTGGCACCATTGGCATGACGCAAAGTGCTGCCATCAAAGCGCATGGCGAAGCGCAAATAAAAGTCTATCATTCATCATTCACGCCGATGTACAGCGCGGTCACCGCTCACCGTCAGCCGTGCCGCATGAAGCTTGTGTGCTTGGGCGCTGAGGAAAAAATCATCGGACTGCATGGCATTGGGTTTGGTGTGGATGAGATGATTCAAGGCTTTGCGGTCGCCATCAAAATGGGCGCAACCAAAAAAGATTTTGACAATACAGTCGCCATTCACCCAACAGGCTCTGAGGAGTTTGTAACCATGCGCTGATGGTTGTGTGCTGATGTGCTTGCTGTTGGTGACTTTGTTTGATGTTTTATGACTGACAATCCAATATAAAACAATCAAATATTCATAAAATAAACAAGTTGCAAATAACAAATCCCAAGTGCAAAACTTGGGATTTGGTTTATTCAAGATGGTAATTTTGGGGCGCGCATCAGCGAATTTCAACTTGCGCCTTGTCGCTTGTGTTTTTGGCGACTTCTTGTACGTCCCAATTGGTGAGTTTGATGCAGCCAGTCGCATCTTTGCGTCCTACGATTTCAGGCAGTTCCATGCCGCTGATGCCGCAAGATGGCTTTGATAAGCCAAGCCAAAGCACGCCGATTGGATTGTTGGCACCTGGTGGCAGCATATACGAGATTTCTTTGCCATTGTTGGTTACGGTTGCCTTGTACCAAGGGTTTTCAATTTTGTTAACAAGCGTGTGATTGCCAATCGGCGCTGCTTTTTGGGTGTTGCCGATGGTGGCAGGATAGCTTGCAACAAGGGTGTCGTTATTATAAGCATAGACGGTTTTGTCGGCTTCTACTGCGATGATTTTGTCAATGCTTTGGGTTAATTCGTATGGCTGATTGACCACATAAATCACATCACCTGCTTCAAATTTTTTGTTGGGATTGAGTTTTTTGATGTAGGCGATGTCCATGTGAAAGCGCTCTGCCAACATCTCGGCAACGCTTTGATAAGGCAAAGATTTTTGCTTGGCTTGGGCAGCAAAACCTGCTGGCAATGCACGCACATCAATGGCGGTATCTTGTTTTGAGATGGTGTAGGTGGTGAGGATGGGCTTGCTGCTGTCAATCGTGCTGTTCAGCGCCTGCCAAGTATCAGCATCCATGCGACCTGTGACGGTAAGTCCGCTGATTTTTTGAAAATTTTGCAAAGCCTGTTTGCTGTTGGCACCCCAGCCACCATCAATTGGACCAACGTTGGCGTTATTCCAATCCAATAATACCTGCATTTTGACCGTCATGGCATTATTGACTTTCATGTTTTCTGACCATACGGCATTATTGACGTCTTTGATGTGGCTTGCGACATCAAAACTGGCTTTGGTGGTTTGGTTGGTGTTGCTAGCTACGGCAGGACTTTCTTCGGCGGTGGCGTTCATGGATAAAGCGAGCATTGCCATAGATAGGCAGACAATGGATGATTTGCGGTGTGTCATAAGTTTGCCTTGTTGATAGTTGTGTTGATAGTTGTGTGATTGTTTGAGCATCATGCCAAACTGTGCTTATTTTATAAATACGCTTATTCTACGAATGCGTCATTGCTGACAGGTTTGTAGGCAATGACTTTTTTGACATCTTTTAAATTTTAACATCTTTTAAATCAATAAATCAAAGCAATTTGCCCATTGATGGTGTAGTTGATGTCGCTGTCACCCGCCTCAAATTGAGGTGCAGCTGCAACCGATTCGGCAACTGCATCCATCATGGCAATCCCATAGCTGCGCTTGAAGTTGTTGCTTGAGTTCATTTGCGCATTGATGAGTTTGTAGTCTTTGGCGCCCCAAGCAGATGTCAGTGCGCGCGCTTTATTTTGAAATTGATGGGTTGCCTCTATCATCAGCTCATTTTCCACTTGGCGGCGCAGTTCATCAGAGACTCTAAAATTCAAATCATCCAGCACCAAAATGGGCTGCAGCTTGCCGATGAGCTCGGACAGCTCTTCGGTGTTGTTGCTTGTCAAAGACAATGATGATGAGCCTGTAAAACCCTTGATTTTGCCGTTATTGTCATAGGTTGGATAGCTGTTTTGGTAGGAGCTTTCAACCTTGATGTTGGGGTATTGCTTGGCGATGCTCAAAGCCTGATTGATGGCAGGGGTAATTTCATTTGCCAGCGCCTTGGCGGTTTTGGCTTGAGCGGTTTTGGTTAGGCGCGCCACCGCCTCATCATTGGCAACTTGGCGCTTGGTGGATACATCAAAATTAATAAGACCGTTGTTGTATTCTGTGCCATTGGCATGGGCGGCGCCTGTCAAGCAAGCACAAAGCATTAGACCGATTGGCAAAAGGGTTTTTAAGTTTGACATAATTTTTACCTACAAATTTAGCTACAAAAATGTATCTACAAAAAAATGTATCTACAAAAGTGGCGAAGTTAACAAAGTATTTGCATTAAAAAAGTGTATGAATTTAACTGGATTATAAAGGGTGATTAAATGATGTGCCTGTAATCATTTGACTGTTTAGTTCAACCTTTTATTAATCCAACCTTTTCTTTTTTAATCCAACCTTTTAATGATGCTTAATGATATGTGTCAATAATATGAATGATATCATGTCAAATTATCATATCAAATTGATTTTTGATTTTAAATGTGGATTTGGTAGTATTTTGTAGCAAATGTTGTGCGATGATGGACGGATTTTGGCATTATGATGACAGGAGATACAAAAAATTCATAAAAAACTTGCAATTCAAGGATTATGCTGTATAATAATCCACGGCTTCATCGGTAGCTTCGCAATAATATACTGCGAACCCCGCCAGGACCGGAAGGTAGCAACGGTAGTAGATATGTTATGTGCCGAAGATGTGCTGATGAAGTCACTTTTATTTAGTTGCTTTGGTTTGATGAGTGTTAAAAATAAAATTTTTTAAAAAAACACTTGCCAAATAAAAAAAAATGACTATAATAGCTAACCATCAACGATACAGCCAAGCAAAGGCATTATCTGATGATGAATCTGGGGTCGTGGCGAAATTGGTAGACGCACTGGATTTAGGTTCCAGCGGGGCGACCCGTGAGAGTTCGAGTCTCTCCGACCCCACCATATATGAGTAATAAAAGACTGCTTTTAAGGCGGTCTTTTTTACGTTTGTGGCTTAGTATTTGGCTTGATATTTAGCTTAGTATTTGGCTTGACAGCTGGTTTGGTGGTTGTGCATTCTTGTTAGATGCGCATGGCTTAATGGCGTGTGTTGTGATGATTGAGCTGTGTCTGAACCGATGAGTTGTAGTTTGGCAGATGAAATGAGTCAAATTTGCGTTCATAACTTAAATTGACCATAAACATGGCGCTGATGGACTGATGGATAGATAATCCTTAAGTGATTCAAGTCTCTAGACTGTTGATGGGTCAAAAACTGTGTTATAATGCGCAAAAATTTCATAGCAATGCATTATGACAAGCCCATCATCTTCATCCAATTCCCCTTCTTTTTTTGGCAGACTTTGGCAGTTGTTTTTGACGACTGTGGGCGCTGAGCCATTTTTTCGCATTTTTTCACCGTGGGTTAAATATTTATCCTTTGTTGCATTTTTGTTGTTGTCGGTGGGCACGATTTGGGGGCTTGCTTTTGCGCCTATTGATTACCTACAAGGCAACAGCTATCGCATTATTTTTATTCATGTGCCAACAGCAAGTCTTGCCATGAGTATTTATTTTGCGATGGGCGTGCTTGGGGTGATTTTTTTGGTGTGGAAAATCAAAACAGCAAATCTGGTTGCGCAAGCTATCGCACCCATTGGTTTTGTGGCGTGTGTGCTGAGTTTATTGACTGGTGCGATATGGGCAAGACCAACATGGGGGACTTTTTGGGTGTGGGATGCGCGGCTGACGTCCATGCTGATTTTGGCGTTTTTGTATGCAGGGGTGATGGCGCTGTTTGCTGCCTTTGAACACAGTAACAACCGTGGGCGCGCTGCCGCCATTTTGTCCATCATTGGTGTGGTGAATTTGCCAATCATTAAGTATTCTGTGGAGTGGTGGAATACGCTGCATCAAGGCGCGACCTTTACACTGACCGAAAAACCAAAAATGCCAGCGGAGATGTGGATTCCTTTGCTTTTGATGATTTTGGGTGGGTACTGTCTGGCAGCAGCGCTTGCCATTTACCGCACCAATACATTGATTTTGCGCCGCGAATACAACAAAGCATGGGTAAAATCATGGCTAGACAAATAAGACGATGAGTAATTGAGATGAGCATACAATTTAAGACGATGGCTGAATTTTTTGCGATGGGTGAGCATGGCATTTATGTGTGGTCTTGCTATGCCATTGTGCTGTTTTGTGTGCTGATTGGCATTGGCATGACCATCAAATCACGCAAACAAGCTTTGCAAGAGATTCGGCGCTATCAAGCGCGCGAAGCAAACAACCACATCAAAAAATCTTTGTGATGAGTCAAAATCATCTTAAAGCGTATTTGCTGTAGCAATAATTGGGAGAAGTTATGAATCCTGCACGTCAAAAAAAGCTGATGTGGGTAATTGCCACATTGTTTGGCGCCATCTTGGCGGTGGCGCTCATCATCTATGCCATCGGTCAGCAAACGGATTATTATTTTGACCCAACAGCAATACAAGCAGGGCAAGCGCCCGAAGGTAAGCGCATTCGCGCAGGCGGTATGGTGGTGGCAGGCAGTGTCAAGCGCGATGCCAGCGACCCACTGAATATCCAGTTTCAAATCACTGATTATAAGGCAGTGACGCCTGTGACTTATCGTGGGGTGTTGCCAGATTTGTTTGCAGAAAATTCTGGTGTGGTGGCAACAGGACAGCTGGAGCAAGGCACGTTTGTGGCAAGTGAGGTGCTTGCCAAACATGACGAAAACTATATGCCGCCAGAGGTTGCCAAATCCTTAAAACAAGAACACGCGGCACGCGGCACAGATGTCAATCAACCGCAATTTGTGCCAGCGACGCCCATGAGCGAGATTGACGCGCGCAACGAACAAAGCGAACAAACTCAATAGCCGTCTAATCATCACCTTAAAAAACCTAATGACGCGATAATCATTGATATGCTGATTTATAATCATTGCTCAAAAAAGCAGCCAAAACGCTGCATGACATCACTGTCTAAAATATGTATGCTCACTGCGCTTGTGGCGGCAATGCTGCCAAGTGTGACGATGGGCAATGATGCGCACAGCAGTGATATTTTGTCGTTGTATGGCGCTGATTCCACCAAAAATAACGAGATGTCTGTGCGTTATGCGGGTGATTATGTGACGGACAGTTATTATAATCGCGCCATTGCCAATTATTCTTTGCAGCAGATGAATCAGGCTTTGCCGCAGATCGTGGATCCGTGGGTGGTGCAAGTGATTCATGAGATGAGCGCCGATATGAATGCGCACGCCAAACGCCAAGATTTGTTGTCTGTGGTCATAATTAAAGATAATAATATCAATGCATTTGCTGTGCCTGGTGGTTTGATTGGTATCAATGCAGGTGTCATCAGTGCAGCTGAGAGCATGGATGAGGTGGCAAGTGTGCTTGCGCATGAGATTGCTCATCTAAGCTTGCGTCATTATGAGCGCTCATCGGAGGATAAGGGCAAGCTTATGGCAATGCAAATCGGTGGACTGCTTGCGGCGATTGCGGCGTCTTCAGCCAGTGGTGATGCAGCGGCAGCGATGATGATTGGCAGTCAGACATTGAGCATGGAATCTCAAGCCAAAAACAGCCGCGCGCATGAACGAGAGGCAGACAGAGTGGGTATGCAGATATTGTCAGCGGCGGGCTATGATGCGCGCGCCATGCCAAGATTTTTTGATACTTTGCAACAAAAAATCAAGCTCAATCAGCACAAATCAAGCTATCTGCCAAGTTTTGCTCAGTCGCACCCATTTACCCTTGAGCGACTGTCGGAGGCGAGCAGTCGTGCAAGTCAGTACCCTGTACCAACCAGCCACAGTCAAGTGCGTCAAAAAATGCTGTTTGATTTGTTGCTGTGGCGCGTGCGTTATTTGAATTACGCCAGCGAAGAAGAGCTCAAGCAAGCCAGCAAAGTCAGCCAAGGCGCAAAATTGGCTTATAGCGCATATTTGGCAGATAAGCGGCGCTTTAATGAGGCGCAAAATGTCTTTGATGGTGTGGATAAAACGCTGCAATCAGAGCCTTTGTATTGCATCACCGAGGGGCATATTTTGTATGAAAAAGGCGATTTTAAAACAGCAGCCCAAGTGCTGTCTGCTTGCCATGCGATTTATCCAGAGCGGCGCGATTTGACTGTGTATTTGGCAGACAGCTTGATTTATGCCGATGATGCTGCGCGCGCCATTCAATTATTAATCCCCTTAAGTGCTGTTCGCCATGATTTGGTGGTGTGGGATTTGTTGCAGCGTGGTTATGAAGTGCAGGCCAGACAGCAACCACACTTAAAGGATACTTTCACCGCGCATGCGCTGTACGCCAGAGCCAATAAACAGATGTGGCGTGGGCAGTTTGAGGGTGCTTTGGTGTCTTTGGCACAAGCCAAATCATTGGCAGGGCAAGCTTTGCCACTGATTACAAAAATCAATGAATTGACAGAGGATGTCAAATCTTATCGTGATTTTAAACCTTGATGATGACCAAATGATGATGGATAAGATGGGTTTGTGCCAGTCTTCATGCACCGTGCAAGCTCATCTTAAGCGCACTATAAGCTTATCTTGGCTTGTATTCGGCTGGTCTCATGAGTATAATGTGCACTTTTTTATTGATATAACTATTAGGAATATGAAAATATGACATTGGACAAAACTGATGTGCTGCTTGTGGTGGATGTGCAAAATGATTTTTGTTTGAATGGCGCGCTTGCGGTGCCTGACGCTGATAGGATTGTACCACTCATCAATGTATTGATGACGAAATTTACCCATGTGGTGCTGACTCAAGATTTTCACCCCATCAATCACACCTCTTTTGCCAGCAATCATTTTGATAAGATGGCTTATGATACCATTGATTTGTCTTATGGTGAGCAGGTGTTGTGGCCTGATCACTGCGTGCAAGGCACATCAGGCGCTGATTTTCACCCAGATTTGTGCACGCCCATGGCGCAGCTTATTATCCGCAAAGGCTGCAACCCCAATATTGACAGTTATTCGGCATTTTTGGAGGCGGACAGAGCGACCAACACAGGCTTGTCGGGTTATTTAAAAGACAAGGGCATTCGCCGTGTGTTTGTTGCTGGGTTGGCTACGGACTTTTGTGTGGCGTGGACGGCGATGGATGCGGTGGATTTGGGGTTTGAATGCGTGGTGGTGGCGGACGCGTGCCGAGGCATTGATGTCAATGGCAGTTTGGCACAGGCATGGTCGGATATGACAGCCAAAGGTGTCATCAAGATCGCCAGCGATGAGCTGTTGCAATCATAATGCAAACGCACAATCAACAGCTTGCGCCCCTTATGCAGACAGATTATTCTGATTGGCATAAGGGGCGTTTGTTTTATGGCGTGTGGTATATCCCGATTGATGATGATAAGGTGGCGATATATTGCCAAAGATTGCGTGATGAGCTTGGCGAGCTGTTTGCAGATAATTATCGCCGTCAGTGGCATATCACGCTGTTTGTCAATGGCTTTTATGTGGATAATTGTCAGTATGATGATGACTTTGATGAGTGTATTTTAACCAAGCAAATCAATGAGTTGCAAAGGTTGCAGTTATCCAGATTTCATCTGACGACGCAGAGTTTGGGCAGTTTTATTAATTGTGCCTATGTGGGTGTCAAGATGCATCCTGCCTTGATGCACATTCGCCAACATCTTGGCAATCATCATCAAGAAATCGCACCACTGACTTATACACCGCATATTACTTTGGGATTGTATCGCCACGCCTTTGAATATGATGCTGTGATAAACCGCTTAAACAGCGTGGCAACGACAGCACTGGACATCCCTGTCAATCGCTTGATGTTTGCGACCTTTGATGCGACAGATTTACAAGGCAAACTGTATAATCAGCATGAAATCAGATTAAAATAAAAGGGATATTGCATGATTTATTTTATCTTAGGTGGTGCACGCTCGGGCAAATCCCGCCATGCCGAACAGCTTGCCAAAGACTATGAACAACAAGGCAAACGCATCATCTATGTAGCAACCGCAGGGCGATATGATGATGAAATGATACAACGCATTGAACATCATCAACAAAGCCGACCAAAGCATTGGCAAACGATAGAAGAGCAATATGATTTAGCCAAAATTTTCGCTCAATATAACGATGAGCAAAGCGTGATTTTGGTAGATTGCTTGACGCTGTGGCTGTCTAATTTATTATGCCAAGATGATGAGCAATTTCAAATACATAAAAATGAATTTTTAGACAAGATTCAAAAAACCCGTGCCACCGTGATTTTAGTGAGTAATGAAACAGGGCTTGGCGTTGTGCCTATGGGTAGGCTCACACGACAATTTGTGGATGAAAGCGGATGGCTGCACCAAACCATCGCTCAAATGGCAGATAAAGTAGTGTTTTGTGTGGCGGGGTTGCCGATGGTGTTAAAGGGTTAAAAACTGTTTAAAAATTGATTATAATTTGACAATATTTATCATTAAAAGGAAAAAATCATGTGGTATTTAAACCCTATTAAACCAATCAACCAAACCGCACGCAACGGGGCTTACGACCGCCAAAACCAATTAACCAAGCCAACAGGGGCATTAGGGCAAATGGAAGAGGTGGTAACCCAATTAGCAGGTATGCAAGGCAAGGTGTGTCCAACAGCAAAACAGCTTTATATTTGTACCTTTGCAGGCGACCACGGTATCGCTAATGCTGGAGTATCTGCCTATCCACAGGCGGTAACTCGGCAAATGCTTTATAATTTTGCGACAGGAGGTGCGTGTATTAGTGTGATGGCACGCCATTATGGTGCGATAAGTCAAGTGATTGATTGTGGTTCGGTGGGAGAGCCTTATGCGGTGGACGGTGTGGAACAATTTCACATTGCTCCACAAACCAAAAACTTTTTGGAACAACCTGCCATGAGTGCCGAACAATGCCAAAAAGCCCTAGAAATTGGTAAATATAGCGTTGAAAAAGCTGTAGAACAGGGGGTAGATATTTATATTGCAGGGGAAATGGGCATTGGTAATACCACAGCAAGTTCGGCTTTAGCAGGATTGTTATTAGATGAAAATGCACAAAGTCTCACAGGCTTAGGCACAGGAATTGATG